>NZ_BAAALG010000012.1:15969-51963 GCF_039528155.1 Nocardioides dubius | reverse complement strand
TCGTCGAGCCGCTCGCGCGGCGGCGCCTGCGGACGCCCCGTGCCGGACTCGGCAGCCAGGGCGCCGGCGGCGGCACGGATGTCGGCCTCCAACCGGGTCCGGGTTGCCTTCTTGGAGGCGACCCGGCCGGCGAGCTCGTCCTTCAGCTCGTCCATCCCCTGGCCGTAGCGGGCACTGATCGCCAGCACCGGGACGTCGGCCAGGCCGTCGCCGTCCATCAGCCGGCGCAGGTCGGCGACCATCGCGTCGCGCTGCTCGGGCGGCACGGTGTCGATGTGGTTGAGCGCGATCACCATCACGTCGCTGTGCCGCGCCAGCTTGCGCAGGTAGCGGTCGTGCAACGCGGCGTCGGCGTACTTCTGCGGGTCCACGATCCAGACCAGCACGTCGGCCAGCTTCACCAACCGGTCCA
The DNA here is from genome assembly GCF_039528155.1 of Nocardioides dubius. Lineage (NCBI taxonomy): Bacteria > Bacillati > Actinomycetota > Actinomycetes > Propionibacteriales > Nocardioidaceae > Nocardioides > Nocardioides dubius. Next base: position 51,551 of record NZ_BAAALG010000012.1, on the reverse strand, counting down.
CCTCGAGGTGGTGCGACAGCTCGGTGGAGTCGTGGTCGGGCAGGTCGAGCAGCACCGTGCCGTGGAAGCGACGGTCCTCGCGCCCGGTGTCGAGCATCGAGTCACGGGTGGTCTGGTGGCGAGCCGCGATGCCCAGGAACTCCAGCAACTCGGTGGCTCCCTCGTGGCCCCACACGCAGGCCGTCGCCCAGGAGGTGGTCGGGCGGCGGACGCCGACCGCGGAGAGCTCCAGGCCCGTGATCGCGTTGAACGTCGAGGACTTGCCCGATCCGGTGGCGCCGGCGATGGCGATCACCGTGTGCTCGGCGGAGAGGCGCAGCCGGGCACGGGTACGGGCGATCATCTCCTCGGCGGAGTCGATCAGGACGTCGTCGAGCCGCCCCCGGGCATGGGCGACCGCGTTTTCCAACCCCGAGACCCGCGGGCCGAGCTCGGCACCCAACGTGGACAGGCTCTGGGACCCGTCGAGAACGGACGTCATCTTCTCCCTTTGGGGTGGTGCTGTGTGGGTTGGCTAGGGCTAACTCTAGGCCGAGTGCCCGCCACCGTGCCGCTGCTGGTGGGCAAAGCGCTCGTCGGTGACCCGGCGCGCGGCACTGCGGACCCGCTCCGGGCCGCCCGCAGCCACGCCCAATGCGTCGACGCGGGTGAGGTAGCGCGCCTTCTCCACGTCCAGCAGCTCGCCGACGCGGCGCTCCAGGTCGTCCCGCGCGCGCTGGGTCAGCGACCGCACGGCCTGGTCGCCAAAGACCGCCTCCAGCAGCTTCTGGCCGAGCACCGCGCTGCCGCCGGCGATGCCGGCCTCGGCACCGGCCAGACCGCCGGTGTGCGCGAACGCCACCACCATCAGGCTGACGCCGAGACCGTTGACCCCGAACGCCAGGAAGCGGGCGGTGCCGCGCTTGTCGGCGCCCTCGGTGCGCACCATCTCGAAGACGCCCTGCTGCCACTCGCGCACGGCCTGCTCGGCCTTGCGCCGGAACTCCCGCGAGGCACGGGTCAGGTCGACGTCGTCGGCCGCCAGCAGCGCCTTGCCCTGCGCCGTCGAGCGCCACGATGCGGCCGCCTGCTCCGCGGCGTGCTCGGCATGCTCGACCAGCAGCGTCTCCAGGCCCGCCTCGACGGCGACCTGCACCCGCTGCGCCTGCTGCGGCTTGCCCTTGACCGCGTTGACCAGCCGGTCCCGGATCCGGCCGACCTGGGCCTCCAGCGAGCGCAGCAGCTCACCGGTGCCGACGAACTCCTGCCAGCGGGCCAGCACCTCGCCGCGCAGCAGCGTGCCGTCGGCGGTGGACTCATGGACCGCCGCGGTGGCGGCGGCGTAGGCGCTCTCGACCTCCTCGCGCAGGGCGGTGACCGAGCTCTCCTGCTCCTGCGCGGCGTTGGCCACCGCATAGGCGCGCTCGGAGACGCTGCGGATGGCGCCGTTCAAGGTCTGCCGGACGACGGCCGCGCGCGCCTCGCTGTCGGCCGCCAGCGACTGCAGCCAGCCACGGATGTCGGCCACGTTGGCGGGCGGCAGCAGGCCGCTCTCACCGATCGGCCCCTCGTGCACGATGAAGAGCGGGGAGTCCTTGAGGCCGCGGCTGGCCATCATCCGGGCCAGGTGGGTGGCCACCGTCTCGACGGCCTCGGCCGGGGTCCGGTCCAGCACCACGGCGACCGCGGCATTGCGGTCGGCCGCCTGCTTGAGGAACTCCCACGGCACCTGGTCGGCATAGCGCGCAGCGGAGGTGACGAAGAGCCACAGGTCGGCGGCGGCCAACAGCTGGGCCGACAGGTTGCGGTTGCGCTCCTCGACCGAGTCGACGTCGGGGGCGTCCACGATCGCCAGGCCCCGCGGCACGTTGGCCGAAGGCACCAGCTGGATCGTGTAGGGCGCGTTGGTGGCCTTGGTGGTCCGGGTGAAGTCGGGCAGGATCCGGTCCTGGCCGAACCAGTGCCCGTCGTCGGGGTGGTGCACCAGCACCGGCGACATGGTGGTGGGCCGGAGCAGGCCGGCCTGGGTGACCTGCTGGCCGACCATCGAGTTGACCAGGGTGGACTTGCCGGCGCCGGTGGAGCCGCCGACCACCGCCAGCAGCGGCGCGTCGATCGTGGTCAGTCTCGGGATCATGTAGTCCTCGAGCTGGTCGATCATCTCGGTCCGGGCCGTGCGCTGGGCATCGGCGTCCGGGAGGTCAAGCGGCAGCGGAACCTCTTGCAGCGCACTGCGCAGCTGGATCAGCGCGGTGAGCATCCGGTTCGACTCGGTCATCGGTGGGCCCCTCCTGAGGGCGTGGCAGGGAAGGCGATCCGGGATCGGGCTGCGAACATCCGATCGACGAAGACCTGCCCCGTGGCTAGGTGGTTCGGGGGTGCCGTGCCACGCAACACCCGATGGTGAAGGTATCCCAGCTCCACGGCGGCCTGTTGATAGTCCCTCATCTGGGCCAGGCCCTCGGCTCCGCCGTGGGTGCGCGCGAAGGCCCGGGCACGGCGCCGCGAGGGCAGGTCGACGACGTGCTGGATGTCCGCAGCCGGGATCAGCCCGCGCCGGGCGGCGTCACTGAGCGCCACCCCGAGCAGGCTCCGCTCGCGCGAGCGGACCCAGATCGCCAGGCCGATCATCAGGCCGAAGGCGGGCACCATCATCAGCGGGTAGACCAGCAGGAAGCCTGCCCCCTCCCCGAGCAGGGTCGAGCCGTTCCAGGCGGCGTGCATGGCCACCGCCAGCAGGTAGCCGGCGATCGGTGCCAGCGCACGCACCCACCGAGACCGGCTGGCCACCGCCAGCCCGAGGCCGATGCCCGTGAAGGCGGTGAAGAGCGGGTGTGCGAACGGGCTGATCACGCAGCGCAGCACGAAGAGGACACCGACCTCGGCCAGCCCGCCGGGGTTCTCCCCGTCGGTGCCGGCGTAGGCGGCCGCCAGATAGAGGATGTTCTCGGTGTAGGCGAAGCCGATGCCCACCATGCCGGCATAGACCAGGCCGTCGAGGACGCCGTCGAACTCTCCGCGCCGCCACCACAGCAGCATCAGGAGGAAGAAGCCCTTGGTGGCCTCCTCGACCACCGGTGCCACCACCACCAGCGAGAACTCGTCGGTCCAGCCGACCACGAAGCCGCCGATCCCCTGGACCACGATCGCGGCGAAGGTGGCCACGAAGGCGCCCCAGGCCAGGGCTCCGGCGAGCAGCGAGCGCGGCTCGGGCTCATAGCGGTCGAGCCACAGGTAGCAGGCCAGCAACGGCCCGACCGGGACGAAGGCCAGCAGCGCGGCCAGGACCAGCGTGCTCGGCTCGCCCGACAGGGCCAGCACGATCGCGATCGCCACGGCGGCCAGCGCGGTGATCACCGAGACCACGACCGTGAACACGGTGCTTTCGAGGCGACGCGAACCCATGGGGCGAAGCGTAACGGGCTCCGAACCCCGGGCGTATGGTGGAACGATGAGCGAGCAGCAGAGCAGTCGGACCGAATCCTCCGCCACGCCCCGCACCGAGTCACACGACCAAGCAGTGCCGGAGGCGTGGTCGGCGTTCATGCGCCAGGGCTGGGCGGACCACGACGAGCCCCTTCCCGCCCTGCCGATCGCAGCCCAGACCGCGGCGCGCCGACGCCGGCTGGCCGACAGCTTCCCCGGTGAGCGGCTGGTGCTGCCGGCCGGTGGCTACAAGGTGCGCTCCAACGACACCGACTACCGGTTCCGTCCGGACACCGCGCACACCTACTACTCCGGCAACCAGACCTCCGACGCCGTCCTGGTGATCGAGCCGAGTGGCGAGGCGGTGCTCTACGCGCGCCCCCGCTCGAGCCGGGACACCGACGAGTTCTTCCGCGACCGCCAGTACGGCGCGCTGTGGGCCGGCGAGCGTCCCTCGCTGCTGGAGCTGTCGACGTCACTGGGCATCGAGTGCCGCCACATCGACGCTCTCGGCGATGCGCTCGGCGGCCTGGTGAAGACCCGGGTCCTGCGCGGCGTCGACTCGCGCATCGACCACTCCGTCAACCCCGACAGCGCCCGCGACGCCGAGCTGGCCCGGGTCGCCTCCGAGCAGCGGCTGATCAAGGACCCGTGGGAGATCGACGAGCTGGCCGCGGCGTGCGACGCGACGACCCTCGGCTTCGAGGACTCGGTCCGCGACTGGGCCAACGTGCTGAAGTACGGCGAGCGCTGGATCGAGGGCACCTTCTTCCGCCGGGCCCGGGCGATGGGCAACGACATCGGCTACGACTCCATCGTCGGCGGCGGCTCCCACGCCACCACGCTGCACTGGATCGACAACAACGGGCCGATCACCGCGGGTGAGCTGGTGCTGCTCGACATGGGCGTCGAGGGCCACAACCTCTACACCGCGGACGTGACCCGCACGCTGCCGGTCAACGGCACCTTCTCCCCGCTGCAGCGCGACCTCTACACCCTGGTCTACGACGCCCAGGAGGCCGGCATCGCCGCGGTCCGCCCCGGCGTCCCGTTCCTGGCCGCGCACCACGCAGCGATGGAGGTGCTGGCGCACGGCCTGGGCGACCTCGGCCTGCTGCCGGTCTCGGTCGAGGAGGCACTCGACCCGGAGTCGAAGGTCTACTCGCGGTGGACCCTGCACGGCACCAGCCACATGCTCGGCATGGACGTGCACGACTGTGGCGCGGCGGCCCCGGAGGCCTACACCCGCGGCGACCTGCGCGCGGGCATGGTGCTGACCGTCGAGCCCGGGCTCTACTTCCAGGCCGACGACCTGCTGGTGCCCGAGGAGCTGCGCGGGATCGGCATCCGGATCGAGGACGACATCGTGGTCACCCCGGAGGGCTCGACCAACCTCTCCGCGACGCTGCCTCGCACCGCCGACGCCGTCGAGGCGTGGATGGGCGAGCACATCGGCTGAGTACGCCCCACACAAGGCGAGGCCCGCCCCCCGGAAGGGAGCGGGCCTCGTCGCACTCTCAGCGCTGGGCCGGTCAGCCCTGGGCGCCCTGCGAGCGCCAGTAGTCGTTGATCGCGCCGTTGGTCTTCACGAACCAGACGATGGAGCCGATCAGCGGCAGCAGGTTCCACAGACCCGTGAGGCCGCTGACCTTCTTCTCCAGGCCACGACGCTCACGGAGGTTGCCGATCTCGGCAGGGGTCAGGAAGACCATCACGAAGCCGACGAAGAAGCCGAGCAGCAGGGCGACGCCGCCGCCGATGCCCTGGCCGGAGTGACGCTTCATCTCCTCGTGCACCTTGTAGTACCAGTACAGGCTGTAGAAGCCGAGGGTCACGATGAAGAGCAGGATCGCGACGCCGGTGCCACGGATCTGGCCCAGCTCGCCGGTGCCCGGCTGTTGGTAGGGCTGCACCGGTGCGTACTGCGCGTTCGGGTCGACGGGGTAGGCCGACATCGGCGCGCCCTCCTGCGGCTGCCAGGCCGGGGGCTGCTGGGTGGGGTCGGTCATGGTGGTGCTCCTCGCTCATTGTGGTGGCGGCCTTCGTTGCCGCCACCGGGGCGTAGTTGCCTGCTTACCCCACATCGGCATCCGCGACACTTGTTTCATGAAGTTCTCCGAGAACGAGATGACCGTCGCCGTCGACGCCGCTGCTCGCCACCTGTTCCTGGCGCGGCAGCTGCCCTGGCGACGCAAGAGCGCACTCGCCCGCTGGGAGACGATGGCCCCGTACGCCAAGTACCAGCTGCGGGCCACGGCCGGTGAGATGGTGCTGCCCACGCTGACCGCACTCCCGGAGCGCCCGGTGGAGTCCGGGCGCCCGGGGTTCACCGCGGCGGAGGTCACCGAGGCCGCCGAGGCCGGCGCCCGCGGCCTGCTGAACCACCGCGACCCCGAGGCCTGGGAGAAGCTCGGAGCCCGGCGACGCAAGGCGATGCTGCACCTGACCAGCATGGTCACCCGGCTCGCGCTGGCCGCCATGCCCGAGCGGACCGCACCGCCTGCGGCTTCCGGCGACCAGGAGCTGCCGACCGTTCCGGACACCCCCGAGGGCCTGATGTGAGCAGTAGCGAATCCGGGACGGGAGACACGTTGGCAGCCGAACGCGAGGAGCTGGCAGCCGAGCGCGCAGCGCTCGCTGCCGAGCGGGAGGCGCTGGACGCCGACCGCGCCCGGCTCGACGCCGACCGCGCCACGCTGGCGGCCGACCGTGCCCGGCTCGACGCGGAGCGGATGGCGCTGGCGGCGTCGGCACGCCTCGCCGCCCGGAAGGCCGAGCGCGCCGCCTCGGTCCCGGCCGGCGCCGGCTCCCCGGCCGGCCCTCGGCTGGCGAGCCGAACCGCGGCTCCGACCTGGCGTGAGCTGGACACCGGCGCCTACGCCTGCATCGTCGGAACGGCCCTGACCCGTGGCGAGCACCAGCTCATCCGCCAGGCCTGGCCCGAGGGCTGGTTGGTCGCCAGCGGTCTCGAGGTCAGCGACCGCACCCGCAGCCGGGAGGTGGACCTGCTGGTCGTCGCCCCGCAGGGGCTGGTGGTCATCGAGCAGAAGGACACCGGCGTCCGCGGCACGCTGCGCTTCGACGACGGCGGCGCGGCCCAGGCCGACGGCAGGCCCGTGCCCTCGCTCTCCGGGGCGCTGCGCCAGGCGCGGCTTCCGGCCCAGATGATCGGCGCCGGCCTGCGCGACGCGGGCGTCCAGGCGGGCTATGTCGGCGCACTGCTGGCGGTCCGCGGCCCTCGTCAGGTGGAGCCCGCCCAGGTGGGCGCGACTCGGATCTGCCGCACCGACGACGTCGTCACCGCGACCGCGCAGATGCTCGGCCCGCTCGACGAGGAGCGCGCCCTTCCCGTGGGCACCGTGCTCACCATCCTGACCCGCTTGGGCCTGCCGATCACCGGGCTTCCGGCCCTGCAGCAGGTGGGGTTCCCCGAGTCGCAGTGGTGAGCGCCCCGCCGCTCAGCGCTGGACGGCCAGCGCCAGGATCTGGTTGACGGTGCCGAGCGGACCGTGCTCGTCATGCAGCACCGAGCTGGTCTGGCCGATGCCGTGGGCGCCGAAGGTGACCCGGGTGTCGAAGCCGACCCACTCGCCGGCCGGTGCCCGGCGCAGGTGTGCGGTGAGGTCGACGTTGGGGAAGGCCACCTGCTCGGGCAGCGCCCGCACGGCCATTCCGTTGGCGACGTCGAAGAGCCCGGCGGCACGCGCGAGCGGGCTCACCTCCTCGTCGTCGAGGAGGACGTCCCCGGCCCGCAGCCAGAACTGCGCCGCTCCGGTCTCGAGCTCGTGACGTCGCACCTCGATGGAGGCGATGAAGTCGCCCGCCCACAGCGTGGTCGGGTCGAACGGCGCCAGCTCCGCAGGCGTCGGCAGTGGCCCGATCGGGGTGCCCGCGATGCCGGCGCTGTCGAAGGTGCGCAGCAGCCAGGCCCGGACCCGCAGTGCCGGGCGGTCGTTGTGGCTGAGCACGGCCTCGACCAGCTCGACGGCGCGCCCCGGACGCACGACCACGACCTCGGCCTGCATCGGCTCGATCGGGATCGGCCCGAGGATGTCGTAGGAGAGCCGGCCGATCCGCAGGTCCAGCCGCCCGCGGGCAGCCCGGTCGGTGTCGACCAGGTGCGCCAGCAGCCCGATCGCCGGGGCGATGTGCTGCTCCTTGACGTTCCAGGCACCGGCCGTCTGCTGGGTCGGTGCGAACTCCCACTCGCCGCGCCGCTCGAAGTACGCCACTGCTCTGCCCTCCACGTCCCGAAAGAATCTCGACCGACCGGATGAAAAACCGACCGTATGGTCGAAGATACGCCCCATCGCCGCGCCGGGCCACGGTGATGTCGGCCACTGGGAGCCGGGGACCGCCCACTAGGGTGGGAGCGCCATGACCGATGTCGCCTCCCCCGCCAGCAGCCGCGTCGCGCGTCGTCGCGACCGCCGCAAGCAGCAGATCGTCGGCTCCGCTGTGCGCCTGCTGGCCGAGCACGGCTATCAGGGCGTCAGCGTGGAGGCGGTCGCCGAGGAGTGCGACATCGCCAAGGCCACCCTGTACCACTACTTCAGCAGCAAGGACGAGCTCGTCGGCGAGGCGTTGGAGTCGGTCACGCTCGACGTGCTGCGCCGGCTCTCGGCCCGCAGCGAGGCCGCGGGCCCGGGTGCGGTGGACCGGTTGCGCGCACTGATCGACGAGCAGATCCTGATCCTCGTCGAGGACACCCCCGAGGTCGCCCCGATCTTCGCCTGGCCCGCCGGCTGGCCCGAGCAGTTCGCCGAGCCACTGAAGACGATGCGCCGTCGTCACAACGCCCTGTTCCGCGCCGTCATCGAGGACGGCCTCGCCGACGGCGAGCTGGACTGCGCGGACGTCGACGTCGCCCTGCACTGTCTGCACGGCATCCTCAACCAGACCGCCGTCTGGCTGCCCGGCGACGCCGATCGGGCGGCCGGCCGCGCCGCGACCACCGCCTGCGCCCTGCGCCTCTTCACCTCAATGTGACCTCAGCGCGCCAATTCGCGCCGTAATCGGACGCTCAGGTCACATGGAGCGGGGTTGTAGCGAAGTGGGGCGAGAACGGGGAGTTCCCGCGGATCTCTACGGGGAATCCTGTGGATCTGGCCTCCGTAGCGTTCCTGTCATCACCCCAACACCGGGTCCGAGCAGCGGATCCGAACGATGCAGGAGATCCCCACCATGGCCGCACTGTCCACCAAGATCCTTCTCCCCCTCGCCACCCTGGTCGCCGCCGGCGCCGTCGCGGTCGGCTCGGGAGCAACCTTCACCTCCACCACCGGCAACACCATCAGCTCGGTCACCTCGGGTTCGCTCAAGCACACGAACTCGAAGGACAACGCGGCGATCTTCAACCTCACCAACATCAAGCCGGGCGACACCATCAACGGCGCGCTGACGATCACCAACACCGGCTCCCTGCCGGCCGCGTTCAGCCTGACCGAGACCACCTCGACCAACGGCTTCGACGCCGACTACCTGAAGCTGGTCGTCACCAACACCACCACCGGCACCCAGGTCTACTCCGGCACCTTCGGCGGGCTCACCGACGGCGCCAAGAACGCCCTCGGCCAGATCGAGGCCGGCGCCGCGAACACGTTCCGGTTCACGGTGACCCTCGACCAGTCCGCCCCCAACAGCCAGCAGGGCAAGTCGGCCAGCGCGGCCTACACGTGGGACTCCGTGCAGCTGAGCGGGTCGACCACCGACCAGTGAGACCAGGGGGTGACAGGGGGATGAGGCAGGGCGCCCGCGCCGGCGCCCTGCCGCCCCTCCCGCCCCGTCCCGGTAGCACCGCCCGCACCCCGAAGGAGTCACGATGAACCGCCTGGCCCGTACCGCCCGCCGTCTGCCGCGGCTCCTGCTCAGCCTGACCCTGATCGCCCTCACCGTCGGTTGCCTGGCCTACCTGGCCCCGGGCCTCTTCGGCTACGACCGCTACGTGATCACCGGCGGCTCGATGTCCGGCACCTTCGAGAAGGGGTCGGTCGTCTTCGAGGAGCAGGTCCCGGTCGCCGACCTCCAGGTCGGCGACGTGATCACCTACCTGCCGCCCGCCGACAGCGGCGTCGGCACCCTGGTCACCCACCGGATCATCTCCATCAAGCCCGACAAGACCGGCACCCTCGTACTGCGCACCCAGGGCGACGCCAACCCCGACCCGGACCCGTGGAAGTTCAGCCTGACCGGCACCACCCAACCGGTCGTGCGCCACTCCGTCCCCTACGTCGGCTCGCTGCTGATCGCCCTCGCCGACCCGCAGATCCGGCGACTGGCCGTGGGCCTGCCCGCCACCCTGATCGCGCTGATCGCGCTGCGCGACCTGATCCGCGGCATCCGCGGCCAGCAGCAGGAGCGACGCGTGGCGCGGGTCCAGCATCCGCTCGTCCCGGCCCCGGCGGCACAGCCCGCCTGAGCCCGCCCTTGTGGCAAAACCGGAGAACTCCTGTGGCCAACGTGTGGAAGAGCCGTGGCCGTGGTCTCCGTAGCGTTGACGTCAACAGATCCCGCCCGCCCACGTCATTCGAGGAGACCCAGGTGTCGAGCTTCCGCTCCCCCGTCGCACTCGCACTGACCCTGTTGGCCGGGCTGATCCTCACCAGCACCCCGCAGCTCAGCTCCGCGGCCTACGTGGCCACCACGACCGCCACCGCGCAGGTCACCGCTGCCGCCGACTGGACCCCTCCCACCGTCTCGCTGATCTCCCCGGCGAGCACGGTCAAGGAGACGGTCACCGTGTCGGCGACAGCGGCTGACGGCGAGACCGGTGTGCGCGACGTCGTCGTCGAGTACCTTGCCCCCGGCGCCTCCACCTGGACGGCGATCTGCACCGACACCACCGCGCCGTACTCCTGCGCCTGGGACACCAAGGTACTCGGCGACGGCCCCTACTCACTGCGGGCGCGAGCCACCGACCTGGCCGGCTACGAGACCACCTCCGCCGTGGTCGGCACCACCGTGGCGAACAAGCTCTACATCGAGCTCGCCTCGCCCGGCGACGCCGTGCGCGGCTCGGTCCCGCTGAGCGTGAGCGTGCAGAACGCCGGCTCGCTGAGCCACACCGTGCGCGTCGAGTACGCCACCAGCGGCAGCACCTCGTGGAAGACCATCTGCACCAACCTGTCCAGCCCGTACGCCTGCACCTGGAACACCACCACCCTGGTGGCCGGCGACTACGACCTGCGCGCTGTGCTGGTGAGCGGCAGCACCTCCACCTACTCGGCCGTCGTCGAGGCGGTCACCGTCGACAACCTCGCGCCCGTGGTCACCATGAGCGACCCGGGCTCCCCGTTGAGCGGCATGCGCACCTTCTCCACCACCGCGACCGACACCGGCAGCGGCGTGGAGCAGGTCGTGATCCAGTACGCGCCGGCCTCGACCGGCACCTACCGCGAGCTGTGCACGATCACCGCCGAGCCGTGGAGCTGCAAGGTCTCCACCGCGACGCTCGCCGACGGCACCTACAGCTTCCGCGCCATCGCCACCGACGCTGCCGGCAACGCCGCCACCTCGCTGGCCGTGGGCAACCGGGTCGTCGACAACAGCGTCTCCTCGGTGAGCGTCGAGGTGCCCGCGCAGCTGACCGGGACCGTCACCGTCGGCGCCACCGCGAGCGCCAGCGCCGGCGTCGCCTCGGTCCGGTTCCAGTACGCCACCTCGGGCGGCAGCGCCTGGACCGACCTGTGCACCGACACGTCGTCGCCGTACTCGTGCAGCTGGAACACCACCACCGTCGCCGACGGCCTCTACGACCTGCGGGCGATCCTCACCGACACCGCCGGTCGCACCATCACCTCCGCGGTGGAGAGCGGTGCCCGGGTCGACAACAGCCCCCTGCGCGGCGTCGACGTGCAGACCGCGAACGGCGGCGCGACCGCCGGACGTGCCGACGCCGGAGACACGATCACCTTCACCTACAGCAGCCAGATCGACACCACCCGCGTCGTCTCCGGGTGGACCGGCGCGGCCCGCTCGGCCACCGTGCGACTGCGGGACGGCGGCGTGCTGCTGCGCAGCGGCAAGGAGGACGCGCTCGACGTCCTGGCCAGCGGCTCGACGGTCAACCTGGGCGCGATCAACCTGAAGCAGGACTACGTGAAGTCGCTGGGCACCGTGCAGTTCAACGCCACCATGACGGCGGGCACCGTGGTCGTCGGCGGCGTCACCCGCAGCACGGTCACCCTGCGCCTGGACTCGGTCGCCTCCGGCTCCACCCGGCTGCGGACGGTCAGTGCCGCCGCCGCGATGATCTGGACGCCGTCCGCGAGCGTCACCGACCTGCAGGGCAGGGCCTGCTCCACCGCCGCCGTCACCGAGACCGGCACCACCGACCGAGAGTTCTGATGCGCCCCGCCCACTCCCCCGCCTCCCGGCTGGCCGTCTTCACGACACTGGCCACGGCGGCGCTGCTGGTCGAGCTCACCGCCGATGCCGGCTCGCGGAGCATGCTGGTGGTGATCGTCTGCGTGCTGCTGCTCCTGGTCGCCGGGGCCGCGAAGCTGTGGTTCCACAACTGCTTCGAGTCACGGGCGCTGATCGTGCTGGGGCTGGCCGCCACCGAGGTCGGTGCGCTGCTCAGCCTGACCGTCGGCCTGCCCACCAGCGACCGTCAGCCGCTGAACCTCGCGATGCTCGGGCTGCTGGTGCTGCCGGTGGTGGTCGTCGCCCTGTTGACGCTCGACGCCCGGCGTCGTCGTCCGCCTGTCGAACCGCCCCGTTCGCCGTATGCTCTGTGACCATGCTCGCCCACGTGCTCGTCGTCGAGGACGATGACAAGATCGCAGCCCCGCTCGTGCGCACCTTGGAGCGCGAGGACTACGAGGTGCACCGGGTCGCCGAGGGTCAGGCCGGCCTCGACCATCTGGCACGGGGCGAGGTCGATCTGCTGCTGCTCGACCTCGGGCTGCCGGACCTCGACGGTCTCGACGTCTGCCGCCGGGCCCGCGAGAGCGGCTTCGCCGGCGGCATCATCATCCTGACCGCGCGCGACGGCGAGCTGGACCGGGTGGTCGGCCTCGACGTCGGCGCCGACGACTACCTCGCCAAGCCGTTCAGCCTGGCCGAGCTGCTGGCGCGCACCCGTGCCCTGCTGCGCCGCAGCGGCGGATCGCCCTCCCCCGCCCCACGCGAGAGCGCACCGGCCACGCCGGCCAACACGTTGCGCGTCGACGTCGCGGCTCGCCGGATCTGGGTCGGCGAGGTGGAGCTGGCAGCCACCTCCAAGGAGTTCGACGTGCTGGCGCTGCTCGACGCCACCCGCGGCGCCGTGGTGAGCCGGGAGCAGCTGATCAACGACGTGTGGGACGAGAACTGGTACGGCTCCACCAAGACCCTCGACGCGACCATCGGCCGGCTGCGGCAGAAGCTCGACGAGGCCGGGGCACCGGCCGCGATCACCACCGCCCGCGGCGTCGGCTTCCGGTTGGAGAACACCACCGATGCGTGAGCGCCTCATCGCGGCACTGGTCGGCATGACCATCGCGATGATCGCGTTGTACGGCATCCCGCGGGCCTACCTGCTTGCGGATCTGGTGGACGAGCAGGAGAACCGCAAGATCGAGCGCTCGGTCGAGCTGTTGGCGGTGGTGGTGACCGAGCGGACCAGCTCCGCGGCGCCGATCACTGCCGAGTTCCTGGAGCCGATGCTCAACAAGGCGGAGACGATCGAGTACCGCAGCGCCGACGGAACGGTGGTCCGCGCCGGTGATCCGACCACCGACAGCGACGACATCGTGCAGACGCGCGAGCTGCCCGACGGCAGCACGATCACCCTGTCGCGCGACGGCGAGCTGATCGGTCAGCGGATCTCCGACGCCCTGCTGCCGCTCATCCTGATCGGCCTCGGCCTGATCGTGCTGGCGGTGATCGTCGGCTTCCTGCTGGCGCGCCGCCTGGCGCGGCCGTTCGGCGAGCTCGCCCAGGCCGCCGATCATCTGGGCGAGGGCAGGTTCGAGGTGGACCTGCCGCGCTACTCGATCCCGGAGGCCGACGCGATCGGCGTCGCGCTGAGCCGGGCCTCGGCGCAGCTCGACGAGCTGGTCCAGCGCGAGCGGGAGTTCGCGGCCAACGCCTCGCACCAGCTGCGGACCCCGATCACGGCGCTGCGGCTGACCCTCGAGGACCTCACCATGTGGCCCGAGACGCCGCCGGCGGTGGCCGACGAGCTGACCGCGAACCTGGGCGAGCTGGACCGGCTGAGCACGGCGATCACCGAGCTGTTGGAGCTGTCGCGCGGCAGGCGGCTCGGCGAGGCGATCGACTTCGATCTGGGCCGGCTGGTCGCCGACACGGCGGAGCGCTGGCGCGACCATGCCGAGGAACGCGGCCACCGGCTGGTCCATCAGGCGGGTGGCACCTTCGCCGCGCACGCGGTGCCCGGGCCGGTGAGCCAGATCCTCGACGTGCTGATCGAGAACGCCTGCGCCTACGGGACGGGCACGATCACCGTCGAGGTGCGCGACCTCGAGCACTACCTCTCGGTGACGGTCGCCGACGAGGGCGCTCGGTCGATCGGCAGTGAGGTCTTCGAGCGCGGCGCGAGCGCCGCGGACAGCACCGGGCACGGGCTGGGCCTGACCATCGCCTCCCAACTGGCGACGTCGCTGGGCGGGCACCTGAGCATCGCCGAGACGGCGACGACGACCTTCTTGTTGCTGCTGCCCAAGCGGTAGTCGCTGCGGGCGGTTCGGGGTGCGGGCGACGACCGAACGGGCTACCGAACGGCCTGGCGGACCATGCCGACCGCGCGCTCGACCTGGGCGCGCGAGTCGGCGGTGATCCGGACCAGGCCCGAGTCGTCGACGTCGAGGCTGGCGCCGCTCTGCTTGCGGATCGCCTGGATGGTGGAGCCGCCTCGCCCGATCAGCTGGCCGACCCGGCTCCTGGGGATGGTGAGGGTGGCCAGCCGCCGGGCAGCGGCGCTCTTGACGACGACCTCGCGCCGCGGCGGCCAGGGCTCGGCAGCGACCCACACCTTGACCATCTCGTCGGCGAAGTCCCGCTCGAAGCGGTAGCTGCGCTCCACCGGGTCGTGCACCCGGCGATGCGGCGCCAGCAGGGTCTGCTCGACGGCGGACGCGCTGACGCTCCGCTCCGCCATCCGCTCGCGCAGGTGGTGGGTATAGCGGCGCTCGACGGTGCGTGGGATGCCGAGGCGTGACGGCGTCCGGACCGGTCCTCGGCGCCGGCCCCGCCACCAGGACCAGAGCACGAGCGCCGCGACCCCGAGGGCCAACAGTGCCCACGGCGCGAGGTGATCGGTGCTCACGAGGTCTCCCGGTGTCGTGTACGGCAAGGGTTCCGCCGCCCGAGCAGGGCGGCCAGCAGGCATCTAAGCACGGCGCTCGCAGCGGTTCTCCACAGATCCGGATTCACCCCTTGTGTTCGAACGTCTGTTCGATCACGATGGGTCCATGTCATCCATCCCCGTCCTGGTGCGAGAGGTGCAGGCCCTCCGGGCACGCCTCTCGGGCGGAGCGTGCGGTGCCGACGCAGGCCAGCTGATCGAGCTGGTCGCCGCGCTGGAGGAGTTGAAGTCGGCGGCCTGTGCCGCCCAGGCCGAGGCTGCTGCCGCCTTCGACGGGATCCGACGCGAGGAGCGGGCCATCGCCGGCGTGCCGGAGAGCCGTCAGGGCCGGGGCATCGCCCACGAGATCGCCTTGGCCCGCAAGGAGTCGCCGTTCCGGGGGCGCACGCTGCTCGGGCTGGGCAAGGCCCTGGTCGCCGAGATGCCGCACACGCTGGCCCGGCTGCGCGACGGCACGCTGAGTGAGCACCGGGCCCAGATCCTGGTCCAGGAGACGGCCTGCCTGACCCGCGAGGACCGCTCCCTCGTCGACCGCGAGCTCTGCTCCGACCCGAGCACCCTGACCGGCGTCGGCAACCGCACCCTCACGGCGCGCGCGAAGCGCCTCGGCGCCGAACTTGATCCGGCGGCCCTCGCCCGACGCGCTCGCAAGGCCGAGGCCGACCGCCATGTCAGCATCCGCCCCGCGCCGGACACGATGGGCTACCTCTCCGTCCTGCTGCCAGTGGGCCAGGCGGTCGCGGCCTACGCCGCTCTGCGCCGAGCGGCCGAGGGCGCCCGCGCAGCAGGCGATCCGCGCTCCTTGGGACAACTGATGTCCGACCTCGCGCTGGCTCGGCTGACCGGCGTCCCCGACTCAGGCAATCCCGAGCAGAGCCCCGCCGTCCCGGTAGGCGTCAACCTCTGCCTCTCTACCGCCACCCTCGCCGGTGGGCATGCCCCCGCCAGCCTCACCGCGCCCGGCGTCGGCGAGGTCACGCTCCCTGCCGAGGTGGCGCGCCTCCTGCTCTCCCGCGCACTGAGCACGGGGGTCGGTGCGTGGTTCCGGCGTCTCTTCTACAACCCACAAGGAACCTTGGTAGCGATGAGCAGTCGCCGCCGCGTCTTCCCCACCGGCATGGCCGACTTCCTCGCGCAACGTGGCCTGGGCATCTGCGCCAACCCCTACTGCGACGCACCAGTGCGCCACGCCGATCACATCCGGTCGGTCGTCGAGGGCGGCGCGACCACCACCGTCAACGGCCAAGGGCTCTGCGAGGCCTGCAACCACGCCAAGCAGGCGGCAGGTTGGCGGCAGCGGGCCATCCAGCCGCGGGGCCACCGCCTCACCGTCGAGACGACCACCCCGACCGGTCACCGCTACCGCTCCCGAGCGCCCGCGCCACCCGGCTGGCACGAGCCCTTCCCCCTGGAGATCCACTTCCTCACCGCCTGAGCGGAGACCATCCCGCAGGGCGCGGCGGAGACTGCCGCGCCGGGGCCAGCTCAGTCCTTCCTGCTCACCAGGCGACGGGGAGCGCGGAGACCCCGTTGATCCCGGAGTAGACCTTGAACGGGAGCTCCTCGGTCGGCGCCGTCACCCGCAGGGTCGGCACCCGCTCGGCGAGCCTGCGGAAGATCACGTTGAGCTCCAGGCGGGCCAGGGTCTGGCCGATGCACAGGTGAGCACCGTGCCCGAAGGCGAGGTGGTCGTTCTCCGACCGGTGGATGTCGAAGACGTCGGGGTCGGCGAAGCGGGTCGCGTCCCGGTTGGCGGCGAAGTTGAGCGGGATGATCGCCTCGCCGGCGGGGATGGTGACACCGCCGACCTCGACGTCCTCGCTCGCGACCCGGAGGACGACCAGGTGCACGACGGTGAGGTAGCGCAGCAGCTCCTCCACCGCTCCCGGCACCAGACTCGGATCGGCCACCACCTGCTCCCACTGGGCCCGGTCACCCAGCAGGGTGTGCAGGCCGAGCGCCGCCATGCTGGTCGTGGTGTCATGGCCCGCGATCACGAAGAGGATGCCGGAGTTCTCGACGTCCGCCATCGTGATCGTGCCCGCCTTCGCGGCGGCCACCAGCTGGCCGATGATGTCGTCGCCGGGGTCGTCCTGCGCCGCCCGCTCCCGAGCGATCCCGGCGATGTACTCGCGCAGCTCCCCGATCGCGACGATCGCGTCGGCCAGCGCGTCGGGGTTGGTCAGGTCCGTGGCCCCGAGCGCACGGTCCGCGGCAGCGTTGAAGAACTCGCGGTCCTCAGCGTGCACGCCCAGGATCCAGCTGAGCACGGTGCTCGGCACCCGCAGCGCGATCGCCGAGAGGAAGTCCGCCTGACGATCCGGCGCAGCGAGCATCTGATCGATGGCCTCATCGACGAGGGCCTCCAGGCGAGGCTCGAGCGCGGCCGCCTCCCGGCGCGAGAAGTTGCGGACCAGCAGCTTGCGGAAGACCGTGTGCTGCGGCGCGTCCATGCGCAGGAACATCCGCTGACTCGGGTCCTCCATCGGGGCACCGAAGCGCGGGAACCCGGGATGCTGGGAGTCGGCGCTGACCCGGCGGTCGGCCAGCACGGCGCGGACGTCGTCGTAGCGGGTGACCAGCCATCCGGGCTGACCTCCCATCAGGTCGACGCGGCGCACCGGCTCGTTCGTCTGGAGCCACCGGTAGGCCTCCGGGAGGTCGATCGGCGGTCGCGGGAACCAGGGGAACTCGGTGTCGATGGCCTCGGGGCGCATCGGGCAGCTCTGAACAGTCACGGGGTCTCACCTTCGGGGAGCTCGGCGGCGAGGGCGGCAGCGCCCATCGCGACCAGGTTGGCGTTGAAGAGTGGGGTGGCCACGGCGGGCGTGCCGCCCGAGAGAAGGTCGCGGGCGCGCGCGGCCAGCGAGGCGGCCACCATCAGGATCACCGCCTGGACGCGGGAGCTGACCACGGCTGCGCGCCGATCCGGCACCTGGGCGCGCATGGCCTCGATCGTGGCGACGAGGCCGGGGCGCTCGCCGCCGATGTTGGTGGTGCCGTCCAGGTCGAGCTGGTCGATGATCTGGCCGACGATGCACAGGTAGCGCCGCCCCGACTCATCGGCCAAGAGGTCGACCAGCGGCTGCACCAGCACCTGCATGGCGTCTTGTGACGTCGTCGGTCCGGGCGCGGGCCAGCCGGCGATGATCGCCGATCGACGCTCCTCCACCCGCTGCTGGTGCCGCTCGACGATCGCCTTCAGCACGCCCTCCTTGGAGCCGAAGTGATAGCGCAGCGCGGACGGATTGCGCTGGCCGGCCCCCTCGACGATGTCGGAGACGAGCGTCGCGTTGACCCCCTTCGAGGCGAAGAGGCGCTCGGCGACCTCCATCAGTCGCTGATCTGTCGAAAGTGCTTCCGTTTCCACGAGCGGCACGTTACCTTCGTCACATCCTAATAACAAGTATTATTACAACCGCGAAGGAGAGCGATGCTGCTCCGCCCGGACGATCACGACCCGGCCGCGATCTTGGAAGACGCGTACGTCTTCGCCTATCCCCTCGTCCTGCTCGACCTGATCCGCGAGATGGTCACCAACGTCGACGAGCCCGAGGCCGATCGCGCCCCGCTCAACCAGCTCTTCCACGCCCGCGAGCTGGCGACCCCGAAGATGACCAGCCTGACCCGCCCGAACGTGGACACGCTCTACTCGCAGACCTACCTCGACCTGGGCGCTGAGCCGCAGTTGCTGTACCTGCCGGACACCGAGCGGTTCTGCTCGGTGCAGACCTTCGACGGCTGGTCGGACACCCCGATCATCCTCGGCGACGGCGGCCTGACCGGCGACGGCGCCACCACCTACGCCCTCACCGGACCGAAGTTCCAGGGAACGCTGCCCGACGACGTCGTGGCGGTGCCGATGCCGACCGACCTGGTCTGGCTGCTGATCCGGGTGCGGTGCGCAGGGCCGGAGGACGTCGCCGACGCGCACGCCGCCCAGGACCGGATCGACCTGCGCCCGCTGTCGGCCCACCAGCGCCCCTGGACGCCGCCACGCGGCGTGCCCGACCCCGCCTCCGACTTCCTCGCGATGGAGCGGATCAGCGAGCTCGGCGCCCAGGAGTTCTTCGACCGCTTCAACGCCCTGGTCGCCGACAACCCACCGCACCCCGAGGACGACGAGATCGTCGCGCGGTGCGCCCAGCTGGGCATCGGCGCCGGCCTCACCTTCGACCTCGCGGCCCTCCCCACCGCGGCCCGCGAGCGGGCAGCAACCCTGCCCGGCCTGGTCGACGCCGCCTGGTCGGCCGCCAACTCCCGGATGTCGCTGCACAACGGCTGGTTCTTCATGGACCCGAGCGTCAGCGACTTCGGGACCGACTACGCGTTCCGCGCCTGCGTCGCCCATGGAGGCTTCGCCAACCCCGTCCGGCTGACCACCTACCCGGCCTTCGCCGTCGACGAGTCGGGGGCGCTGGTGACCGGAGGTGCCGACTACACGCTGCACTTCCCCGCCGACCAGCTGCCGCCGCACCACGAGCAGGGCTGGTGGTCGCTGACCCCGTACACGAGCGCCGGAACGCTCGTCGAGAACGAGCTCGAGCGCTACGTGTTCGGCAACGGCGAGCTGCCGCTCAACCCCGACGGCAGTCTCGACATCCTGCTCTCGGCCACCCACCCCGGCCCGGAGCGGGAGGACAACTGGCTCCCGATCCCGGCCGAGGAATTCACGCTCGTCATGCGCATCTACCTTCCGCGCGAGGCGGTCATCGACCACAGCTGGCTGCCACCCCGGCCCCAGCGGCACTGACCCGGGACCGGACGCCGAAGCGGCTCCAGCCCACCCATGCACCACCCCGGCGGCGGCCATCCGCGGTCACCGCACCATCGATCTGGAGGAACCAGTGAAGCTTCGCAGCACCACACCGACCCGCTTCGGCGCCCTGCTCCTGGCGAGCACGCTGCTCGTCGCGGGATGCGCCGACTCCGGCGGCAAGGACGACAAGGACGCCGACAAGGACGCCGGCTCCTCGATGAGCAAGGACGAGATCTGGTCGGCCGGGGTCTTCGGCGAGGAGTCCCCCGGCCAGCCCAAGGCGGGCGGCGTGCTCACCGTTGCCGACTACGGCGAGCCGCGGTCCCTGGACCCGACGGTGACCATCCCCAACGGCGCCGTGGGCGCCTCAGCGATGGCGGCGATCTACGACCTCCTGGTGCGGTGGGACAACGAGGCCGGCGAGTACGTCCCGCAGCTCGCCGAGTCGCTGAGCAGCGAGGACGACGTCACCTGGACCCTCAAGCTGCGCAAGGGCGCCACCTTCTCCGACGGCACCCCGGTGAACGCCGCCGCGGTGATGGGCTCGATCGGCTACTACATGCAGAACCAGGGCTTCAACGTCCTGATCCTGGCCACGAACCTGAAGGAGATGAAGCCCGTCGACGAGCTGACCGTCGACTTCGTCATGAACGCCCCCTACGCATCGTTCCCGGCAATGCTCGCCACCGGTCCGGGCATGGTGCTGGCGCCGGCCGCCATCAAGGGCGGTCCGAAGAAGTTCACGCCGATCGGCGCCGGCCCGTTCGTCTTCGACTCCTACAAGCCCAGCGAGGAGCTGGTGCTCACCCGCAATGACGCGTACTTCGGGGAGAAGGCCCATCTCGACGGCCTCCGCTTCGTCTGGCCGTCCTCGGACGCCGCCCGCATCGACGCCCTCAAGAACGGGGACGTCGATCAGGTGTCGGTGCGCACCCCGCAGATCGTCGAGGAGGCCCGCACCGACGGCGTGCACGGCGCCCTCTCCCCCGTCGGCCTGGGCAACATGATCCAGATCAACCACCGCGAGGGCCGTCCCGGCGCGGACCTCCGGATCCGCCAGGCGATGAGCCTGGCCATCGACCCGCAGGCCTACCTCGACCGTACCGCCGACGGCCACGGGATCGCGAGCCGCAACATCTACTCCCCCTCGGCGCCCTACTACACCGAGATCGAGACGCCCGAGACCGACCTGGAGGCGGCCAAGAAGCTGGTCGCGGAGGCCAAGGCCGACGGCGTCGACACGACCGTCTCCTACATCGGCCAGTCCGACCAGACCTCGAAGACGGCTGCCGTCACCATCGAGGCCATGCTCGAGGCGGTAGGCCTCACCGTGGAGGTCGAACTGCTCAACAACATCGCCGACCAGACCAGCCGGATCTACGTGACGCACGACTTCGACATCGCCGGCGGATCGATCAGCATCCCGATCGACGACCCGTTCTCCCGGTTCACCAGCGGCGTCCTGGGCAGCTCGCCGGCCAACTCGTTCGGCTACGACAACCCGGAGATGAACGAGCTGATCGGCAGGCTCCAGGCCGCCACCGGCGAGGAGGCCACCGAGATCCTGACCCGGATCAACGAGCTCTGGCAGGAGACGCTCCCGTCGGTTCCGCTCTCGCCCGGTGGGTTCTTCTTCCCCTGGTCGGACGACGTGCACGGCATCGTGCCGGCCTCCGAGTTCCTGCTGCTCTACGGCGGCGCCTGGAAGAGCTGACCTCGTACGACCCACTGAGCGAACGCGACCGGGAACGACCGCTAGAATCCGACAGTTCCCGCCTCCGTAGCTCAGGGGACAGAGCAGCGGCCTTCTAATCCGCCGGTCGAAGGTTCGAATCCTTCCGGGGGCACAAAAGGGGCAACACCGACACCCGGTGTTGCCCCTTGGTGCATCGTGAGCAAGCCGTGATCTGAGTCGACCTCACGCTTTCGCCCACAGCCGCACCCGGAGATGTACTGTGGCTATGGACGTCGCATCGGGACGGCGTCCAACTTTGGACTATCCAGCTTGAGCAGTCCGCAGAGGCGCCGCACACGGCTCTGCGGAAGAGAAGGGCCCTCATGAACGCCGCCCCTCCAGAAGGTTTGCGCGCCCGCAAGAAGCGCGCGACGGAGAACGCCATCGAGCGCACTGCGGTGCGTCTGGCACTGCAGAAGGGCCATGCCAACGTCACGGTCACCGAGATCTGCGACGGCGCCGACATCTCGCGCAGCACCTTCTTCAACTACATGCCCTCGCGCGAGGCGGCGATCTTCGGGCGGCCCCTGAAGATGCTGCCGTTCGAGGACGCGATGGAGATCATGCGCGCCTCGGCCAGCGAGACGCTGCTCACCGCCGTCTTCCGGGTCGCGCTGGCCTCGGTCGGCCAGGCCACCGTGAACGCGGAGGTCGCGGCCGGCCGCACCCAGCTCTCGATGGAGCAGCCCGAGACCGCGGCCTCGATCCTCTCCCCCTTCATCTCCCTGTCCACCGACCTCACCGGCCTGCTCTACCTCTGGCTGGAGGAGGACCACTCCCGGCGGATGCTGCCCAACGTGGAGCCGCTGCGTGAGGCGATCCTGACCGTCTCCCTGGTCGGCAACGGCCTCCAGGTGCTGCTCGCTGAGATCAGCGGCAGCGAGGACCAGACGATCGCCGAGGAGAGCATGCACCAGCTCCTCGCGGAGATGGAGACGCTGGCGCACCAGATGCGTCAGCCGCGCGGCTGACGCAGGCTAGGAGACGGTCCCGATCACCTTCGCGGGATTGCCCACCGCGACCACCCCAGCGGGCAGGTCGCCGATCACCACGGAGCCTGCGCCGACGACGGTGTTGTCACCGATCCGCACGCCGGGCGAGACGATCACCCCGGCGCCCAGTGACACGTTGTCGCCGATCCGCACCGGGGAGGCGGCCGCCCACTTCGCGCGGCGCTGCTCCGCCTGGACCGGACGGGTCAGGGTCAACAGCTGCACGTTGGCGCCGATCAGCACGTCATTGCCGATGGTGATCTCCGCGAAGTCCTGAGCCACCAGGCCGGCAGCGATCTCGCAGCCCGAGCCGATGGCGATCCGCCGGCCGTGCTCCACGTGCAACGGCGCCCGCACCCGGGTGCCCTCGCCGACCGTGGCCAGCTCGGCGAGCAGGGACGCCGGGTCCGCGGCCTGGTCGGCCTCGTTGAAGGCCGTCTCGCGGGCCTGCGCCATGGACCGGTCGCGGGCCAACCCCGAGTCGTCGGTACGGAACGGCTGCCCATCGAGCATCCGCTGCCGCATGGTGAGGATCTTGAGGTCGACCATGACGCCCAGGCTACTCAGCCCGCACCGGCGGCCTACGCGGAGTGGTCCGCCAGGTGGGCGTCGATGCGCAGCCGCAGGTCCTCCTTGACCGCCTCCGGAGCGAACGAGGCGTCCACCGCCTCGACGGCCAGCTCGGCCACCCCGGCGGCGTCCAGCTCCAGCAGCTGCGCGGCGATCTCGTACTCGCGGTTCAAGGTGGTGCCGAACATCGGCGGGTCGTCGGAGTTGATCGTCACCGGCACCCCGGCGGCACGGAAGGCCGCCAACGGGTGCTCGGCCAGCGAGGCGACCGCTCGGGTGGCGATGTTCGAGGACGGGCAGACCTCCAACGGGATCCGGTGCTCGGCCAGATGGGCCAGCAGCTCCGGGTCCTGGGCGGCGGAGGTGCCGTGTCCGATCCGCTCGGCACCGAGCAGGCGGATCGCGTCCCAGACCGTCTGCGGGCCGGTGGTCTCGCCGGCGTGCGGCACCGAGCGGAGCCCGGCCGCCCGGGCGGCGTCGAAGTGCGGTTGGAACTGAGGCCGCGGCACTCCGATCTCCGGCCCGCCCAGGCCGAAGCCGACCAGCGCGTCGGTGCGGTGCTCCAGCGCATAGCCGAGCGTCGCCTCGGCTGCGGGCACACCCAGCTCGCCGGGGATGTCGTAGATCCAGCGCAGCACCACGCCGAAGTCCCGCTCGGCGCGGACCCGGGCCGACTCGATCGCCTCGGTGTACGCCTCGATCGCAATGCCGCGGATCACCGAGGTGTGCGGCGTGCAGGTCAGCTCCGCGTAGCCGACCCGCTGGGTCTCGCTCATCTCGCGCGCCACCTCGTAGGTGAGCAGCTCGACGTCGTCCGGCGTGCGGATCAGGTCGACGACGGCGAGGTAGACGTCGATGAAGTGCGCGAAGTCGCGGAAGGTGAAGAACTCCGCCAGCGCCTCGGGGTCGGCCGGGACCACCCCGGGGTGGCGCTGGGCGAGCTCACTCACGATCCGCGGCGAGGCCGAGCCGACGTGGTGGACGTGCAGTTCGGCCTTCGGGAGTCCGGCGATGAAGTCGTTGAGTGAGCTCACCCGATGAAGTGTGCCAGCGCGAAGCGCCTCAGCCCACCTTCGCGAGGATGTTGTTGGCCATCTCCTCGACCGAGCCGCCGCTGACCACATCGCCGTCCACGAAGACGGTAGGGGTGCCGGTGACGCCGCGCTTGGAGGCGTCGTCAGTGGCGTTGACGACCCACTGCTTGAACTCGAGTCCCTTGATCGCGTCGGCCACCTTCGCCTTGTCCGCGCCCGCGGCCACGGCCTGCTCGACGAACCAGTCGTTGCTCGGGATCGAGCCGCTGGGCTGCTGGGCGAAGAGGGTGTCGTGCAGCGCCAGCGCCGCCGCGCCGTTGCCGGAGTCCAGGACCACGCCGACGGCGTTCATCGCCTTGACCGAGTAGTCGTTGAGGAAGGCCATCGGCCGGTAGACCACGAACGCCTTGCCCGACAGCGCGGCGTCGAGCAGGTCCTGGCGCATCACCTCTTCCAGGTCACGGCAGTGCGGGCACTGGAAGTCCTCGAAGATCTCGATCTTGACCGGCGCCTCGGGGTCGCCGACGCCCATCCCGAACTCGTCGACCAGAGCCACCCGGACGTTGCCGTCCGCGTCGGTCGGGCCGGTCACCGGCGCGCTGGTGGCCGGCGGCGCGGTGGACGGCGTCGTCGACGGGCTGGTCGACGGCTCGGTGCTCGGGGTCTCGCTGGGGGTCTCGCTCGGCGTGGTGGTCTCCGAGGGCGTCGAGGAGGCGCCGGGGGTCTTCGCGTCGTCCCCGGTGGTGTCCCGGTTGGCCTGCACGGCCCACCCGATGCCGACGATCAAGGCGATCACCGCGACCACGATGCCGCCGATGATCAGATTGCGCTTGCCCTGAGCAGGCTGATTCACGAGATCTCCTTCACTTCCACCTCGTCCGGACGGACGAAGAGCACTTCACCGAGCGCCAGCGCGGTGCGCGGGCGCCAGACCAACCAGGCCGAGGCCAGGAGCAACGCTACGTCCCGGGCGATCTCACGCGGGTACTTGGCGGTGGCGTCGGGATCGAAGCCTCCGCCGCCGAAGCAGCCGCAGTCGATCTGCAGACCGCGGCTCCACGCGGAGGCGATCCCGATGATGAAGGCCGCGAACAGCAGCGCGGAGACCACCGCGGAGAGCCGGACGAAGACGCCCAGCACCAGCAGCACCCCGACCACGATCTCCACCACCGGCAGCAGATGGCCGACGGTCGGCACGATCGACTCGGGCAACAGGTCGTAGGCGCGGACCGCGCGCACGCTCTCCGCGGGGTCGGGCAGCTTCACGGCGCCGGCCACGATCCAGACGCCCCCCACCACCAGCCGCAGCACGGTGCCGATCCACGCTCTCATGGCGCCAACCTAGGCGAAGCGCCTGAGACGACGCTGAGCGAATGCCGGTGAAACGCCGGGCCGCAGCGGCCGGGCACGTTGCCCCGCCACGAATCGGAGCGTGCCGGGCCCGGCGAGTAGGGTCAGGGACGTGAGTGAACGTTTGGTGTGGATCGACTGTGAGATGACCGGGCTCGACCTCGGCGCGGATGCGCTGATCGAGGTGGCCGCGCTGGTCACCGACTTCGAGTTGAACGTACTCGGCGACGGCGTCGACCTGATCATCAAGCCGCCGGCCGAGGCGCTGGAGCAGATGGGCGACTTCGTCCGCACCATGCACACCACCTCGGGCCTGCTCGACGAGCTCGCCAACGGCATCACCCTGGCCGACGCCGAGGAGCAGGTGCTCGACTACATCCGCCAGCACTGCGCCGACGGCTCCCGTCCCCCGCTGGCCGGCAACACCGTCGCCACCGACCGCGCCTTCCTGGCCCGCGACATGGCGAACCTGGAGTCCTTCCTGCACTACCGGATCGTCGACGTCTCCTCGATCAAGGAGCTGTCGCGTCGCTGGTACCCGCGCGCCTACTTCCAGGCGCCGGCCAAGAAGGGCAACCACCGCGCCCTGGCCGACATCCAGGAGAGCATCGAGGAGCTGCGCTACTACCGCGAGGCCGTCTTCGTGCCGGCTCCCGGCCCCGATTCGGAGACCGCACGCGCCGTGGCCGCCAAGCACGGCGGCTCGATCACCGGCCTTTCCTGACCCCGATTGGCGTTGCACCCCCTAGGTACCGTTATGCTTTCTCCCGGTTCACGGTGCTGCGGCGCCGATGAGTCATGGTGGGTATAGCTCAGCTGGTAGAGCGCCGCCTTGTGGTGGCGGATGTCGCGGGTTCGAGTCCCGTTACTCACCCCAGATCGATCAGCCCCCGAACTCCGGTTCGGGGGCTGATCGCATTTCCGGCCCCGCGGCGCGGTGACCATCAGCACGGTGAGCCAGGGCCGACGCCCCGACATGCTTGACGACCCTCCCGTCGACCTGAGTAGGTTCGAGCCCATGGCCGCTGAGCACTCTCGCTACGACGTGATCATCCTCGGCGCGGGGCACAACGCGCTGACCGCGGGCGCCCTGCTCGCCCGCGCCGGGCTGCGCACGCTGCTGCTCGAACGGCTCGACCACGTCGGCGGCGCGGCCGTCTCCGCCCAGGCCTTCGCCGGCCACCCGGTGCGGCTCTCGCGCTACTCCTACCTGGTCTCGCTGATGCCGCAGGAGCTGATGGCCGAGCTCGACCTCGACGTCGAGCTGCGCTCCCGCTCGGTCTCCTCCTACACCCCGTACCTGCACCCCGACGGCACTCCTGACGGTCTGCTGGTCGAGCACGAGCCGGGCCCGGCCACCGCGGCCTCGTTCCGCCGGCTCACCGGCGGCGACGCCGAGTACGCCTCCTGGCAGCGCTTCTACGCCGACGTCGCCGAGCTGGCGCACGCCGTCGCCCCCACCCTGCTCGCCCCGCTCCCTCGCCGCGCCGAGGTCGCCGCCGCCGTGCCCTGGCACATCTGGGGCGACCTGATCACCCAGCCCCTCGGCGTCACCATCCGCGACCGCTTCACCCACGACCTGGTCCGCGGGGTGGTCGCCACCGACGCCCTGATCGGCACCTTCGCCGACCTCAACGACCCGAACCTGCTGCAGAACCGCTGCTTCCTCTACCACCTGATCGGCAACGCGACCGGCGAGTGGCGGGTGCCGGTCGGCGGGATGGGCGCGGTCACCGGTGGCCTGCACCGGGCCGCGCTGAGCGCCGGCGCCGAGCTGCTGACCAGCGCGAGCGTCCAGCAGGTGCTCCCCGGCCCGGACGACGTCGAGGTCGTCTGGAGCAGCGACGGCACCACCTCCAGCGCTCGCGCGCGGCACGTGCTCAGCGGCGTCGCGCCGTGGACCCTGTCCGGGCTGCTCGACGAGCCCGCGCCCCCGCGTCCCGAGGGGGCGCAGCTCAAGATCAACTTCCTGCTCGAGCGATTGCCGCGGCTGCGTGCCGACGTCGATCCCCACACCGCCTTCGCCGGCACCCTGCACCTGGCCGAGGCGTTCAGCTCCTTGCAGCAGGCCTTCGCCGAGGCCGAGCGCGGCGCGGTGCCCACCCACCTACCGGGCGAGGTCTACTGCCACTCGTTGACCGACGACTCGATCCTCGGCGGGGCACCCGGTCACACGCTGACCTACATCGGGCTGCACACCCCTGCCTCGGTGCTGGAGCGCCCCGGCGCCAAGCAGCAGGCGGTGGCCCGCGCGATCGCCGTCCTCGACAGTCACCTGGCCGAGCCGCTGATGGGCTGCGTGGCGCGCGACGCCGACGGCGAGCCGTGCATCGAGGCCAAGACCCCCACCGAGATCGAGGCCGACCTGGCGATGCCGGGCGGTCACATCTTCCACGGCGACCTCGCCTGGCCCTGGGCCGACGACGCCGAGCCGCTCAGCACCCCGGCCGAGCAGTGGGGCGTGGCCACCGGCCACGAGCGGGTCCTGGTCTGTGGCTCAGGCGCGCGTCGCGGCGGCGCGGTCTCCGGCCTCGGCGGGCACAACGCCGCCATGGCCGTGCTCGCCGATCGGGGCTGAGGCCTTCGGCAGCAGGAAGCCGAAGACCAGGGCGACCAGCGCCGCACAGAGGCCGATGATCAGCGAGGTCTCGATCGCCTCGCCGGAGGGCATCGCGTGGCCGGCGACCAGGATCGTCGAGCCGGCCAGCACCGCCGAGAAGACCGCCGAGGACGACGTCGTCCCCAGCGAGCGCATCAACGCGTTCAGCCCGTTCGCCGCTGCCGTCTCGGTGATCGGCACCGCACCCATGATCAGGGCCGGCATCGCCGCGAACGCGATGCCGATACCGATGCTGACCAGGATGTTGATGGTGATCACCTGCCAGAGCTGGTCGTGGGCGATGACGCCGAGCAGGTAGCCGGCGGCGATCACCACGATGCCGCCGAGCAGGGAGATGCGCGCGCCATGCCGCTCGGTGACCTTGGCCGCGGCGCGCGCGGCGAAGAACATCGCGAAGCCTCCCGGCGCGAGCACCAGCCCGGCCTCCACCATGTCCAGCCCCAGGCCGTAGCCACTCGCCTCGGGCGACATCAGGATCTGGGTGAAGAGCAGGCTGGTCCCGTAGAGGGCGAAGCCAACGCCGATCGAGGCGAGGTTGGTGAACAGGACCTGCGGGTGCGCCGAGACCCGCAGGTCGACCAGCGGCTCGCGGACCCGCATCTGGTGCCAGCCCCAGAGCGGGAAGACGACGACGGCGACGCCGACCAGGCCGAGCACCTCGACGCTGGCCCAGCCCCACTCCTGGCCCCGGGTGATGGTGAGCATGGTGGCGGTCAGTCCGACCACCAGGCCGAGTGAGCCGACGACGTCGAAGCGCCCCGGCGTGCGCACCGGCGACTCGGGCACCAGGAAGACGACCAGAGCCAGGCAGAGCACGCTCAGCGCCGCGGAGCCCCAGAAGAGCACGTGCCAGTCGAACCGGTCGGCGACGGCGGCCGCGATCGGCATGCCGAAGGCGCCTCCGAGGCCCATGCTGGAGCTCATCAGCGCGACGGCGGGGCCGACCTTCTGCGGCGGGAGCTCGTCGCGCAGGATGCTGATGCCGAGCGCGATGGCGCCGGAGGCCGCGCCCTGGAGCGCCCGCCCGGTCACCATCACCGGAACGGTGTCGGCGAACGCGCAGATCACCGAGCCGATGGCCAGCGAGGTGAGGCAGCCGATCAAGATCAGCTTCTTGCCGAACATGTCGCCGAGCCGGCCCGCGATCGGGGTCAGGATGGCGGCCGCCAACAGGGTGGAGGTCAGGGCCCAGTAGGCGTCGGTGGGGTTGCTGTGCAGGATCTCCGGCAACACCGGGACCAGCGGCACGATCAGCGTGTGCATGATCGTGACCACGATTCCGGTCGCACACAACACCAGCAGCAAGCCCCGCGGGGCTCGGGACTCAGACACGGGCACTCTCCTTCACCATGTGCACCGTACACATAGATTGGCACTCAGTGTCACTCGACCGCTGAGGCGCTGGTCACAGTGCCCGTCGGCAGCCTTGTCTGATGATGTGGCGTGAGGTAAGGCTTTCCAAATATGATGCCCCCGTGTTCGCGTCACCCCCGCTCCCGACCGTCGGCTTCCTCGGCGACCTCGCCCGGTTCGGCGAGGCGACGGCGGTCATCGCGGACGGCCGGCGGGTCACGCACCGCGAGCTCGCGGGGGCAGCTGCCGACTTCGCCGCCACGCTCGGCCCGCAGCGCCGCCTGGTGCTGCTGGCCGGTCGCAACGACCTGGCCTCGCTGACCGCCTACGTCGGCACCCTCGGCGCGGGTCACGTCCCGCTGCTGTGCGACGTCCGCCACCTGGACCGGATGCGCGAGGCGTACTCCCCCGACACCGTCGTCCTGGACGGCGTGATCGTGAGCCAGCAGCCGACCCCTCAACACGACCTGCACCCCGAGCTCGCCCTGCTGCTCTCCACCTCCGGCAGCACCGGCTCCCCCAAGCTGGTCCGGCTGAGCCAGGAGAACCTGCGCAGCAACGCCGAGGCGATCGCCAGCTACCTCCAGCTGCGGCCTACCGACCTCGCCGTGACCACGCTGCCTCCGCACTACTGCTACGGCCTCTCGGTGATCCACAGCCACCTCCACCTGGGGGCCGCGGTCCTGCTCAACGAGCACTCCGTGCTCGACGACGCGTTCTGGCAGGCCGCCCAGCAGCACCGGATCACCTCCTTCGCCGGCGTCCCGTACACCTTCGACCTGCTCGACCGGGTCGGCTTCGCCGACCGGATCCCGGCGAGCCTGCGCCACGTCACCCAGGCGGGCGGGCGCCTGCAACCCGAGCGGGTGGCCGCGCTGGCCCGGCTCGGCGAGCAGCGGGGCTTCGACCTGGTGGTGATGTACGGCGCCACCGAGGCCACCGCCCGGATGGCCTGGCTGCCGCCGCACCGTGCGGCGCAGGCACCCGACGCGATCGGCGTCGCGATCCCCGGCGGCACGCTGCGCCTCGAGTCGATGCCCGAGCTCGGCGCCGACGTCGGCGAGCTGGTCTACGCGGGCCCGAACGTGATGCTCGGCTACGCCGAGACCCCTGCCGACCTCGCGGCCGGGCGCACCGTCTCCGAGCTGCGCACCGGCGACGTCGCCCGGATCGGCCACGACGGGCTGATCCGGATCGTCGGCCGGCGCTCGCGCTTCGCCAAGATCTTCGGGCTGCGGATCGACCTCGACGAGGCCGAGCGCACCCTGGACGCCGCCGGGCTGCCGGCGCGCTGCGCGGACGGTGGGGAGCGCCTGGTCGTCGCACTGACCGGCCCGCTCAGCGCCGCGGACCGGACTCGCGTGGTCGCCACCGCCCAGCAGGAGTGGGGGCTGGTGCCGTCGGCGGTCCGGGTCGTGGAGGTGGACGCCTTCCCGCGGCTCGCCAACGACAAGGTCGACTACCGGGCACTGGTGGCACACGCCGCGCAGGAGCCCACCGGCTCGACGTCCGACGCCGAGGGCCCCGGCCTCGCCGAGCGGATCAGCCGGACCTTCGCCGAGATCCTCGGCGTCGAGCCGCAGCTCACCGACACCTTCGTCGGGCTGGGCGGCGACTCCCTCTCCTATGTCGAGGCCTCGGTCCGCCTGGAGCAGCTGCTGGGCGGCCTGCCCCCGGGCTGGCACACGCGATCCATCGAGCAGCTCGCCAGCACCGCCGATCCGCCGATCCGCCGTGGGCGCCAGGTGGAGACCAGCGTGCTGCTGCGCGCGGTCGCGATCTTCGCCATCGTCGCCACCCACGCCAACCTGCTCACCCTGCTCGGCGGCGCGCACCTCCTGCTCGGGATCAGCGGCTACAACTACATCCGCTTCCAGCCCCAGGGTGACACCGGGGCGCGGGTCCGCGCCCACCTCACCTCGGTGGCCCGGGTGGCACTGCCCGCGATCGCCTGGATCGGCGCGGTGACCCTGATCGCCGGCACCTATCCATGGCGCAGCGTCTTCCTGGTCAACGGGATCCTCGGCCCGCGCGGCTGGTCGGAGCCGGCCTGGCACTTCTGGTTCATCGAGGCCCTGGTCGCCCTGCTGCTGGGTCTGTGCGCGCTGACCGCCGTCCCCTGGTGGCGCACCGCGGAGCGCCGCTGGCCGTTCTGGCTGCCCTTCCTCATCGCCTGCGGCGCCCTGGTCACCCGCTACGAGATCTGGGAGCCGCGCGGCGGCGACGACATCCACCGCGCGCACATGCTGCTGTGGATCTTCGCGATCGGGTGCAGCATCGCCCGTGCCGAGCAGCGCTGGCAGCGGCTGCTGGTCTCGGCACTGATCATCGCGGTGGTGCCGGGCTTCTTCGAGAACCCCGCCCGGGAGGCGTTCCTGGCGGCCGGGCTGCTGCTGTTGATCTGGGTGCGCACCGTCCGGTTGCCGGGCTGGCTGGCCACCGCGACCGCCACGCTGGCCTCCGCCTCGCTGTACGTCTATCTCACCCACTGGCAGGTCTACCCGTGGTTGGAGGACCGCTTCCCGCCGCTGGCGGTGGCAGCCTCGCTCGCGGTCGGCATCGGCGTCGCCGCGCTGGCAGCGGCCGGCGGGGACGCGACGCGGCGGCTGCTCAGTCGCCGGTCGCGGCGTCCAGCAGCACCGGTCGCGCGCCGGGAGCCAAGCCCGCGCTGACCCGCTCCCCCACCCGGTGCGCCGTGTGCGGAGGCAGCCACGAGCGCACCCGCGCGCCGCTGGCCAGCTGCACCGTGGCCAGGGTGAACGCACCGTGGTACTCGACGCCGACCACCTCGGCCGGGCCACCGGGGCTCACCGTCACCTCGTGCGGACGCAGCACGACGTCCTGACTCGCGGGCGCACCGGCAGGAGTCGGCAGCTCGCCCAGCTCGCACGAGGCGACGCCGTCGCGCACGGTGACCGGCAGGAAGTCGGCGTCGCCCATGAAGGTGGCCACGAACCGGTTCGCCGGCGCCTCGAAGACCTCCTGAGGGCTGCCCACCTGCTCGATCCGCCCCGCACGCATCACCACCACCCGGTCGGCGATCGAGAGTGCCTCGTCCTGGTCGTGGGTGACCACGATGGCGGTGGCGCCGGAGGCGCGCACCGTGCCCATGATCTCGCCCCGCACGCGTCCCCGCAGGTGCTCGTCGAGGCTGGAGAACGGCTCGTCGAACAGGACCAGGGCCGGGTCCGGCGCCAGCGCGCGGGCCAGTGCGACCCGCTGCTGCTCGCCGCCGGAGAGCTGATGGGGATGGCGGCCCGCGCGCTGGGTGAGATGCACCCGCTCCAGCAGCTCGGCGACCCGCGCCCGGCGCTCGCCGCGGGCGCGCCCGCGCAGACCGAAGCCGACGTTGCGGGCCACGGTGAGGTGCGGGAAGAGGGCATGGTCCTGGAAGACCAGGCCTACGCGGCGCCTCTCAGGATGCGTGAAGGTGCTTGCGTCCGCGACCACCTGGCCGGCCACCGTGATGCTGCCGGCATCCGGGCGCTCGAGGCCGGCGATCAGCCGGAGCAGGGTGGACTTGCCGCAGCCGCTCGGGCCGATCACC
The DNA here is from genome assembly GCF_039528155.1 of Nocardioides dubius. Taxonomy (NCBI): domain Bacteria; kingdom Bacillati; phylum Actinomycetota; class Actinomycetes; order Propionibacteriales; family Nocardioidaceae; genus Nocardioides; species Nocardioides dubius. The sequence continues at coordinate 18,878 of NZ_BAAALG010000012.1, read as the reverse complement.
GCGACCACCTCGCCGGTGCCGACCCTCAGGTCGAGCCCGTCGGCGGCGAGGGTCGCGCCGTAGCTCTTGGCGACGGCGCTCAACACCAGCGCATCGGTCATGGCAGGTTCCTCCCCCGGACCTCACGGCCACGGATCAACACGAAGACGGGCACCAGGGCCAGCACCACGATCAGCAGCGCGGGCAGCGCCGCCTTCTCCCAGAAGTTCTCCCGGGCCAGTTGGTAGACCCAGACCGAGACGGTGGTGAATCCGAACGGCCGCAGCAGCAGCACCAGCGGCAGCTCCTTGATCACGTCGACCAGCACCAGGACCGCGGCGACGGTGACGCCGGAGCGCAGCTGCGGCAGGTGCACCCGGGCCAGCACCCGCGTCGGCCCGGCACCCAGCGAGAGCGCCGAGCCGGTGATCGATGGCGCGATCTTGGCGTAGCTCGCATCGACCGCCTGGTGGGCCGGCGCGACGAAGCGGACCACCTGGGCGATCAGGATGCCGATCACCGAGCCGGTGATCAGCAGACCGGTGCCGCCCTCGACGCCGAGCGCCACGAGGGCGTCGTCGGACCACGCCATCACGATCAGCACGCCGATGCCGACCACGGCGCCGGGCACCGCGTAGCCGAAGGTGGTCGCCTGCCCGGCCGCACGCACCAGGGCGCCGCCGCCGAGCCGCTGGGCGTGCCCGATCACGACCGCGAGCAGCACGCAGATGACGGCGACGACGAGTGCCAGCGAGACGCTGTTGGCGATGTAGTCGCCGAAGCGGGCGTCGAGCGGATCGGTGCCCGAGCCGTCCCGTCCGGCCCAGGCCCAGGTCGCCAGCCGGAGCACCGGCAGCACGAAGGCGGCGCCCAGCACGACCAGGCCGGCCAGACAGGCGAGCCAGCCGCGCACGCCGTGCAGCGGCACCCGAGCGACGCCCTCGCCGCTGCCGCCCCGCTGGTGGAAGCGGGCGCCGCCGCGTAGCATCCGCTCACCGGCCAGCACCGCGACCGCGAACAGCAGCACCAGCGCGGCGAGCTGGGTGGCGGAGTGCAGGTCGTAGCTGCCCTTCCAGACCAGGTAGACGCCGACCGAGACGGTCTGCACGTTGAAGTACTGCACGGTGGCGAAGTCGGTCAGCGTCTCCATCATCACCAGTGCCAGCCCGGCCGCCAGGGACGGGCGCGCGAGTGGCAGCAGCACCTGCCAGAAGGTGCGTGCGCGCCCGGCGCCCAGCGAGCGCGCAGCGTCGAAGGTCCGCGCCGACTGCTCGGTGAAGGCGGCCCGCGCCATCAGGTAGACGTAGGGGTAGAGGGTCAGGCTCATCACCACGACGGCGCCGCCCAGGGAGCGCACCTGCGGCACCCAGACGTCGTCGCCGAACCAGTCGCGCAGCGCGGTCTGCACCGGGCCCGCGACGTCGAAGGTGGAGAGGAAGACGAAGCCGAGGATGTAGGCCGGCATCGCCAACGGCAGCACCAGCGCCCAGGAGAGCAGCCGGCGCAGCGGGAAGTCGAAGGCGGTGGTCAGCCAGGCCAGTCCGATCCCGAGCACGCTGGTGCCGATGCCGACCCCGAGCAGCAGCCAGATGCTGGTCAGCGTCATCGCCCCGACGTCGTCGGGCAGCTCGGCGCTGCCGGCGTTCACCAGGCCGTCGACGACCACCGCAAGGATCGGGGCGGCGACCAGCACGCCGATCAGCACGGCGAGCGCCGACCAGGCCCAGCGGCCCTCGCCGACGAGGCGTCGTCTCACGCCTCGTGGCGCGGGCTCACGACTCACTCGTAGTCGGCCTCACCGAGCAACGCGACGGCGTCGGCGTTCAGCGAGCCGTAGGCCTTGGCGTCAACAGGCATCCGCTTGAACTCGCCCCAGCCGGCGAGCAGCTCCATCGGCGCGACCTGCGGGTTGACCGGGAACTCGAAGTTGCCGTCCACGAAGTGGCTCTGGCCGTCGGTGGCCAGCCACTCGAGCAGCTTCTGCGCGTCCTCGGCGTTGTCGCTGTTCGTGGTGACGCCGGCCCCGGAGATGTTGACGTGGGTGCCGTCGCCGTCCTGGCTGGCCCAGAAGACCTTGACCTTGTAGTCCGGGTCGTCCTCGAGCTGGCGGCCCACGTAGTAGTGGTTGCTGATCCCGATGTCGCAGGCGCCGGCGTCGATCGCGTCGAGGAGCTCGATGTCGTTGCTCATGATCTGGACGTCGTTGGCGACCCAGCTCTCCACGATCTCCAGCGCCCGCTCGCGGCCGTGCAGGTCGATCAGGCTGGCCACCAGGGACTGGGTGTAGGAGGCGGTCGCGTCGCGCATGCAGACCCGGCCCCGCCACTTCGGGTCGCCGAGGGCGGCGTAGCTGTCGGTGGTGTCGATCTCGGCCGGGTCGACCTTCTCGGGGTTGTAGACGACGGTGCGGGCCCGCATCGCCAGTCCGTACCACTGGCCGTCCGGGTCCCGCAGGTCCTCAGGCACCGCGGCGTCCAGGGCCGGGGAGGTGAGCGCCTGGAACTGGCCCTGGTCGGCGGCGTTCCACAGGTTGCCCGCGTCCACGGTCATGAAGATGTCGGCGGGGCTGTCCTCGCCCTCCTTCTTCAACCGCTCCAGCAGCTCCGCGTCGTCGCCGTCGAGGAACTCGACGGTGATGCCGGTCTCCTCGGTGAACTCGTCGAACGCCTTCTCCAGGTCGTAGTGACGTGCGGTGTAGACCTGGAGGTCCGCCGGCTCGTCGTCGGAGAAGATCCCGCAGCCGGAGGCGACGACGGAGACGACGGTCAGGCCGGCAGCAAGCGCGGTGCGACGCATGGGGCTTCCTTTGTCTGATGAAGTAGGAAAAATGCAGGTAAGCCTAACCAACGAGCAGCCCGATCGCACCCACGGTCACCAGCCGGACAGCCGCCTGCCCGCAGCTGGGAACAGCGGCCGGGAACGGCAAGAGG
>NZ_BAAALG010000012.1:10347-15930 GCF_039528155.1 Nocardioides dubius | reverse complement strand
CAGGGACTCGAACCCCGAACCCGCTGATTAAGAGTCAGCTGCTCTGCCAATTGAGCTAATGGCGCATGTTCTGTTGTCGCGCCGCCGTTCCCGGCGACAGAGAAAACATTACACCGGCCGGGCCGACAACGAGAAATCGGGGGCCCTACAGGTAGAGCCCGGTGCTCGCGGAGCCCAGCCGATCGGCGGCCACCGCGTGCACGTCGCGCTCCCGCATCACCACGTAGACCTCACCGTGCACCTCGACCTCGGCCTTGTCCTCCGGGTCGAAGAGCACCCGGTCGCCGACCTCGACGGCCCGGGCATTGGGGCCGACCGCCACCACCTTGGACCAGTTGAGCCGCCGCGCACCCATCGCTGCGGTGGCCGGGATGACGATGCCACCGGAGGAGCGCCGCTCCCCCGCCTCCACATCCACCTCGACGAGGAGGCGGTCGTGCAACATCTTGATCGGAGTCTTGTCGCTCACGGGTACAGCGGTGTCCGTTTCAGTGGGGCTGGCTCAGCAGGGGCGAGGCAGGTCAGTTGACGATCTTGCGGATGACCGCGAGCACCACGATGGTGCCGACGACGCCGCCGACGACCTTGAGGATGTTGTCGGTGCGCGGCTGGCCGGTCTCGACGTCCACGAAGTGCGCCTTGATGTCGGCCACCTGGCGGTTCACGATCGTCTTCGGGTGCGCGCGGTACACGAGCTGGTCGATGGTGTTGGCAAGACGCTCCCGCGTCTCTTCCATCTCGGCCTCGAGTGCGCTCATCTCGTTGGTCACCTCCGCAGGCTACCAAGATCACGCGATAGGTTCGTGGGGCCTGCACAGATCGCCCAGCAAACAAGGACTCTCGATGACCGCATCCACCCGGCTCGCCGTCGGCGACGTCGCCCCCGACTTCACCCTGCCCACCGACGACGGCGGCTCGGTCACGCTCTCCGAGCTGCGTGGCCGCAAGGTGATCGTGTACTTCTACCCCGCCGCGATGACGCCCGGCTGCACCAAGCAGGCCTGCGACTTCACCGACTCCCTCGACTCGCTGAAGGCGGCCGGCTACGAGGTGCTCGGCATCTCGCCGGACAAGCCGGAGAAGCTGGCCAAGTTCCGCGAGCGGGACGCGCTCACCATCACGCTGCTCTCCGACGCCGACAAGTCGGTGATGACCGCCTGGGGCGCGTTCGGCGAGAAGAAGCTCTACGGCAAGGTCGTCCAGGGCGTGATCCGCTCCACCGTCGTCGTCGACGAGGAGGGCAAGGTCGCCGTCGCGCAGTACAACGTGAAGGCCACCGGTCACGTCGCCAAGCTGCGCCGCGACCTCAGCCTGGACTGAGCAGCGCCGCGCCGCTGTCCTAGACTGACGGCGCCTTTGCCGAAGTGGTGGAATTGGCAGACACGCAGGTTTTAGGTACCTGTGCCTTCGGGCGTGGGGGTTCAAGTCCCCCCTTCGGCACTCTTCATCTCAAGAACCGCACTCAGCATGCCGAGCACGGCACTGTGCACATCGCGAACGGGAGAACGCTGTGAGCAATCCTTCGGGCGACGGATCCAACGGCGGACAGCCGCCGCAGTGGGGGCAGCAGCCCCAGCAGCCGGGTCAGCCGGGTCAGCCGGGTCAGCCGAACCAGTGGCAGCAGCCGCCGGCCGGCCAGCAGCCCCCGGCCCAGCAGCCCGGCCAGTGGGGCCCGCCGCCCGGCCAGTTCCAGCAGTTCGGGCAGAACCCGTACGAGACGCCGCCGAAGAAGTCGCGCGGCCCGCTGATCGCGGCGCTGGTCGCGCTGGTGCTGGTGATCGTCGGCGGCGTGGTCGCCGCGATCGTGATGCTCGGCGGCGACGAGGACGACGACACGTCGGCCACCGACGACTCCAGCTCGCAGAGCACCGAGCCCAGCCCCACGGCTGACTCCGACCCGACCGAGGCGGAGCCCACCGAGGCCGACCCGACCACCGCTCCGCCCGCCGACGGCTCGCAGGTCGTCGGCAAGGGCTACGTCTACACCCTGCCCGAGGGCTGGAGCGACGTGACCGAGGAGTTCAAGGCGAGCGGCAGCTCGATGCCGAGCATCGACACCGTCTCCGCGGCCGGCAAGGCCCTCGCGATGTCGCCCGGCAACTTCATCGTCGAGACGATGCCGATCACGGCGGGCACCACGCCGGAGGACCTGCGCAGCGGCTGGGAGCGGACCGTCACCGGTGCTCTCGGCGACGTCACTCCGCTGCCCACCGACAACGTGGACTTCGGCGGCTCCGAGGCGATCGGCATGCGCTTCGAGCACGACAAGAACCCGGCCAACCTGCCGCTGGTCCAGCACGCCTACCTGTTCGTCGACGACGACGTCGCCTTCGCCGTCTCGCTGACCATGCAGGCCAGCGAGGAGGACGAGCTCTTCGCGGAGTTCACCGAGCTGCGGGAGAGCTGGACCTTCCAGGGCTGAGCGCTGCGGCGACCAGCGGCGCCATCCGCGCCATCGCCTTGCCGCGGTGGGAGATCGCGTCCTTCTCCTCGACGCTCAGCTCGGCGGTAGTGCGCTGGTGGCCGTCGGCGACGAAGAGCACGTCGTAGCCGAAGCCGCCCGAGCCGCGGGTCTCGCGGATCACGCGACCGTCCATCCGGCCCTCGACCACGTGCTCCGCACCGCCGGGCAGGCAGAGCGCCACCGCGCAGGCGAAGTGGCCGCCCCGTCGCTCATCGGGCACGTCGGACAGCTGCGCCAGCAGCAGCTCGTTGTTGCGCTGATCGCTCTTCGGCGGCCCGGACCAGCGCGCCGAGAGCACACCCGGCATCCCGTTCAGGGCGTCCACGCAGATCCCCGAGTCGTCGGCCAACGACGGCAGCCCCGTCGCCGCGACGCCGGCGCGCGCCTTGATCAGCGCGTTGCCCTCGAAGGTGGGCGCGTCCTCGACCGGTTCGTCGTAGTCGGCGACGTCGTCGAGCCCGAGCACCTGCACGCCGGGCACCAAGGGGGCCAGGATGCGCTCCATCTCCCGCAGCTTCTTGGCGTTGCGCGAGGCGAGGAAGATCCGCGGCTGCTCAGGCACCGGCCAGCGCCTCCCGCTGCATCCGGGTGAGGTCCGCACAGCCCTTGGCGGCGAGGTCGAGCAGGCCGTCCAGCTCGGAGCGCACGAAGGGGGCGCCCTCGGCGGTGCCCTGGACCTCGACGAAGGCGCCTTCGCCGGTCATCACCACGTTCATGTCGGTCTCGGCGCGGACGTCCTCCACGTAGGGCAGGTCGAGGCGCGGGACGCCGTCGATGATGCCGACCGAGACCGCCGCCACCGAGCCGGTCAGCGCGTTGGAGACGCCCAGGTGCGCGCAGGCGTCGGCCAGCGCGATGTAGGCGCCGGTGATCGCCGCGGTGCGGGTGCCGCCGTCGGCCTGGAGCACGTCGCAGTCGAGCTGGATGGTGTTCTCGCCGAGCGCCTGGTAGTCGATCACGGCACGCAGGGAGCGCCCGATCAGGCGGGAGATCTCGTGGGTGCGGCCACCGATCCGGCCCTTGACCGACTCGCGGTCCGAGCGGGTGTTGGTGGAGGCCGGCAGCATCGCGTACTCGGCGGTCACCCAGCCCAGGCCCGAGCCCTTGCGCCAGCGCGGCACACCCGTCGAGGCGGAGGCCGCGCAGAGCACCCGGGTGCCGCCGAACTCGATCAGCACCGAGCCCGCGGGGTGGTCCAGCCAGTTGCGGGTGATCTTGATCGGGCGGAGTTCGTCGTCGGCACGGCCGTCAGCGCGGGGAGTCATGGCTCGACCTTAGACGGCGCCTCCGACAACTCCACAGGGCCCGGGCCGCCGAAGCGGACCGGGCCCTGTGCTGGAGCCGGTAAGGCTACTTGATCTCCGCCTTCTGCACCCGCATCCAGCCGATCACCATGGGCAGCACGATCCAGATCAGCACGCCGGTGCCGACCTGCGCCCACTGCTCTCCGCTGACGCTCGATGGGTCGAAGAGCTGGGACGACGAGGTGGACAGGTCGAACCAGAGCAGCTTGTCCTGGGCCGCGGTCCAGATCGCCGTCACGATGCTGACGACCATCGGCACGGCGAAGTAGGCCACGATCGCGAAGGCACTGTTCAGCAGTGCCAGACCGAAGGCGAAGCCCCACAGGCCACCGATCAGCAGGGCCAACAGCACCCGGAGCAGGTACGGGCCGCTGACGTCCTCCCACGGGTCATCGGCTCCGGCGATCGGCGTCAGCACCGCAGCGATCACCAGCGCCACCAGGTAGGCGGCGATCACGAACAGGGTCGCCGCCGCCAGCTTCGCCACGATCACCCGACTCCGGTCGGGGACCAGGGCGAAGGAGACCAGACCGGTCCGCTGGCCCCACTCCTGGGTGACCAACAGCACTGCCAGGACCGGCAGCAGGATGCCCTGCGGCATCGCCGAGAACTGCAGGAACGCCAGGAACGGCAGGTCGTCGTTGGAGAAGATCAGGAACAACGTGTTGACCGCGACGGTGATGATCGCGATCGCCAGCAGCAGCCACAGGCCGGCTCGGGTGTCGGTCATCTTGCGGATCTCGACCGCGACCATCCTGGCCATCGTGGGCCGCTTGCTCGCCGAGATGTCGATCATGCCCGGCTCCAGGGTTCCGGCGCTCATGCCTGGGCTCCTTCGGTGGTGGTGGCACCCGCGGGGTACGCCTCGCGCTGGGTGTCTGCGGTGAGCTCGAGGAAGAGGTCCTCCAGGCCGCCGTCGGCGGGCCGGAGCTCGATCATGGTGATGCCGAGGCTGGCGGCGACCTTGCCGACCTGCAGGCTGTCGGCGTCGACGCGGAAGCCGTCGGCGACGGCGACCGGCGCCATCCCCGAGGAGGTCAGCGCGGCGATCAGCTGGTCCTGCTCGACGGCACGGAAGAAGGTGCCGGAGTTGGTCAGCATCTCCGACGGCTTGCCCTGCGCGACGATGGTGCCGCGGCCGATCATCACCAGCTCGTCGGCGACCTGCTCGACCTCGTGCAGCAGGTGGCTGGAGAGCAGCACCGTGCCGCCGCGGTCGGCGTATCCCTTGAGCAGGCCACGCATCCAGCGGATGCCGGCCGGGTCCAGGCCGTTGGCCGGCTCGTCCAGGATCAGCACCTGCGGGTCGCCCATCAGCGCGTTGGCGATGCCGAGGCGCTGGCGCATGCCGAGGGAGTAGTTGCGCACCCGGCGCTTGGACTCCGACTCGGTCAGCGAGACCAGGTGCAGCATCTCGTCGACCCGCGACTCGGGCAGGCCCATGGTGGCCGCGCTGAGGGCGAGGATCTCGCGACCGGTGCGGCCGGCGTGCTGGGCCGAGGCGTCCAGCAGGACGCCGACGTGGCGGCCCGGGTTCGGGATCTTGAGGTAGTCGTGACCGCCGATGGTCACCCGGCCGGAGTCGGCCCGGGTGAGGCCGACCATCATCCGCATGGTGGTGGACTTGCCGGCACCGTTCGGTCCGAGGAAGCCAGTCACGCGGCCGGGTTCGGCCACGAAGCTGACGTCGTCGACGGCTGTGAAGCCGCCGTAGCGCTTGGTGAGGTTCTCAACCTTGATCATGGCTCCAGCCTGCCCGAGCCGCGCGCTGCGCACATCGGTCCCGAGCCTGTTCTCGGCTACGACTTAAGTCGT
>NZ_BAAALG010000012.1:2390-10323 GCF_039528155.1 Nocardioides dubius | reverse complement strand
ACCGGACCGATGACGCCGTCGGCCCAACTGCCTAGGCTTGCCCGCGTGAAGTGGAGCATCGACTGGAACCCGGGCACTCCGCCCTGGCAGGCCGAGGGGATCAGCCGGCGCGGCAGCATCGCCCGCTACCTGGGCTGCATCGCGATCAGCCTGATGGTCTGGTTCACCCTGGCGCCACTGCATCAGGGCGTGTCCACCTGGATGCTGGTGCTGGACCTGCTGCTCGGCGCCGTCTCCTTCGGGATCGTCCACCTGCGCCGCCGCTATCCGGTGCCGGTCGCGCTGGTGACCTCGATCCTCTCCACCTTCTCCACCGCCTCGTCCGGTCCGGCGACGCTGGCGGCCGTCTCGGTCGCCACCCGGCGCCGGATCCCCCAGGTCGTCCTGGTCGGCGTCGTCAACACCGTCTGCGCGGTGCTGCTCAACTCCTACTTCGGCATCGAACAGGAGACGCCGCTGCTCGATCTCACCGTCAACGTGGTCTTCGCCGGGGCGATGATGGCTTGGGGCATGTACATCGGGTCGCGCCGCGAGCTGCTCTACAACCTGCGCGAGCGCGCCCTGCGTGCCGAGGCCGAGCAGGAGCTGCGCGGCGACAAGGCCCGCGGCGACGAGCGGGCCCGGATCGCCCGCGAAATGCACGACGTGCTCGCGCACCGGATCAGCCAGGTCTCCATGCAGGCCGGAGCGCTGACCTTCCGCAGCGATCTGAGCGCCGACGAGCTGCGGGCCGGCATCGGCGTCATCCACGAGCAGGCCAACCACGCCCTCGAGGACCTGCGCAGCGTGCTCGGCGTGCTGCGCGACCCGGGCACCGGCAAGCTGCTGGACCGGCCGCAGCCGACCTGGCGCGACGTCGGCGACCTGATCGCCGAGGCCCGCGCCAACGGGCTGCACATCGAGTTCACCGACACGCTGAGCGCGGCCGACACCCTGGCCGCGGCCACCGGTCGCACGGCCTACCGGATCGTCCAGGAGGGGCTCACCAACGCCCGCAAGCACGCCCCCGGTGCGACCATCTTCGTCCAGGCGGAGGGCGACGAGGCGAACGGCCTGGAGATCGTGATCCGCAATCCGCTGGGCTTCCGGGCGAGCTCCACCCCGACCTCGGGGCTCGGCCTGGTCGGACTGACCGAGCGCGCCGCACTGGCCGGCGGAACTCTGCGACACCACAGCGACGGGTCGATGTTCGTGCTCCGTTGCTGGCTACCGTGGTCCCCGTGAGCGAGTCCCCCATCGGCGTGCTGATCGTCGACGACGACCCCCTGGTGCGCGGCGCGCTCGCGCTGATGCTCGGCGGCCAACCCGACCTGTCGGTGATCGGCGAGGCGGGCGACGGCAATGCCGCGCTGGCCGCCGTGCGCGAGCGGCGCCCCGACGTGGTGCTGATGGACATCCGGATGCCCGGCCTCGACGGCCTGGAGGCGACCCGGCAGCTGCACCTGCAGCCCGATCCCCCGCGGGTGATCGTGCTGACCACCTTCGACGCCGACGACTACGTGGTGAGCGCGGTCGCCGCCGGCGCCGAGGGCTTCCTGGTCAAGGACACCCCGCCGGCCGAGATCGTGGCGGCGATCCGCGCCGTCGCCGATGGCGACCCGATGCTCTCGCCGTCCGCGACGGCGTCGCTGATCCGCCAGGTGCGCAACGAGGAGCCGGACCGCGCGCTCGCGGCCAAGCGCCGGCTCGGCTCGCTGACCGAGCGCGAGCTCGAGGTCGCGGTCGCGGTCGGTCGCGGCCTCAGCAACGCCGAGATCGGCCAGGAGCTGCACCTGTCGGTGCCGACGGTGAAGACCCACGTCTCCCGGGTCTTCGAGAAGCTCGCCACCAGCAACCGGGTTCAGGTCGCGATCTGCGTCCACGACGCCGGACTGGTCTGAGCTCAGATCTCGTAGACGGCGCCCACCCGCGCCAGCTCCAACGGCCCGGACCAGACCTCGCGGGCCTCGTCGAAGGCGATCTGCTTGTCGTGCCACGGCGGGATGTGGGTGAGCACCACGCGGTCCGCGCCGGCGCGCACGGCCAGCTCGCCGACCTCGCGCCCGGTCAGGTGGATCCCCTCGGGGTTCTCGTCGCCGTCGCAGAAGGCCGCCTCTGCCAACAGCAGGTCGGCACCGCGGGCGGCACGGTCCAGCCCCTCGCACGGCGCGCAGTCACCCGAGTAGACCAGGGTCCGGCCGCCCGCGGTGATCCGCAGGGCGTAGGCCGGCACCGGATGCTCGACGTCGATCGCCTCCACCTGGAACGGGCCGAAGGAGAACGGGCCCGATGGGTAGAGCCGGAAGTCGAACTCCTCGTGCATCCCCGGCTGCGGAGCCAGGTCGTAGGCGCCCGCCAACCGGCCCGGGGTGTCGTTGGGGCCCCAGACCGGGATGATCGGCGCGTGGCCGCTGGGGTGGTAGCGGCGCATCACGTAGTAGCCGCACAGGTCGAGGCAGTGGTCGGCGTGCAGGTGGCTGAGCAGGACGCCGTCGATGGTCAGCGGGTCGGCGAAGTTGTGCAGGCTGCCCAGGGCGCCACTGCCGAGGTCGAGCAGCACCCGCCAGGTGCGACCCTCGAACTCCTCCTCCAACAGGTAGCAGCTCGCGGGCGAGTCCGGGCCCGGATACGACCCGGAGCAGCCGACCACGGTGAGCCTCATGCCATCCCCCCGGCGAACTGGCTGGCGACCGCCAGCTCCGGCCCCAGGAACCGGCGACCGATGCCGGCGAAGTCCTCGGCGCTGCCGGTGGTCAGGAAGCGGTGCGACGGCGTGCCGTCGGTGGCCATCAAGTCACGCTGAACGAGCATCCGGTACACGTCCTTCGCACACTCCTCAGCGCTGCTGACCAAGGTGACCTGGTCACCCATCACATAGGAGATGACACCAGTCAGCAACGGATAATGCGTGCATCCGAGGATCAGCGTGTCGACGCCCGCCGAGGTCAGCGGGTCCAGGTACTCGTGCGCGGCGGCCAGCAGCTCGTCGCCGCCGGTGATGCCCTGCTCCACGAAGTCCACGAAGCGCGGGCACGCCTGCGTGGTCAGGGTGACGTGCGGTGCTGCGGCGAACGCGTCGTCGTAGGCCATCGACTCGGCGGTGGCCCGGGTGCAGATGACCCCGATCCGGCCGGTCCGGCTGGCAGCGACCGCGCGCCGGGTGGCCGGGTAGATCACCTCGACCACGGGCACGTCGTAGCGCTCCCGGGCGTCGCGGAGCATCGCCGCGCTGGCCGAGTTGCAGGCGATCACCAGCGCCTTCACGCCCTGGTCGACCAGGTGGTCGAGACACTCCAGCGCGTACTCGCGCACGGCACTGATCGGCTTGGGGCCGTAGGGCTGGCGCGCGGTGTCGCCGAGATAGAGGACCGACTCGTGCGGCAGCTGGTCGATCACCGACCGGGCCACGGTGAGGCCACCGAAGCCGGAGTCGAAGATGCCAATGGGTTGGTCGGTCACGAGAGGTCAGGGTAGTCGGCAGGGACGCTGCTGGCACCACTTGGCGACCGACATCACGCGCTTGCAAACAGCAAGCACAGCTAGCACCCGGACCGGACTAGGCTGACCGGATGGGCATCCCTACGAGGCATCGGCTCCGGCCCTTCGGCGTCGCCGTGGCGACCCTCACCCTGGTGGCGGCATCGGGGTGCGCCGGCGACAGCGGCGACCCACGCCCCGACGAGACCGCCGTCGCCAGTGCGCACCGGCCCGCCGAGCACCCCGCTCGAGTGGTGCTGATCTCGGTGGACGGCCTGAACCCGACGGCGATCACCAAGCTCGGCCGCGCGGGCACCCCGAACCTGCATCGGCTGCTGCGCGAGGGCTCCGGAACCCTCAACGCCCGCACCCTGGTGGAGCGGACGATCACCCTGCCCAACCACACCGGGATGCTCACCGGACGCCGGGTGGATGCGCGCCACGGCGGGCACGGCGTCACCGTCAACCACGACCCCGGCACCACCGTGCACCGCTACGCCGGGGAGCGGGTGGCCTCGATCTTCGACGTCGTCGACGACGCCGGCCGGAGCACCGCGCTGTATGCCTCCAAGGAGAAGTTCGCGTTCTTCAAGCGGAGCTGGCCCACGAGCATCGACCGCTACGTGTGGCGCACCAGCAATGCGAAGCTGATCCGCAAGGTGCGCGCCGGGCTGACCTCCTCCCCCGCCGCCCTGACCTTCGTGCACCTGTCGGCGCCCGACGTGGCCGGGCACGCGCACGGCTTCCTCACCCCGCGCTACCTGGACGCGGTCAAGCACGTCGACCGCCTGCTGGGCACCCTGATCCGCACCGTGCGCGGGGACGCCGGCCTGCGCACCAGCACCGCGATCGTGGTGACCGCCGACCACGGCGGCCCGCGCAACGACAAGCTGCACTCGGTGCGCACGCTGCGCGCCAACTACCGGGTTCCGGTGCTGGCCTGGGGACCGGGCATCGAGCCCGGGAACCTCTATGCCCTCAACCCGGCGTTCAAGAACCCGGGCACGGGCCGGCCCGGTTACGGCGGCAAGCAGCCGATCCGCAACGGGATGGTCGCGAACCTGGCGCTCTCGCTGCTGGGCCTGGGCCCGGTGCCGGGCAGCACGCTGGACAAGGCCCAGCGGCTGCGGGTCGGCTAGTGGCGCGGGTCGGAAGTTCTGGGATGGTTGGCGTGCTCGGGGTGCGTGCATCGCAAGGCGGAGGACCGAAGGCGGGCCGGAGGCCCGTCGAGTGTTCGACAACGCCGCGAGGTGCGTGCCCCGGGCGCGCGAACCGCCCAACAACTTCCGACCCGGGACACTAGGCCCAGAGCTGGCCCTCGAGGCGTGCCTCTGCCTCATCGATGGTGCCCTCGTAGGCGCCGGTCGACAGGTACTTCCAGCCGGCGTCGGCCACCACGAACGCGATGTCGGCGCTCTCGCCGGCCTTGACCGCCTTGGCGGCCTGGCCGAGCGCGGCGTGCAGGATCGCGCCGGTCGAGATGCCGGCGAAGATGCCCTCCAGCTCGAGCAGCTCGCGGACCCGGCGGACGGCGTCACGGGGGCCGACCGAGAACCGGGTGTCGATCAGCTCGGCGTCGTAGAGCTCCGGCACGAAGCCCTCGTCGAGGTTGCGCAGGCCGTAGACGAGCTCGCCGTAGCGGGGCTCGGCCGCGACGATGCGGACCTCGGGCTTGGCCTTGCGGAAGTAGCGCGAGACGCCCATCAGCGTGCCGGTGGTGCCCAGACCCGCTACGAAGTGGGTGATCTCGGGCAGGTCGGCCAGCAGCTCGGGACCGGTGCCCTCCTCATGCGCGAGGGCATTGGCGGCGTTGCCGTACTGGTAGAGCATCACCCAGTCGGGGTGCTCGGCGGCGACCTTCTTGGCCACCCGGACCGCCTCGTTGGAGCCGCCGGCCGCCGGGGAGGAGACGATCTCGGCTCCCCACATGCGCAGCAGCAGACGGCGCTCCTCCGAGGTGTTCTCCGGCATCACGCAGACGAGGCGGTAGCCCTTGAGCTTGGCCGCCATCGCCAGCGAGATCCCGGTGTTGCCGGAGGTCGGCTCGAGGATGGTGCACCCGGGGCGCAGCAGTCCGTCGGCCTCCGCCTGCTCGATCATCTTCAGGGCCGGACGGTCCTTGATCGAGCCGGTCGGATTGCGATCCTCCAGCTTGGCCCACAGGCGTACCTGCGGGTTGGGCGACAGCCTGGGCAGGCCGACCAGCGGGGTGCCGCCGACCGAGGCCAGCAGGTTGTCGAAGCGTGCCACTGGACTCAGCGCGCTCCACCGGCGACGGCCGGCAGCACGACGACCTGGTCGCCGTCGCTCAGGGTGGCCTCGAGGCCACCGATGAAGCGGACGTCCTCGTCGTTGATGTAGACGTTGACGAAGCGGCGCAGGTCGCCGTTGTCGATCAGGCGGTCCTTGATGCCGGGGTGGTTGGCCTCAAGGTCGTCGATCAGCGCGGACAGGGTGGCACCCTCACCGGAGACAGCCTTCTCGCCGTCGGTGTAGGTGCGCAGGATGGTCGGGATCTTGACCTCGATAGCCATCTGGCTTTGCTCCTTGTGAATGAACTGAGTGGGACTTAGTCGAGACTCGGCACGACGGTGACCTCTTCTTCGGTCACCGTGCCGTCCACGATTCTGTAGGACCGAAACTCCACCGGACCCTCGTTATTCCCGTGCTCTCGGGTGGAGACCAGCACGTAGTGGGCCCCGGGCTCGCTGGCCAGGCCGATGTCGGTCCGGCTCGGGTACGCCTCGGTGGCGGTGTGGGAGTGGTAGATCACCACCGGCTCCTCGTCGCGGTCCCACATCTCCTTGTAGAGCTCGAGCAGCTCGGTGGAGTCGAACTCGTAGAAGGTGGGGCTGCCGGCGGCGTTCACCATCTCGACCACGCGCTCGGCACGGTCACTGCCCTCGGGACCGGCGACGATGCCACAGGCCTCGTCGGGGTGGTCGCGCTTGGCGTGAGCCACGAGGGCGTCATAGGTCGATTGAGCGATGGTCAACACGGTCCAAGGTTAGGCGAGGCGCTGGGAGCGCCCGGAATCAGGGCCAGGGAATGGACCGTGTTACGACTCTGAAACAGAACGTTTACCCTTGCGTCATGCACGAACTTCACCCCGCCCTCCAACCGCACTTCGAGACGGTGCTGTCTCGGAACCCGGCCGAGGCCGAGTTCCACCAGGCCGTCCTGGAGGTTCTGGGCTCGCTGGGACCGGTCGTCTCCAAGCACCCCGAGCTGTTGGACATGGCCGTCATCGAGCGGCTCTGCGAGCCCGAACGCCAGCTGATCTTCCGGGTGCCGTGGACCGACGACCAGGGCCGCGTGCACATCAACCGCGCGTTCCGCGTCGAGTTCAACTCCGCGCTCGGCCCCTACAAGGGCGGCCTGCGGTTCCACCCCTCGGTGAACCTCGGCATCGTGAAGTTCCTCGGCTTCGAGCAGATCTTCAAGAACGCGCTCACCGGGCTGCCGATCGGCGGCGGCAAGGGCGGCTCCGACTTCGACCCCAAGGGTCGCTCGGACCGCGAGGTGATGGCGTTCTGCCAGTCGTTCATGACCGAGCTCTACCGCCACATCGGCGAGTACACCGACGTGCCCGCCGGCGACATCGGCGTGGGCGGTCGCGAGATCGGCTACCTGTTCGGCCAGTACAAGCGGATCACCAACCGCTACGAGTCCGGCGTGCTGACCGGCAAGGGCATCGGCTGGGGCGGCTCGCTGGTGCGCACCGAGGCCACCGGCTACGGAACGGTCTTCTTCACCCAGGAGATGCTGGCCGCCGCCGGCCAGACCCTCTCGGGTCGCCGCGTCGTCGTCTCCGGCTCCGGGAACGTGGCCATCTACGCCGCGCAGAAGGCCGCCGACCTCGGCGCCCACGTGGTCGCCTGCTCCGACTCCGGCGGCTACATCGTCGACGAGGCGGGCCTGGACCTCGAGCTGCTCAAGCAGATCAAGGAGGTCGAGCGCGGCCGCCTGACCGACTACGCCGCGCGTCGTCCGGGTGCCAAGCACGTCGCCGATGGCTCCGTGTGGGACGTGCCCTGCGAGGTCGCCCTGCCGTGCGCCACCCAGAACGAGCTCGACGGCAACCACGCCAAGACCCTGGTCGCCAACGGCGTGATCGCGGTCGCCGAGGGCGCCAACATGCCGAGCACCCCGGACGCCGTCCGGGTGTTCCAGGAGAACAACATCCTGTTCGCCCCGGGCAAGGCCGCCAACGCCGGCGGCGTGGCCACCAGCGCCCTGGAGATGCAGCAGAACGCGTCCCGCGACCGCTGGACCGCGGACTACACCGAGGAGCGGTTGCGCCAGATCATGGTCAACCTGCACAACCGGTGCGCCTCCGCCGCCGACGAGTACGGCTCGCCGGGCAACTACGTGGTGGGCGCGAACATCTCCAGCTTCCTGCAGGTCTCCGAGGCGGTCGTCGCCCTCGGCGTGATCTGAGCGAGCAGCACCACCTGCGGAAGGCCGCGCCCCTCGG
>NZ_BAAALG010000012.1:0-2377 GCF_039528155.1 Nocardioides dubius | reverse complement strand
CCCTTCTGTCGTTCACTCCCCCGCGGCCGTCTCACCTCACGCAGCGGCGGACGCACTCACTCGACGAGGGCGCCGACCAGGGTCTCCTGCAGGTAGCCGACCCATTCGTAGATGTCGTGGGCCTGGGCCATCGGATCGTCGTCCGGCAGCGCGTACCAGCGCTCCTCGTCGCCGTCCTCGATGCCGAGGCGGGTGGCCAGCGCGAGCCGGATGTCGGTGAACCCGCGCAGCCAACGCTCCGCGGCGGGCTCGGCCAGCTCGACGTCGATGTGCAGGGTCTCGTCGATGACGTCGTCGGGCAGGCCGGCCTCGTCCAGGTCGTCGATGATCTGGCCGGCAGCCGTGGCCTTGCTGTCGCGCAGCGTGCCCTCGGTGAAGCGCCGGAAGTCGCCCGCCGCCTCGACGTCGTCGAGGTAGGCGCTGGGGAAGAGCCGGGCGAGGACCGGGTCCTCGGGCTCGGTGGTCGGGCCACTGAAGTCCATCAGCGCCTCCAACGGATCGCCGCCCTGCTTGGGCGCCGCCTCCTCGTTGCGCAGCAGCTCCACCATCTGCGAGGCCAGCGAGCGCAGCAGCTCGGCCTCGAAGCCGGTGAAGTTCGCGATCACCAGACCGCTCTTGCGGTGCCGTGCGAACCCGGTCATGAGCTCCGCTCCATGGTCGCCCACAGTCCGTACTCGTGCATCGCCTGCACGTCGCGCTCCATCTCCTCGCGGGTGCCGGTGGAGACCGCCGAGCGTCCGTCGTTGTGGACCTCGAGCATCAGCTTCTCCGCCTTGGCCTTGTCGTAGCCGAAGTACTTCTGGAAGACGTAGGTGACGTAGGACATCAGGTTCACCGGGTCGTTCCACACGATCGTCACCCAGGGCTTGGCGAGGAAGGTGATCTCATCAGGCATCTGTGTGACGTCAAGATCGGGCTCGACGTGAACCGGGCTGGAGGCTGTCACGCCGCAATCGTGACACAGTGGGTCCTGTGCGCCCATCAACTGCCCTGTTGACCGACCACTATGAGCTCACCATGCTGCAGGCGGCACTCGCTGCCGGCACCGCACAGCGACGCTCCGTCTTCGAGCTCTTCGGACGCCGGCTCCCCCAGGGCCGCCGCTACGGCGTGGTCGCCGGGGTCGGACGGGCACTCGACGCACTGGAGGAGTTCCGCTTCGACGACGAGGTGCTGGAGACGCTGCGCGACGTCGTCGACGAGCCCACCCTGTCCTGGCTGGCCGACTACCGCTTCAGCGGCGACATCTGGGGATACGCCGAGGGCGAGACGTACTTCCCCTACTCCCCGCTCGCGGTGGTGGAGGGCACCTTCGCCGAGGCGGTGGTGTTGGAGACGCTGCTGCTCTCGATCTACAACCACGACTCGGCGATCGCCTCCGCAGCCTCGCGGATGACGCTGGTCGCCGGCGAGCGGCCGTGCATCGAGATGGGCTCGCGCCGCACCCACGAGGAGGCGGCGGTGGCCGCCGCACGGGCTGCGTACATCGCTGGCTTCGCCAGCTCCTCGAACCTGATGGCCCGGCAGCGCTACGGGGTGCCGACGGCCGGCACCTCGGCGCACTCCTTCACGCTGCTGCACGACACCGAGGAGGACGCCTTCCGGGCACAGATCGCCAGCCAGGGCAGGGGAACGACGCTGCTGGTCGACACCTACGACGTCGCCGAGGCGGTGCGCCGCGGCGTGGAGATCGCGGGCCCGGAGCTCGGCGCGGTGCGTCTCGACTCGGGCGATCTGGGCGTGGTGGCACGCGAGGTCCGCGCGCAGCTCGACGCGCTGGGCGCGCACCGGACCCGGATCATCGTCACCTCCGACCTGGACGAGTACGCGATCGCGGCGCTGGCCGCGGCGCCGGTGGACGGCTACGGCGTCGGCACGCAGCTGGTCACCGGATCCGGCCATCCCACCTCGGGATTCGTCTACAAGCTGGTCGCCCGTGAGGGCGACGACGGCGAGATGGTCTCGGTGGCGAAGAGGTCGAAGGACAAGATCTCGATCGGCGGCCGCAAGTACGCGTTGCGGCGTCGCTCGACGGCCGGGGTGGCGCAGGCCGAGGTGGTCGGCATCGGCACCATGCCCCTCGACGACGGCGACGACCGGCCGCTGCTGGTTCCCCTGGTGCGCGACGGCAAGGTGGTCGGACGCGAGTCGCTCGACGCCGCCCGGGAGCGGCACCGGCGCTCGGTGGCCGAGCTGCCCCGTGCGGTGCAGGCGATGTCCGCAGGCGATCCGGCGATCCCGACGGTGCATCTTCCGGAGTAGCGGCCCGGCCCCGCAACGTGTCCGGGAGGTGACGCGGTTCGGGTTCATCGGCTCGGGGTTCATCGGCTCGGGGTGACCAGCACCGGCTCCGCCTCCAGCACCCGCAACCGCACCG
>NZ_BAAALG010000011.1:561625-632751 GCF_039528155.1 Nocardioides dubius | reverse complement strand
CCGAGAGGTTGTGGGAGAGTAGGACGCCGCCGGACAATTCTTAGACAGCGGGCCACCCCTCGGGGTGGCCCGCTGTTCTTGTGTCGGAGGGTGATGCGAGGCTGGGGCACATGGATCAGGTCAACGCATGAGCGCCCCCACCGAGTTCGGCTTCGCCGCCCCTCGGGGGCCGGTGCCTGCGCCGCGCCTCGATGAGTTCCAGCAGACCGTCGTCGACCATGCCGGCGGGCCACTCCTGGTCCTGGCAGGTCCCGGCACTGGGAAGACGACGACGCTGGTCGAGGCGATCGCCCACCGGATCGAGGTGGAGGGTGTCGACCCGGCCTCCATCCTGGTGCTCACCTTCTCCCGCAAGGCGGCCCAGGAACTGCGCGACCGGCTCAGCGCCCGCCTGGAGCGCACCACCGGGGCAGCCATCTGTGCGACTTTCCACTCCTTCGCCTACGGGCTGATCCGGCAGTTCCAGCCGTCCGAGCTCTTCGCGGAGCCGCTCCGGCTGCTCACCGCGGCCGAGCAGGAGGTGGTGATCTCGGAGCTGCTCAAGGACACCCCGGAGTCGATTGCATGGCCCGAGAGCCTGTGCCTGGCCAGGGAGACCCGTGGCTTCGCCCGCGAGGTCGGCGATTTGCTCTCCCGGGCGCGTGAGAAGGGCCTGGACGGTCATCAGCTGGCCGCGTTGGGCGATGCCGAGGGCATCGGTGCCTTCAGCGCCGGCGGTCGCTTCCTCGAGCAGTACCTGGAGATCCTCGACGCGGATGCGGCCATCGACTACTCCGACCTGCTGCGCCGCGCGACGCTGGTCGCCGCCGAGCATCAGCTCGAGCTGCGCAGTCGCTACCGGTACGTCTTCGTCGACGAGTACCAGGACACCGACCCTGGTCAGGTGGAGCTGCTGCAGACGCTGGCCGGTCAGGGCGGCAACCTGGTGGTGGTGGGGGACCCGCATCAGTCCATCTACGCCTTCCGCGGCGCCGAGCTGAGGGGCATCCTCGACTTCCCCGATGAGTTCCGCACGATCTCCGGCAGTCCTGCCTCCGTCGTCGCGCTGCGCCAGACCAGGCGCTTCGGTCCGCGGATGCTCCGTGCCGCCCGCAGGGTGGCCTCACGGCTCAGCCTGGCGGGCAGCATCCCTGCCGAGGCCAGGGAGGGCTTCCTGAACCCGCTCGCCGTCGCCGGCGGCCCTGTCGGCCGCATCGATGCGCTCACGTTCGAGACCGAGCGCGCCGAAGCCGAGCACCTGGCCGACCTGCTGCGCCGCGCGCACCTCGAGGACGGCATCGCCTGGTCGGAGATGGCGGTGCTGGTCCGCTCGGGCAGTGCCTCCATCCCGCCGTTGCGACGCGCGCTGGCCGGACACGGCGTCCCGGTCGAGGTAGCGGCTGACGACACTCCATTGGTGCGCGATCCTGCGGTCCGTCCGCTGCTGAGCGCACTCGACGCAGCGTTGCACCTCGACGTCACCGACCCGGCCGACGTGGACTTCGTCGGTGCCGAGCGGTTCGAGGCACTCCTCGCCAGTCCACTGAGCAGTCTCGACGTCTCCGACCTCCGCACCCTGGCGCGCACGCTCCGCGTCCGCGAGAAGGAGGCCGCGGCGGAGGCCGGCCGCACCCCGCGCTCGTCCCCGGAGCTGCTGCGGGCCTGCCTGGTCGAGCCGGAGCTTCTCGACGGCGTCGACCACCCGGCAGTGGCCAGGGTCCGGCACCTGATCACCCTGCTCCGCACGGTGCAGGCGGCCGACCGCGGGCGCGCCAGTGCGCACGACCTGCTCTGGCAGCTCTGGGAGGGCACCACCTGGCCCGAGCGGCTACGCGCCCAGGCGATGCAGGGCGGCGCTGCGGCACGGATGGCGCACCGTGACCTCGACGCCATCTGCGCCCTCTTCGAGACAGCGCAGACGATGGAGACCAAACGGAGCTTCACCTCGGCGACGAACTTCCTGCGCACCCTGGGCGGCCAGCAGATCCCCGCTGACACGCTGGCCGAGGCGGGTGTTCGCGGCGACGCCGTGCGACTGCTGACCGCACACCGCTCCAAGGGGTTGGAGTGGCGACTGGTCGTCGTCGCCCATGTGCAGGAGGGCGGTTGGCCCGACCTGCGCCGGCGCAGCGCGCTGCTCCACGCCGATCGGCTCGGCCGGGACGGGCTGGTGCCGGCGATCACCCCTCGCGACATGATCGCCGAGGAGCGGCGGCTGTTCTATGTGGCATGCACCCGCGCCCGGGACCGGCTGATCGTCACCGCCGTCCGCTCCCCGGAGGAGGACGGCGACCAGCCGTCCCGCTTCCTGCCCGAGCTCACCGACGACGTTCGCCACATCAGCGGCCGTCCGCGTCGCCCGCTCTCGCTTGCCGGCCTGGTGGCCGAGCTGCGTCGCACCGTGGCGGACCCGGACTCCACGCCCGGGCTCCGCGCAGCCGCCGCTCGTCGGCTTGCCGATCTCGCAGAGCGCGGCACAGGCCGTCAGCAGTTGGCGCCGGCCGCCGACCCGGCGAACTGGTGGGGCACCCGTGCACAGAGTGCGCCGGCGGAGCCCCTGCGGCCGGCCGACCAACCGGTGGTGCTCTCGGCGAGTGCCGTGAGCGCCCTGCTGCAGTGCCCCGCACGCTGGTTCTGGGAGCGTGAGGCCGGCGGCGCCTCCGCCACCTCGTCCTCGCAGGGATTCGGCCTGGTGGTGCACACCATCGCGGAGCGGATCGGGCGTGGCGAGCTGACCGCCGACCCGAACCAGGTCGACCAGCTGATGGACGTGGTCGACTCGGTCTGGGGTCAGATGCAGTTCCGCACCCCGTGGACCGCGGAGCGGGAGCGCGCCGAGGTGCGCGCCGCGCTTGCTCGCTTCGTGAGCTGGCACTCGGCTGCGGGGGCACGGACCCTTGTCGCCACCGAGCAGGAGCTGCGGGTCCAGGTCACCCTGCCCGACGGCGAGCGGGTGAGCATCGTCGGCTTCGTCGACCGCCTGGAGATCGACGACCAGGGGCACCTGGTGGTCGTCGACCTCAAGACCGGCAAGTACAAGCCCACCGCCGAGGAGGTGCGTCAGCACCCGCAGCTCGCCCTCTACCAGTACGCGGCCGCCGAAGGCGGGTTCGATCGTCCGGTCGCGGCCGGTGGACACCAGGCCGAGGGCGTCGGGGGAGCGGAGCTGGTGCATCTGCGGCTGGAGACCCGCGGCAAGCTGGCGATCCAGCGCCAGGAGCCCGCACTCGCCGACGACGACGGCGTGCTTCCCGTCGAGCATCAGCTGATGGGAGCCGCCGCAGCGATCCGCGAGGAGGTCTTCCCGGCGATCAAGGGGAGCCACTGCGACGTCTGCACCTTCCATGCCATCTGCCCGGCCCAACGCTCAGGAACGGTGCTCTCATGAGGATCTCCAGCCCCGCCGATCTGCGCGAGGTGATGCAGGCCGAGTTCACGGTCAGCGACCAGCAGTGGCGGGCGATCAGCGCGCCGCTGGCCCCGGCCGTGGTGATCGCCGGCGCGGGCTCGGGCAAGACTGCGGTGATGGCCGCCCGGGTCGTCTACCTCGTCGTCAACGGGCTGGTCACCCCTGACCAGGTGCTCGGCCTGACCTTCACGACCAAGGCCGCCAGCGAGCTCTCCCAGCGGATCCGGGGCGCCCTCGAGCGGGCCGGCGCGATCGGCACCGTGCTCCCCGAGCCTGGCGGCGAGGACGTCGAGTCGCTCGAGCCGACGGTGGCCACCTACAACGCCTATGCGGCCTCCCTGCTCACCGACCACGGCCTGCTGATCGGCCACGAGCCGGACACCCGGGTGATGGCGGACGCCTCCCGCTACCAGCTCGCGGTTCGGGCGATCCAACGGCACACCGGGCCGGTGCACGTGCTCAGCGACCATCCGGAGACGGTGGTCGGCAACATCCTGGCCTTGGAGGGCGCGATGAGCGAGCACCTCGTCGACCTCGGGGCGCTGCGCGATCTGCAGCAGCGGGAGCAAGAGCTCTTCGCCACCGCGTTGGTCGGCGCGAAGGCCAAGGCCGACATCGAGAAGGCGCTGCATGCGCTGCGCCGCCGGGACGACCTGATCGAGCTCGTCGTCGGCTACCGCCGGCTCAAGCGCGACCTCGGACTGATGGACTTCTCCGACCAGATCGCCCTGGCGGCCAAGCTCGCGGTGAGCCAGCCGGAGGTCGGGGCCAGCGAGCGGGAGAAGTACCGGATCGTCCTGCTCGACGAGTACCAGGACACCTCGGTCGCCCAGGCGATGATGCTCGGCCGCCTCTTCTCCGGGCCGGACGCAGCCCACGGTCGCGGGCACGCGGTGACGGCGGTCGGTGACCCGAACCAGGCCATCTACGGTTGGCGTGGCGCCTCGGTCTCCAACATCCTGGGCTTCGGTCAGGACTTCCCCGGCGCCGACGGCGACGTGGACGTCCCGGTCTACCCGCTGACGGTGAACCGGCGCTCCGACCGCCGCATCCTCGACGTCGCCAACCGCCTCGCCGCTCCACTGCTGCGCCAGTTCCCGCAGGTGCGGCCGCTGGAGTCGCCGCCGGAGTCGGCGACCGGCACCGTGCGGGTCGCCGTGCACCCGACCTACGCCGACGAGCTCGGCTGGCTGGCGGAGAACGTGCAGGAGGCGCACCGGGCGCTGGCCGCCAGGCACGCCGCGCCGTGGCGCGAGATCGGCGTCCTGGTCCGCGACAACGCCCACGCCGCCGACGTCTTCGATGCGCTCTCGGCTGCGGAGATCCCGGTGGAGATCGTCGGTCTCTCCGGGCTGCTGCGGCTGCCTGAGGTGGCGGAGGTCGTGGCGACCCTGACCCTGCTGCACGACCTGACCGCCAACGATGCGCTGCTGACCCTGCTCACCGGCCCGCGCTGGGCGATCGGACCACGCGACCTCGCCCTGCTCGGCCAGCGGGCGCGGGAGATCGCGGGCGAGGGCGTGCCCCGAGACGGCACCCCCAGCCTGGCCGAACAGTTGGACGAGGCGGTCAGCGGCGCGGACCCGAGCGAGGTCCGCTCGTTGTGCGACGCGCTGGACGACCCGGGCGAGGGCGCCTACTCGGAGGCCGCCCGGGAGCGGTTCACGCTGCTCTCCGACGAGCTGCGGCGCCTGCGCAGCCATGCCGGCGAGCCGCTGCTGGACCTGGTCCGCCGGATCATCGACGTGACCGGCATCGACGTCGAGCTGGCCTCCTCGGTCAGTCCCGCGGCCTCTGCCCGCCGCGACAACCTCGACCTCTTCGTCAAGGCGGTCGCCGACTTCCGGGCGATCGACGGGGAGGTCAGCCTGACCGCGCTGCTCGCCTACCTGGAGGCTGAGGACGAGTTGGGCAACGGACTCGACGTCGCCACCCCGACCGAGGCGAACTCGGTGAAGCTGCTGACCGTGCACCGGGCCAAGGGCCTGGAGTGGGACGTCGCGTTCTGCGTCGGCGTCTGCGAGGAGAAGTTTCCCAACACCCGCAGCCGGAGCCTGTGGACGACCGCTCCTGCGGTGCTGCCCACGCCGTTGCGTGGCGACGCGCGAGACCTGCCGGTGCTGCGCGGACACACCAAGGACGATCTCGCCGGGCTGCGGGAGGAGTCCCGCGCCCAGGAGATGGCCGAGGAGCTGCGGCTGGGCTACGTGGCCTTCACCCGGGCCCGGCACGAGCTGGTCGTCTCCTCCTACCTGTGGACCGAGGGCCGCAAGAAGCCGTTGGGACCGTCGCCGTTCCAGCGTCAGGTGGCGGAGCTGCTCGCCGAGTGGGGCGAGAAGCCGGAGAGCTGGTGGGAGAAGCCGGACCCGGACGAGGTCAACCCGCTGCTGGAGGTGAGCACCGCTGTGCCGTGGCCGGTCACCGAGCACACCGCGGAGGCGCTGCGCCGGCTGGAGGCGGCAGAGCTGGTGCGCCAGGCGCAGCACGACCCGTCCTCCCTGCCCAGCGACGACGACCTCGACATGGTGGAGGCGGCGCAGGTGCTCGAGTGGGACACCGAGCTCGAGCAGCTGATCACCGAGGCGCAGCGGGAGAGCTCCGACCGGATCGAGGTGCCGCTGCCTTCGAGCCTGTCGGCGACGGCGCTCACCCGGCTGCGCGACGACCCCTCTGGGCTGGCCCGCGACCTGGCCCGGCCGATGCCCCGGCCGCCGTCGAACGCGGCCTCCTTCGGCACCCGCTTCCACGCCTGGATCGAGGCGCGGGTCGGCCAGCAGGATCTCCTCGAGCCCGGCGACCTGCCGGGCCAGGGCGACGTCGGCATCGACGACGACGCCGACCTGGCGGCGGTGATCGCCGCCTTCGAGCAGGGACCCTTCGCCGAGCGCGCCCCTACCGTGGTGGAGCAGCCGTTCGCGATGGTGCTGGCCGGTCAGGTGGTGCGTGGACGGATCGATGCGGTCTATGCGGACGGCGACGACTGGCTCGTCGTCGACTGGAAGACCAGCCGTCGCGAGGACGCGGACCCCTTGCAGCTGGCCGTCTACCGGGTCGCCTGGGCGGAGCTGATGGGCGTCGAGCTGAGCCGGGTGCGTGGCGCCTTCCACTATGTCCGGTCGGGGCGCACCGTCGTCCACGAGGAGCTCTGGGAGCGTGCCGAGCTGGAGCGGCTGTTCGACGGGCAGCACGGGCAGCCGGGGTGAGCATCGGGTCGGTAGCCTTCGGGTGTGACGCCTGAGTTGACGCCCCTGCGCCTGCCCGACACCGACGCCGGATGGGAGCCCTGGCTCGCCGAGCGCGCCGAGTCCGCACTCCAGCGTGCCGCCGCGTTGCGCGACGAGCTGGCGGCGGCGGGGCCCGAGACGGCGCTGTCGGTCTGGAACCGGTTGAACACCGAGCTGGCCGGGGTCTTCGCGATCTCCTCGCTGCTTGCCCAGGTGCATCCCGACCCCGCGCTGCGCGAGCAGGCGGAGCAGATCGAGGTCAGCGCGAACCGGTTCCGCTCGGAGTTGATGCTGGACGCCCGTGCCCAGGCCTCCCTGGCCGGCGTCGATCCGGCCGCCCCCGATGCCGGCGGACGGCGGGTGCTCGCGCACGCGCTGCGCGACTTCCGTCGTGCTGGGGTCGAGAGCGACGACGCGACCCGCGAGCGGCTGCGGGCGCTCGACGAGCAGCTGGTGGAGTTGGGGCAGCGGTTCTCCCGGGGGATCCGCGAGGGCGGCCGCAGCACCGCGGTGCCGGAGTCGGCGCTCGCCGGCATGCCGGCGGACTGGATCGCGGCCCACCCTGCCGTGGACGGCGTGGTCACGGTGAGCACCGACTACCCGGACACGGTGCCGTTCCTCTCCTTCGCGCACGACGCCGACGCGCGCCGGGCGGTCACCGAGTCGTTCCTGAACGTGGGCTGGCCGGAGAACGACGAGGTGCTCGGCGAGCTGCTGCGGGTGCGCCACGAGTACGCCCGGCTGCTCGGGTATGCCGACTGGCCGAGCTACGACGCCGAGGTCAAGATGATCGGCAGCGGTCCGGCGATCGGCGACTTCATCGCCTCGATCGCGGAGGCGGCACAGGCGGCCGGCGAGCGGGACCTGGAGACGCTGTTGCAGCGGGCCCGGCGCGACGACCCGACGCTCGCCGCGATCGACGTCTCGAACTGGCGGTACTGGACCGAGGTCGTCCGCCGCGAGCAGTTCGACGTCGATGCTCAGCAGGTGCGCGCCTACTTCGACTTCACCAAGGTCCGGGCGGGGCTGCTGGAGGTGACCGGTCGGCTCTTCGGACTCACCTGGACGCCGGTGCCCTCGGCTGCGACCTGGCACCAGGAGGTCACCGCCTACGAGGTGAGCCTGGGGGAGGAGTACCTGGGCCGGATCTACCTCGACCTGCATCCGCGCGAGGGCAAGTACAACCACGCCGCCCAGTTCGTGCTGGTGCCGGGTCTGGCCGGGGTGCAGGCCGCCGAGGGCGTTCTGGTCTGCAACTTCCCGCGGGGGCTGATGGAGCACGACGACGTGGTGACGCTCTTCCACGAGTTCGGGCACCTGGTGCACCACATGCTGGCCGGGCGCCATGCGTGGATCGACTTCTCCGGCGTCGCCACCGAGTGGGACTTCGTCGAGGCCCCCAGCCAGATGCTCGAGGAGTGGGCCTGGGACGCCGACGTGCTGGCCAGCTTCGCCAGCGACGCCGACGGCACCCCGATCCCCGCGGACCTGGTGGCCCGGATGCGCGCCGCCGACGAGTTCGGCAAGGGCTTCCTGGCCCGCACCCAGACGTTCTACGCCGCGGTCAGCTACCTGTTCCATCTGGAGCGGCCCGACGACCTGACCGCACGGCTGGCGGAGCTGTACGAGGCCTACAGCCTGGTCCGGCCGCTGCCCGGCACGCACTTCCACGCCGGCTTCGGCCACCTGGAGGGCTACAGCTCGGCGTACTACACCTACAAGTGGAGCCTGGTGATCGCCAAGGATCTCTTCTCCGCCTTCGATAGCGCCGACCTCTTCGCGGCCGAGGTGGCGCACCGCTACCGCGATCTGGTGCTCGCCCCCGGTGGCAGCCGCGACGCGGCCGACCTGGTCACCGACTTCCTCGGCCGGCCCTACGACAACGCTGCCTTCCAGGCCTGGCTGGAGACGCCCGCGGAGCCGGTCCGATGAGCCGCACGCTGCCGCACGTGGCGCTCTCGAAGCACCCGCACGACCGCCACGGCCTGCGTCGCGACGACACCGACTGGGTGGCGACGAAGTGGGCCGACCCGGCCACCCGGGTGCTGCCGATCGCCGGCACCCGGATCCGGCCGGTGGACGGCGCGCTGGACTGGGTGCGCCCGGACCAGGCGCCGGACGGGACCCGGGTGCTGCTCGGCGAGCGCGACGGCGTCACCTACTTCGCGGTGCTGGCGCCGCCACCGCCGGCCGATGCGGACCGCGCCGAGTGGCTGCCGCTGCGCGGCGTGCTCGGGCTGCTCGGCGACGCCGACCTGGGCCCGCTGGTGCTGCACGCGATCGGGCTGGCCGAGTGGCACTGGGTGACCCGCTTCTGCCCGCGCTGCGGGGGAGCGCTCGAGGCGCGCCAGGAGGGGCACGTGCTGCGCTGCCTGGCCTGTGCCAAGGAGCAGTTCCCGCGCACCGACCCGGCGGTGATCATGGTGGTCACCGACGGTGAGCCGGGCAGTGCCGAGGAGCGCTGCCTGCTCGGGCGCAGCCCACAGTGGCCCGAGGGCCGGTTCTCGACGCTGGCCGGCTTCGTGGAGCCCGGTGAGACGATCGAGGACGCGGTGCGCCGCGAGGTCTTCGAGGAGACCGGTGTGACCGTGGGGGAGGTCCGCTACTTCGACAGCCAGCCGTGGCCGTTGCCGGCGAGCCTGATGATCGGCTTCATCGGGCGCGCGGTCAGCACGCAGATCGACGTCGACGGCTCGGAGATCGCCGAGGCGCGCTGGTTCACCCGCGCGCAGATGCGTGCCGAGGCCGAGGCAGGGACGCTCAAGCTGCCGTCCGGGGTCTCGATCTCGCGGTCGCTGATCGAGACCTGGTACGGCGACGCGCTGCCCGGGATCTGGTGATCCGGGCAGCGCGGTGAGCCTCAGACGAGGCTGGCGAGCTTCTCCTTGACGGCGGCCAGGCTCGGGTTGGTCTGGGCGGTGCCGTCGGAGTAGACCAGGGTCGGCACCGTCTGGTTGCCGTTGTTCACCTGCTCGACGATGAAGGCTGCGTCCGGCACCTGCTCGATGTCGACGACCTCGTAGCTGATCCCCTCCCGGTCCATCTGCGACTTCAACCGGTGGCAGTAGCCACACCACGGGGTCGAGTACATGGTCACAGCGGGGGTCATTCGGTCTCCTCAGGTTGCGTAGGACTGCACCCATGCAACCACGCAGGGCGAAGAAGTGTTCCGCGAACGGGCTAGCGGGCCCGGGTGACGGCGCTGGTCGCGGTCACTGTCGGCCACCCGGTGCGCCGCGCCTGGACGCGTACCGTGATCCGCTTGCCGCGATCCTTCGTGCCCACCCGGTAGGACCAGCCGACCCGACCCGGTACGGCGACGCCGTTGCGGTACCAGCGTGCGGTGTAGCGGTAGCCGGCGCCGGACCAGGTTCCCTTCGTGGCGCGGAGCATCCTGCCGGAGCGGGGCTTGCCGCTGATCCGCGGCCGGGCATGGTTCACGGCGGGCACCTGACGGCTCGCCGAGCTGCGCACCGCGGACGCGTACCCGGCACTGCTCCAGGTCACCCGGACGGCGATGAGACGGCCGGCGTCGGCCTTCGCGAGGCGGTAGCCGGGCGCCTCGGCGCCGGCGATCGCGACGCCGTCGCGCAACCACTGGTAGGCGGGTGCCGACTCCGGAGTGGTGGCAGCCACCGTCGCGGTGAGGGTGCCGCCGACGCGCGTGGTGCCGGTGATCGTCGGGGTGCCGACGCCGCCGAGCGTCCCGGGCGCGATCGGCCCGAGGTCGGTCTCGACGGTCCGTCCGGCCAGGTTCGGGCCCGAGGCGCTGACGACGTGGATCAGGCGTTGTCCCACTTGGGCGGCGCTGGGCGTGAAGGAGGCACCCGAGGCCACCAGGTTCGCCGGCGCCACCGAGGCGAGGTACCACTGGGTGCCGACCGCGGCTGTGGTCGGCACCCAGGTGCCGGCGGTGCTCCCCAGCGGCACACCGACAGTCGGGACGCCCGTGGGGGCGGTGGGGGTGGTGGCCACCACCGGCTGGTCGTTGACCGGCACGATCGCGGCGGCATAGGAGCCCGCGACGTCGCTGATCTGGACGAAGGTGTTGCGGCCGGCGCCCCGGACCTCTCCGGAGGCCTGGCGCACCAGGAGGGTGGCGTCGTTGGCCGCGATCTCCACGGCGGCGTCCGAGGCGGAGGTGGGGATCGGGGCGAACGACGGGTTGAGGTCCGCATAGCCGGACGGCTGGCGCCCGGCGACCTCGACCCTGAGACCGGAGATCGCGACCGTGCAGTCGCAGTTGGTGCCGGCGATGGCGCTCCAGGTGCCGGGCGCTGCCACCGGGCTGTTGCTCGAGCTGTCGCCGGCGCCGTCACCGAACTGGCCGGCGGCGTCGCTGCCGATGGAGAGGATGGTGCCGGTCAGGGTGAGCCAGGCCGTGTGGTTGCTGCCCGCGATCGCGCTGCTCACGTCACCGGCGGAGTCCAGCCGGTTCCAGGAGCCGGGCACCCCGGCGCCCAGGCGGCCGGCGGTGTTGGCGCCGAGGCCGTAGAGCCGGTGGTTGCTGGTCACCACCAGCACCACGTTGGTGCCGGCCACCACCTGGGCCGGCTGCCCGGCACCGGCGGGCAGCGGGACCGCGAGCGGTCGTAGCGCGTCGGCCGCCGGATCGCCGATGACCGGCGAGGTTCCGGTGAACAGCAGGGTGCCGTCCTGGCCGATCGCGTAGGTCGTCTGGGCGGGGCCGTTGGTCGTGGTCGCGACGTCGACCACCGGTTGCGGCGTGGCTCCCGGTGCCCAGGCGAAGGCGGTCAGCGAGGAGCGGTCGCCGGTGCCGGTGAGCTGGCCGACGTCGTTGTGCCCGGTCCCGTAGACCCGGCCGTCGTCGCCGAGGACCACCGTGGTCTGGGCGCCGACGTCCACCTTGGTGGCGGTGACCCCGGCCGGCAGCGGAGCCGCGACCGGCTCCAGGGCCACCCCGGTGGTCAGCTGGTTGCCGAGGGCGCCGTTGTCCTGGCTGCCGCGGGCCCAGACGTTGCCGGCGCCGTCCAGGAAGGCCGCGTGGGTGAAGTCGACGTCCAGCGTCTGCGGGGCAGGGCGCGGCACGGTGACGTCGACCGCGGCGGCGGCCCCCGGTGCGGGGAGCGCGACCAGCAGCGCGGCGGTGAGCGTGCCGGCCGCGGGCAGCGCGAGACGGGACGGATGCATGCCTCCACGATCGGGCAACAGGGCCCCGGGTGCCGCCGATCAGGCCGGGTTACGCGTGATCCCTACCTCGACGGCTGGGCGCCGGGGTCGATGGCTCTCGGCCAAGGAGGCGACCGGGTCGGCTGCTTCTGCAACCGGCGCGGCCCCGGCGGCACTACCCTCGACGCATGGCTGCACCCGAGGACGTGCTCGCCCGGCTGCTGCGCGAGCGGAGCGCGCAGCCCCTCGGCGTCGACGTCGACGAGGCGCGGCCGAGCTGGAGCCATGCGGTCACGGCGCTGAGCGCGTTCTGGGTGGGCGACTTCGCCGGCTGCCTCGCTGCCGCCGAGCGGGCCGAGCAGGCCGCCGGCGACGACCTCGACCAGGTGCTCGCGATCGGTGCGCTCGGGCTGGCCGGGGCCGGCGTGCTGGAGGTGACGTCGCGCGTTGACTGGAGCCGCGCGCAGCGGCTGGCCCAGCAGCGCGCGGACGACGACCGGCGCTGGAGCTTCGCCCGCTATCTGGTCGCGGAGGCCGCGCTGGACGGGGCACGCCTCGACGTCGCGGCGTCCCTGCTCGACGGCGCGGACTGGGCCTCGGCCTGGGTCGGGCACCCGTTCGAGGTGATGATGCGCGCGACGGCGATCCGGATCGCGGCCTTCGTCGGCCGGATCGATGAGGCGCTGGCGGAGTTCGAGGGGCTGGCAACGGCAGCCGAGCGACATGACGCGCTCCCGCTCATGCACGCGGTGCGGGTGCTGCTGACCGGCAACGCGGACCGGGCGGCGGAGACCCAGCAGCAGATCGATGCCCTGGTCGGCGCCGCCATCGCTCCGGTGGACTACGTGGGTCGCGGGGTCTACCTGCTCGCCTCGTTCGGCGCCGTCTCGCTGGGCGACGTCGGGCAGTCGGCGGCGCTCTTCCTGCGCGCCGGCGCAGGTGCGGACCTGGACCGGCTCACCATCATCGACCGGGCGATCGGCCTGGAGCTGCTCGCCCACGCCGCGATCGCCGCAGGCGACCTGGACGCCGCCCATGCGTGGCGGGAGCAGGCGATGCCCCTGGTGGAGCATCCGATCAGCGGCCCGGCGTGCCACCGGCTGCTCAGCAGGATCGCGCTCGCCGAGGGGGACGCCCCGGCTGCGGTCGAGCACGCCGAGCGTGCGGTGGAGGCGGCGCGGCGCGAAGGACGGGGGATCGAGGCGGCCGAGGGCACGATCCTGCTCGCTCGCGCGCGGATCGCCTCGGACGAGGTGGCGGAGGCGTCACGCACCCTGCGTCAGGGGGTGGCGGAGTCCGACCAGACCGGGCACCTGGCGATGCGGCGCTCGGCCGGGCGGGTGCTGCGCTCGGCAGGCCGACGGCTGCCGCCGCCGAGCTCGGGAGGCTGGTCGGTGCTCTCGCCGCGGGAGCGGGAGATCGCGGAGCTGGTGCTGTCCGGGCTGGAGCACACCGCGATCGCGCGCCGGCTCGTGCTCTCTCCGCAGACGGTGCGGGTGCACGTCTCGCGGGTGCTGTGCGCCTTCGGGGTGAGCAGCCGGATCGGATTGCTGGCCACCCTCGGACCGCGCGGCGACACCGGCCGCCAGCCGCCCGGCGTGCTCACCCCTCGCCAGAGGGCGGTGGTCGAGCTGGTCGCGCAGGGATACGACAACGCGGCGATCGCAGCCAGCCTGGGGGTGAGCGTGAAGGCGGTCGAGAAGCATGTCGGCGAGGCGCTGCGCCGGTGGCAGGCGGCCAGCCGCTTCGATCTGGCCCGGCTCTGGTGGCTGAGCGCGTTTCCGCAGGGCGCGGCGCAGGCAGGTGGTGCCGAGGGTGTCGGAGGTCCGGCCTAGGCTGGAGGAGTTCCCGCTACCGCTACCGCCGAAGGTGAAGAAGAACCGATGAGAGACCTGCTCGCTGCCTTGGATCCCGAGCAGCGAGCCGTCGCTGAGACGCTGCGCGGGCCGGTCCGGGTGCTGGCGGGTGCCGGCACCGGCAAGACCCGCGCGATCACGCACCGGATCGCGCACGGCGTGGCCACCGGCGTCTACTCGCCGACCGAGGTCCTGGCGGTCACCTTCACCACCCGTGCAGCGGGCGAGATGCGCACCCGGTTGCGCGAGCTCGGCGCCCCCGGTGTGCAGGCCCGCACCTTCCACGCCGCCGCACTGCGCCAGCTGCGCTGGTTCTGGCCCAAGATCCACAACGCCGAGCTGCCCACGCTGACCGAGTCGAAGCTGCCGATCATGGCGATCGCCGCGCGCCGCAATCGGGTGCAGGCCGATCAGGGCACCCTGCGCGACCTCGCCTCCGAGGTGGAGTGGGCCAAGGTCAGCAACATCCGTCCCGAGCAGTACGCCGAGCTCGCTCCGGCCCGCGGCCGGGAGGTCAACGGGGTCGACCCGGACACCGTCGCCCGGGTGCTGGCCGGCTACGAGGAGGTCAAGCGCGGCCAGGGCCGGATGGACATGGAGGACGTCCTCCTCCTCACCGCGGCGATGCTCGCCGACGACGAGCGGGTCGCCGCCGAGGTGCGCCGTCAGTACCGCTTCTTCACCGTCGACGAGTTCCAGGACGTCTCGCCGCTGCAGGCGGCGCTGCTCGACCTGTGGCTCGGCGGGCGCGACGAGATCTGCGTGGTCGGCGACCCGGCCCAGACCATCTACAGCTTCGCCGGGGCCGACGCCGCCTACCTGCGCGAGTTCCCCCGCAAGTACGCCGGCACCACCTCGGTCGAGCTGGTCCGCAACTACCGCTCCACCCCGGAGATCGTCTCGGCCGCCAACCAGCTGCTCGACGGCACCGTCTCGCACGGCGTCAGCCTGATCGCGCAGCGCCCGGCCGGCCCCACCGTCGCCTGGCGCGAGCACGACGACGAGGTGGAGGAGGCGGAGGCGACCGCGGCCGAGATCCTGCGGCTGCGCGACTCCGGCACCCCGCTGAGCCAGATCGCGGTGCTGTTCCGGATCAACGCCCAGTCCGAGGCCTACGAGGACGCCCTCTCCGCGCGCGGGCTCGCCTACGTGGTGCGCGGCGCGGCCCGCTTCTTCGAGCGGCCCGAGGTGCGCCAGGCGATCACCTTGATCCGCGGTGCCGCACGCAGCGGGGTGGAGAGCGAGGTCGTCGAGGCGGTGCGCGGCACGCTGTCCGGGATGGGCTGGGCCGCCGAGCCGCCGACCGCCCGTGGCGCGACCCGGGACCGCTGGGAGTCGTTGCAGGCGCTGTTGTCGCAGGCCGAGGCGTGGGCCACGGCCGGCGGTGACCTGGGCAGCTTCGTCGACGACCTCGACCGCCGCGCGGCCGAGCAGCATGCGCCGGTCGCCGAGGGCGTCACCCTGGCCACTCTGCACACGGCGAAGGGCCTGGAGTGGGATGCCGTCTTCGTGACCGGCGTCCAGGAGGGCTCGATCCCGATCAGCTTCGCCTCCACCCAGGCAGAGGTGGAGGAGGAGCGCAGACTGCTCTACGTCGGGCTGACCCGGGCCCGGCAGAGTCTGGTCGTCTCCTGGAGCCTGGCGCGCAACCCTGGTGGCCGCCGCAGCCGCAAGCCGTCGCGGTTCCTGCACGGGCTGCGCCCGGACTCCGGCTCCTCGGCCCCGCAGCGCAAGCAGCGGATCAAGGCCGCCATGTGCCGCACCTGCGGTCAGCCGCTGGCGAGCGCCGCGGAACGGAAGGTCGGCCGCTGCGCCGGCTGCCCGGCCGCCTACGACGAGGCGCTCTTCGACCGCCTCAAGGAGTGGCGCCGCGAGCGGGCCGCCGACGACGGCGTTCCCGCCTACGTGGTCTTCACCGACAAGACCCTCGAGGCGATCGCCGAGGTGAAGCCCTCGACCGAGGCCGCGCTGCTGCGGATCAGCGGTGTCGGAGCGGCCAAGATCGAGCGCTACGGGACGGATGTTCTGGCGATCATCGGGTGAGCGAAAAGATTTCTTGAGAAAACCCGAAAAAGAATTTGCCGCCCCTCTGCGGGGCGAGATACGTTGCTTCAACCCGAACCCGCGCGCATCAGGCCTTGGCACGGTCTGCGCCCTTGAGAGAGACAGGAGGTGGCACCAATGAGCAACATCAAGAAGCCGTGGACGACGAACGAGCGTCTCGTCATGCCCATTTGCGCTGCCTCCGCGCGCACTCAGCAGGCGACCGCTGCTCGCACCACGCAGGCTCACGTGGCACGCGTTGGCGTCCACGCAGCCCACGCAGCAACCGGTGCCGATTTCGGCACCTCGGGTACCCAGCACTGGAGACCACCGACTCGTTGAATCCATCAACGCATCGGCAGCCTCCAGGCCGCGGAACCCGAAACCCGGGATCCGCGGTCTTTTTGTTTCACCCGCCGCGATCACCACACCCGATCAGGTCACGAGGAGGTGACACACATGACCACCAGCGTTCTCCTGGAGCGACCCGAGCCGACACTCGGCGAGCTCCACCAAGCCGCTGAGCGAGTCGATGAGGACAGGCTGCCGTGCCGGGTCAACGACCCGGAGCTGTTCTTCGCCGAGTCGCCCACCGACGTGGAGTACGCCAAGGCCCTGTGCGAGGACTGTCCAGTCCAGGCACTCTGTCTTGCCGGCGCCCTCGAGCGCCGCGAGCCCTGGGGCGTCTGGGGAGGGCAGCTCTTTCTGCAAGGAGCTGTGATCCCCCGGAAGCGTCCCCGCGGCCGGCCACGCAAGCACGCGGCTTGAGCGCAGTAGATCAACCCGAGAAGGCAATGACATGAACTACCGAAACCGGAGCAATGAGATGGAACTAATGCATGAAGAACTGGCGCGCGCTCAAATGTCCGCGCGCCTGGGAGAGGCGCAGCGCAGGCGGGACGTCCGCGAGGCCACCCTGGCCCGCCGGATGAGTCGGCGGGCCGAGCAGGCCGCGCAGCAGGCGCGGCTCGCACTGGCTCGTCTGTAAGCCTCGAACAACGTGCAGCATCACGCTCGGGGGTCGTCCGGATGGTCCGGCGGCCCCCGAGCCCGTACAGTGAAGAAGTGGCTCTGACCTGCAGCTTCTGTGGCGCGAGTAGCGCCACCACCGACCCGGGTTCCGGTGACGCGCTGCCGCTGACCTGGTCCACGGGCGTGGAGAACGGGGCGGTGCGCTACTTCTGCGCCACCTGCACGCGCGCGAACCTGCGGGCGATGGAGGGCAAGCTCGACTCCGCCTGGTGGTGAGCCGCTACCCGGCCGGCAGCTGGTCCCACCCGCAGCCGCAGGCAGGATGGCGACCCCAGTGCGTGGTCGGGAACTCCAGGGCGGGATCGATCTCGATGGTCTGCTCGAGGGTGGCCGGCGTGCCGCCCTCGGCGAAGCTGCCGAGCTCGCGCACCGCCATCGCCGTCCCGATCGCCACCAGGTCGTGCGCGATCGGCAACGGCAGCCCGCTGGGGGTGGCCGCGCCGCGGCGCTGTTCGATCAGCAGGGGATGGTGCGGGTCGTGGTCGGTGGCGAACGCGTCGACGCAGCGCAGGCAGGTGCTGCGGCCCGGCAGCACGAACGGTCCCAGCCGGACCCGGGCGTCGTCGGCGTCGAGGATCAGGTGGGCGAGGTCGGCGCGCATCCACGCGTCGACCTGACGGCGGTCGACCGGCTCGGCGCTGAGCAGCAGCACGACCTGGGCCGCCTCCACGGCATCGGTGACGGCGATGCCGGCCGTCTCCAGCAGCGAACGCGCATGGCGTGCCCAGGTGGGCAGGCCGGCCTCGAGCACCGCCACCCGGAGCGGGTCGGCGTCCGGGGGCGCCGCGGCGGGGGTGAGCCGCACGGAGTCGGCCGCGTGCTGTTCGCGGGCGCTCGGGCCTGGGCAGGTGCCCAGCGCCCGTAGCAGGGGAGCGGAGTCCGTCACCAGGCCGCGTTCGAGCAGCTCGCAGACCAAGCGGGCCAGGAGCGGGGACAGGGCCGTCAGCGGCGGTTGGGCGGCACCGTGGCGCAGCGTGTCGAGCAGGTCGCGGACGGCGGGCAGGTCGGGGGCCAGCAGCACCCGCTCGCCGACGCCGATCTGGAGGGTCCGGGCATCACGGCGCAGGACGCGGCAGCCCGGCACCAGGATCGGGTGCACGGGGGAGGAACCAGGGCCGGCCATGCCAGGCACCCTGACACAGATGGTGCCGGCGCGGGCCGGCTCTCCACAGGCGTGATCGGTGGTGGTGCACCGAGCGCGGCGGAAAATGAGACCGAGGGTGGGTCCGGATCGGACCCACCCTCGGTTCTCGTTCGGTGTGAACCTGCCTCAGGCCTTGCCGAGGATGCGGTTCAGGTTGGTGCCACACTCGGGGCAGACGGCCTTGGCCATCCGGGTGCCCTTGTCGTTGACCTTGACCTCACCGGTGGCCTCGCGCTTGGCCTTGCACTTCACGCAGTAGAACTCACCGCTCCAGGTCTCCGCCATGACGGCCTCCTTGTTTGTCTTGTGTGTTTCACGGTCGTCGCGACGGGGGATTCGGGGAAGCCCGCCGGGGCTGAGCGTGACCGCTCGGCCACCGAAACCCTACGGCACACTCGGGCGCAGGCGTGCGCACCACCCCGCGCGGCGCGTTCGGCGGGTCGCAGGCGTGATCCGGGCGTGACCTGAGCGTGACGCACGCTCAGGGCCCCGGAGATGACGAGACGAGGCCCAGGTCGCATCGCCAGCACTTGCCTTCCCCTTGCGAGCGTGGCGACGCCGTGCGAACACGGATGGCCGGGGCCTCGTCTGGCGCAAACGCTAGGGCACGGTGTGACGGCGGTCAACGTGGGGGTCCACAGGCGGGCCTCCACTGCTGTGGAAAACTCTGTGGAGAAGTCGCCCGAGGTTGTGGAGAGGGCGACGCCTCTGTGGACGAAGAGGGGAGTGGCGGTGGCTGAGGACGCCGAGGCACAGGCAGCGTGGCACCCGGTGGCCGCGCTGCGGCGGATCGCCTTCCTGCTGGAGCGCGGGCGCGAGGACACCTACAAGGTGAAGGCGTTCCGGGCCGCCGCCGCCGCGATCCTGCCGCTGGGGGACGACGAGGTGCGTCGCCGCGCCGCGGCGGGCACCTTGACCGAGCTGAGCGGCGTCGGCGCCTCCAGCGCCCGGGTGATCGAGCAGGCGGTGGCCGGCACGGTCCCGGAGCGGCTGGCCGGCCTGGAGCAGCAGCACGCCGGACCCTTGGCGAGCGGCGGGGAGCAGCTGCGTGCGGCGCTGCGCGGGGACCTGCACTCGCACTCGGACTGGTCCGACGGTGGCTCCCCGATCGAGGAGATGGCCTTCACCGCGCTCGAGCTGGGGCACGAGTACCTGGTGCTCACCGACCACTCGCCGCGGTTGAAGGTGGCCCGCGGACTGTCGGCCGAGCGGCTGACCCGCCAGCTCGGCGTCGTCGACGCGGTCAACGAGCACCTGGACGGCAGCTTCCGGCTGCTCAAGGGGATCGAGGTGGACATCCTCGACGACGGCTCGCTCGACCAGAGCGACGAGATGCTGGCGCGCCTCGAGCTGCGGGTGGCGAGCGTGCACTCGAAGCTGGCGATGGACCGCGAGCAGATGACGCGGCGGATGGTCGCGGCGGTGCGCCACCCGCGCAGCAACGTGCTGGGGCACTGCACCGGCCGTCTGGTGACCGGAGCCCGCGGCACCCGGGCGCAGTCGGCCTTCGACGCGGAGGCGGTCTTCACCGCCTGCCGCGAGGAGGGCGTCGCGGTGGAGATCAACGCCCGCCCCGAGCGTCGTGACCCGCCGACCGCCCTGCTGGAGCTGGCCCGCGACCTGGGCTGCCTCTTCTCGATCGACAGCGACGCCCACGCTCCCGGGCAGCTCGACTTCCTCGACCACGGCTGCGCCCGGGCGCAGCAGGCGGGCATCGAAGCCGACCGAATCGTCAACACCTGGTCGATTGAGCGCCTCTTGGGTTGGGCCAACCGCTAGCGTGCAGGTGTGGAGCGTCCCGACATCGAGGTGCGCCGCTCACCGCGGCGCCGTCGCACTGTGTCGGCCTATCGCGATGGCGACAAGGTCGTGGTGCTGATCCCTGCCTCGATGTCGAAGAAGGCCGAGGCCGAGTGGGTCGAGACCATGCTGGCGCGGGTGCTGCGTCAGGAGGCGCGTCAGCGGCCCGGCGACGACGAGCTCGAGGTGCGCGCCGCCGAGCTCTCCGACCGCTATCTCGGCGGGCTCGCCGAGGCGTCCTCGGTGCGCTGGGTGGACAACCAGAACGCCCGCTGGGGCTCGTGCACCCCGGGCGATCGCTCGATCCGGATCTCGTCGCGGCTCAAGGGCATGCCGCTGTGGGTGCTCGACTACGTGATCCTGCACGAGATGACGCACCTGCTGGAGCCCAACCACGACGACAGCTTCTGGGCCTGGGTGAACCTCTACCCGAAGGCGGAGCGCGCCAAGGGGTTCCTCCAGGGCTGGTCGGTGGCCTCCGACCAGGAGGAGCCGGCCACCGACGACGCCGACTGAGTCAGCGTGACAGCACGCGGGCCCGGGAGACGGCGATCAGCTCGTGCATCTCGTCGCCGAGGTCGTCGGGCAGCGCGTCCAGCGGCCACCAGCGGACGTCGAGCGACTCCTCGCTGACGTCGTGCGCGGCATCGGCCGGCACCGTGGCCACGAAGCGGACATCGAGGTGGCGGACCGTGCCGCGGGGATCGCAGAAGCCGACCTCGTGGACGTCGATGTGCACCGGGACCGGGTCGAAGGCGAAGCCGGCCAGCCCGGACTCCTCACGCGCCTCGCGCGCCGCGACCCCGGCCAGGGTGGCGTCGCCGTCCTCGCAGTGACCGCCGAAGGCGAACCAGCGCTGGGCCTTGCCGTGCAGGTTGAGCAGCACCTGCTCCGCGTCCTCGGAGAGCACCAGCGTGCCGGCGGTCAGGTGGGCGGGAAAGCAGGAGCGCCAGACCCCGTCCGGGTGCGCGGACAGGTGGCCCAACAGCTCCTCGCGCAATGCGCTCTGGCGCGCGTCGTCGCTGTGCCACCGGCTCAGCGTCGCGGTGGCGTCGGCGTGCAGGCTCACGGGGTGGGGCCGTCCTGCGGGTCGTCGGGCGACGACGTGGGGCCCTCGCCCTCGGAGCCGTCGAGCAGGTTGCGCAGGGCGACGTCGAAGTCGTCCTCGGAGAGCTCCACCTCGGCGAGGTGGTCCTCGCGGAAGCCCAGCGGGTCGTCGAGGTCGGCTGCGGTGGGCAGCAGGTCGGGGTGCAGCCAGACGCCGTCGCGGGCCTCGATGCCCTGCCGACTGCGCAGCGAGCCCCACAGGGTGGAGGCGTCCCGCAGCCGGCGCGGGCGCAGCTCGAGGCCGACCAGGGTGGCGAAGGTCTGCTCGGCCGGGCCACCGGCGGCGCGGCGGCGACGGATCGTCTCCTGCATGGCGGATGCGCTGGGCATCCGCTCGCTGACGGCCTGGCCGACGACCTCGTCGACCCAGCCCTCGATCAGCGCCAGGACCGTCTCCAGGCGGCGCAGGGCGGCGTCCTGGGCCGGGGAGCGCTTCGGCTCCAGCAGCCCGCCGTCCATGGCCTGTTGCATGGCCTCGGTGTCCATCGGGTTGATCGCGCCCAGCTGCTCCTGGAGGCCGTCGAAGTTGAACTCCATGCCGCGGGCGTAGTCGATGACGGCCGACCACACGTAGTCGCGCAGCCACGGCACGTGGGCGAAGAGCCGCAGGTGCGCGGCCTCGCGCAGGGCCAGGTAGAGCAGCAGGTCGTCGTAGGAGGCCTGCAGGCCCTCCGCGAAGGCACGGACGTTCGTCGGCACCAGCGCAGCGCGACCGGCCGGAGCCAGGGGCAGGCCGATCTCGGTGCTGGTCAGCACGTCCTCGGCGAGGGCACCGAGCGCTTGGCCGACCTGGCTGCCGAACAGGGCGCTGCCGACCTGGTTCAACATCCCCATCAGCGGGCCGGCCATGCCGCGCGCCTCCTCGGGGATGCTGCGGCTCAGCGCGCCGACGACCTGGTCGGCTACCGGGCCGACCAGCTCCTCCCAGACCGGCATGGTCTGCTCGATCCAGTCCGCGCGGCTCCAGGTGGCGGTGGTGGTGACACCCGAGGGGAACTCGGTGGCATCGTCGAGCCAGAGGTCGGCCAGGCGCAGCGCGGAGGCGGTGGCCGCCTCGTCGCTGGCGGACGGCGTCGGGTCGGGGGTGGGCACCCCGCGGCGCGCGATGTCGCGGGCCATCGACCAGTTCACCGGGCCGTCCTGCGGCGTCATCATCGCCTGCATCTGGTTCATCAGGGTGGAGAGATCCGGCATGCCTGCGCCGAAGAACTGCTCGAACGGCGTCCCCTTGAAGGGGTTCTCCGGCTCGTCACCTGACTTGTCGACCATGACACCAAGTTACTCGCCCGCGCGAAACCGATAGGTTCCGACCATGAATTCTGCTGCCCCGGTTCGTCTGGTCGCGCTGCGTGAGCAGGCCATCGACGTCAACGAGGCGCTGGACGCCCTGGACGACCCGGCGTCGGGCGGCCTGGTGCTCTTCGTCGGCCGGGTGCGCGATCACGACCAGGAGCGGGGCGTGGTGGCGCTGGAGTACACCGCGCACCCGACCGCGCTCACCCAGCTCGAGGCCGTCTGCGCGGAGGTCGCCGCGGAGTTCGCGGTGAGTGGGCTGGCTGCGGTGCACCGGGTCGGGCGCCTGGAGATCGGCGACGTCGCGGTGGTGGTCGCCACCTGCTCGGCCCATCGCGGCGACGCGTTCGCGGCCTCGCGGGCGTTGATCGACCGGCTCAAGGAGCGGGTGCCGATCTGGAAGCACCAGATCTTCACCGACGGCGGCAGCGAGTGGGTCGGCACACCCTGACGGCTGCGTGTCCGCCGCAGGTTCGCGCACCCCGGATGGCACAGTGAGGGGGTGGAGATCCTGTGGTGGTTGGCGCCTGCGGTCGTGGTGACCGTCCTGACCATGCTCTGGGTCGGCTGGCTCGGCCGGGCCGGCCGCGGCCAGGTGGACCGCGACGTCGCGGTCCAGCGGTTGGGGGAGGGGCTGCGCACCCAGCACCAGGGCCTCACCCGTCCCACGCCGGCCGCCTCCCGTGCCCCTGACCGCAGCACCGGCGTCGCGGTGCGGCCCTCGCGCTCGGGCGCCACGGAGCAGACCAGGCGCAGCGCCTAGGGTGCGGATCGCCCGATTCGGGCAGCGTGGGGTGCTGGCCCCGTTCTGGGGACTTGCCTCACAATGAGAGGCTTTCGCCCATGAGTCGGCGTTCCCTGGCCACCGTGATCGCGGTGCCGTTGATGGTAGGTCTGTGGCTGGCTGCCGCCCTGGTGCCGGTGCCGTACGTGACCTCGCGTCCCGGCCTGACCGTGGACGTGCTCGCCGAGACCCAGGGCCAGGAGATCATCCAGATCGAGGGCCACCGCACCTACTACGACGGTGGCGAGCTGCGGATGACCACCGTGGCCTCCGACGGGGCCGAGGACAACGTCAGCCTCTTCTCCGCGCTGCGGGCCTGGCTCTCCGACGACCAGGCCGTGCAGCCGTTCGACTCCGTCTACCGTCGCGGCGAGACGAACCAGCAGAACCGCGAGGAGGCCCACCAGGACATGGTGACCTCCCAGGACGTGGCGGTGGCGGTGGCGCTCAAGGAGCTCGGCTACGAGATTCCGCTGGGGGTCAAGGTCAGCGGGGTGCCGGAGGGCTCGCCGTCCGCGGGGAAGCTCGAGGTCAACGACGAGCTGGTGCAGGTGGGGGACACGAAGGTGACCGACGCCGACGCACTGCTGGCGACGGTGAAGGAGGCGGAGGCCGGCGAGCCGCTGCCGATCGTGGTCAAGCGGGACGGCAAGCGGGTGCGGGTCGAGGTGACGCCGGAGACGGTGACCGACGACGACGGCAGCGAGCGGGTCGCGCTCGGGATCAACATCGGCACCGGGTTCGTCTTCCCCTTCGACGTGCAGGTGAACATCAACCCGGCGATCGGCGGCCCGAGCGCCGGACTGGTCTTCGCCCTGGCCATCTACGACACCCTCACCGAGGGCTCGCTCACCGGTGGACGCAACATCGCCGGCACCGGGGCGCTCGACGTCGACGGCGCGGTCGAGCCGATCGGCGGCATCCAGCAGAAGATCGCCGGGGCCCGTGACTCCGGCTCCGAGCTCTTCCTGGTGCCGGCCGCGAACTGCGCCGAGGCCGTGGGCGCCGACAACGGAGACATGCGGCTGACGAGGGTGGCCACCTTCGAGGACGCCAAGGAAGCGATCGAGGCATTCGCCGAGGACCGCGACGCGAAGCTGCCCACCTGTTCAGGAGATGACGGCAAGTGACCGATGAGCCGATGACCGACCCCGCCGACCTGCCGGCGGACCAGCCGGAGGACGAGGTGCTCGACCCGGCCCTGGCCGCGGCGGTGCTGGAGATCGAGGCGCACGCCGCCGAGTCCGGCTGGGACCAGCAGGGGCGCCTGTTCGCCCTGGTGCCGACCGCTGCACTGGTCGCCGCGGAGCCGGAGCTGGCCCGCGCGATGGGGCTCGACGCGGCCAGCGCGGAGGGCTCCTTCACGCCCGTCGAGCAGGAGCTCGCTCCTGGCCAGGTGGTCGAGGAGGTGCTCGGCTCGATCATGTGGCCCGACGGCGTGGCCGGCTGCGCGGCGATCGTGGAGCGCTACGTGCTGCCGCCCGGTGCCGACGCCGACATCCCCGAGGACGCCGAGCAGGCCCAGGCCTACGCCGCCGCGCACCCGGACCGCCAGGAGGTGCGGA
Source organism: Nocardioides dubius (assembly GCF_039528155.1). Classification (NCBI taxonomy): domain Bacteria; kingdom Bacillati; phylum Actinomycetota; class Actinomycetes; order Propionibacteriales; family Nocardioidaceae; genus Nocardioides; species Nocardioides dubius. The sequence goes on along the minus strand of NZ_BAAALG010000011.1, from coordinate 608,385 downwards.
TGGTGGCAGGCGTGACCCGCGCCGGCGCCACCTACTGCGCGCTGCGCCTGCGCGCCCATGACGACGAGCAGTCGGTGGTCGGCGGAGTCGACCTGGTTCCCGAGCTGCTGGAAATGCTGCAAGCCACGCTGGACAATGAGGATGAGGAGTCGGGTACATGAGTGACCTGTTCGACAACGGAGAGCCGAGGCGCTCGGGAGGCACGGCCACGCCGTCGCCACCGAGGTCGCGGGCGTTGTGGATCACTCTGGCGATCGTGGTGGTGCTGTTCATCGCGTTCACCGGCTTCGCCTCGCTGTGGACCGAGCGGCTGTGGTTCGACTCGACCGGCTACGAGTCGGTCTTCTCCACGCTGCTGCGCACCAAGATCGGGCTCTTCCTGGTCTTCGGCCTGCTGATGGCGTTCGTGGTGGGGCTGAACCTGGCCCTGGCCTATCGGTTCCGGCCGATCTTCCGCCCGGCCTCGCCGGAGCAGATCAGCCTGGACCGCTACCGCCAGGCGATCACGCCGGTCCGGATGTGGCTGCTGGTCGGCGTCTCCGCCGTGGTGGGCGCCTTCGCCGGCAGCACCGCCTCGGGGCGTTGGCGCGAGTACCTGCTGTGGCGCAACGGCGGAGAGTTCGACAAGACGGACCCGTACTTCGACCGCGACATCGGCTTCTACGTCTTCGACCTGCCGTGGCTGCACTTCATCGTGAACTTCACGATGGCGATGCTGGTGATCTCCTTGATCGCCGCGGCGCTGGTGCACTACGTCTTCGGCGGCATCCGGCTGCAGTCCAAGCAGGACCGCTTCTCCGGTGCGGCCGCCGTCCAGCTCTCGGTGCTGCTCGGCCTCTTCGTGCTGGTGAAGGCGGCCGACTACTGGCTCGACCGGTTCGACCTGCTGACCGAGTCCGGCAGCCTGCACACCGGCATGGGCTACACCGACGACCATGCGGTGCTGCCGGCCAAGAACATCCTGATGTTCATCGCGATCATCTGCGCGGTGCTCTTCTTCGCCAACGTGATCCGGCGGACCTGGCTGCTGCCCAGCGTCGGCCTGAGCCTGTTGGTGCTCTCCTCGGTGCTGCTCGGGATGATCTGGCCTGCCGTCGTCCAGCAGTTCCAGGTGAACCCGTCGCAGGCGGTGAAGGAGGAGAAGTACCTCCAGAAGAACATCGATGCGACCAGGGATGCGTTCGACATCGCCGATGCCGAGGTCAGTCCGTACACCGGCCAGACCGAGCTCACGCCGGCCGAGCAGCGTGACGAGCTGGCCAACGTGCCGGGCATCCGTCTGGTCGACCCGGCGCTGATCAAGGCGACCTTCGACCAGCAGCAGCAGGTGCAGGGCTACTACGGCGTGGCCGATGTGCTCGACGTCGACCGGTACACCATCGAGGGCCAGGAGCGCGACGTCGTGATCGGCGTCCGCGAGCTGAACCAGGACGGTCTGCCCGAGGACAGCAAGAACTGGAACAACCTGCACACCGTGTATACGCACGGCTACGGGGTGATCGCCGCCTACGGCAACCAGCGCAAGGCGGACAACAAGACCGTCGTCCAGGGTGAGCCGTCGTGGGCCGAGGAGGCGCTGCCGCCCAAGGGCGCGCTGACCGACCTCAGCGAGGGCGGCTACCGCGGTCAGATCTACTTCGGTGAGAAGAGCCCCGAGTACTCCATCGTCGGCAAGCAGAACGACGACGACCGCGACGTCGAGCTGGACATCCCCAGCAACGACGAGGGCGGCAACAAGCTGAGCACCTACACGGGTGCGGCCGGCGTCGAGGTGGGCAACACCTTCCGCCAGCTGCTGTACGCGTGGAAGTTCAGCGAGCCGAACATCCTGCTCTCGAGCCGGGTGAACGAGAACTCGAAGATCCTCTACGACCGTGACCCGCGGCAGATGGTGGAGAAGGTCGCCCCGTGGCTGACCGTCGACGCCGACCCGTTCCCGGCCGTGGTGGACGGCAAGATCGTGTGGATCCTGGACGGGTTCACCACGACCGACCAGTACCCGCAGTCCGAGCGTGAGTCCTACGAGACGATGACCTCGGACTCCCTCGACCAGGGCAACGAGTTCCGCACCCTGCCCACCGACGAGATCAACTACATGCGCAACGCCGTCAAGGCGGTCGTGGACGCGTACGACGGCACGGTCACCCTGTACGCCTGGGACGAGTCGGACCCGCTGCTGGCGGCCTGGCGCGATGCCTTCCCGGGCACGGTGAAGGACCGCTCCGAGATCCCGGCGGACCTGCTCTCGCACATGCGCTACCCCGAGGACATGTTCAAGGTGCAGCGCTACCAGATGGCGGCGTACCACGTGGAGGACGCGAGCACGTTCTACACCGGTGAGTCGCGCTGGAAGGTGCCGGAGGACCCGACCGCGCGGGGCAGCCTGCAGCCGCCGTACCGGCTCTCGGTGAACTCGACGGAGGACGACGAGCAGGTCTTCTCGCTGACCTCGGTCTTCGTGCCGAACAAGCGGGAGAACCTGGCGGCCTTCGTCTCGGTGGACGGCGACGCCTCCAAGGACACCTACGGCACGTTCCGGGTGTTGGAGCTGCCACGCAACAACGCGATCTCCGGTCCGGGGCAGATGGCCAACGAGTTCAACACCAACCAGGTGATCCAGGACGAGCTGGCGCGGTTCACCCGCAACTCCAACGTGCGGGTGCTGAACGGCAACCTGCTCACGCTGCCGGTCGGTCAGGGTCTGCTGTACGTGCAGCCGATCTACACGATCCGTCAGGGCACCAGCACGGCGAACTTCCCGGTCCTGCAGTACGTGACCGTGGCGTTCGGCGACAAGGCCGCGATCGGCACCACGGTGGCCGATGCGGTGGCCAAGGTGCTCAACCTGGACGAGGGGGAGACGGCGACGCCGGACGGCACCCCGCCGGCCACCGGTGGTGAGGGCGATGGCGAGACGCCGGACCTGACCGGCCCGACCGCCGAACGGATCCGCACCCTGCTCGAGCGTGCTGACGCGAAGTTCAAGGAGGCGAACAAGGCGCTCCAGCAGGAGACGCCGGACCTGGCCGCCTACGCGACGGCGACCAGCGAGGCCGAGAAGCTGGTGACCCAGGCGCTGACCCTGGCCCAGCAGGAGCAGGCGAAGAACGACTCCCAGGCTGACGCCGACAAGGAGTAGTGCGTGTGATCGCGAGCAGCGGGTCGTCCGGATCGGGCGGCCCGCTGCTGCGTCTCCGGGCTCCGCTCAGGGGTGTTGCCGGGCCACTGCGGGACTGCCGATTTGGGTCTGTTCCCAGTTGCGGGTAATGTTCTGTTCACCGACGCGGGGTGGAGCAGCTCGGTAGCTCGCTGGGCTCATAACCCAGAGGTCGCAGGTTCAAATCCTGCCCCCGCTACAAAGACTCAGGCCCGGAATCCTCAGGATTCCGGGCCTGAGTGCATTTTGCGACGCTGGGCGCATCCAGGGGAAATCGCTGGATGCGGGCGATCGGTCGGGCTAGCCTGCGGCCTCATGGTGCGAGCTTCCGTGATCCCCGGCGAGCGGTCCCTGCCGCCTGGCTTCGCGCACCCGCATGCATCCGAGGAGGCGCGGGCCATTGCTGAGGCAGGGTTGATCCTTCGCGTCCAGGTCGGGTCAGGGGTGCACGGCACGTCGATCAGCGGCCAGGACGACCGCGACGAAATGGGCATCTGCCTCGAGCCGCGCGACTTCGTCACCGGCCTCGCACGGGTTCCTCGTGGCATCAATGGCGAGGCCGAAGTCGAGTTCGAGCAGTATCAACGCCACACCGTCTGGGACAAGCCCGGAGGACTCGCGAACCGATCCGGCGCAGGCGACCTCGACGTCGTCATCTACTCGGCGCGCAAGTGGTGCCGACTCGCGCTGGCGGGGAACCCGACGGTCCTGCTCGCGCTGTTCGTGCCGGACGAGGAAGTGGTGCTCAGGGACGAGGTAGGAGCCGAGTTGGTCGACAACGCCCACCGCTTCGTCTCCAAGCTCGCGGCGGCCAGGTTCCTTGGCTACCTACAGAGCCAGAAGTCCGCGATGCTCGGCGAATCCGGCGCGCACACCAATCGGCCGGAGTTGGTCGCCGTGCACGGCTACGACACCAAGTTCGCGATGCACGCGCTTCGCTTGGGTGTTCAGGGAGTGGAGCTGCTGCGCACCGGGCGGATCACTCTTCCCGTCCCCGAGCCGGACCTGCCATTCCTGCGGTCGGTACGCCGCGGCGAGGTCTCGCTGGCCGAGGTGCTCGAAGCGCTCGACGCATCCGAAGCTGCGCTGGTCGCGGCAGGGGCCGACGCGTTCGTCCCGGATGAGCCCGATCGGGCATGGGCCGACGACTGGCTCCACCGGTCGCACCTGGCGTACTGGGACAACCTGTAGGAAATCCTCTACACTAGACGCGTTGCTGTTGAGGATTTCCTACGGAGGTGAGCCGGGTGACGTCTACCGCGTTAGGGCTGCTCGCCATGCTCCCGGACACCTTTCGCTACACCGAGGCGCGGGAACGGCTCAACGAGCGCCAGTTCCGCTCGCTGATCGAAAGCGGCCAGATCAACGCGATCTCGCGAGGCCTGTATCGCAAGGCTGACTCGATCGGCGACGACGATCTGCTGGAGATCGCCGTGAAGGCCCCCATGGCGACGATCTGCCTGAGGTCAGCGCTGTCCAGGCACGGGCTGATCGACGACATCCCGGCCGAGTACGACATCGCGATCCCGCGGGGGAGTTGGATGCCGGAGGCGAACGCGCCCGTCAGGTGGCGGCAGTTCGACAAGGCGACGTTCAAGCTCGGCCGCGACCAGTTGGCGCTCGATGACGATCACTCAATCGGCATCTACTCCGCCGAGCGCAGCGTCATCGACGCATTCCGCCTTCGGCACCTCGACGGCGCCGATCTGGCGAACGATGCCCTCAAGCAATGGCTTCGCCAAGGCGGACAACCGTCTGAGCTGCTCCGGTTGTCGAGTTCGTTCCCACGCGCTGCGAGCGCCATCCGCAGAGCCCTGGAGATCCTGCTGTGAGCCGCATATCTCGGGGAACGCCAGAGACTGACGCCTACCTCGATCTCAAGAACCGTGCGCAGCGCGAGAAGCGCCCGACCCAGGAGCTGCTGCAGCTCTACGTCCTCGAAGCGTTTCTGAGCCGACTGGCCGCGAGTGACGTTCGGGATCGATTCGTGCTCAAAGGTGGCGTGCTGCTGGCGGCTTTCGATGAGCGCCGGCCGACGCGGGACGTGGACCTCGCTGGCCTCGACCTCGCGAACGACGCGGTGACCGTGCTCGACCTCGTTCGATCGATCGTCGAGGCGTCGCCGCCGTTGGAGGACGGGGTCGTGTTCCTGCCTGAGACGGCGGAGTCCGAGGTGATCCGGGAGGAGGACGCGTACTCCGGGGTTCGTGTCAGCATGGGCGCTCGTCTGGCGTCGGCGAACCTGCCGTTCCACGTCGACGTCAACGTCGGCGACCCGATCTGGCCAGCGCCGAGCACGGTCGAGGTCCCGCGCCTGCGCGGCGGCGAACCGATCGTGCTGGCGGGCTATCCGATCCACATGGTGCACGCCGAGAAGATCGTGACCGCGATCCAGCGGGGCGTCGCCAACACGCGGTGGCGCGACTTCGGAGACATCTGGACGCTCTCGCGGCGGCACTCCGTCTGGGCGTCCGACCTGCGCGAGGCGATCGACGCCGTCGCGGGGCACCTTGGTGCGCAACTCTCGCCACTCGCCGATGTCCTCGACGGCTACGCCGACCTTGGACAGGGACGATGGAATGCGTGGCGGCGGCGTAGCAACTCCGACCATCTGCCGGAGTCGTTCACAGAAGTACTCGAAGCGGTCATCTCTCTTGCGGATCCGGTCCTGGCCGGCGTGGCAACCGGTTCGTGGGACACCGACCGGTTTGCCTGGAGCTAGCGTCAGAAGCCCAGTTGGCGCAGATGTGGGGCGATCCCACAGTCCGTGCCCATCCAGGTGAGGTTTCGCCGGGTCCGCGTCAGCACAGCGAATCTCGGTGGTCCGCCTACCCGCGCTGGGGCAGACTGACCGGGTGCTTCTGACTGTCACCACCACGCACCGGCCGGCAACGGATCTGGGGTTCCTGCTGCACAAGCACCCGGACCGGGTGCAGGAGTTCCAGCAGTCGTTCGGGACGGTGACGGTCTTCTATCCCGAGGCCACCGAGGAGCGCTGCACGGTGGCGTTGCTGCTCGACGTCGACCCGGTCCGGTTGGCCCGCTCGCGGGCTCGCAACGCGCCCGACTTCAGCCTCGCCCAGTACGTCAACGACCGCTCGTATGCCGCCTCCTCCCTGCTCGGGGTGGCGATGGCCGACGTCTTCAGCACGGCCCGCAGCGGTCGCTGCAACTCCCGCCAGGAGCTCGCGGACACCGCGATCCCCTTGGAGATCGTGCTTCCGGTGCTGCCGTGCCGAGGTGGCCCCGACGTCGCGCACCGGATCTTCACCCCGTTGGGCTGGAGCGTCGAGGCCGAGCCGATCCCACTCGACCCCGCCTTCGCCGACTGGGGCGACTCCCGCTACGTCCGGCTCCGGCTGAGCGGCGTCCTCCGGCTGGCCGACGCGCTCAACCAGCTCCATGTGCTGCTTCCGGTCCTCGACGAGTCCAAGCACTACTGGCAGGGGCCCGACGAGGTCGACAAGCTGCTCCGCTCGGGGGAGGGCTGGCTGGCCAGCCACCCGGAGGCAGACCTGATCACCCGGCGCTACCTCGGGCGCCGGGGCAGCCTCACCCGAGTCGGTCTCGCCCGCCTCGCCGAGCTCAGCGACGACGTCACGGAGTCGATCGCCCCCGCTGACGACGAGGAGGTCCAGCAACCAGCCGAGAGGCGGGTCCCGCTCAACACCCAGCGCCACGACGCCGTCCACCAGGTCCTGCTCGACCTCGGCGCGCGCTCGGTGATCGACCTGGGCTGCGGTCCGGGGCAGTTCGTCGAGCGGCTCGTCCAGACGGCCTCCTTCACCCGCGTCGCCGGCTCCGACGTCTCCACGCGCTCGCTGCAACAGGCGGCCCGTCGGCTTCGTCTCGACCGGATGACCGAGCGCCAGGCGGAGCGCGTCGAGCTCTTCCAGGGCGCGCTCACCTACGAGGACGATCGCTATGCCGGGTTCGACGCAGCGGTCCTGATGGAGGTGATCGAGCACGTCGACCCGCAGCGCCTGGACGCTGTGGAGCGGGTCGTCTTCGGCGTCGCCCGGCCCAGGGCCGTCATCGTGACCACCCCCAACCGCGAGTACAACGTGCTCTACGAGCATCTGATCGGCATGCGGCATCCGGACCACCGCTTCGAGTGGAGTCGCGACGAGTTCGCCACCTGGTCCGAGCGGGTCGCAGCGACCCACGGCTACACCGTCGAGCGACGCGGCATCGGCGAGCTCCACACCACCCACGGCACCCCGACCCAGATGGCCATCTTCACCCGAACGGAGGCGAACGATGAGTGAGGCAACCGCCGAGCTGCGCCAGGTCGTCGTCCCGGCGATGGGGCTGATCCTGCTCGTCGGCGTCTCCGGCAGCGGCAAGTCGACCTTCGCGCGGCGTCACTTCAAGCCGACCGAGGTCGTCTCCAGCGACTTCTGCCGCGGGCTCGTCGCCGACGACGAGAACGACCAGTCCGCCACCCCGGACGCCTTCGACGTCCTGCACTACATCGTCGGCACCCGCCTGCGCCGGGGACTGCTGACCGTCGTGGATGCGACCAACGTGCAGCAGGCCGCACGAGCCTCGCTGATCAGACTCGCCAAGTCTCACGACGTGCTGGTGGACGCCCTGGTCCTCGACGCCGGTGAGTCGGTGGCTCTCGCACGCAACGCGCAGCGCCCCGACCGCGACTTCGGTGCCTCCGTCGTCAAGCGGCAGCAGCGGGACCTGGACCGCTCCCTGCGCCGGATCAAGAAGGAGGGCTTCCGCCGCGTCCACCTGCTCAGCGGTGCTGAGCAGATCGACGCCGTCGAGATCGTCCGCGAGCCGTCCTGGAACGACCGCCGGGAGCTGCGCGGCCCGTTCGACATCATCGGCGACGTCCACGGCTGTGCCGCCGAGCTCCGCACCCTGCTGGCGGAGCTCGGCTGGCGGATCGACTACGACGGCGAGCAGGCGATCGGTGCCTCCCACCCCGAGGGCCGCCAGGCGGTCTTCGTCGGCGACCTCGTCGATCGCGGCCCGGACACCCCGGGGGTGCTCCGGCTGGTGATGGGCATGTGCGCAGCCGGAACGGCGCTCTGCGTCTCCGGCAACCACGAGGCCAAGCTGGTGCGAGCGCTCAAGGGCGCCAACGTCACCGTCTCGCACGGTCTTGCCGAGTCCCTCGACCAGCTGCGCGGCGAGCCCGACGCGTTCACCCAGTCGGCACTCGCCTTCATGGACGGGCTGATCAGCCACTACGTCCTGGACGAGGGGAGGCTGGTCGTCGCGCACGCCGGGCTCAAGGAGGCCTACCACGGGCGCTCCTCGGGGCGGGTGCGCTCGTTCGCCCTGTACGGCGACACGACGGGCGAGACCGACGACTACGGCCTGCCGGTGCGCTACCCCTGGGCCGAGGAGTACCGCGGCAGTGCGATGGTCGTCTACGGCCACACGCCGGTGCCGAAGGCCGAGTGGGTCAACAACACCATCTGCCTCGACACCGGAGTCGTCTTCGGCGGCGCGCTCACCGCGCTGCGCTATCCCGAGCGGGAGATCGTCTCCGTGCCTGCGGAGCAGGAGTGGTACGAGCCGATCCGTCCACTCGTCCCCGCCGCAGGCGACCGCGAGGTCGCGGTGCTCCGGATCGGCGACGTCGCCGGCACCCGGTGGTTGGAGACGACGCACGGCGGCAAGGTGAAGGTGCCCGAGGAGAACGCCGCCGCCGCGCTGGAGGTGATGAGTCGCTTCGCGGTCGACCCGCGATGGCTGATCTACCTGCCGCCGACCATGTCACCGGTCGCCACGTCGCAGCAGGAGGGCTATCTCGAGCACCCCGAGCAGGCCTTCGAGGAGTACGCCGGCTGGGGCGTCACCCGGGTGGTCTGCGAGGAGAAGCACATGGGCTCGCGGGCGATCGCCGTGATCGCGAAGGACGCCGAGGCCGCGGCCCGCCACTTCGGCGTGGCCGATGGCAGCACCGGCGTCGTCCACACCCGGACCGGGCGCTCCTTCTTCCCGGACACGACCGAGCTCGTCGCTCGGTTGCGGGAGAGCGCCGAGCCGCTCTTCGCCTCCCTGGAGACCGACTGGCTCGCCTTGGACTGTGAGCTGTTGCCCTGGTCGGCCAAGGCGATCGAGCTGATCAAGGAGCAGTACGCGTCGGTGGGCGCGGCCGCTCGCGAGGCCTTGCCCGAGGCGCTCGACGTCCTGCAGACGGCCGCAGCGCGGGGTCTGGAGGTGAGCGCGATGATCGAGCGGACGCAGCGGCGCCGGGACAACGCTGCGGCGTTCCGTGACGCGTACGCCGGCTACGTAGGCCCCACGCAGGGGCTGGACGGCGTCACCCTCGCGCCGTTCCAGATCCTTGCTGCCCAAGGGCGCGCGCTGGCCGTCACCCAGCCGCACGAGTGGCACCTGGCCGAGCTGGCACGGATGGGTGGCGACCTGATCACGCCGACCCGACACCGCTTCGTCGACCTCACCTCCGCCACGGAGCGGGAGGCGGCCACCCAGTGGTGGCGGGAGCTGACCGCGGCCGGCGGCGAGGGGATGGTCGTCAAGCCGGCCCATCTCACCCAGGGCCGGGTGCAGCCCGGAATCAAGGTGCGCGGGCGCGAGTACCTGCGGATCATCTACGGGCCCGACTACACCGACTCGCTCGACGTGCTCCGGAACCGGAACCTCGGCAAGAAGCGACAGCTCGCGCTGCGCGAGCACGGCCTGGGCCTGGAGGCGCTGACCGCGTTCGTCGACGACGAGCCGCTCTGGAAGGTGCACCAGGCCGTCTTCGCGGTGCTGGCCTTGGAGTCTGAGCCGGTCGACCCGCGCCTGTAGGACGGCGCCGGGTGCTAGCGCAGGATGCCGTCCTGGCGCGCGGTGGCGACCGCGGCGGTGCGCGAGGAGACGCCGAGCTTGGTGTAGATGTGCACCAGGTGGGACTTCACGGTCGCGTCGCTGATGTGCAGCCGGGTGGCGATCTCGCCGTTGGTGGCGCCGGCGGCCACCAACTGCAGGACCTCGATCTCGCGGGTGCTGAGGCTCGGCTGCGGGGAGCGCATCCGGGCCAGCAGCCGCCCGGCGATCGCCGGCGCCAGGGCGGTCTCGCCTGCGGCGGCGGCACGGATCGCGGTGATCAGCTCGTCCGGTGGGGCGTCCTTGAGCAGATAGCCACTGGCGCCGGCCTCGACGGCACCGAGGATGTCGCCGTCGGTGTCGTAGTTGGTCAGCACCAGCACCGCCGGCGGATCGGGCAGCGCACGGATCCGGCGGGTGGCGTCGGCGCCGGTCTCCTCGGTGCCGAACTGGAGGTCCATCAGGACGATGTTGGGCATCGCCTCGACGGTCAGCGCGACCGCCGCGTCGGGCGTCGCGGCCTCGCCGATCACCTCGAGGTCGGCATCACCGGCCAGCATCGCCCGCAGCCCGGCCCGGACGACGGGGTGGTCGTCGGCCAGCACGATCCGGATCATCGCTGGGCTCCTGCATCGGGTGCGAGCGGCAGACGCGCGGTGACGGTGGTGCCCCGCCCCGGCACCGAGGCGACCTCCAGGGTGCCGTCGAGCTGGGCCACGCGCTCGCGCATCGCCTGCAGCCCGAAGGAGTCCGCCTCGTGCGAGTCGGCGACGGCGTGGGCGACGTCGAAGCCGCGCCCGTCGTCGCGGACCACCAACGAGACGCCGTCGACGTCGTCGATCAGCTCGACCGCGACGTGTGAGGCCTGCGCATGGCGCACCGCGTTCGACAGCGCCCCCTGGGCGACGCGCAGCAAGGCGGTCTGGGTGCCCATCGGCAGCTCGAGGTCGGCAGCGGTGACCTCGATCGGCGTCGCTGCGCGCCGGGACTGCTCCTCGCCGAGCCGGTGCAGGGCCGCGGCGAGTCCCTTGTCGAGCCGGGCCGGGGTCAGCTCGCGGATGATCTGCCGGGTCTCGGCGAGGCTGTCGGCCGCCGTCTCCCGCGCCAGCCGCAGGTAGCCGGCACCCGGCTCGGGGGTGTCGCGCTCGGCGGCGCGCAGCAGCATCTGGATCGAGGAGAGGCCTTGCGCGACGGTGTCGTGGATCTCCCGAGCGAGCCGGGCCCGCTCGGCCAGAGCGCCCTGCTCCCGCTCGGTGTCGGCCAGCTGCTGGCGGGTCTGCAACAGCTCGGCCAGCAGGCGCTCGCGCTCCGTGGCCTCCTGGATCAACGCGCGGTAGGCGCGGCCGATCAGCAGCGCCGCGCCCGCACCCACCAGCGGGCCGATCACACCGCCGACGCTGAAGCCCAGATGCAGGCCGAGCGCGATGATCGCGAAGACGGTGGTGCTCACCACCGCGGCGACCCCGCCAGGCCCCGGGAGCAGCTGCAGGTAGAGGAAGAACAACGGGAAGACGATGAACGCTGCCTCCGGGCTGAGCCACACCAGCAACGCCCAGAGCAGGGTGAGCAGCGCCAGCCAGGCCAGCGCGATGCGGCGCGGCGCGCGGGCGGTGCTGCCGGTGCGTGCGGTCCAGGCGCCGGCCAGGTAGACCGCGACGAAGGCGAACCCGAGCAGGAGCGCGCCGACGGCCTCGGGGGAGGAGACCACGAAGGCACGTGCCACCGCGAACGCCGCGAGCCCGAGGAACAGCACGTGGAGGCCGAGGCGGAGGCCGGCGAAGACCGGAGCGAGCGTCGAGTGCGCCATGACTCCTCCAGCCTAGGCGAGCAGAGCCGTCCGGCCATCAACCGAAAGTTGGAGTGCGAATCCGATGGAAAGGGCGATGGCTCGCAGGTGCTCGCGAGCGAGCCTTGAGGTGGTGCTCGTGCAGAGTGTGCGAGCGGAGAGGGAGCACCTTGTTCGTCGCCTGGAGAGAGCTGCGCTTCGCCCGCGGCAGGTTCGTGCTGATGGGAACGGTGGTCGCGCTGATCACCCTGCTCGTCGGCTTCCTCGCCGGGCTGACCGGCGGGCTCGCCTCCCAGAACGTCTCCGCGGTCCTGGAGCTGCCCGGCGACCGTCTTGTCCTGCAGCAGCCGGTGAGCGGCGATTCCAGCTTCGCGACGTCCACACTGGACCCGGGCACGGTCCGGGCCTGGCAGCAGGCCGACGGCGTCGAGGCGGCGACGCCGGTCGGCATCGCCCAGGCGCGGGCGTCGTCGGCGAGCTCGGGCGACCCCCGTGGCGTCGCCCTGTTCGGGATGCCCGCGGCGGCGCCGGGCACCGCCCAGAGCAGCCTCTTCGCGCTCGCCCCCAGCCGCGACGGCGAGGTCGGCCTGTCCGCGGGCGCCGCCGACGAGTTGCACGCCCAGCGCGGCGACACGATCACGGTTGCCGGCAACGACTTCACCGTCGCCTCGATCGGTGGCGACCTCTGGTACAGCCACACGCCCGTCGTCGCGATGACTCCGCAGGCGTGGAGCGCGGCGAGCCAGAGCGTGGGCGGCACCGGCGAGGCCACCGTGCTCGCCGTGACCGGCTCGCCCGACTGGGACGACGTCGCCGAGCAGACCTCGACGGAGGCCCGCAACCCACTGGCCAGCCTGACCGCGCTGGAGGCCTTCACCTCCGAGATCGGGTCCTTGGGCCTGATGATCGTGATGCTCTTCGGGATCTCCGCGCTCGTGGTGGGCGCCTTCTTCACCGTGTGGACCATGCAACGGGCCGGCGACATTGCGGTGCTCAAGGCGCTCGGCGCCACCACCGGCTCGCTGGTGCGCGACGCCCTCGGCCAGGCGCTCGTCGTGCTGCTCGCCGGGATCGGGGTGGGGCTGCTCGCCGTCCTGGGCCTGGGCGCGGTGGCCGAGCAGGCCCTGCCGTTCATCGTCAGTCCGCTGACCACGTTGGCCCCGGCGCTGGTGATGGCGGCGCTGGGCCTTGCCGGCGCGGCCTTCGCCCTGCGCTCGGTCACCAGGGCCGACCCCCTCACCGCACTCGGGAGCAATCGATGATCGAACTGCGCAACGTCACCCTCACCTTCGCCGACGGCGAGAGCCGGATCACCGCGGTCGACGACGTCACCCTGCGTGGCGAGAACGGCACCGTCACCGGCATCACCGGCCCGTCCGGCTCGGGCAAGTCGAGCATCCTGGCGGTCGCCGCCACGCTGATCCGCCCCGACTCGGGCGCCGTCCTGATCGGCGACGGCAGCGAGCTGATCGACGCCACCCGGGTGTCCAAGCCCGAGGCGACGGCCCTGCGCCGCGAGCGGATCGGGATCGTCTTCCAACAGTCGAACCTGCTGCCGGCGCTGACCGCACGCGAGCAGCTGCAGGTGATGGCGCACCTCGGCGGCAGGAACGGCCGCGGCCGGGTGGCGAAGGTCGACGCGCGCGTCGACGAGCTGCTCGATGCGGTCGGCCTGGCCACGCATGCCGGCAAGCGCCCGCACCAGCTCTCGGGCGGGCAGCGGCAACGGGTGGCGATCGCGCGGGGTCTGGTCCACGACCCGGAGGTGCTGCTGGTGGACGAGCCGACCAGCGCCCTGGACCAGGAGCGCGGGGCGGAGATCATGCAGCTGATCGCGCGGCTCACCCGCGAGCGGGAGACCGCCACGCTGCTGGTCACCCACGATCTGGTGCACCGCGACGCGCTCGACGAGCTGGTCACCGTGGTCGACGGCCGGATCGCCAGCGCGGTCGGGGCAGCCGGCCACTGACCCGGTCGCGGTCCGGGCTAGGGGGAGTCGAGGTCGTCCAGCAGCGCGCGCAGCGCCTGCGGCGCATCCGCAGCGAGGTCCGCCCGGAGCAGCCGGACGTCGCCGCGGTCCAGACCCTGCTCGAGGACCGGACCGACCAGCTCCGGGTCGGCCGCACTGCTGAGCAGCATCAGGGCCGAGGTTCCGGGGCGCAGCTGCTCTCCGACCTCGGCGAGGAACTCCTCGTCGATGCCGGTCCCGCGAAGCCGTTGCGCGAGCGCGGCAAGGCCGGCACCGACCCCGGCGCCCACGCCGGGCACCAGGAACAGCGCCCCGGCGAGCACGCCGACCACCGACCCGCGTACCGCCGCGGTCGCCGTCGCGTGGTGCAGATGACCGATCACCGGGCGCTCGGCCTCGGGCATCCAGGTCACGGTGATCGCGTCGTGCACGGTCAACCCGCCGCGCTGCACGAGGTCCTTCACGCGCACCTCGCCGGCCCCGGCACCGGCAGCGGTGTCGAAGAGCCAGACGGTGAGGCTGGTGGCGGGGTTCGAGGGCACGGGGTGCTCCTTCGGGTCGGGACCGCTCAGGAGGAGAGGATCTGCGCCTTCTGGGCGGCGAACTCCGCGTCGGTGAGCACGCCCTGGTCCTTGAGCGCAGCCAGCTGGGTGAGCTGGGCGAGACGCTCGTCCATGCTCAGGGCCGGAGCCGCAGGGGCCGGCGGTGCGACCGGGGCAGGGGCGACCGGGGGCGCCGCCTGCGCGGCGTAGAAGGCGTCGCGCTGGTCCTCGGCGGCCCAACGGCCGGCCTGGCGCCGGGAGACCCGGTTCGACACGGCGGTCGCGGTGCCGGCGACAACGGCGGTGCGGGCGATCCCGCGAAGCAGTCCTGGCATGGCGTTCTCTCCTCGTGCGTCAGTTGGCGTCGGCCTGCACGGCCGCGATCAGGGCTTGGACGGGGATCCGTCCGCCGGCTGCGAGCTGTGCGCCACTGCGACGCAGCGCGGTGGCCAGCGGTGCGGCCCAGAGGTTCTCGTAGACCACGACGCAGGCCGAGTGACCCGGCTCGACGACGCTGGCGGCGTCGGTCAGGTCCCCGGCGTCGAGGAGCCCGGAGGCGGGCCCCCTCGAAGATGGTCAGGTCCAGCTCGCCGTCGCCGTCGACGTCCCGCAGCTCTAGGGCGCGCAGGGTGCCCTGCTCGTCGCGGCTCAGGAAGGCGAGATCGAGGAGCCGGATGATGCCGCGGTCGACCAGGTCGACCAGCAGCGGCAGGCCCTCCCCGGTCATCCCGCTCGGCGGGAACTCGATCACCAGGTAGTCGACAGGGCCCATCTCGATCTGACCGAGCTCAACGTCGGCGTGCATCAGCGTCCTCCTCGATAGCGCATGCGGGCCCTGCCAATCTAGGAGAGTCGGCGCGTCGCCACCTCACCCCACAAGGATGAGATCCGGGCCCGGGCGGCGATCGGGCCGCTCATCGCGGTGACGCCGTCGCCGTCGCGTGCCAGGCTCGGCAACCAGACAGCCCGCGCGCCGGCGCGGAGCGTCCCGCCGCCGACGAGGAGTTGTCGCCACGATGAGCACCGATCAGTCCGCGATCCTTGGCCAGGCCTTCGTGCAAGGCTTCCCGCTGGTCTTCAACCTGGAGCAGGTCCGCCGCTATGTCGAGACCGGGATCGGGGCCAACCCGGCTGCGCCGTTCAACGCGTTCAGCCACGCCCGCACCCTGACCGGCCCCGCCGACACCTTCGTGTCGATCAACAACGACACCGTCTACTCGATGGCGCAGATCGACCTCAGCGTCGGACCGGTGCTGCTCGACGTGCCGGACACCGGTGGGCGCTACTACGTCCTGCAGTTCGTGGACGCCTGGACCAACAACTTCGCCTACGTCGGCCACCGCGCCACCGGAACCGCGGCCCAGCGCTACCTGCTGGTGCCGCCCGGATGGAGCGGAGCGGCCCCCGAGGGCGCGACGGTGATCAACGCGCCGACGACGATCTTCTCGATCGTCGGTCGCTGGGCCTGCGACGGCGACGACGACCTGCCCGCGGTGCACCGGCTGCAGGACGCCGCCTCGCTCACCCCCGTGCAGGCCGGGGCCGTCCCCGCCGGTCTCCCGGAGCTCGATCCCGCGGTCGATGCGTCCGTGCAGTTCCTGGAGCAGTTGCGGGTCTGGTCGCAGGCCTACCCGCCGGCGAAGAGCGAGCAGGCGGACCTCGCCGCGCTCGCGCCGCTCGGCATCACCCAGTCCGGGCCGAGCCCCTTCGCGGGCATGGCGGCCGAGCAGCGCACCGCCTTGGCGCACGGGGTGCAGACGGCACAGGCCGCACTCGAGGAGTTCCTGCGCACCGGGGACGTCCCGACCCTCAACGGCTGGCAGCTGACCTACCACGCCTTCGACTACAACACGGACTTCTTCGAGATCGGCACCATCGACTCGCCGCTCTACACCTCGATCCCGGCGGGCGAGAAGTACCTGCGTCGCGCCGCTGCCGCGATGGGAGGGCTGTGGGGCAACCATGCCTACGAGGCCGCTTATGCGCCGGTCTACGTGGACCAGGCGGGGGAGCAGCTCAGCGGCGAGCACACCTACACGCTGCGCTTCGATCCGCCGCCGCCGGCCGCCGCGTTCTGGTCGCTGACCATGTACTCGATGCCGGACTTCTATCTGGTGGCGAACGAGATCGACCGCTACTCGATCGGCAGCCGCACCCCAGGACTGGTCCGCGACGCCGACGGTGCGCTGACCCTCGTGCTGAGCGCCACCGCCCCGACCGACCCCGCGCAGCGGGCGAACTGGTTGCCGGCGCCGGCCGGGCCGTTCCGTCCACTGCTGCGGATGTACGAGCCGGACCCCTCGGTGGTGGACGGCCGCTACCAGATCCCGGCGATCGTGCGGGTCTAGTGTCGGCCGGTGCTGGCCGACCCGGCTAGGCGGCCAGCACCGCCAGGTACGCGTCGCCCAGGTAGCCGGCGCCCAGGATCGCGGTCCAGGCGCCGAGCACCAGGAACGGCCCGAACGGGACGGCGGTGCGCCGGTCGGCGCCGCGGGCCGCGATCAACGTGATCCCGACCAGGGCACCGAAGACGAAGGCCAGGAAGGCGCCGACCAACAGCGTTCCCCACGACAGCCACGCCGTCATCGCACCGACGACTCCGGCCAGCTTGACGTCGCCGAAGCCCATCGAACCCGGGGCGGCCACCGCGATCGCGAAGAAGATCGCGAACAGCGCCGAGGCCCCGAAGAGGGCGCGCAGCCCGGCGCCCGGCGCCGCCGCGACGACGAGCAGAGCGGCCAGGATCGGATAGGCAGGCACGACCAGGGCGTTCGGCAGCCGGCGCACGTCGACGTCGATCAGGCTGAGCGCGATGCCGAGTGCCGCGAACGCCCAGTAGGCGGGCAGGGCCAGGGGCGTGTCGGCGAAGCGGAGGGCGACCAGCGCGAAGACCAACCCGGTCCCGGCCTCCACCAGCGGGTAGCGGCTGCTGATCGGCAAGTGGCAGTCGAAGCAGCGACCACGCAGCATCAGCCACCCGAGCACCGGCACGTTGTGCCGGGCCCGGACCGCGGACTGGCAGTTGGGGCAGTGGGAGCCGGGGCTCACCACGGACAGCCCCAGCGGCACCCGGTGCACCACCACGTTGAGGAAGGACCCGACGGCCAGGCCGAGCAGCCCGCCGAAGACGGTCAGGATGAGCCGCAGCAGCTCGGTCTCGGTCATCGCCGGTGACTCCAGTTCAGCACCGAGATCTGGCGATGTGGTGGTCCCGGAGTGCCGCCGTCATCGAAGATCCGCACCCGCGACGTCAGCTCCGGCTCGCCGCTCGGCGCGCAGCCGCTGGTCACCCCGGGGCAGAGGAAGACCTCCAGTCTCACCAGCGTGGTCTCGAAGCCGAAGCCCGGCGAGTTGTCCGGCAGCTCGATCACCGCGCCCGGGTAGGCGAACGACCCGGTCTCGAAGACGTCGAGCGCCCGTGCGATGACGCCGAACCGGAAGACCGACTCGTTGATGTTGTTGAGCTCCAGCGAGATCGAGGCCAGCGGGACGTAGGTGGTGCCCTGGATGTAGAACGACGTCGAGTTGCCCAGCGCCTGCACCACCGGGGAGCCGGCCACGGTGGCCACCGTGTTGCCGGGGATCGCGGTGGTGGTCTGGCCGCGCAGCGCCGGCAGATAGTAGGTGAGCTCGAGACGGACCGCGTCGAGCTGGGAGGTCTGGTCGCGGCCCAGCGAGGCGTCGAACTTCACCGAGGCACCGGTGAAGCCGCTGTCGTGCACCACCTTCTGCAAGACACCCCACCCGGTGCGCGCGGCGAGGTCCACGGTCTCGGTGCCCAGGGTGGTGCGGGCCGGCAGGGTGTAGCTGATGGGAGCCGTGCCGACCGTCGGGGTGAGCGTGATCGCGTTGGCGCTGCCGGTGGAGCGGTGGGTGATCTTCAGCTTCGCTCCGGTCAGCACGGCACCGGGCGGCAACGCCGTCGCCGGGCTGAAGCCGCCCATCGTGATCGAGTTGCTCTGCGCGCTGTTCGGGCCGCTGGCGTCGCGGGCCCAGACCGCGAGGTTCGCGTTGGTGGCCTGGTTGCCGTCGGCCTGCTGCAGGTTGGCGGCGGTGGCCTGGGTGAACGTGCCCGCCGAGCCTGCCGGCGTCACGGTCGGGGTGCCGCTGGTGGTCAGCTCGCCAGGGCCGGTGAGCGTGGTCGCGGTGGCCGTGCCGGTCTTCTGCCCGTAGACGGCGATCGGCGGCCGGTCCGGGTGGTAGGTGGCGCAGATCTCGACGGCGCTGGCCTGGCCGTTGGCGTTGACCTGCATCCGGCTGTCGCCGCCGAAGATGAACTGCACCCCTTGCGCGTTCACGTCGTCGATCGGGTTCACGCAGCGACCGGGCACCGTGGTGCCACCCGTCAAGGTTCCGCCGACCAGGGTCTTGCGGCCGCCGATCCGCCACAGGTTGCCGCCGCCGGTGGCGATGTCGGCGTCGTAGAGCGCATCGGCGGAGTTGTTGTGGAAGTCGAAGTAGTAGGCGCCGGGCTGGAAGTGCAGGAAGCAGCTCTGGTTGGTGTCGGTGAGCGCGTTCAGCTTCGTCACGTCGTCGTAGTAGCCCGGCTGCAGGGTGACGCTTCCGCTGTTGCAGTTGGCCGGAGGGTTGCGCAAGGTGGGGACGCCGAGCCCGGCCAGGTCGAGGTCGCTGCGGTAGTTCGGGTCGCCGGCAGCGCCGGCGTTGCAGTTCACCACCGGTGCGGACATCGCCGAGACCGGCGAGCAGCCGGTGCGGGCCCGGATGCTCTCGGTCGACTCCAGGACGCCGTTGTTGTCGCGCACGATGTTGGAGTTCGACCAGATCCCACCGCGCACCCGGAAGGCAGCGCCGCTGCCGTTGGTCTTGAACTTGAAGCCGGTCTCGCCGCCGGTGCCGAGCGTGAGGATCGCGTTGCCCGGCTTGTTGGCGTTGTTGATCGGCACCGCGGAGCCCTGCTGACCGGTGGCGTCCTCGGGGGTGCAGCGCACCGCCGCGGACATCGCGCTGGTGGTGTCGCCGGCCTGCTTGGGGATCAGGTTGTCCAACGTCAACGTGTCCTTGACGGCACCGCTGCTGTCGTAGCCGAAGCAGCCGGTTCCGGTCGCGTTGGTGTAGTACCACGGGCTCGGCTCGGCATTGCCGATGTTGTGGCCAGTGCGCAGATCGTTGATCGCGACCTGGGCGGCGGCGTCCGCGGAGTAGGAGTTGTTGGCGACGTCGCGCAGCGCGACGGTGGCCTTGACGCTGCCCTGACCGCGGGTGAGCACGGCGGTGGTGACCAGGGCGACGGTGGTGACGATGATCAGCGCGATGATCAGGATCGCCCCGCCCTCGTCGTCGCGCAGCAGGCGTAGCCGACGGCCGAGGAAGGTGATCATGACTGCCTCCGTTCTCCGGACAGCGTGGCGGTGTAGGCGGCGTCGTCGGTGCGACCCTGCTCGAACGCCGACAGGTGCAGGTCGATGAAGGTGGGCACCGCGTTGCCCGAGCCACCGCAGGCGACGTCGCAGGTGACGGTGGGCTCGGCGTTGAGGCTCCGGGCGACCACCACGACGGAGTCGGAGGTCGCGTCGGTGCAGCGCACCCGGATCAGCTCCCGGGCGCCGTCGGCGGGGCGGGTCAGGTAGCTGACGGTGACCGTGGCCGGGGTGGCCGTGGAGTCCAGGTCGTCCTCGTCGTACTCGCTCCAGGCCAGGGTGGTCACCAGCATTCCGCTCGGCAGCGAGCAGGCCGGCGTGACGCCGACCGAGCGCTGCAACGGGAAGGTCTTGGTGCCGGAGTCGTAGCTGCGCACTCCGATGCTGGCGACGTCGCGCTGCCAGTAGGCGGCCGCGAACTGGACGGACTGGGACTCGGTCAGCCGGGCCTGGGTGTCCACGGTGGTCGAGAAGTAGCTCAACACCACGCCGACCAGGCCCACCGTGACGATGCCCAGGATGGCGACGGTCATCACCAGCTCGACCAGGGTGAAGCCCTCGTCGGTGGGTGCCTCGTCCGGGGTGTGGTCGCTCCGCTTCAGCTGCATGACGACCCCGTTCCGCAGGGGCGACGCAGCACGACGGTGAGCGTCTCGGCTGCCCGCCCGTCGGCGCTGGCGACCTCGAGGCGGAGACGCTGCACGCCCTGGTCGGCGCAGCTGCCGCCGCTGAGTGCCGCGCCGTTGCCGCCCAACGGGACCGCCGCCGTGTGGTGCAGGCTGAAGCCTGCCGGCAGGGAGGCGACCCGGTCGGTGACGGCGGGGACGTTGTAGGCGTCGGCCGCCGCGCACGGCGTGTAGTTGGCGCCGGCGTCCAGGTAGCGCTCGATGGCCTCGGCGTAGCTGCGCACGTAGGCACTCCCGGTGGACTGCTTGCGGTGCATGTCGGAGGCCTGCACGCTGAGCTGGAGCCCGGCGAGGACGGCGACCGCTGCGATCGCGAGGATGGCCACCGCGACGAGCACCTCGACGAGTGACTCGCCGCTCTCGCTGCTGCGCCCGGCCGCGGTGTCCATCAGATCTCCACCTGGTTGAAGATGCCGTACATCGCCGACACCAGGGCGACCGCGACGAAGCCGACGATCAGTCCCATCACCACGATCACCGCAGGCTCGAAGAGCGCGGTGACCTTCTTGATCTTGTAGTCGAGCTCGACCTCGTAGTACTGCGCGGTGACCTCGAGCTGGTTGTCGAGGGTGCCCGTCTCCTCGCCGACCCGCAGCATCTGCGTGGCGGTGCCGGGGAAGAGCTGGGTGCGGGCCAGGGGAGAGGCCATGCCGGCGCCCTCCAGCATCTGCTCGGTGACGTCGTTGAGGCGCCGGATGAAGACCCGGTTGCGCATCGACCCGGTCGCCACGGCCATCGCCTCCGGCAGGTTGACGCCGGCACTCACCATCGAGGCCATCACCCGGCAGAAGCGCTCGACCAGCATGTACTGGATGGTCTCGCCGAGCACCGGGAGCCGGAGCAGGAAGGCGTCGCGGGCGTACTTGACGCGTTCGATGCGCAGCAGGAGCCAACCCAGCAAGGTGATCGCGCCCAGCCCGGCCAGGATCGCCCACCACCAGGTGCCGAGGAATCCGGTGAAGGAGAGCAGCATCCGGGTGGCCAGCGGGAGCTCGGCGTCCAGGCTGGTGAAGAAGTCCTCGAACTTCGGCAGCACGTAGATCGCCAGCACCAGCACGGTGACCACGGACATCGCGGCGATCACCATCGGATAGGTCAGCGCCGACTTGATCTTGCGCCGTGACTCCAGGTCCCGCTCGAGGTAGAGCGCGAGCCGGGCCAGAGCGGTGTCGAGCTCGCCGGTCAGCTCGGCGGAGCGGACGATGCCGCGGTAGTAGTCGGGGAAGACCTTCGGGAAGCGGTCCAGTGCGTCGGAGAACCGCTCACCGGTGCGCAGCCCGTCCTCGATCTCGTTCATCATCCGGCGCACCGAGGAGTTCTCGCTCTCGGTGCCGATCGAGTGGACGGCGTCGAGGATCGGCAGGCCGGCCCGGAGGAAGGCCGCGATCTGGCGCGACAGGTGCATCACGTGCTCGCGCTTGATCCGGGGGCCGGAGATCTCGTACTGAAGGATCGGCCTCTTCTCGGTGACCCGCAGGTTGCGCAGATCCCTTTCGTACAAGGCGATCTCGGCATCTCCGCGGCTGTTGGCCCGCTCGACGCCCTTGACCTGGGTGCCGGCGACCGTGGTGCCGACGAATGCATAGCGGTGCATCTCAGACTCCTGTGACGTAGATGGAGCGCATCACTTCGGCGGCGGTGCTGGTGCCGTCCTGGACGAGCCGGGCGCCTTGCTCCCACAGGGTTCGCATCCCTTGGCTGCGGGCCAGCTTGCGCATCTCGTCATGGGGAGCGCGGTCCACGATCAGCTCGCGGATCTGGTCGGTGACGACCAGCAGCTCGTAGACGCCGATCCGCTCCAGGAACCCGGTATGCGCGCAGAAGTGGCACCCGGTGCCGCGGCGGAAGCCGCCCTCGGGCTCGGTGGCGCCGAAGGCCCGCAGGAAGCCCAGCTCCTCCGGGGTCGGCTGGTAGGGCGCCAGGCAGGAGGTGCAGCTGCGCCGCACCAGGCGCTGGGCGACGACGGCGGTGACCGACGAGGCGATCAGGAAGCCCTCGATGCCCATGTCGAGCATCCGGTAGACCGCCGCGACCGCCTCCGTGGCGTGCAGCGAGGAGAGCACCAGGTGTCCGGTGAGCGCGGACTGGACCGCGATCCGGGCGGTGTCGCGGTCGCGGATCTCGCCGACCAGGATGATGTCGGGGTCCTGGCGCAGGATCGACTTCAGCCCGGTGGCGAAGGTGATCCCGGCCTGCTCGTTGATCTGGATCTGGTTGATCGAGTCGAAGGTGTACTCGACCGGGTCCTCGATGGTCATGATGTTCTTGTCGGGCTGGTTCAGCTCGCCCAGCGAGGCGTAGAGCGTGGTGGTCTTGCCACCGCCGGTCGGTCCGGCGCAGACCACCATCCCGTAGGGCGAGCCGATCAACCGGCGGTACTGCTCGGCGGTGTCGGCAGGCATCCCGAGCTGGCGCAGCTGGAAGAGCGGCCGGCTCTTGTCCAGCAGCCGCATGACGACCTTCTCCCCACCCACCACGGCCGTGGTGGCGACCCGGATGTCGACCTCGCGGTCCTCGACCGACATGCTGATCTGGCCGTCCTGCGGGCGGCGCCGCTCGACGATGTTCATCTGCGCCAGGATCTTGACCCGGCTGACCAGGGCCGGCCCGATGGAGCCGGGCAGGTCGAGCACGTCGGTCAACGCGCCGTCGATGCGGTACCGGACCCGGACCCGCTCCCCGGACGGCTCGATGTGCACGTCCGAGGCCCGGTCGCGCAGAGCCTGGGTGAGGATCATCTGCACGACACGGACGACGGGCGCCCCCTCGTTGACATTGGTGGTCTCCAGCTGGGCCGCCTCGCGGCGCAGCTGGTCGCGGGCCTCGAACTCGCGGACCTGGCTGCCGACCTCGTGGGTGGCCCGGTAGGCCGAGTCGATCGCCCGGTCCAGGTCGCGCTTGGTGGCCACCTGGATCTCGATCCGGATCGGCTCGGTGCGGCTCAGGCAGGCACTGATCGCCTCCACCCGCTCCGGTGCCGGGTCCACGGTCGCCACCGTCACCACGTCGTCGACGACGGCGAGGGGGAGGGCGAGCAGCTGCCGCGCCTGCTCCAACGTGAGCAGGGTGACGGCGTCCGGTTCGGGAGTGACGGTGCGGAAGTCGACGAGCTCCGCGCGATAGTGCTCAGCCAGGGTGCGGGCCAGCGCGTCTGCGCTGATCGTGCCCGTGGAGACGAGCTTCTCGGCCAGGCTCTCGTCTCCGGGCGTGGCCTCGGCGGCGTCCAGCTGGTAGGGCTGCAACCGTCCGGCGGTGATCAACACCCGGGCCAGCGTCTCGTCGGCGTGGACGGGCACAGCCTCCACGGGCGCCTGCTCCGAGCGGTGGCGGGCGAGCGGGATCCTCATGATCTGCCCCGATCCCTAGGCCCGCAGACTCGCGGTGAGGTGCGGGCGGGTCTCGATCTCGTGCGGGTGCAGGCTGCGGGCGGCGGCGTCCTCGACGCTCACCTCGCCGTCGGCGACCAGTCGCGAGAGGGACTGCTCGAGGGTGACCATCCCGTCGCGTTGCCCGGTGACCAGGGAGTTGCGCAGCTGGTGCGTCTTGCCCTCCTTGATCAGGTTGCGCACGGCGGGCGTGGCGACCAGCACCTCGTAGGCGGCGACCATGCCGCCGCCGATCCGCGGGATCAGCCGCTGGTAGACCACGCAGCTCAACGCGGCAGCGAGCTGGACCCGGATCTGGGCCTGCTGCTCGGCCGGGAAGACGTCGATCATCCGGCCCAGCGACTGTGCGGTGTCGTTGGTGTGCAGCGTTGCGAAGACCAGGTGTCCGGTCTCGGCGACGGTCAGTGCGAAGGCGATCGACTCCAGGTCGCGCATCTCGCCGACCAGCAGGACGTCGGGGTCCTCGCGGAGCACCGAGCGCAGGGCGTCGTTGAAGGCCCCCGTGTCGGTGCCGACCTCGCGCTGGTTGACGGCGGAGCGCTTGTGGTCGTGGACGTACTCGATCGGGTCCTCGACGGTGATGATGTGGCAGCCCCGATTGGTGTTGATCAGGTCGATCAGCGAGGCCAGCGTGGTGGACTTTCCGGACCCGGTCGGGCCGGTCATCAGGATCAGTCCCTGGTGGCGCAGCGAGAGCTCGCGCAACGCGGGCGGCAGCCCGAGGTCGTCCGGTGTCGGGATCTCGCGCGGGATCATCCGCAGCGCGACGGCACTCTGCCCGCGCTGGGTGAAGGCGTTGCCACGGATCCGGGCGCGGTCGCGCCAGGAGAAGGAGAAGTCGTACTCGTGCAGGCCGGCCCAGGCATCGCGCTGGGCATCGGTGAGAACCTCGGCGAGCAGTCCGTCGACGGCGTCGGCGTCGAGTGCGGGCTCGCCCGCGACCGGAGCCAGGGTGCCGTCGATGCGGACCATGGGCGGAAGGCCGACGGTGAGCAGCAGGTCGGTGCCCCGGGCTTCCCAGAGACCGCCGAGCAGGCGGTCGACGTGCAGGCCGATCTGGTGAACGCTGGTGTCCATGTGTCCCCCTTGACACTTGGTGGCCGGGGGAGGGCCGCCGTGCGGTGGCGGCCCTCCCACTGGTGGCGCTGCGCCGATGACGCGGGCGCCGATGCGACTCAGTCGCAGGCAGTGCCCTTGCCGAGGGTGTAGCCCGTGCCGCCACCGGTCTGGGCGTAGGTGACTCGGACCTCGGCGTCACCGTCGCTCGGGTCCTCGGTCAGGAACGACGGGACCAGAGCCGCCGTGTTCGCCGGGTAGGCGTTGGTGTCCTCGTTGGCGTAGTAGGCCTCGAGCGCTGTCTGAGCGGTCTTGTAGTTGGCCTTGCAAGCGGCCTCTTCGCCGGTGTCGTTGATGCCCTGCACCGAGAAGACCACGATCGCCGCGAGGACGCCGAGGATGACGATGACGATCAGGAGCTCGATGAGCGTGAAGCCGGCTTCGTCGCGACGAGCGGTGCGAGCGGTGCGGACGTGGTTGATGGCGCGCTGAATCATGGGTCTATCCCCCTAGTGATGGTGTGATGGGCCCCCGAGCGCCCCGATTGGTTGTGCTTGTCGAAACCCGCGGCGCTGCCCCCCAGAAAACGATTCCCTTGGCTGATCCGCATGTTCGCCTCAAGCAACTCGAACGTAGAACCGGCTTCGGCCGAAAGCGCTGGTGGAGTGCGTAGTCCCCTAATAGTGGGTAGGACGACTAGACAGCCGAAATTCGTTGTCGCCGTCGACGCTCTGCGTGCGCGGAGGGGCTGAATCCCCTTAGAAATAAGGGGATTCACGGGTCGTGCGCTTCGCTCGTCGGTGGCCGAGGTGGGCCGGATGGAGTGCTTGGGAAAGGGTCTGCTAAGTTTGCGGAGCAATCGGCGCGGGGTGGAGCAGCTCGGTAGCTCGCTGGGCTCATAACCCAGAGGTCACAGGTTCAAATCCTGTCCCCGCTACTCATGACTGAGGCCCGGAATCGCTGTGATTCCGGGCCTCAGTGCATTTGCGGACGTCGTTTAATTGCGGACGTCATCCATTTTGTTGACCTTTGATCGGGTCGGTGTCCACGGTGGACCGGGCGGGCCACGGAATGGCCCGGTTGGTGCTCGCGTGGGCGCCCGGTCAGAGAACCTTGCGGAGCTGTGCCTCGGCCTGGTTGCCGAGGCGCCAGAAGGCGGGCGCGGTGAGCGGGGCGATCAGACGGGCCAGGCCCTTGAAGTCGAACTCGGCGCGGTAGGTGAGCTCGGTGGCGTTCGGGCCCACCTCACGCAGGGTCATGGTGTCGTGGGCGACGAGGGTCTTGTTCTCGCCGCGCAGCTTGAAGAGCGTGGGCGCAGAGACCTGCTCGACGACGTAGGTCAGCTCGGTCTCGCGGCCGAGGAACCGGGAGACGTTGTGGTAGCGGGTTCCGACGCCGCCGTCGCCGCTCTCGCGGACGGTGCGGACGGTTCCTGGGTCCCATTCCTCAGTGGTGGTGAAGTCCTGCAGATAGGCGAACACCTCGTCGATCGGGCGTTGCACGGTGAGCGTTCGGACGATCTTCATGAATGCCGCCTCACGGTTGGGAGCCTGTACTTCGACCGTACGCGCAGCGCCCAACGGGCACGTGCCCTGCGCAGGAAGGGCAGACGGAGCCGGGGCGCGCTCGATCTGCAGCCTCGCGCCGCCAGCAGGCTGACGGCCGCATGCTTGCGTGGCGCGCGCGTGGTCGCGTGGTCGGCCGAGGTGGCGGCCGCCCTACGTGCGTCTGCGGAATCTGATCCCTCCGTGGGGGAGGTATTCGACGGTGTAGGTGGGGTCGTGGATGTAGTGGTGGTGCTTGCTGCACAGGAGGCTGCCGTCGGCGAGGTCGGTTCTTCCGCCGAGGTGCCAGGGGTTGTTGTGGTGTGCTTCGCACCAGGTGGCGGGTATTCGGCAGTTCTCGGCTCGGCAGTAGGGGTGCATGAGGGCGAGGGCTCGGTGTTGGGCGGCGCTGTAGAAGCGTTTCGTTCGCCCTAGGTCGAGGGGTTGGCTCTGGCCGTCGAGGACTGCGGGGATGATCCCGGCGTTGCAGGCGAGGCGCCTTGCTTCGCCGGCGGAGATGCGGTCGTGCCATCCGTCGCGTTGGGTGGTCAGCGTCGCGGTGCCGATCTCGTTGCGTAGGGCGTCGAGGCTGATGGTGACCACGACGGTGGTGGCGTCGCCGCCGTGCAGGGGTAGACGTTTCGGATCCAGCGTCTCGAGCAGCGTATTCAACGCGCGGGCGTTGCGTTGTGGGGTGGAGAGCTTGCGCACGGGGTTGGGCTTGGTGGGCTCGGGTTCGGGACCAGCCAGCGGTTGGTGCGTGTCACTGCCGGGGCACTCCAGGTCGCCGCACGACTCGGCGTATTCGCCTGTCTCGTCGGGCGCACATCCGCAGGGTGCGGGGGTGAGGTGATCCCTCCTGGGGTTGGTGATCGCGTTGAGTGCGGTGGCGAGTCGGTTGGCGCAGCCGTCGGTGAGCAGACCGCTGATCCGGGTGGTGCCGTCGCCTTGCGGCTTCAACGTCAGTTGCTGGCGTTCGCGCGCGGAGCGTTCCTCGTCGGCCAATCGCTTGCCTTCCACGGCTTCGGCGATCTCCGGCGCCACGACGTCGATGATGCGTTTGCCCATCCGGCGGAGGTCGTTGGGCCCGAACTCCTCAGCGTGCTCCACGAGCGTCCGTTCCGCGTCACGAACCACGGTGGCGTCGAGGTCGTCGGGCAGCGCGTTCAAGGACCGGGTGATCTCCACCGACTGGGCCAGGTTGACCCGGCCTTCGCGGAGTGCGGCGTGCAGGTGCATCCACCGGCTGTCGAGCTCGCGTGCGATCCGTAGCTCGCGGGCCATGGTGCCGTGGGCCTGCTTGGTCTCATGCGCGAGGTAGTCGCCGATGTTGCGGGCGCCGTGGGCGTCGGCGACATCGAGGGCACAGGCCAGGAGCCGGTAGTTCAGCTCGGTGAGCCGGGCCTGCAACACCGGCATCTTGAGTAGTACGGCTTCCTTTTCGGCAGTGCTGAGGTAGATCGGATTCGCGTCGCTACACGAGTTCAGTGCGGCTTCGATCGCGAGTGTGGCTTGGCAGATCGCCTGCTGGCTCGACGTGAGCGCGTCCGGCTGGGTGGTCGCAGTAGGCGGACCGGATGGGGGAGTGATGCGTGGCATGTGCGCCTCCGAGGGGCGGGTGTCTCGGGTGGTTCCCGAGCACACGAATCACACTAGAGGTGACCTCCGACACATCCCTGGCGCGGCGGTTCCCACCGCTGGGGGCCGGGCCCCGGCCGTCCCGCTGCTCCGCTGTCAACCCGCCGCAGCGCTCAACATGGTCACGACAGAATTCCTACAGAGCAGCGCCTAAGGGCAGGCTCCTTCCCGTGAGGAGCGTGCGCCCCATGGTTCGGTGAAGGCGTGACGGAGCAGATTGTCGCAATCGCGGGCAGCATCGCCCGGTTGCGCCCGGACCAGCGACTGCTGGTGGCGGTCGATGGAGTCGAAAGCTCTGGGAAGGCGACCTTCGCGAGGGGCCTTGGCGACTCTGCTGCGCAGCCACGGGCGCGAGGGGGTCGTCGTCCACGTCGATGACTTCCTGCACGTGACCGCTGTCAGGCACGGGAACGGCCGTGCTTCACCCGAGGGCTACTTCCACGACAGCTATGACTATGACGCGCTGGTCTGGTGGGTGCTGGAGCCGGCGGCCCCTGAGGGCGACGGATGGTTCCGGCCCGGCATCCTCGATCGCGCGCTGGACGTGGCGAGGGAGCGGGGCAGCAGATCCATCTGTCCAGGTGTGTGCCGCACGAGCGCGCAACCTGGGTCATCGACAACCCGGACCGCGGCGACGAGGCGGATCTGCCCCCGAGCCAGACGCACCCTCCCCAAAATCGGGGGTAGAACCCTGATGCTGACGCCTGCCATCGCGCTTACGTTGCGGGCATGCGCGCTCGGACTGCACTCACCTCGCTGCTGCTCATCGTCGCCGGCTGTGTCGGGTTCAACCTGGTCACCGCCGTCCCGGCGAACGCCTACTACTACCCGCAGGACGGGTGGCATGCGACCTCCGTCTTCGCCGACGGTGCGACCCGCTCGACCACGGTGATCGACTGCCAGTCCCTGATCATCGCCAACATGGGCGGTGGCGGCCAGGTGGCGATGCCCAGCACCGGCGTGGTGACCGGGATGGGCACCGAGGTGAACCTCGACTCGGGTCACCCGCGGGTCGGCGAGAGCTTCCACATCCGGGTCTGGGCCCGTTCGATCTCCACGCCGTGCGGCTTCCAGGGCGTCGTCCCGGTCTTCACGCTCCCGCCCGGCCTCACCGTCGACATGAGCGGCCACACCGTGTGCCTCTTCGACGGCGTCGAGGAGAACGCGGCGACCTGCCCGCAGCCGGGCTCCGCGAAGTTCCAGTCCGCATCCGCGACCACGGGCCAGCCGAACTCCTGGCAGATCCTCTGCGGCTACGCCTCCGGCTGCTACAACACCAACTACTGGCCCACGGTCGGCGGCCATGGCGTCGAGATCGCGATCCCGGTCAAGAGCACGGGCACGGTGAACGGCACCATCGGCGGCGGCGCAGTGATCAACACCGAGGACGTGCCGCGGATGGTGCCGTTGCAGGCACCGCTCAACGTGTTCGCCGCCGACGCGGGCACCGGGACGGCGCCCCCGCCGGCGCCCGGCAACCCGACGGTCCAGGACCCGGGCTACGCCTACCGCGTCCGCTACGACAACCCCTCCACCAAGACCAGCGCCGCCTATGAGCTCAACCCCTCCCTGGCGACGGCGCACGGCGTGCTCTCGCGCGCCGAGGTCTTCACCAACCACGTGCCGGGTGAGGTGGTCTTCGCCCGCGACACCACCCGCGCGAAGGTCGAGGCGCTGCCGACCTCGGCCCAGGCCCTGGTGAACAACACCTCTCAGGTGCAGCAGATGGTGAGCGGCACCATCGACAACTCCGGCTCCTCCTTCCTCTCCGAGTTCGACTGGCGTGCCTCAGGGGCGGGCTCCAGTCCCGGGATGGGCGTAGCCCCCGGCACCACCTACTACTGGCGCTACGGCTTCATCGCCGAGCCCGCAGGGACGACGCTCGCCACGGCGAAGATCACCTGGGGGAGTGTCCAGTCGTTCAGCACGCCGGCCACCGGGCTGACCTGCAACGGCCTGACCGCAACCGTGGCGATCGGTCTCAACGAGCTCCCGACGGCAGGCGACGACGTCATCGTGGGAACGCCGGGCAACGACTCGATCAACGGTCTCGGCGGCAACGACACCATCTGTGGTGGCGGGGGAGCGGACTCCATCAACGGCGGCGCCGGCAACGACAAGCTCTACGGCGAGGGCGGCGCGGACACCTTGGTCGGTGGCGACGGCAACGACACCCTGCGCGGTGGCGACGGCGACGACGTCCTGCTGCCCGGGCTGGGGGCGGACACCGCCTTCGGCGAGGCAGGCAAGGACACCGTCAGCTACACCGACATCACCGTCCCCTACGCCTCGCAGACGGCGCCCTACACCGGCGTGTGGGTCTGCTCGGACAACTGCGGCTCGGGCTTCACCAACGTGGCCGGCGCCGCCGGGCTCGACCAGATCGGGGCCAACAACCCCACCCAGGGACGCATCCCGTGGCCCGAGCGGATCATCGGCACCGCCTTCAACGACGTCATCGACCCGTTGGAGAGCGCGACCGTCCTGGTCGGCGGCAACGGCGACGACCAACTCCGGGGTGGCCCTGGAGCCGACGTCTTCCAGCCTGGGAAGGGGCACGACGTCGTTACCGGCGGCCCCGGCGACACGGTCAGCTACGCGGACGCCACCAGCGGCGTGATCGCGAAGCTGGGCGCGCCGATCTCCGGCAGCGATGTGCTCTCGGGTGTCACGCGCCTGGTCGGGGGGCCAGGCGCGGACAAGCTCACCGGGACGCCGGGTGCGGACCGGATCTCCGGCGGTGGTGGCAACGACGTGATCGCCGGCCAGGGCGGAGCGGACGCGCTCACCGGCGGTGCCGGCAACGACCTGATCCGCGGCGACGCCGGCAACGACGCCGTCACCGGGGGCTCCGGAGGCGATCGTCTCTACGGTGGTGCCGGCAACGACGGCCTCACCGGTGACTCCGGGAACGATCGTCTGTACGGCGACGCGGGTGCCGACCGGCTCAGCGGTGGCACGGGCAAGGATCGGCTGGTGGGTGCCTCAGGGCGGGATCGCTGCGACGGTGGCAGCCAACGTGACGTCGGCGTGAAGTGCGAGGTGCGACGCCGGATCCCCTGACCCGGCTGGGCCAAGCGGTCCCTCCGGCCAGCGGGATCGCCCCTCCGGCACGAGGTGCCCGGTGTCACACTGCGAGCGTTCGGCAGGAGACGGCGAGTGGCCTAGGAGACGAAGCGGGATGGGCGGACGTGGCAAGGCTCTGGTGACCGGAGCGACTCGGGGGATCGGTCGGCAGACCGCGTTGGTCCTGGCGGAGGTCGGCTACGACGTCGCGATAACCGGGCGCACCCAGCGTGAGGGCGACGGCGTGATCGCGGCTCGGGCCACCGGCGGCGACGATGGCGTGCACGCGGTCCCGGGCAGCCTGGCCTCGACGGCGGCCGAGATCGAGGCGCGCGGCACGCAAGCGTTGCCGGTGGTGATGGATCTGGCCGACGAGCAGGGCGTGATCGCTGCCGTGGATGCGGTTCATGCCGCGTGGGGCAAGGTCGACGTGCTGGTGAACAACGGCTTCGTGCATCTGCCGCAGCAGCGCCTCTTCGAGATCGACCGGGCGTCGGCGGATGCGGTGTGGGACGGCAACTTCTATCACCAGGTGTTGCTCACCCGGATGGTGGTGGCGCGGATGCTCGAGGGGGACGGCGGCCTGGTCGCCAACATGGTCTCGGGGTCCGCGACCACGGACCCGCGCGGACTTCCTGGCGACGGGGGCTGGGGCCTGCTCTATGCCGCCTCCAAGGCCGCGTTCGGTCGGTTGGCGGGGATCGTCAATGCGGAGTTCGCCGAGGCCGGGGTGCGGGCGTTCAACATCGATCCTGGCTTCGTGGTCACCGAGTCCGGGCGTGCGCGTGGTGGCAGTGAGGCGATCGAGGAGAAGGGGTTCGCCTCGGCCGACCCGGCCGCCTCAGGCCAGGTGATCGCCTGGTTGGCGGCGCATCCCGAGGACGGTGCGCGGGAGTGGCTCGGGCGGACCATCTGGGCGCCGAAGCTGGCCGGCGCCCTGGCTGCCGCGACGGACCGGGTGCCGCAGGCCGAGGGCGTGGAGTAGCCGAACGCCCGGAGCCCGCACTGCTCGCGCAGAATCGCCAAGAATCATATATTCTCTATAGTCCGTGCGACCGTGCGCGTCGCTGGGCATAGGGAGCTGTGATCACGTTGACCAAGGGCTGCAAGTTCGCACTGGTGCTGCCGTCGACCAATACCTCGGTGGAGCGCGAGTTCCACCACCTGCGACCGCAGGACTGCTCCTGGCATACCGGCCGAATCATGATCAAGGCGCCGGCGCTGGACTCGGCTGATGCCTTCGGCGCGTTCCGGGAGTGCCTCAACGAGGCGCTTCCCGGCGCCTTGGAGGTGGTGATGACCTGCCAGCCGGAGTACCTGGTGATGGGCATGTCGGCTGAGACCTTCTGGGGCGGTGTCGCGGGGAACGCGGCGTTCGAGCAGAACGTGCGCGAGTTGACCGGGCTGGAGGTGACCACCGGCGCCACGGCGGCGGGGGAGGCGTTGACGGCCTTCGGCGCCCGGCGGATCGGCATCGTCACGCCGTATCAGCCCGTCGGCGACGAGCAGGTCGTCGCCTACTTCACCGAGCTGGGCTTCGACGTGGCTGCGATCAAGGGCCTCTGCTCGGCCAGTGCCACCTCGATCGCCGACGAGACGCCCGAGACCCTGCGCGAGGCGTTCCTTGCGGTGGACGGCGACGACGTCGACGCGCTGATCCAGTGCGGCACCAACCTGGAGTGCGTCGCGGTCGCTGCCGAGCTGGAGAAGGAGCTCGGCAAGCCGGTGATCGCGATCAACCTGGCCACCATGTGGCACGCCTTCCGTGCGAACGGGATCGACGACCGGATCGCCGGCTACGGCCGCCTGCTCGAGGAGCACTGAGGATGTTCAACCACGTGGCACACCTGACCCTGCTGCCCGACGCCTCCCACGAGCAGTTCGAGGCGATCGCCGAGGGCCTGCTCGCACTGCCGCCGCTGATCGACGGGCTGGTCTCGGCCGAGGTGGTCCGCGACGCCGGCCTGGTCGCGGGCAACGCGAGCCTGCGCTTCCATCTGCGCTTCGCCGACCGGGCGAGCTGGGAGGGCTACAAGTCGCACCCCGCGCACGTCGCGGTGATCACCGAGCGCATCGCCCCGGTGCTGGCGGACAAGGTCTTCGTGCAGTACGAGGACGACGCGGTGCGCAGCTTCGGCCCGTAGCGGCCAGCTGCCCACGTGGCCTAGCCCTGCGCGAGGGCGCGCACGACGTCGGCGTACATCGTCGACTTGATCGCCGCCAGGGTGGTGCTGGACTTGCCGGCCAGCGGGGCCACGTGGGCCAGGGCTGCCGCCTCCAGCGCGCCCTCGGCGGCGACGCCGTCGACGATGCCGGCGGAGAGTGCGTCCAGGCCGCCGAAGCGACGTCCGGTGGTCATCGAGTCGACGGCGGCGC
Source organism: Nocardioides dubius (assembly GCF_039528155.1). Lineage (NCBI taxonomy): Bacteria > Bacillati > Actinomycetota > Actinomycetes > Propionibacteriales > Nocardioidaceae > Nocardioides > Nocardioides dubius. The sequence continues at coordinate 575,000 of NZ_BAAALG010000011.1, read as the reverse complement.
GCGGCGTCAGCTTGGCCTGGATCAGGGCGGCCATGCCGACCGTGAACGGGATCTGGATGTCGACCTCGGGGAAGCAGAAGAAGCCCCGGTCCTCGCGCATCACGCGCCAGTCGAACGCCATCGCCAGCATCGCCCCCGCGCCGAAGGCGTGGCCGTTGATGGCGACCGCGGTCGGAGCGCCGAGGGTGAGCACCCGGGCGAAGACGGCCTGGACGCGCGCGGTGTAGGCGGGCAGCTCGTCGGGATGGGCCAGCACCCAGTCCAGGTCGAGGCCGTTGGAGAAGAACTTGCCCTCGCCGAAGGCGACCAGCGGCGCGGGCTGTGCCTCGATCGCGTCGAGTGCTGCCTCCATCCGGGTCAGCCAGTCCAGCGTGAACCGGTTCTCGTCGCTGCCCAGGCTCAGCAGGTGGACGTTGTCGCGGGTGGTGAGCTGGGGCATCGGGATCTCCTTGGCAGGACCGTGGCGGGCGGGCGCGCCCGGAAGGGCGGCGCCCGCGCGCCAGCGAATCATGCGGCAGAACCTCGGGTCCAGTCCCGATCCGCGCCGACGGTACGGCTCACTGGTAGGTCGGGTCCGCCCAGGGGCCGAGGCTGCGCGAGCGGACCGGCTGCACCGGCCGCGGAGCGGCGCTGTGCGGGAACCCCTCGCCCCAGTTGGTGGGCGTGCCGAGCATCTCGATCTTGGCGTCGTCGGTGTACCAGTCGACCAGGTCGCTGTCCGAGCGCAGGATCCAGGTGCAGCCCTCCACCGGGTCGGCGGTGAAGTCGCCGTGGCGCACCAGCGGCGGCCGCCAGAAGTAGGTGCCCGGCCACATCTTGCCGAAGCTGTAGTCGAAGCCACCCTCCAGGCAGTAGGCCTCCTCGCTACAGGGGTGGTGGGCCAGCGGGTGCTCCACCCAGCCCGGCTTGGCCTTGATCAACCGGGTGTAGAAGCCGGTCTTCTCGTCACGGTGCAGGAGCTTGATGTAGAGACCGGGGACCGGCGTGCCGCCCAGGTCGAACCGCATCGGGCTGCCGTCGACGACGTCGATCCACGGCATCTCGCTGACCTGCAGCACGATCAGCTTCTGGTCGGGGCGCACGGAGGGAAGGTCCTCGTCGCACGGGGTGAAGGACCAGTCGCCGTACTCGCGCCAGAGCAGCACGACGGTGCCCTCGGCGACCTCGATGGCCGGGGTCCAGACGCCGGTGGCGGCGTGCCAGTAGCCCTCCGGCCCGAGGACGGTGTCGCCGATGCGCACCTCGCCCTCGAGCACGTACCACTCGGTCTCCGCTGCGTGGACGCCGGCGGGGCGCGACCAGTTGCTGGTGAAGTGGACCTTGAGCGAGGCGGAGCCGTCCTCCTCGTCGTAGCAGAGGTTCTTCTGCTTCGAGGTTCCGGTGGCGTGCTCGAACTCGCCGATGTGCCAGATCAGGTCACGCTCGTCGACGGTCTCGACATGGGGTCTCATGGGATCTCCTTGGCTCGGACTTATCGGTACAAGATGTATTGGTAACACAGATTTCGATACAATGTGTACTGTTATCTCATGACCACGACTGGCCGACCCGCCGGACCGACGGAAGACACCACCACCGTCGTCCTCACCGCCGCGCTCGATCTGCTCCTCGCGGAAGGGGCGGCAGCCCTCACCGCGCAGCGCCTGCACCAAGCGACCGGCGTCTCACGCTCGACGATCTACCGGCACTGGCCGACCCCCACCGCCGTCCTCGGCGCGCTGATCGAGGTCGCGCCGAGCCCGCCGCTGGAGCCCACGGGTGACGTCTCCCGGGATCTGCATGCCGAGGTCGACGCACTCTGCAACCGTCTTCGTGACAAGCCCGTCGCCGCCTTCCTCCAGGCGCTGACCGCGGTGGCGGCCAGCGATCCTGACGCCCGCGAGCTGCGCGAGCAGTACGTCGGCGACCTGCTGGCCCCGTTCCGTGCGGTGCTCCGCGATGCCGGACTGCCCTCGGTCGCGGCCGACGACGCGGTGGCCGCGATCGTCTCCCCGCTGCTGGTCGACGCGCTGCTGCTGGGGAGGCCGACCGCCCGCACCCGCGCCCACCGGATGGTCGACGTCCAGATCGCGATGGTGGCCCGATGACCAACGTGGTGGGCCCCCGGGCCGTCTTCGGCGTGATCGTTCCCAGCACCAACACCGTGGTCGAGCACGACTACTGGCGCGCGGGCATCGACGGAGTCGCCTATCGGGCGGGCTCGATGCACATCGCCGACCCGACGATCTCAGGCGACGCAGGCTTCGAGGCCCTGCTCGTGCAGATCCGGGCCTCGATCGACAACGCGGTGCGCGACGCGCTCACCGCAGAGCCCGACCGGCTGGTGATGGGGATGTCGGCGGAGACCTTCTGGGGTGGGGTCGAGGGCAACGCAGCCTTCGAGAAGCGGCTGCGCGATCGCACCGGCCTGCCGGTCACCACGGGCGCGAGCTCGTGCCGGGAGGCCCTGCACACCCTCGGCGCCCGGCGGATCGCCGTCTTCTCGCCCTATCAGCCGGTCGCCGATCGCGAGGTCGGGCGGTTCTTCACCGAGGCGGGCTTCGACGTCGCGGCGATCACCGGCTTGCGCTGCCCGACGGCGATGGACATCGCCCGGGTCGAGGAGCCGCAGCTGCGCGAGACCATCGCCGCACTCGACGGTCCCGGCGTGGAGGCGATCGTCCAGGTCGGCACCAACCTCTCCTTCGTCGGCCTTGCCGAGACCCTGGAGGCCGAGCTGGGCAAGCCGGTCGTCGCGATCAACTCCGCCACGCTCTGGCACGCCCTGCGCGAGCACGGCATCGACGACCAGGTGAAGGGCGCCGGCACCCTGCTGCGCGAGCACTGATCGCGCGCCGCGGCGGCGTCAGCCGTGCAGCTTGTCCGCGAAGACGACGTCGCGCCGGCCGGCGAGCCCGGCCAGCGCGGTGTTGAGATCGTCGGCGACCACGACGTCGTCGAGCACCTCACGGCGGATCAGGCCGGCGGTGACCAGCCCCTCCAGGGCGGTGAGCAGCGGCGTCCAGATGCCGGCGACGTTGAGGAACCCGACCGGGTCGTCGTTGAAGCCGATCTGGCGCCAGCTCCAGACCTCGATGATCTCCTCCAGCGTGCCCAGCCCGCCGGGCAGGCAGAGGAACGCGTCGGCAAGCTCGGCCATCAGGGCCTTGCGCTCATGCATGGTCTCGACCACGTGCAGCGCGGTGAGATCGTCGCGCCCCCACTCCCGGTCGACCATCGAGCGCGGGATCACGCCGATCACCTCGCCGCCGGCGTCGAGGGCGCCCTGGGAGAGCTCGCCCATCAGGCCGTAGCCGCCGGCGCCGTAGACCAGCCCGATCCCACGCTCGGCCAGGCCGCGGCCCACGGCACGGGCGGAGCGCGCCAGCTCCGGGTCCGTGCCCGGGCTCGAGGCGCAGAAGACGGCGACGCGGCGGATCTCTCGGCTCATGCGCTGAGTCTAGGGATCCGCTCGCGGGGCTCAGGCGTTGATGTCGCTGGGGTGCGTCGCCAACGGGGTCACCGCGATCTCCAGGTACGGAAAGAGCGGGAGCCCGGAGAGCAGGTCGTGCAGATCGTCGTGCGAGGCGACGTCGAAGATCGAGATGTTCGCGTACTCCCCGGCGATCCGCCACAGGTGCGGCCAGCGCCCGGAGCGCTGCACCTCTTGGGCGTAGGCCTTCTCCCGGGCGATCAGGTCGGCGCGCTCACCGGCCGCCATGTCGTGGGGGATTCGGACGTCCATCCGTACGTGGTAGAGCACTGCTCTCTCCTTCGGTTCCGATGCGCGGGTGCGTGGGTCAGTCCTGGCGGTAGCGGGCGAGCTTGTCGGGGTCGATCACGGCGCCGAGGCCCGGGCCGGTGCGGGCGATCAGCTCGCCGCCCCGGATCTCCAGCGGCTCGGCGAGCAGGTCGTCGCTCATGTCCAGGAAGTTCGAGAGCTCGCCGGCGCGGCGGGAGGTGAGCTCGAAGGCGGAGCCGAACGCGACCGAGGCCAGCGAGCCCAGCTGACCGTCGATCTGGTTGCCCATCACCACCTCGACGCCCAGGCCCTCGGCGAGGTGGTGCACCCGGCGGCTGGTGGTGAACCCGGTGCGGGCGGTCTTGATGCTGATCGCGGTCGCGGCGCCGCCGAGCAGCTCGCGGGTGACCTCGGCCGGCGTCGCCGCCGACTCGTCGGCCACGAACGGCACCTCCAGCTGCTGCACCAGCCACCGCCGGCCCAGCACGTCGTCGGCCGGGCAGAGCTCCTCGGCCAGCGCGAGGCCGAGGTCCGCCATCTCGTGCATCGCGCGAGCCGACTCCGAGGCCGACCAGCCGCGGTTGCCGTCCACGTAGAGCTCGATGGTGTCGCCGAAGTGCTCGCGCAGGGCGCGCACCACGGCGGTGTCCAGCTGGAACGGCCGGCGTCCGACCTTCACCTTGAAGGTGGAGATCCCGTAGGTCTCCCGCATCCGCTCAGCCTCGGCGACCATCGCCGCCGGGGCGTCGAAGCCGAGCATGTGCGAGACCCGCATCCGGTCGGTGTAGCCGCCCAACAGCTCGGTGACGCTGTAGCCGAGCGCCTGCCCCATGGCATCCCAGATCGCCATGTCGATCGCGGACTTGGCCGTCGGGTTGCCGACGGTGCGCGCCAGCCGGGCATGGATCTGCTCGCGCTCCATCAGGTCCAGGCCGAGCAGTGCCGGGGCGAAGATCCCGTCGACCACGGCGATGATGCCGCCCTGGGTCTCGCCGTAGGTGAAGGGACGCGGCGGGGCCTCGGCGACGCCGGTGAGTCCGTCGTCGGTGGTGATCCGGATCAGCACGTGCTCGGCGGTGTGCACCTCGCCGCTGGCGAAGTGCAGGGGCTTGGCGTAGGGGATCGCGAACGGGATCGCTTCGATCCTGGTGATCTTCATTGGGGTTCCCCTTCGGGATGGGAGGCGAACAGGTCTGCTGCCTGCAGGGCGCGTAGGACGGAGAGCACGGCAGGGCTGTCCTCGTCGGCGCGCCAGGCCAGGGCGAGCTCGACGGTGGCGGCGTCGACGACGTCGCGGAAGACCACGCCGTCCAACGGCGCGGCCTGCACGGAGGAGGGGACCAGCGCGACGCCGAGTCCGGCGGCCACCAGGGGGAGCTGGACGGCGTTGCTGGCCGCCTCGTGCTCGCGCCGCGGGTCGAAGCCGGCCGCGCGACAGCTGCTCACCACCGCCTCGTTGACCACCGAGGCGGCATGGGCGAGCAGGATGAAGGACTCACCCGCCAGATCCCGCATGGAGATCTCCGCGCGGGTCGCGAGCTCGTGGTCGGCGGCCACCGCGAGCACCAGGGGCTCGGCCTCGATGGTGCGCACCCGGACGCCGTCCCCGCTGATCGGCGGACGCAGCACGGCCAGGTCCAGCGCGCCTTCGCGCAGCCCGTTCACCTGCGCCGGGGTGAGCAGGTCGGCGTGGAAGGTGAGGGCCAGCCCAGGCAGCGCCTCCCGGACCACATGGGCGATCCGGGGCAGGTGCCGATGCGCGGCGCTGCCGGTGAAGCCGATCCGGATCAGGCCCTGGTGGCCCTGGCCGATCCGCCGGACGCCGGCTGCCGCCTCCTCGACGGCGGCCAGGATCCGCGCCGCCTCGCCCTGGAGGAACTCACCGGCCGCGGTCAGCTCCACCTGGCGGGTGGTGCGCTCGAAGAGTGAGGTGCCGAGCTCGGCCTCGAGCTGCCGGATCGCCTGGGAGAGCGCCGGCTGGGCCATGTGCAGCCGCTCGGCGGCTCGCCCGAAGTGGCGGGTCTCCGCGACGGCGGAGAAGTAGCGCAGGTGACGAAGCTCCATGGAGTCCTCCGGATCAGCGATCGGCCGTTGTGGCCACCGTAGAGCCGATCTGCAGCGGCGCGTCCGTCTTCGCGGCCACCTCCTCGGCGCTGACGCCGGGGGCCAGCTCCACCAGGGCGAAGCCGTCGCCGAGCACGTCGAGCACGGCCAGGTCGGTGATCACTCGGGAGACCACCCGGCGCCCGGTCAGGGGCAGGTCGCAGGAGGTGACCAGCTTGGCCGCACCGGCCCGGGTGACGTGCTCCATCAGCACGATCACCCGGCGCGCGCCGCTGACCAGGTCCATCGCGCCACCCATGCCCTTGACCATCGAGCCGGGCACCATCCAGTTGGCCAGGTCGCCGTTGGCGGCGACCTGCATCCCGCCGAGCACGGCGGTGTCGATGTGCTGGCCACGGATCATCGCGAAGCTGACCGAGGAGTCGAAGTAGGAGGAGCCGGGCAGCACGGTGACGGTCTGCTTGCCGGCGTTGATCAGGTCGGGGTCGACCTCGTCGTCGTAGGGGAACGGGCCGACGCCGAGGATCCCGTTCTCGGCATGCAGGGTGACCGCGGAGTCGGCGCTCAGGTGGCCGGGGATCAGGGTGGGCAGCCCGATCCCGAGGTTCACGTACTCGCCGTCGGCGAGCTCGGCGGCGGCGCGGGCCGCCATCTCGTCGCGGTTCCAGCTCATGCCGACTCCTCGGTCCGGGGACGGGTGGTGCGCTTCTCGATCTCCTTGTGCGCGGCCTGCTCCGGGGTCAACGCGACCACCCGCTGCACGAAGACGCCCGGCAGGTGCACGTCGTCGGGGTCGATCGCGCCGACCTCGACGACCTGCTCGGCCTCCACGATGGTGAGCCGTCCGGCCATCGCCGCGGGCATGTTGAAGTTGCGCGCCGAGGCATGGAAGCGGCAGTTGCCGGCCCGGTCGGCGACCGCGGCGCGGACCAGCGCCACGTCGGTGACGATGGACTCCTCCAGCACCATCTCGCGTCCGCCGAAGGTGCGCACCTCCTTGGCCGGCGAGGCCAATGCGACCGAGCCGTCGGGGTGGTAGCGCCAGGGCAGGCCGCCCTCGGCGACCATGGTGCCCACGCCGGTCGGGGTGAAGAAGGCGCCGACGCCGGCACCCCCGGCCCGCATCCGCTCCGCGAGGGTGCCCTGCGGGGTGAGCTCGACGGTCAGCTCGCCGGCCAGGTACTGACGGGCGAACTCCTTGTTCTCGCCCACGTAGGAGGCGATCACCCGGGTGATCCGCCGCTCCTCCAGCAGCAGGCCCAGCCCGGCGCCGTCCACGCCGCAGTTGTTCGAGACCACGGTGAGGTCGCCGGCGCCCTGCTCCAGCAGCGCCTCGATCAGGAACCAGGGGATGCCGGCCAGCCCGAAGCCGCCGACCGCGAGGCTGGCGCCGTCGGTGATGTCGGCGACCGCCTCGGCCGCACTGGCGGCCACCTTGTCCAGGCTCATCGCCGGCCTCCGTCCAGGTGCTCGATGATCGCGGGGGTGATCGTCTCCGGCTGCTCGGCGTTGGCCAGGTGCGCGGAGTGCTCGACGACCAGCAGCCGGCCGTCGATGACGGCGTCCGCGATCGCCGCCAGATGCGGGGGAGGGGTGGCCGGGTCGTCGGCGCCGGCAATGGCCAGGGTGGGCGCGGTGATCCGCGGCAGGTCGGTGCGCAGGTCCATCGCGGCGATCACCTCGCAGCAGCCGGCGTAGCCCTCGGCCGGCGTCGCGGCCACCACCGCCTCGGCGGCGGCCCGCCGCTCGGGGTGAGCCGCCAGGTAGGGCGTGGTGAACCAGCGCTGCACCACCGCCGTTGCCACCGCCTCCGTGCCCTGGGCGCGCACCGTGGCGGCCCGCTCGTGCCACGCCGCCGACGGCTCGAGGTGGGCGCCGGTGCAGAGCACCACCAGCCGCTCGAGGCGCTCGGGGTTGCGGGCGGCCAGGCGCATCCCGGTCATCCCGCCCAGCGACAGGCCGACGAAGTGCGCGCGGTCGACACCGAGGTGGTCGAGCAGTGCGATCACGTCGTCGGCGAGGTCGTCGATGTCGTAGGGCCCTTGCGGCACAGGGGACTCGCCGTGCCCGCGGGTGTCGTAGCGGACCACGCGGAACCGCGCGCTCAGTGCCTCGAGCTGGGCGTCCCACATGGTGTGGGTGGCGCCGAGGGAGTTCGAGAGCACGACCACCGGGGCGTCCGCGGGCCCGGTGACGACGTGGTGGACGGCGACGGCACCCATCAGGAGACCCTCTCGAAGACGGCGCTCAGCCCTTGGCCGCCGCCGATGCACATGGTCTCCAGCCCGAACCGCGCCTCGCGCCGGTGCAGCTCGTGGGCCATCGTGGCCAGGATCCGGGCACCGGTGGCGCCGACCGGGTGGCCCAGCGAGATGCCCGAGCCGTTGGGGTTGAGCCGCTCGTCGTCGTCGGCGATCCGCCACTCGCGCAGGCAGGCCAGCACCTGGGCCGCGAACGCCTCGTTGAGCTCGATCACGTCGATCTCCTCCAGGGTCAGGCCGGCCCGTTGCAGGGCGGCCGCGGTGGAGGGCACCGGGCCGATCCCCATCACCTCGGGCGCGACCCCGGCCACGGCCCACGAGCGGAGCGCCAGCATCGGGCGCAGCCCGCGGCGGTCGGCCTCGGCGCGGGTGGTCACCACGCAGAGCGCGGCGCCGTCGTTCTGGCCGCTGGCGTTGCCGGCGGTGACGGTGGCCTCGGCGTCGACGCGGCCCAGCACGGGGCGGAGCGCCGCGAGCTGCTCGAGGGTGGTGTCGGGGCGCGGGTGCTCGTCGCGGTCGACGACGACGTCCGGGCGACCGCGGCGTCCCGGCACGGTGACGGCGACCAGCTCGTCGTCGAAGCGGCCCTCGGCCTGGGCGGCGCCGGCGCGCTGCTGGGAGCGCAGTGCGTACTCGTCCTGCTCGGCGCGGGAGATGCCGTACTCGCGGCGCAGGTTCTCGGCCGTCTCCAGCATGCCGCCGGGGACCGGGTGGTCGCGCCCGCCGGCGGTCTCGCGGGCGCGGATCAGCCGGTCCATCAGCTCGACGCCGCCGCTGCGGACGCCGGTGCGCAGGCCCACCGCGTAGTGCTCGACGTTGGACATCGACTCGGCCCCGCCGGCGATCACCACGCTCGCGGCACCGGTGGCGACCTGGCCGGCGGCGTAGAGCACGGCCTGCAGGCCGGATCCGCAGCGACGGTCCAGCTGCAGGCCGGGGACGCCGACGCCGAGCCCCGCGTCGAGGGCTGCGATCCGGCCGATCGCGGGGTTCTCCCCGCTGGGGTAGCAGTTGCCGAGGATCACGTCGTCGACGTCGCCCTCGCCGAGCCCGGTCCGGGCGAGCAGCCGGCTGAGCGCCTGGGTGGCGAGGTCGACGGCGGTGAGGCCGGACAGCGCGCCGCCGTAGGCACCTACCGGGGTGCGGATCGGTTCACAGAGGACGATCTCGGTCATGCTTCGACGGTAGGTCGCGCGATAGATCGAGTGAAGTACTTATTCGGCGCTGATTAGGAACTCTGAAATATCAATCGGCGCAGCGAGTTGGCGGGCCCGCGGTCAGTAGAAGCCGCTGCGCTCCTGCACCCGCAGCTGGCGCGACCGCTCGGGCAGCACCTGCAGGTCGGCGCCGATCGCGGACGCCGTCTCCAGCAGCAGCGGCACCACGTTCTGGGCCAGATCCTCGGCGTTGTGCCGGCCGCGGGCCGTCGAGTAGGCGAGGGCGGCGATCACCTCGCCGTTGGCATCGCGGACCGGGACCGCGGCGGAGAGGAAGCCGTCCTCCAGCTCGCTGTCGACGATCGCGTACCCGGCGCGCCGGGCGTCGTGCAGCCGGTCGCGGAAGGCGACCGGGTCGGTCACCGTCCAAGCGGTCAGTGCGGGCATCCCGGCCTCGATGATCCGGGCCACCGTGCTCTCCTCGGCGTAGGCGGCCAGCACCCGGCCCATCGAGGTGGCGTAGGCGGGGACCCGGGTGCCGACGTCGACGTTGAGGCTGAGCACCCGCCGGACGTGGACCCGGGCCACGTAGATCACCTCGGCGCCGTCGAGCTGGGCCAGTGAGGCGGACTCGCCGGTGCGCTCGGCCAGGCGCATCAGGTGCGGTTGGGCGACCTCGACGATGCCGTGGGTGGCGGCGTAGTGCTGGCCGATGGTGAGCACCCGGGGGGTCAGCGTCCAGCGCGACCCGTCCGGCTCCACGTAGCCGAGCTTCTGCAGGGTGATCAGGATCCGCCGGACTGCGGGCCGGGAGAGCTCGGTGCGGGCCGCGAGCTCGGCGAGGGTCGGTCGGGGGAGATCGGCGTCGAAGGCCAGCAGCACCGCGAATCCGCGCTCGATGCTCTGGATCACGTCGCGGTCCTTGCCCTGCTCCGAGATGGCACTCATAGCCGCAGCCTTTCGATCGGATCGATCTGGGTATTGATGGGGGTGGTCCAACCCGTTGACTCCGCCATGTGATCGCGGACACAGTCAGGTGAACGCAAAGCGTGCAGAGCGTACGCAGAGCGTACACGGAGGTGAGAGCGATGGACCCGCGAGAGCTGCGCAACGCATTCGGCCAGTTCGCCACCGGCGTCACCGTCGTCACGTGCGTCAACGCCGAGGGCCAACCCCACGGCGCGACCGTCAACGCCTTCACCGCGGTCTCCCTGGACCCGCCGCTGGCCCAGGTCACCCTGGCCCGCAACTCCAAGGCGTGCGAGTTCCTCAAGGACAAGCCGTTCGCGATCAACGTGCTCGCCGCCGACCAGCTCGACGTGGCCTGGCACTTCGCCGGCCGCCCGGCCGAGCAGGCTCCGGCCTGGCTGGAGGGGCCGACCGCCCCGGTGCTGGACCGGACCGCGACCACCATCTCGTGCCGGCCCTGGCGCACCTACGACGGCGGCGATCACCTGATCGTGATCGGCGAGGTCGAGCAGGTCCAGATCCCCGGCCGCGACCCGTTGCTCTTCCACGGTGGCGCCTTCCGCCATCTCAGCCCGCTCGAGACCGGCGTCCATTGGGACGGCTCGATCGACAACCCCGACCACGGCTGGTTCGACGCGACCGCCACCTTCACCCCGCTCGCCAGGTCGGCCGCCGTGCCGTCCCCGGCCTGACCCCACCCACACCCAGCGAAGGACATACCGATGACCGCCACGCAGGAACGCAAGCTCAGCACCGTCACCGAGGGCGCGAACGACGTCCGGCCGATGACCGGCCAGGAGTACATCGACTCGATCCGTGACGATCGCGAGATCTGGATCTACGGCGAACGGGTCAAGGACGTCACCGAGCACCCCGCCTTCCGGAACCCGGTGCGGATGACCGCCCGCCTCTACGACGCCCTGCACGAGGACGCCGTCTCCGGCGCGGGCGTGCTGGCGGTGCCCACCGACACCGGCAACGGCGGCTACACCCACCCGTTCTTCCGGGCGCCGCACAGCTCGGCCGACCTGGTGCAGGACAAGGCGGCGATCGAGGCCTGGGCCCGGCAGAGCTGGGGATGGATGGGCCGCAGCCCCGACTACAAGGCCAGCTTCCTCGGCACCCTGGGCGGCAACACCGAGTTCTACGCGCCCTTCGAGGAGAACGCGAAGCGCTGGTACAAGGAGAGCCAGGAGCGGGTCCTGTACTGGAACCACGCGATCATCAACCCGCCGGTCGACCGCGACCTGCCGCCGGACGAGGCCGGCGAGGTGTTCATGCGGGTCGAGAAGGAGACCGACGCCGGCGTGATCGTCTCCGGCGCGAAGGTGGTGGCCACCGGCTCGGCGATCACCAACTACAACTTCATCGCCCACTACGGCCTGCCGATCCGCAAGAAGGAGTACGCGATCGTCTGCACGGTGCCGATGGACGCACCGGGCGTGAAGCTGATCTGCCGTCCGTCGTACACCATGCAGTCCGACGTGATGGGCAGCCCGTTCGACTACCCGCTGTCGAGCCGGATGGACGAGAACGACACCATCTTCGTCTTCGACAAGGTGCTGGTGCCGTGGGAGAACATCTTCGTCTACGGCGACGTCGAGAAGATCAACGGCTTCTTCCCGCAGTCGGGCTTCATCCCGCGGTTCACCTTCCACGGCTGCATCCGGCTCTCGGTCAAGCTCGACTTCATCGCCGGCCTGCTGCTCAAGGCGCTGGAGGCCACCGGCAGCAAGGACTTCCGCGGCGTGCAGACCCGGGTCGGCGAGGTGATCGGCTACCGCAACGCCTTCCGGGCGCTCGCCGATGCGATGGCGCTCAACCCCGACGAGGGCCCCAACGGAACCGTGCTGCCCAAGCTCGACTACGGGCTGGTCTACCGCCAGCTGATGATCCAGGCCTACCCGCGGGTCAAGGAGATCATCCAGCAGGACGTCGCCTCCGGCCTGATCTACCTGAACTCCAACGCCATCGACTTCAAGACCCCGGAGGTCCGTCCGTACCTCGACAAGTACGTGCGTGGCTCCAACGGCTACGACGCCGTCGACCGGGTCAAGGTGATGAAGGCGCTGTGGGACGCGGTCGGCTCCGAGTTCGGCGGCCGCCACGAGCTCTACGAGCGCAACTACTCCGGCAACCACGAGAACGTGAAGGCCGAGATCCTCTTCGCCGCCGAGGCGCAGGGGGAGACCGATGCCATGAAGGGCTTCGCCGAGTCGATGATGGCCGAGTACGACCTCGACGGCTGGACCGTGCCCGACCTGATCAACCCCACCGACGTCAGCCGCATCCTGAACCGGAATTGAGGACGTACAGATGAGCACCATCGAGAGCTCGCCCACCGCAGCCGGCGCGGGCGCCAACGCCAGTGAGAACTTCAAGGCCACCGCGGGCACCCGCGACGTCGCCGACACCCCGCCGGAGCGGGTCGCCGCGATCGTCACCTCGGTGCTGAAGGGCGTGCACGACGCGATCGCCGCGCACGACGTCAGCTACCCCGAGTTCCAGGCCGCCAAGGCCTGGCTGATGGCGGTCGGCGAGGGCGGCGAGTGGCCGCTGTTCATGGACGTCTTCGTCGAGCACGCGGTGGAGGCGCAGGTCGCCACCTCGCAGCGCGGCACCAAGGGCTCGATCCTCGGGCCCTACTACCTGCCCGACCAGGTCCGGCTCTCCGCGACCTGCCGGCTGCCGCGCCGCGATGACGAGCAGGGCCTGCCGCTGGTGCTGGCCGGCCAGGTCCGCGACATCGACGGCACCCCGCTGGCCGGCGCCGAGGTCGACCTCTGGCAGGCCGACGCCGACGGCTACTACTCCGGCTTCGCGCCGCACCTGCCCGAGGGCAACCTGCGCGGCGTGATCGTCACCGACGACGAGGGGCGCTACGAGATCGACACCATCCAGCCGGCGCCGTACCAGATCCCCACCGACGGTCCGACCGGTCAGCTGATCGAGGCGGCCGGCTGGCACCCGTGGCGCCCGGCGCACCTGCACATCCAGGTGCGCGCGGCCGGCCACCGGCCGGTGACCACCCAGCTCTACTTCGCCGGCGGCGAATGGCTGGACTCCGACGTCGCCGAGGCCACCAAGCCCGAGCTGATCATCGATCCCACCGATGACGGCAACGGCAACCGCCGCGGCGTCTATGACTTCGAGCTGGAGCCTCAGCCCGGGTCCTGAACCACCCACCCCCGGGTGGCCGGCAC
>NZ_BAAALG010000011.1:544469-561591 GCF_039528155.1 Nocardioides dubius | reverse complement strand
CGCAGGAGGACCCCGATGTCCACCCCACTGCTCACCCCCGAGACCTTGGCCGACCCGCGCGTGCACGTCGGCTGGCCCGAGCGTGGTGCCTTCCCGGACGGCTCGGTGGTGACGATGGGAGTCTTCGACGGCTTCCACCGCGGCCACGAGGCGCTGGCTGCCCGTACCGTCGGCCATGCCGCGCGGCTCAAGGTGCCTGCCGTGCTGGTCACCTTCAGCCCGCATCCGTTGAAGGTGCTCGCCCCCGGTGCCGTGCCGCGCCAGCTGATGGGGCTCGACGACCGGGTGCGGCATGCGCTCTCGCTCGGCGTCGACGCCGTCGTGGTGCTGCCGTTCACCGCCGCGCTGGCCATGCAGGGCGCGGCCGACTTCGTCGCCGAGGGACTCGTCGACGCGCTGGGCGCGCGACTGGTCGTGGTCGGCGCCAACTTCCGCTGCGGGCGTGGGGGAGAGGGCGACGCCGACTACCTGTCCGGCCTCGGGCGCCAGCACGGGTTCACCGTCGAGTCGCTCGACCTGGTGCAGGCGGCCGGAGGCTGCTGCTCCTCCACCGAGGTGCGGCGCCGGCTGGCGCACGGAGACCTCGCCGGGGCGCGGGAGCTGCTCGGTCGCGACGACGATCGGGTATTGGTAGTCAGGTGACCTCCTCCGAGACCGAGCGGATCGTCTTCGACACCGCGAACCCCGACGTCCAGGCCTATCGGCTGCTGACCGCGAGCGTGGTGCCGCGACCGATCGCCTGGGTCACCAGCAGGTCCGCGGACGGCGTCGGCAATCTGGCGCCGCACTCGTTCTACACGGTGGCCTGCGCCAACCCGCCGATCGTGCAGTTCACCTCGGTCGGCGCCAAGGACACGCTGCGCAACGTGCGGGAGAGCGGCGAGTTCGTGATCAACCTGGCGGGTGAGGCGATGGCGGAGGCGATCAACGCCTCCAGCGCCCGCTTCCCGGCCGACGTCGACGAGGCCGCGGCCCTCGGCGTCCGGCTGGAGCCCAGCGCGCTGGTCGCCGTGCCGCGGGTGGCGGACGCGCCGGTCTCCATCGAGTGCCGCCTGCACTCGACGCTGGAGCTCGGCGACTCCACGCTCGTGCTCGGCGATGTGGTCGCGGTGACCGTGCGTCGTGACGCACTGGCCGAGGACGGACTGCCGGACATTGCGGCGCTGCGGCCCCTCTCGCGCCTCGGGCGCAACCAATGGGGCGGTCCGCCTCCGGTCTTCGCCCTGGACCGGCCGCACCTGCCGTCCTAGGCCGGTCCGAGACCGTCCGCCGGGAGCACTTCCCGCCGCGCCACTGCTGTGGCACGGTGAGTTGGAGGCGCTCGTCGTCCGCGCGCCGGAGCCAAGGAGCCGATGTGATGGATGCACTGATCAACGCCCTTCCTGCCAAGGCGCAGGACCTCCTCCGTAAGACCGAGACCGCCCGGATCGCCGAACTCGACGAGGACGCCGTGCTGGCCCTGCACAAGCGAGTGCGCCGGGCCCGCAACAAGTCCGTCAAGAACTACCGGCGGTTGGCCGCCGGCGGGGTCGCGGAGCACGCAGGCCGGGGGTCCGCACACCCCGAGCACGGGCTCGCCCGTGACCGCGCCGAGGTCTTCGAGGATGCCCTGGCCCGGGTCAGTGCCCGGCTGGAGGTGCTGGCTCGGGAGGCCGCCGATCAGCTCCGCGACGAACGGCTGGAGGCCGCACGGGCCAAGGGCTCCGCGGGTCCCGAGCTCGAGACTCCCGACGCCCCGCCCGGGCCGGAGGGCCTGCCGCAGGGCGTCGTCAAGACCACCGGAGGGATGAAGCGCGACGCCTCGTCCCAGGCCTTGGGCGCCCAGCGTCAGGCCAAGCGCGACAACCGCTGAGTGGGCCGTGGCCGTCCGCTGCCGGCCGCAGTCGTCCAGCTTTGGCGGCCGCTTAAACTGGCCCGGCAAGCAGATCGCTGGCAAGGAAGCGAAGGTCGATGGACAAGCCCTGGACGAAGCACTACGGGGCTGGTGTCCCGGCCGAGATCGCGATCCCCGACGAGCCGGTGACCGCGGGGCTGGCGCGCGCCGCCCGGCGTTGGCCGGACCGGGTCGCGACCGACTTCCTGGGCGCCACCGCGACCTTCGCCGAGACCGAGGCGAAGATCCGCAAGGCGATGAGCGCCCTGCACGGCCTGGGCGTCTCGATGGGCGACCGGGTGGCGCTGGTGCTGCCCAACTGCCCGACCCACCTGATCGCCTACCACGCGGCGCTGCGGCTCGGCGCGGTCGTCGTCGAGCTGAACCCGACGTACACCGCCGACGAGCTCAAGCACCTCCTGCAGGACTGCCAGGCGACGCATGCGATCGTCTGGCACAAGGCCGTCGCGCGGGTCCTCGAGGCCCGTCCGGGCAGCGCACTGGAGCAGATCATCAGTGTCGACATCGCCCGCGACCTGCCGCCGCTCTCGCAGCTGCTGCTGCGGTTGCCGGTGAAGGCCGCACGGGAGAAGAACGAGGCCCTGCGCGGTGAGGTGCCGTCCGGCTTCCCGGATTGGCACCGGCTGATCGCCGACGTGCACGACGTCGACGTGGCGGAGGTCGAGGTGCGTGGCGAGCACCTGGCGCTGCTGCAGTACACCGGCGGCACCACCGGCACCCCGAAGGCGGCGATGCTCACCCACCGCAACCTGGTCGCCAACCTGGTGCACGGTGATGCCTGGGTGGGCTTCGAGCCCGGCAACGAGACCGTCTACGGCGTGCTGCCGTTCTTCCACGCCTTCGGCCTGACCTTCTGCCTGAACCTGCCGGGCTACCTGGGCGCCACGCTGGTGATGTTCCCGAACTTCGACCCGCCGTCGGTGGTGGCCGCACTGCGTCGTCGTCCGGCCACCTTCATGGGTGGGGTGGCTCCGATGTTCGACCGGATCGCCACCGCCGTGGAGGGCGCCAAGCGTCCGCCGCTGGCCGAGATCCGCCAGATGCGGTTGGGCTTCGCCGGAGCGATGCCGATCCCGGAGCAGACGGTGACCCGCTGGGAGGCGCTCACCGGTGGGCTGTTGATCGAGGGCTACGGGATGACGGAGTGCGCCCCGATCGCGTTGGGCAACCCGGCGTCGGCCGCGCGTCGCCCGGGCACCCTCGGCGTCCCGTTCCCGAACACCGAGATCCGGATCGTCGACATCGACGACCCGACGTTGGAGGTCACGCCCGCCGACGACGGGAGCCGGCGCGGCGAGCTGCTGGTGCGCGGACCCCAGGTCTTCAGCGGCTACTGGAACCTTCCCGACGAGACGGCCGGCCAGCTGCTCGCCGGGGGCTGGCTGCGCACCGGCGACGTCGTCGAGGTGGACCCGACCGGATGGATCACCCTGGTCGACCGGGTCAAGGAGATGATCATCGTCGGCGGCTTCAAGGTGTACCCGACCCAGGTCGAGGAGCATCTGCGGCTGCTGCCGGGGGTGGCCGACGTCGCCGTCGTCGGCGTGCCGACCAAGGGTGGCGACGACGAGGTGCTGGCGGCCTTCGTGATGGCCGACGGAGCACCCGCCCCGACCTTGGAGCAGGTCCGTGCCTTCGGCGAGGAGCGCCTGGCCCGCTACGCCCTCCCACGCCGGGTCGAGGTGCTCGACGACCTGCCGCGCTCCCAGATCGGCAAGGTGCTGCGCCGCCAGGTGCTGGTGCAGGTCACCGAGCGGCGGGCGCAACAGCGCGCGTCGTGAGCATGGGCGCCGGCGTCTCGGGTACCGCCTGGCCAGGAGGAGACCATGAGCCCGATCGCCCATTACATGCAGGCGCACCTGGCAGGTGCGGGAGCCGGCATCGACCTCTTCACCCAGGCAGCTGGGTCGGTCCGTGACCACGCGGTGCGCGCGGAGCTGCGCCG
Organism: Nocardioides dubius; assembly: GCF_039528155.1. Classification (NCBI taxonomy): domain Bacteria; kingdom Bacillati; phylum Actinomycetota; class Actinomycetes; order Propionibacteriales; family Nocardioidaceae; genus Nocardioides; species Nocardioides dubius. Next base: position 557,752 of record NZ_BAAALG010000011.1, on the reverse strand, counting down.
GATCCGCGACGAGCTGCTCGACGAGCGGCGCCGGTTGCGCCGGATGCTCGACGACCTGGGGTCGGGGGAGTCGGCGGTGCTCACCACGGCGACGCGTCTCGGCGGGCTCCTCGCCCGCTTGAAGCCGCATCTGGTGCGCCGCACCGACACCACGGACCTGATCCAGCTCGAGGCGATGCGCGATGCGGTCGCCGGCAAGATCGCCGGCTGGCAGGCACTGCTGGTCGTGGTCGCCGACTACCCGTCGCTGGATCGCGAGGAGCTGAGGATGCTGATCGCCCAGGGGGAGAAGCAGCACCGCTTCCTCACCGAGGCACATGGCGAGGTCGCGCGGCGGGTGCTGCAACGCGCCCACTAGGAGCCGACTAGCGTGTCGCGGGACTCGCCTTCCGCGCACCGAGGAGCACCTGATGTCTGCCGAGCCCCGCATCGAGACCACCTTCGCTGACGGCGTCGCCACGCTGCGGCTGGTGAACCCCGAGTTCAAGAACGCGATCACCCAGCAGATGGCGGCCGACATGGTGGCGTTCTGCGAGCAGGTGCGCACCGACGCGAGCATCGGCGCGGTCGTGGTGGAGGGTGCGGGCGGCTACTTCTGCAGCGGTGCGGACACCCGCGACCTGGCGGCGATCGCGGCCGACCCGGTCGCGCCCGACTCGGTGCGCCGGCTGAACGCCGTCTATCAGGCGTTCGTCAGCCTCGGCTCGCTGCCGGTGCCCACCATCGGCCTGGTCGAGGGTGGCGCGGTCGGCGCCGGGATGAACCTGCTGTTGGCGCTCGACGTGGTGGTGGTGACGCCGGAGGCGGTGCTGGACAGTGGCTTCCTGGCCCGCCGGATCCATCCCGGTGGCGGTCACTTCACCCTGCTGGGTCGCTCGCTGAGCTACCAGCAGGCGATGGCGATGGGCGTGCTCGGCCAGCGGGTCGACGGCACCGAGGCGGTGCGCATCGGTCTCGCGTTGCAGGCGGTTCCGGCCGGCGAGCTCGCCGAGGTTGCCCGCCGGCTCACCAAGCACGCCGCGAAGGACCCCGAGCTCACCCGCCGGACCAAGGAGTCCGCGACCCTCGAGCTGACCAACCCGGGGCTCTCCTGGGCGGCCGCGATCGAGGTCGAGCGCGGCGCCCAGATGTGGTCGCTGGGTCGCAAGGGCTCCGCGGCCTGGGGGACCAAGCCGCGCGACTGAGGCAGCATCTACTGGGTGTTGCATATCTGCAACGCTGGTCTACGCTGGATCGCATGGATCTTGCGGAACGCGTCTCGACGCTGCGCCGGGCGAGCGGGCTGAGCGCGCGCGAGCTCGCGGCCCTGGTCGGTGTTGCCCCGACGACCGTGACCCGGGTGGAGGCCGGCACGGTGAGCCCGTCGTTCGCTCTCGCCCAAGAGATCCTGACCGTGCTCGGGGAGCCGATCGGCTTCCTCGGCGGAGCGGATCGCGAGGCGATGATCGCCGCGCGTCGTGCGCTCGATCCTGCCCTTCCGGTAGCCGAGACGCCCGGTGCCGCCCAGTGGCGGGAGCGGTGGGGAAGGCTCGGTCTCGTCGACGCAGGAGGTCACGCCGTCGAGGGGCGCGAGGCGGATCTGTTGGAACGGGCCGGCCAGGTCGCTCGACTCACGCGGCGTCCAGGAGCCGCGGACTTCGACAGCGGCCCCACTGCCACGCTCATTGCGAGCCTGTTGCGGTCGGCGGGCATCGACCACGCTCTGACCGGTGACGCAGGCGCGAACCTGTACCGCTCAAGCGGAGAGGAGGCGTGGCCGGTCCTCTATGTGGAGGATGTCGCGGCGGCAGCCACGGCGGCGGGTCTGGTGTCCAAGGCGTCGGGCTCGTACGGGCCGCGGATCACCCTGATCCCGTTCGACGAGCTGAGCGAGATGGGACGGATCGACATCGGCGGGATCAGCGTGGCTGCCCGTGACCAGGTGATCCTCGATGCCTACGGCGGCATCGATCGGATGCCCGAGCAAGCGGACATCCTGGTCGGCAGACGCGTGGCATGACGGACTTCGAGGAGCCTCGGACCGAGATCGAGTGGAGCCGCCGCGCGATCATCAACGTCGTCGAGGTCCTCGCCGCCCACGCTGCGTCACTCACCCTGGTCGGAGCCCACGCAGTCCTGCTGCGCACGATGGCACTCGACGTTCCTCGGATGCCGACCGGCGATGGAGACCTCGGCGTCACGCCTGGGCTGGTGAGTGCGACGCCCCGGATCGAGACGTTGCTGGTCGATGCGGGGTACCGGCACCGAACATCGGCACGTCCGGGGCTGTGGGGCCGGACCGTCTTCGCAGATCAAGACGGGTCGCTCTCCTTCCGGGAGAAGGTCGACCTGCTTGCTCCGCATGGGCTCTCCGGCACCGTGAGCCGGAGCAAGCGCGGAGCGCCTGCCCTTCAGCCGGATCACGGCAAGCACACTGTCGGCAATGTCCTCGGGCTGGAGCTCGCATCCTTCAACCGGTCCTTGGTCACACTCTCGGACTTCGCGGACCCACGCCTGACGACCGCGCTCCACGTCGCGGACATCCCCGCCCTGGTGCTGGCGAAGGGATCCAAGATCGGCGAGCGCATCGACCACCCGCGCAAGGGCCGAGTCCGGGACAAGGACCTTGGCGACCTCTGGCGTCTGATGGCGGTGGGGGATCCAGCTGACACCGCGCGGGTGGTCGAGGAGTACGCGGACCATCCCCAGATCGGCGTCCACGTGCGCCAGGGCCTGGCCTGGACTGCGGCAGTGGTGCGCGATCCGGTGAGCCGACAGCGTGCGAAGTCGAACTTCGACACGTTCGTCGACCCGAGGGAGATCGACAACGCCTTCGCACGCTGGCAGGCCGCGCTCGCCGGGATCGGAGCCTAGGCGGAGCGAAGCGTCGCGGCTGCCTTCTTGGCGGCGTACATCCGCGCGTCGGCGGCAAGCAGGGCGTCGGGCAGGAAGTCGAGGTGCGCGACGGCGGCTGCGCCCACGCTGCCGAGGTTGCCGAGCGTGGCGCCGAGCCGCTTGCCCAGCTCCTCGTGGTCGAGGCCGAGACAGAAGACGGCGAACTCGTCGCCGCCCACCCGGGCCACGGCGTCGGTCTCGCGGACCGCGGAGACGATCCGCTCCGCCGCCTCGCGGATCAGCTGGTCGCCCGCGTCGTGGCCGGAGCGGTCGTTGACCTTCTTCAGCCCGTTGAGGTCGATGAAGGCGACGGCCGCGGTGGCCTCGGGCTGGGCGCGCCACAGCTCGGCACAGCGGTCGCTGAAGCCGCGGCGGTTCAGCACGCCGGTCAGCTCATCGGTGCCGGAGCGGCGCTGGGCCATGTTGCGCAGCTCCACCTCCTGGTCGAGCTGGCGGTGCACGTCGACCTTGTCCAGCGCGATCGACGCGGCGTTGGCCAACCCCTGGAGCAGGTTGATCTCCACCTCGGTCGCGGTGTGGTTGGTCGCCCAGTAGGCGCCGATCGCCGCGATCGGGTCCAGCGAGCGGACCGGGAGCATCACCAGGCTCTCCACGAAGGTGGGCCGGTAGGCATCGTGCGGGATCCGGTCGTCGACGTAGATGTCCGGGATCACCGCAGGCGTCCGGTTGAGCATCACCCAGCCGCTGATGCAGGTCTCCATCGGGAAGCGGCTGCCCTTCCACAGCGGCGAGATGGCGTCCTCGTCGGCGTAGAAGCACAGGTCGCCGTCGCGCAGCACGAAGCTGACCCCGTCGCAGCCGACCAGCTGACGCGCGGTGGTCGAGACGATCCGCTGCACCTGGGGCAGGTCCGCTGCCATCGACAGGGCCTGGACGGCGTCGAGTAGACGCTCGATCCCCTCGGCGTAGGTCGCGCTCATCCAGATCCCCTTCGGTCGCTCGGACACAGTATCGACCACCCGTCAATGAAACTGAGATGCCCCGACCGGTTCCATTTCCGGGCCGCATCCCCAACCCTTGATCCGTGAGCCCTCCCACCCGTCTGGTCCATCACCGCATCGCGGTCTGCGTGGCGTTCGGCGTCCAAGGCGCGGGCCTGATCACGCTGACCACCCGGCTCCCGGTGATCTCCGAGCGATGGGACCTCGGCGAGCTCAAGCTGTCGGTCCTGCTGCTGATGATGATCCTGCTCGCCGGGGTCGGATCGGTGATCGCCGAGCGGGCCGCAGCGCGCCGGCCGAGTGCGCTGCTGCTCCGCTGCGGACTGATCGGCGTGGCGCTCGGCGTCGCCGGGATCGTGCTGGCGCCGGGGGAGGGCGTCTTCGTGGGCGCGATGGCGCTCTACGGCCTCGCCCTCGGCGTGGTGGACGCCGCCAGCAACATGCAGGCGGTCGCCCTCGAAGCGGCGTATCGGCGCCCGATCCTGCCCTCCTTCCACGGTGCCTGGACGCTGGGCGGCATGCTCGGCGCCGGCTTCACGCTCGCCACGGCCCACCTGCCACTGGCCGTCGCCGCCGTGGTCGCCGTCCTGATCGCTGTGGCGGCGCTCGCTCCGTTCCTGGCCCGCAGCCAGGAGAGGCCACGTCCCGGCTCGGCCGACGGCTCAGCAGACGACCCGGCCGACGACGGGCCGATCCCGTGGCGCCCGATCGTGATGGTCGGCGTCGCGATGCTGATCTTCTACCTGGTCGACACCGCCTCGACCACCTGGGGCGCGACCTACCTGGACCGGGTCTTCGACACCCCGGACAGCCTGGTCGCGCTGGCCACCTTCCCGTACCTGGCGGCCAGTCTCGCCGCCCGCTTCCTCGGCGACCGCGTGGTCGGCCGGCTCGGCGCGGTCCGGGTGCTGCGGACCGGGGCCCTGGTCGGCGCCGCCGGCCTGCTGTTGGTGGTCACCGCGCCGTCCTGGCCGCTGGCGGTGCTGGGCTTCACGGTGACCGGCTTCGGGGTCGCGGTGGTGGCACCGCTCAGCTTCTCCGCCGCCGCCCAGATCGCCGGGGGCTCGCCGGCCCGGGTGGATGCGGTGATCGGTCGCTTCAACCAGTTCAACTACGCGGGCGCGCTCGGCGGCTCGGTGCTCACCGGGGTGGTGGGCAGCGACTCCCTCCGCTACGGCTTCGTGGTTCCGGCCGTGCTGGTGCTGGCCCTGATCCCGTTGGCCAAGTACTTCGCGCCGTCACCGCTCAATGTGACCCCAGCGCTCGGAAATCGCGGAAAGGCGACGCTGAGGTCACATTGGGCTAGAAGTCGACGGGGTCGCGGCTGATCGGGCAGGTCATGCAGTGCCCGCCGCCGCGACCACGGCCGAGCTCGGCGCCGACGATCTCCAGCACCTCCACACCGGCGCTGCGCAGCAGCGCGTTGGTGGCGGTGTTGCGGTCGTAGGTGTAGACGACGCCGGGAGAGAGGGCCACCGCGTTGTTGCCGCTGTCCCACTGCTGGCGCTCGGAGGCGTAGGCGTCACCGGCGGTCTCCACCACCCGCAGCGCGGGCAGGTTCAGCGACTCGGCGACGACGTCGACGAAGCGGGCATCGCCCTCGTCGGTCACCTCGAGCGGCTCGGCGCCGTCGCCCGGGCGCAGCGAGAAGGTGTGCACCGCATCCATGATCTTCGGGTACAGCGTGACCAGATCCCGGTCGGCGAAGGTGAAGACGGTGTCCAGGTGCATCGCCGCCCGCAGCTTCGGCATCCCAGCGACGACCACCCGCTCGGCAGCGCCCTGTGCGAAGAGCGCGGCCGCGACCTGGGTGATCGCCTGGCGCGAGGTGCGCTCGCTCATCCCCATCAGCACCACGCCGTTCCCGACCGGCATGATGTCGCCGCCCTCGAAGGTGGCCTGGCCCCAGTCCTGGTCGGGATCGCCCCACCACACGGTGGAGCCGACGTAGTCGGGGTGGAACTCGTAGACCGCCTTCATCAGCATGGTCTCGTCGTGGCGGGCCGGCCAGTAGAGCGGATTGAGGGTGAGCCCGCCGTAGAGCCAGCAGGTGGTGTCGCGGGTGTAGAGCGTGTTGGGCAGCGGTGGCATCAGGTACTCCCGCGGCCCGGCCGACTCCCGCGCCAGTGCCAGGTAGCTCGAGCGGAAGTCCGCAGGCAGGTCGGCGGTCGAGAGCCCGCCGATCAGGTACTCCGCCAGCCGCGGCAGCGGCAACGACTCCAGATAGGCCCGGGTGTCGGCGACCAGGCCCAGCCCGACCGTGTTGGCCGCGATCTTGCGATCCAGCAGCCAGTCCCGCGCCCCCGGGACGGCGAGCGTCTCGGCGAGCAGGTCGTGCAGCTCCACCACCTCCACGCCGTGGCTGCGCAGATCGGCGACGAAGGCCGCGTGGTCGCGCTGCGCGTTCTCCACCCAGAGCACGTCGTCGAAGAGCAGGTCGTCGCTGTTGGTCGGGGTCAGCCGCCGGTGGGCCAGGCCCGGCCGGCAGACCAACACCTTGCGGAGCCGGCCGACCTCGGAGTGGACGCCGTGCACCGGACGCGGGGTTGAGGACATGGAGGGTTCCTTTCCGAGGACGGTCAGAGGGAGATCCGGCCGGTGGCCAGAGCGACGATGCCGATCGCGGCGGTGATCACCGAGAACGCCAGGATCAGCAGCTCGCGGGCGTCGAACCAACGGCGGCCCTGCTCGCTGCGGGCCTTGACGAAGAGCAGGGAGGCGGGGGCGTAGATGATCATCGAGACCAGCAGGTACTTCGGACCGGCCGCCCAGAGCAGGAAGGCCGTGTAGGCGGTCGCGATGAAGGCGATGGTCAGCTCGCGTCGCCACCCGGCCGGCGACGCGTCGTAGGTCTCGCGGGTGATCGCCAGCTTCAGGGCGTAGGCCGCGGCCAGCAGGTAGGGGATCAGGGTCAGCGCACTGGTCAGGTTCAGCGCCAGGTTGAACGCGTCGTCGGAGAAGGCGGTGACCACCAGCATCACCTGGATCAGGGCGGTGGTCATCAGCAGCGCGGGCACCGGCACGTCGACGTCGCTGATGCTCTTGAGGAAGCGCGGCATGTCGTCGTCCTCGGCCGCGACGAAGAGCACCTCGGCGGCCATCAGCGTCCAGGCCAGGTAGGCGCCGAGCACCGAGACGATCAGGCCGATGCTGATGAACGCCTTGCCCCAGTCGCCGACGGCGGCCTCCAGCACGCCGGCCATCGACGGCTGGCGCAGCTCGGCCATCTCCTCGGCCGGCAGGATCCCGTAGGAGACCACGGTGACCGAGGCGAAGATGCTGAAGACCATCAGGAAGCCCAGCACGGTCGCCCGGCCGACGTCCTCGCGGCGCTTGGCATGCCGGGAGTAGACGCTGGCCCCCTCCACGCCGATGAAGACGAAGACGGTGACCAGCATCGTGCCCTTCACCTGCTCGAAGAGCGAGTCGTAGTTCTCCCCGGACCAGTTGTCCATGAAGACGCCGACGTCGAGGTAGAAGAGCGCGAGCACGATGAAGACCAGGATCGGCACCACCTTGGCCACGGTGACGATCTGGTTCAGCGCCGCGGCGTCCTTGGTGCCGCGCTTGATCAGCCAGTAGAACGCCCAGATGCCGACCGTGGACAGCGCGATCGCCAGCACCGTGTTGCCGTCGCCCAGCTCCGGGAAGAGGGCGCTCAGGGTGGACATGATCAACACCCAGTAGGTCACGTTGCCCACGCAGCTGCTGGCCCAGTAGCCGAAGGCGGAGAAGAAGCCCAGGTACTCGCCGAAGCCGCTCTTGGCGTATGCGTAGACGCCGGAGTCCAGCTCCGGCTTGCGGATCGCCAGGATCTGGAACACGAACGCCAGCATCAGCATGCCGGTGCCGGCGATGGCCCAGGCGATCAGCGCACCGGCGACACCGGTCTCCTGGCCGAAGCGCGCGGGGAGCGAGAAGACGCCCGCGCCGACCATCCCGCCGACCACCATGGCGGTCATCGTGAGCAGGCCGAGCTTCTGCGTGGTCGGGTACTGCGTGGAGGTGGGGACAGCGGGCTGATCGGGCATGCGCGCTCCTTCGTCTGCTCGACGATAAGGCAGAGGGCCCGGTCGTTGGCTAGAGGCAGAACAGAATCTGGGACCAAGGTCCCACCTCCGCCGCCTGCCGCGCGGCCCGGGCACAAGTCCCCGTCAAGGCGCATCAAGACGGCGACAAGATCGCCGTCGCACCCGCCAGGAATGGCTTTGCTGGGCACATGAACATCGAATCCGGCCTGCTGATCGCGGCCGTCGTCGCCGTGGCGATCTACCTGCTCGCGGCCCTGATCCTTCCGGAGCGCTTCTAGTGTCTGAGTCCCTGGGGGGCCTGCTCACCATCTGCCTGCTGCTCGCGATGCTCGCGGTGGTCTACGTGCCGTTGGGTGACTACATGGCCCGCGTCTACACCCGTTCGCGGCACCACCGCCTCGAACGAGGCGTCTACCGGCTCGCCGGCGTCAACCCCGACGTCGAGCAGAGCCCCAAGTCCTACGCGCTGAGCGTGGTCGGCTTCTCCCTGGTCGGGGTGGTGGTGCTGATGGCGATGCAGATGCTCCAGGCCCACCTGCCGATGAGCCGCGACCTGCCCGGCGTCGACCTCTGGATGTCCTTCAACACCGCCGCCTCGTTCGTGGCGAACACCAACTGGCAGTCCTACGCCGGCGAGTCGACCCTCGGCTTCACCGTGCAGATGGCCGGGCTCGCGGTGCAGAACTTCGTCTCCGCAGCGGTCGGCATGGCGGTCGCGGTGGCGCTGATCCGCGGCTTCACCCGGACCCGCTCGAACGCGCTCGGCAACTTCTGGGTGGACCTCACCCGCGGGACCCTGGGCATCCTGCTGCCGATCGCCGTCGTCGGCGCGCTGGTGCTGATCGCCGGCGGTGTGGTGCAGAGCTTCAGCGACGAGGTGATCACCACGCTGGCCGGCTCGCAGCAGGTGCTCACCGGTGGACCGGTCGCCAGCCAGGAGGTGATCAAGCTGCTGGGCACCAACGGCGGTGGCTTCTTCAACGCCAACTCCGCCCACCCGTTCGAGAACCCCAACGGCTTCACCAATCTCTTCGAGATCTTCCTGATCCTGGTGATCCCGGTCGCGCTGACCCGGACGCTGGGCACGCTGCTGGGCAACCGTCGTCAGGGGCTGGCCGTGCTCGGCGCGATGACGATCCTGTTCGTCGTCGTGCTGACCATCGTCACCACCGCCGAGGTCGGCGGCCACTCGCAGTCCGCGGTCGCGGCAGGAGCCTCGCTGGAGGGCAAGGAGGTGCGCTTCGGGGAGTGGGCCACCGCGCTCTTCGCGACCGCGACCACCGGCACCTCGACCGGAGCGGTCAACGCCTCGCACGACTCGTTGTCGCCGACCGGCGGCGGCGCGGTGCTGGTGAACATGATGCTCGGCGAGATCGCGCCGGGCGGCGTCGGCTCCGGCATCTACGGCATCCTGGTGATGGCGATCCTGGTGGTCTTCATCGCGGGCCTGCTGGTCGGGCGCACCCCGGAGCTGCTGGGCAAGAAGATCGGCACCCGGCAGATGACCTACGTGGCGCTGTACACGCTGACCACCCCGGTCCTGGTCCTCGTCGGCACCGGTGTGGCCATCTCGCTGGGCAGCACCGCGGGCTTCCTGGGCAATCCCGGTGGCCACGGCTTCAGCGAGGTGCTCTACGCCTACACCTCGGCAGCCAACAACAACGGCAGCGCCTTCGGTGGGATCACGGTCACCTCCGACTTCTTCCAGATCAGCCTGGGCCTGGCCATGCTGCTCGGCCGGCTGGTCCCGATCGTGCTGGTGCTGCTGCTCGCCGGATCGCTGGCCGAGCAGGGCAAGGTGCCCGCCACCGCCGGCACGCTGCCCACCCACAAGCCGCTCTTCGTAGGCCTGCTGGTCGGCGTGATCCTGATCGTCACCGGCCTCACCTACTTCCCCGCACTCTCCCTCGGCCCGATTGCAGAGGCACTGGCATGACGCTCTCCCATCTCCTCGCGCAGTGCGCGGCGCAGCTCCCGACGGCGTTGCGCAAGCTCGATCCGCGTCACGTGTGGCGCTCCCCGGTGATGTTCCTGGTCTGGCTGGGCTCCCTGCTGACCACGGCCGCAGCCCTCGTGGACCCATCGGTCTTCACGATCGCGTTGACGATCTGGCTCTGGCTCACCGTGATCTTCGGCAACCTGGCCGAGGCGGTGGCCGAGGGCCGCGGCAAGGCCCAGGCAGCGTCGCTGCGGGCAGCTCGCACCGACACCGTCGCCCGACGGCTGGAGGACGACGGCACGCTGGTCCCGGTGCCCGGCACCCAGCTGAGGATCGGCGACCGGGTGGTGGTCGAGGCCGGCGAGGTGATCCCCGGCGACGGGGACATCGTCGAGGGCATCGCCACCGTCGACGAGTCGGCGATCACCGGTGAGTCCGCTCCGGTGATCCGGGAGGCGGGCGGCGACCGCAGTGCGGTCACCGGCGGCACCAAGGTGCTCTCGGACCGGATCGTCATGAAGGTCACCACCGCTCCCGGAGAGACCTTCCTGGACAAGATGATCGCCTTGGTGGAGGGCACCTCGCGGCGCCGGACCCCCAACGAGATCGCGCTCTCCATCCTGCTGGTCAGCCTGACCCTGGTCTTCCTGACCGCGGTCGCCACGCTCGCCCCGATGGCCGACTACGCCGGCGCACCGCAGGACGTCGTCGTCCTGGTGGCGCTGCTGGTCTGCCTGATCCCGACCACGATCGGTGCGCTGCTCAGCGCGATCGGGATCGCCGGCATGGACCGGCTGGTGCGGGTCAACGTGCTCGCCATGTCCGGACGTGCGGTCGAGGCGGCCGGTGACGTGAGCACGCTGCTGCTCGACAAGACCGGCACCATCACCTACGGCAACCGTCAGGCCAGCCGGTTGGTGGCGGCCTCGGGCGTGAGCGATGCCGAGCTGCGTGACGCGGCACGGCTCTCCAGCCTCGCCGACCAGACCCCCGAGGGCCGCTCCATCGTGGACCTCGCGCTCGCCGCGGGCGCCGACGACGCCGACCTCCCGGCCGGTGCGGAGTTCATCGAGTTCACCGCCCAGACCCGGATGTCCGGCGTCGACCTGGCCGACGGCACCGAGATCCGCAAGGGGGCCGGCTCCGCGGTGTCGGCCTGGTTGGGGCTCACCCCGTCGGTGGAGGTCACCGACGTGATCGACGAGATCGCCCGCAGCGGCGGGACGCCGCTGGTGATCGCGGTGCGCCGCGTGGGGGAGAAGGGCGACGTGCTCGGCGTCGTGCACCTCAAGGACGTCGTCAAGCAAGGCATGGCCGAGCGCTTCGAGGAGCTCCGCTCGATGGGCATCCGCACGGTGATGATCACCGGCGACAACGCCCTCACCGCCCGTGCGATCGCCGACGAGGCGGGAGTCGACGACTTCCTCGCCGAGGCGACGCCGGAGGACAAGATGGCCTATATCCGCAAGGAGCAGGCCGGCGGACGCCTGGTGGCGATGACCGGCGACGGCACCAACGACGCGCCCGCGCTGGCCGCGGCCGACGTGGGGGTCGCGATGAACAGCGGAACCGCCGCTGCCAAGGAGGCCGGCAACATGGTCGACCTCGACTCCGACCCGACGAAGCTGATCGACATCGTCCAGATCGGCAAGCAGCTGCTGATCACCCGGGGCGCGTTGACCACCTTCTCGATCGCCAACGACGTCGCCAAGTACTTCGCGATCATCCCGGCGATGTTCGTGGCCGCCTACCCGTCGCTGGATGCTCTCAACGTGATGGGCCTCAGCACGCCGCAGTCGGCGATCCTGTCCGCGGTCATCTTCAACGCCCTGATCATCGTGGTGCTGATCCCGCTCGCCCTGCGGGGCGTTCGCTTCCGCGCCGCCTCCGCCACCCAGGTGCTGCGCCGCAACATCGCGGTCTTCGGCCTCGGCGGCGTGATCGTGCCGTTCCTCGGCATCAAGCTCATCGACCTTCTGGTCTCGACCATTCCTGGAATCGGGTGACCCATGCTGACCGATCTGACCCGGCAATCGCTTGCCGGACTCCGCATCCTGTTCGTGCTGACCGTGCTGCTCGGCGTGGTCTATCCGCTCACCGTCTGGGTGGCAGGCCGCGCGTTGGCCGACCGGGCCGACGGGCAACCGCTGACGGTGGACGGCGAGGTCGTCGGCTCGCGCCTGCTCGGGCAGAGCTTCGAGGGCGAGCAGTGGTTCCACTCCCGCCCCTCGGCCAACGACTACGACGCGCTCGCCTCGGCGCCCAGCAACCTCGGGCCCACCAACCCCGATCTGCTGGCCGCGATCGAACAACGGCGTGCGGAGGTCGCCGCCTTCGAGAAGGCCGCCCCCGACGCGGTGCCGGCGGACGCGTTGACCGCGTCGGGCTCCGGGCTGGACCCGCACATCTCGCTGGCCTACGCGATGCTCCAGGCGGACCGGGTGGCCGAGGCCAACGGGCTCTCGACCGACGAGGTGCGCGAGCTGGTCGAGGAGAGCACCGACGGCCCGATCCTCGGCTTCCTCGGGGTGGAGGGGGTCAACGTGCTGGAGCTCAACATCGCGGTCCAGCACGCGGCACGCTGACGACGGGTGGAGACTGAGCGCATGGAGCGGGGACGGTTGCGGGTCTACCTCGGCGCGGCGCCCGGGGTGGGCAAGACCCACGCCATGCTGGCCGAGGGACACCGCCGCCGCGACCGCGGCACGGACGTCGTCGTCGGCTATGTCGAGACGCACGGGCGGCCCCGGACCGCGGAGATGGTCGGCGACCTCGAGGTGATCGCGCGGCGCGACGTCAGCTACCGGGGCACCGCGCAGCAGGAGATGGATCTCGCCGCGATCCTGGCGCGCCGGCCCTCGGTGGTGCTGGTCGACGAGCTGGCGCACACCAATGTGCCGGGCAGCGCCCACGAGAAGCGGTGGCAGGACGTCGAGACGATCCTCGAAGCGGGGATCTCGGTGATCACCACCGTCAACGTGCAGCACCTGGAGTCGCTCAACGACGTGACCGAGGCGATCACCGGCGTGCGGCAGCGGGAGACCGTGCCGGACGCGGTGGTCCGCGCCGCCGACGCGATCGAGCTGGTCGACATGTCGCCGCAGGCGCTGCGGCGGCGGATGGCGCACGGCAACATCTACCACCCGGACAAGGTGGACGCCGCGCTGTCGAACTACTTCCGCGAGGGCAACCTGACGGCGCTGCGCGAGCTCGCGCTGCTCTGGCTGGCCGATCAGGTGGAGGAGGGGCTGGACCGCTACCGGGCCCAGCACGACATCGACTCCACCTGGGCGGCGCGGGAGCGGATCGTGGTGGCGATCAGCGGGGGGCCGGAGTCAGCGACCCTGATGCGGCGGGCGGCGCGGATCTCGGCGCGCCGCTCGGGCGGGGAGTGGCAGGCGCTGTACGTGACCCGGCACGACGGTCTGAGCGGGATCGCGCCGGAGCGGCTCACCGAGCTGCGGGCCAAGGCCGAGG
>NZ_BAAALG010000011.1:541148-544380 GCF_039528155.1 Nocardioides dubius | reverse complement strand
CCACCACGCCGCCGAGATCGAGGCGCACGAGTCCTTCCTGTACGGGCTCTTCGACGCCGCCGAGAGCGTGCTGGCCTTCGCCCGCGCCGAGAACGCCACCCAGATCATCCTCGGCGCGAGCCGTCGCCGGTGGCCGTCGGTGATGGTGCGCCCCGGCGTGGGTGAGCAGGTGATCGCCGGTGCCCGTGAGATCGACGTGCACATCGTCAACCACGACTATGTGCGCAGTCCGCGCTCGGCGCTCGCCTCGCGCACCGACAGCATGGGCCGGCCACGGCGGGCGGCCGGCTACCTCTTCGCGGTGCTGGCGCCGGTCGCGGTGAGCAGCGCGATGTGGCGCTCCAGCCATGTCGACGGCCTGCCCACCGAGGCGATGGCGCTGATGGCGGTGGTGGTGGCCACCGCACTGATCGGCGGGCTGGTGCCGGCCGTGATCGCCGCCCTGGCCAGCGGCCTGCTGCTCAACTATCTGTTCACCCCACCGCTCTACAACTGGACGATCGCGGCACCGGCCAACATCACCGCACTGGTGCTCTTCATCGTGGTCGGGATCGCGGTCGCGGTCGTCGTGGACCGAGCGGCGCGACGCACCATCCAGGCCCGCAAGGCGCGCGCCGAGGCAGATGCGCTGACGGTGCTCGCCCACACCCTGCTGACCAGCAGCGACGACCTGCCTGGGCTGCTCGGCTCGGCCTGCGAGGTGTTCGGCGCCCGGGGCGCGGCGGTGCTGAGCCGGGACGATGCGGGCACCGAGTCGGTGGTGGCGGTGCAGGGGCAACCGGTGGGCCAGGTGGAGGACGGCGACCTGACCTGCGACATCGACGACCGCACCCTGCTGGTGCTGCGCGGCGCCTCGCTGCCGGCCGATCAACGCGGCCTGCTCAACGCCTACGCCGCCTACGCCAAGGTGATGACCGAGCGCCGTGCCGCCACCTCGGCCGAGGTGGAGCGGCTGCGCCTGGCCGAGGCCGACCGCACCCGGACCGCCCTGCTGGCGGCCGTCTCGCACGACCTGCGCTCCCCGTTGGCCGCCGTCAAGGTGGCGGTGGCGAGCCTGCGCAGTACCGAGGTCGCCTGGTCGGCCGAGGACGAGGCGGAGCTGTTGGCAACCATCGAGGAGTCGGCCGACCGGCTGACCGCGCTGGTCACGAACCTGTTGGACATGAGCCGGATCTACACCGGCTCGGTGCATGCGAGCCTCGCTCCGGTAGGTGTGCGCCGGGCCGTCCTGGACGCGCTCGCCCCGATGCCGGAGGGGGATCGGGTCACCGTGGACGTGGCGCCCTCGCTCTGCGTCTGCGCCGATGCCGGCCTGCTCGACCGGGTGATCGCGAACATCGTCGAGAACGCGTTGAAGTACACCCCGCGTGCCGCGGCGATCGTCGTCGATGCGGCCACCCGGGGCGAGCGGACCACGATCCGGATCGCCGACAACGGCCCCGGCGTCAGCGACCACCAGCCGCTCTTCGCGCCGTTCCAGCGGATGGGCGATGTGCCCGCCAAGGACGGCGTCGGTCTCGGCCTCGCGGTGGCCCGCGGCCTGACCGAGGCGATGGCGGGGAGCCTGGTCACCGAAGACACTCCGGGCGGAGGGCTTACCTTCGTCCTGGACCTGCCCAGCACCACGCTCCGCGAGGAGAGCGCATGACCTTCGTCCTGGTCGTCGACGACGACCCCGCCATCCAACGCACGCTCGGCATCAACCTGCGCGCACGCGACTATGACGTGGAGACTGCCGGCGACGGCCGCTCGGCGTTGCAGATCGTCGACGAGCGGATGCCGGACGTGGTGCTGCTCGACCTCGGCCTGCCCGACCTCGACGGCGTCACCGTGCTGCGCCAGCTGCGCTCCTTCACCCAGGTCCCGGTGATCGTGGTCTCCGCACGCAGCGAGTCCGACGACAAGGTGGAGGCGCTCGACCTGGGGGCCGACGACTTCATCACCAAGCCGTTCTCGATCGAGGAGCTGCTGGCCCGGGTGCGGGCGGCGACCCGGCGTGCCGGCGTGGAGGAGCCGCGTGCGTTGGTCTCCGTCGACGGGCTGACCCTCGACGTCGCCGACTCGCGGGCCGAGCGCGATGGCGAGTCGGTGCACCTGACGCCGATCGAGTGGCGGATCGTGGAGGTCCTGGTCCAGCACCGCGGGCGGCTGGTCCGCCAGGTCGACCTGCTGCGCACCGTGTGGGGCCCCAGCTACGAGCGCCAGACCAACTACCTGCGGGTCCATCTGGCCAGCATCCGCCGCAAGCTGGAGCGGGACCCGGCGCACCCGGTGCTCTTCGTCACCGAGCCCGGGATCGGCTACCGCTTCGCGCCGGGCCTGGCCCTCGGCTGAGGGTGCCCGATCGCCGTCGGATGGGGGATGCTCCCCATTGGGCGAGTCGCTAGGCTGTCGCTCGAAATGGACGATGACGATCAACCGCCCTCACTGACTTCGCAACCCTGCCCGGCGGTGACCCGCTGATGTGGGTTCTCACGCTTCTGATCGGCCTGCTGGTGGTCCTCGCGATCACCGTGGCCACCGGCTACTTCGTGGCCCAGGAGTTCGCCTACATGGCGGTCGACCGGTCCCGGCTGGCCGCCCGTGCCGAGGCCGGGGACGCCGGCGCCAAGCGGGCGCTCGCCGTCACCAGGCGGACCTCCTTCATGCTCTCGGGCGCTCAGCTCGGGATCACCGTCACCGGACTGCTGGTCGGCTACGTCGCCGAGCCGCTGATCGGAGAGGCGCTGGGCGAGGGCCTGGGCGGCGTCGGCGTGCCGACCGCCGTCGGCATCGCGATCGGCACCGTGCTGGCGCTGCTGCTCTCCACGTTGGTGCAGATGCTCTTCGGTGAGCTCTTCCCGAAGAACCTGGCGATCGCGAAGCCGGAGCCGGTGGCGCTCTGGCTGGCGCGCTCGACCACCGCCTACCTGGCCGTCTTCGGCTGGCTGATCAAGATCTTCGACGCCGCCTCCAACGCCCTGCTGCGACTGCTCAAGGTGGAGCCGGTGCACGACGTCGAGCACTCGGCGACCGCCCGCGACCTCGAGCACATCGTCGCGGACTCCCGGGAGAGCGGCGACCTGCCGCCTGCGCTGGCGGTGCTGCTGGACCGGATCCTCGACTTCCCCGAGCAGGACGTCGAGCATGCGATGATCCCGCGTGCTCGGGTCGACGTGATGCGCGCCGATGGCACCGTGGGCGACGCCCGCCGGCTGATGGCGACCGGGCACTCGCGCTACCCGGTGCTCGA
>NZ_BAAALG010000011.1:521371-541123 GCF_039528155.1 Nocardioides dubius | reverse complement strand
GACGTCGCCGGCGTGGTGCACCTGGCCGACCTGCTCGCCGCACCCCGCGCCGACCAGGAGCCGATCTCCGTGCTGTGGCGCGAGCCGTTGGTGCTGCCGACGGCGATGATGCTGCCGGACGCGATGCGCACCATGGCCGACACCCGCAACCAGCTCGCCTGCGTGATCGACGAGTACGGCGGCTTCACCGGCGTGCTCGCCTTCGAGGACATCGCCGAGGAGCTGGTCGGTGAGATCACCGACGAGCACGACGAGCCGATCGACGGCTGGGTCGACGCCGAGGACGACGGCATCTGGGTGATGGCCGGCGAGGTGCACATCGACGAGGTCGAGCGCGCCGTGGGCCGCGACCTGCCCGAGGGCGACTACGAGACCATCGCGGGGCTGGCGATCGCGGCCCGTGGCGCATTGCCCGCCGAGGGCGAGACGGTGGAGGTGGAGCTGCCGCCCGAGCCGGAGGAGCTGTTGGACGAGGACGCTGCGGCCACGCTGCTCCAGATCGAGATCCTCGAGGTCGAGCGCCACGTGCCCACCCGGGTCCGGATCCAGCTGAAGGCGGGGGAGAGCTGATGGAGAACCCGTGGGTGGTCGCTGCGGCGACCACGGCGATCATCGCCCTGAGTGCCTTCTTCGTGGCCGTCGAGTTCGCGTTGCTCGCCGCCAAGCGGCACCGGCTCGAGGACCGCGCCGGCGAGAGCAGCTCGGCCCGTGCCGCGCTGCGCAGCGCCAACGAGCTGACCGTGCTGCTAGCCGGCTGCCAGCTCGGCATCACTGCCGCCACGCTGGCGCTGGGTGCGATCACCAAGCCGGCCGTGCACCACTGGATCACCCCGGTGATCGAGGAGATCGGCGCGCCCTTCTGGGTCGCCGACGTGGCGGGCTTCGTGCTCGCCCTGATCGTGGTCACCTTCCTGCACCTGGTGGTCGGGGAGATGGCGCCCAAGTCGTGGGCGATCGCGCACCCGGAGAGCTCGGCGATCGCGTTGGCGCTGCCGATGCGTGCCTTCATGGCGGTCACCCGGCCGGTGCTGATCGGTCTCAACGAGGCCGCCAACTGGTGCCTGCGCAAGGTCGGCGTGGAGCCGGCCGACCAGGTCGGCAGCGGGCAGAACCCGGACGACCTGCGGCACCTGGTGGAGCACTCCGCCAGCGTCGGCGCCCTCGACCTGGCCTACTCGGCACAGATCACCAGCGCCCTGGACCTGCGCAGCCTCACCGTCGGCGACCTGCTCAAGGCGGACCGCACGCCGACGGCGGTGCCGCACGACGCCACCGCGCGCGACGTGCAGACGGCGGCCGCCCGCTCCGGGCATCTGCGGATCCTGGTCGCCTCGGCGGTCGCGGGGCAGACGCCGTCGACGATGGTGCACGTGCGCGACACCCTGCTCGACGCGCCCGATCAGCCGGTCGCCGAGCTGGCCCGGCCGGTGCTGGAGCTGCCCGCCCAGACCCCGCTGTATGCGGCGCTGGGGGAGATGCGCGAGACCCGGAACCACCTGGTGGTGGTGCGCCGGGCCGACGGCACGGTCGGGGTGGTCACCCTCTCCGACGTGTTGGCGAGCCTGCTGCCGCAGCCCTCAATGTGAGCTCAGCGCTGCAAATCGGCCCGAAAGTCAGCGCTGAGGTCACATTGAGTGGGTGACGGCGGCGATCGACTCGTCGGTGCACGACGACCAGAAGCCGCCGACGACGTCCTCGACGTGGCTGAACGACTCCGCCGCGTACAGGACGTCCTGGTACGCGGTGATGTCGTAGTCGGCCGTGCCCATCGCGACCAGGTCGAGGGGGCGGATGGTGACGTCGCGGAACTCCTCGGTCTCGCCGGGGGAGGAGAGGATGCCGGCGCCGTAGGCGCGCAGCTCGCCGCGCTCGAAGAGCACCCCGAACTCGAGGGTGAACCAGAAGACCCTGCTGATGAACTCCAGCGCCTCGGTGCTCTCGACCCGGCGACTCGCCTGGCCGGCCAGCTCGTAGAGGGCGGTGAAGCGCGGGTTGGCCAGGGTGTTCCCGTGCCCGATCACCTCGTGGATGACGTCGGGCTCCGGCGTGTAGAGCGGCACCGAGTGGTGCCGGACGTACTGGGTCGAGAAGAACCGGCGCTCGGCGAGGGCGCCGTAGAAGTCGCGCAGCGGCACCAGTCCGGCCGCGGGCCGGTAGCCGAATCCGGTCAGCGGAGCGAGCCGGGCGCTGACCTCCTCCAGCTGCGGGATCCGGTCGGTGGGAAGCTGCAGGCTCTCCTTGCCGTGCAGGTACTCGGTCGCCGCGTACTGCTCGTGCAGGGGCACCAGCGCCGCGCTGACCTGGGCCCAGACGTCGTGCTCGGCGTCGGTGTAGCTCGCCTGCGGGCAGGGCTCGCCGGGCGTCCATCGTGCGGCCAGGGTGGCGAGCTCGTCGCGCCGGGCGCGGTAGTCGGCGTCGGCGAAGCCGGGGTGGTCGGCGCCGAGCTTGACCTGCAGGGTTCCGTCGGCGCGCTCGGACACGGGCGCGAAGTACTGCGCTTCCTCGAACATGCTCCGAGTCTCACGCGTCGTCCAGATCTTGTGCAGATCCGCTGGACGGATCTCTTGGCAATGCCGGTCGCGAGTGCCAAAGTGTCTAAGCATGGACGAGACTGACCGGCGGATCGTGGACGTTCTGCGCGTCGATGCCCGGCTCTCGATCAGCGAGCTGGCGCAGCGGGTCGGCGTCAGCCGGGCGAGCGCCTACGCCCGCTTCAACCGGCTGGTCACGGAACGGGTGATCCGCCGCTTCACCGTGGAGGTCGACCCGGCAGCGCTCGGCGAGGGCCTGGCCGCCTACGTGCACGTCCGGATCAAGCAGAACTCGTGGAAGTCGTTCCGCACCAAGGCCTGGGCGCTGGCCGAGGCCGAGCACGTGGCGCTGGTGGCCGGGGACTTCGACTGCGTTCTGCTGGTCCGGGCCCGCGACACCGCCCATCTGCGCCAGGTGGTGCTGGAGCGGATCCAGGCGCTGCCGGAGGTGGTGGCCACCCAGACGGTGCTGATCTTCGAGGAGCACCACGGGCACCTGTGACGTGAGACGATGCCCGGGTGTGGGGAGTGACGGATCTGGGCACCTATCTGGTCGGGCTGGTGCTGATCATCCTGCTGCCCGGCCCGAACTCGATCTACGTGCTCTCGGTGGCGGCTCGCCGCGGCGTGCGCGCGGGCTATGCCGCCGCCTGCGGCGTCTTCACGGGTGACGCGGTGCTGATGGTGCTCTCGGCCGCCGGCGTCGCCTCGGTGCTGCGCACCAATGAGGTGCTGTTCACGATCATCAAGTACGCCGGGGCCGGCTACCTGGGCTGGCTCGCCTTCGGGATGCTGCGGGGAGGATGGTCGCTGTGGCGGCGACGGCGCACCGCGGTGGCCGAGCTGGAGATCCCGGAGGCTCCTGCCCCGGTGGAGCGCCCCTACCGGCGGGCGCTGGTGATCAGCCTGCTCAACCCCAAGGCGATCCTCTTCTTCATCGCCTTCTTCGTGCAGTTCGTCGACCCGGCCTATGACAATCCGGCGCTCTCGTTCCTGGTGCTCGGCATCCTTGTGGAGATCGCCAGCCTGCTCTACCTGAGCGCGCTGATCTTCGCCGGGGCGCGGCTCGCCGAGGCGGTGCGCCGCCGCCGGGCGCTGGCAGCCGGCGGCACCACCGTGGTCGGTGCGGTCTTCCTGGCCTTCGCGGTCAAGCTGGCGACGGCGAGCGCCGGCTAGCCGGTCGGGGACAGCGCAGCGTCCACCAGTGCGTAGGTGGGGGCGTCGAAGGCCACGATCCGGGCCTCGCGGACCCGCGTCGGCGTTGAGCGCAGGGTCTCGACCGCGGCGGCGACGGCGTCCTGCTTGGGCCAGCCGTAGACCCCGGCACTGATCAACGGGAACGCGACCGAGGCGGCGCCGAGCTCGTCGGCGACCTCCAGGCAGCGCCGGTAGCAGGAGACCAGCAGGCCGCGGTCGGTCTGGCCGGCGTGCCGGTTCGGCCCGACGGTGTGGATCACCCAGCGCGCCGGCAGGTCGCCGGCGACCGTCCATCCGGCGTCGCCGGTGGCGAGACCGTCCGGGAACCGCTCGATGCAGTCGGCCAGCACCGCCGGGCCACCGGCGCGGTGGATCGCGCCGTCCACGCCGCCACCGCCGCGCATCGCGTTGTTGGCGGCGTTGACCACCGCGTCCACCTGCTGCTCGGTGATGTCTCCGTGGACGGCGTGGATCTGCATGCGCTCAGTCTGCCCGGAACTCCGGAGGGATGCCGTCGGGGCCGGCGGCGCCCTCGTCGGCCTCGCCGGACTCGCCGTCCGGCGCACCGGCGACCGCGTCCGCGGGACTGATCGGCTCCTCCATCAGCGCCGGGTCGAGAGCGCCGACCTCGCTGAGCTGGCCCTCGGCGTCCGCCTCGTCGGCGACGGCCTCCGGGTCGAGGTCGTGCCGGTGGATCTGGGTCTCCTCGTCGGCGTCGCCCTCGTGCACGACGGCCTCGACGTCGTCGGGATTCTGGTCCAGGTTGAACTCACTCATGGCTGCTCCCTTCTCGCCCCGTTCCTCTTCCTGATGCGTTACCCGACACGGCGATTTCCTAACCGGGGAACCGGATCGGGTCCGGCCGCGTCCCAGCGACATGACCTCGCGAGCACGCACGCTGCTCGCCGTCCTGGCGCTCCTGACGGCCTCGGCGGCGGCTTGCAGCGACGACGGACCGGCACCGACCCTGCGGATCGAGGTGAGCAGCTGGAACGGCTGGGAGGAGCCGGCGCCCGGCGCCGAGCCCCGGGTGGCGGTGCACGAGCTGCGCGGTGCTGAGGGCGAGGAGGTCACCCTCGACGTCCTGACCGGGGAGCTGCGGATCACGGTGGACGAGCGTGACGGCGACGCGCTGCGCCTCGAGCTCGACCAGGAGGTGGCGCCCCTCGGCAGCGGCGGCGGGATGAGCCTCAACGACCTGCAGGACGAGTTCGCGCTGGAGGCCGGCGACACAGTCCGCTTCAGTACGCCGACGATGGACGCCGGCACGACTGTGGAGGTCACCTGGCCCTGAGAACTCGGGGTGCGGCAGACTCACCCTGCGGCGCGGAGCGGCGCCGGTGAAGGGAGAGCAGTCGTGGTGAGCGGGCGTGACCAGCGTGGGCCGATGGAGCGCCTGGTCCGGATGGCAGCCGCGCTGCGTGCTGCCGGCACCGGCGGGGTCACCGCCGAGCGGCTGGCCGAGCTGGCCGAGTTCGGTGGCGCGGGTCGCCTCGACCAGGTCGCCCGCGAGCTGCGGCACCTCAACCACCAGGGCTGGCAGATCGACAACATCGCCGCCCGCGGCGAGCCCGCCGTGTACCGGATGACCACCGTCGACAACCGGCTCCGGCTCCGGCTCACGCCTGCCCAGCAGGCAGCCCTGCGGCGCGCGGCACTGGTCGCGGACCGAGCCGACCTGGCCGATCGCCTCGGCCTGCCCGAGACAACCTCGGAGCCTCCCGTGGAGGTGGCCGAGGTCGCCCAGGATCTGGCGCTGGGCCTGGTCCTGCAGGCGGTGCGCGAGCAGGCCCTGCTGCGCTTCCGCTACAGCGGCAGCGAGCGCCTGGTGCATCCGGAGTCCGTGCGCACCCAGTACCGCCGTTGGTACCTGCGGGGGGTCGAGGACGGCGCCGAGACGGTGAAGAGCTTCGTGGTCTCGCGGATGAGCGAGGTCGACGTGGAGGCGCCCGGCACCGCGCGTGCGGTGGTCGTCGAGCACCACGAGGCACTGCACCCGATGCGGTGGCAGGTGGACGAGCCGGTGCTGGTGCGGCTGCGGACCCGGGCCGAGTTCGTGCCCGACGTGCACCGGTGGCTGGGCGAGCCCGAGGCCGAGACCGGCCAGGACGACGCGGTCCTGCTCGACTACGCCGTCACCCATCGCGCCGCCCTCTACGATCGCCTCTACGAGCTCGGCACCCGGGTGCAGGTGCTCGGCCCTGACGACGTCCGCACCGAGCTGCTCGGCGAGCTCGACTCGATGGCAGGCCGGTGACGACCATGCTCTCCTATGTCCAGCGGATCGCCCGGCTGCCGAAGGTCTTCGAGGTGCTCGGCGCCTACCCCGACGGGCTCACGGTCGACGAGCTCGCCTCGCGCGTCGGCGTCGACTCCACCGAGCTGCGCCAAGACCTGCTGGCCTTCTACGCGGCCGACCTCGGGCCCGAATGGCTGATGGGGCTGTCGCGTCCCGAGGTGTTGGAGTTCGTCGGCCCGGACGGCGTCGACGAGGACCCGAACCACGCCGAGCGGGTGCGGATCGTGGACCCGCGGCCGAGTGAGGAGCTCGGCGTGGAGTACGTGGACGCCGCCGAGCTGGCGTTGATCTACACCGCCGCCCAGATGGAGCTGGAGGCTGCCTGGAGCCAGGACCTGGCCGACGCGCTGGCGGTCCTGGAGGAGACCCTGCTGGGCACCGCGGCCCGCCCGGTCGAGGGCGCCGAGCCCGAGCCGGGCGCACCGGGCGACGGCGGAGCGCGCAGCGAGACCCTGGCCGCGCTCCAGCTGGCCCGCACCGAGCAGCGCAAGGTCCGGATCGTCTACTCGCGCAGCTGGCGCCACGGCGTCTCGGAGCGGATCGTCGAGCCCTACCGGCTGGTGCACACCCGCCGCGGCTGGGAGCTCGACGCCGGGGTCGGCGACGAGCAGCTGCGGACCTTCCTGCTCACCAACGTCCGCAGCTGCGAGCCGCTGGAGGAGACCTTCGCGCCGCCGTCCGATCTGGCCGAGCGGCTGATCGCGCAACGGGCCACCACCACGGCCCGGGTGCGGGTGCCGTACCAGGCGCGCTGGGCGGCGGACTCCTACGCCGAGCAGGTGCGCGTCGTCGCCGAGCACGAGTCGGTCGTCGAGCTGGAGCTGGAGCTGTTGCCGCCGCTGGAGCGCCGGCTGGGGCTGCTGCTCCTGGTGGCCGGCACCGAGGCGGAGCTGGTGGAGCCGGCCGGGCTGGCCGGTGCCCGCGCCGAGCTCGCCCGTGAGCTCCGCGCCCACCACTCCTCAATGTGACCTGAGCGCGCCGAATTCGGCTGATTTCGAGCGCTGAGGTCACATTGAGCTGGAGAACTGAGCGGCGTGCAGGCGGGCGAAGGCCCCGCCGGCCGCCAGCAGCTCGGCGTGGCTGCCCTGCTCCACGATCCGGCCGTCCTCCATCACCAGGATCAGATCGGCGTCGCGGATCGTGGAGAGCCGGTGTGCGATCACGAAGGACGTCCGCTCGGCCCGCAGCGCCGCCATCGCCTGCTGCAGCAGCAGCTCGGTGCGGGTGTCCACCGAGGAGGTCGCCTCGTCGAGGATCAACAGGGCCGGACGCGCGAGGAACGCGCGGGCGATGGTGATCAGCTGCCGCTCGCCTGCGGAGAGGTTCGAGCCGTCGTCCTCGACGCGGGTCGCGTAGCCCTGAGGCAGCGAGTGCACGAACCGGTCCACGTAGGTGGCCCGCGCGGCGCTGCGGATCTCCTCGTCGCTGGCATCGGGCCGGCCGTAGGCGATGTTGTCGCGGATCGTGCCCTCGAAGAGCCAGGTGTCCTGGAGGACCATGCCGACATTGCCGCGCAGCTGGGCGCGCGAGATCGAGGAGATGTCCGTGCCGTCCAAGGTGATCCGGCCGCCGTCGAGCTCGTAGAAGCGCATGATCAGGTTGACCAGGGTGGTCTTCCCAGCACCGGTCGGGCCGACGATCGCCACCGTCTGACCGGGCTCGGCGACCAGGGAGAGGTGCTCGATCAGCGGCCGGTCCGGGGCGTAGGAGAACGAGACGTCCTCGAACGCGACGGCGCCGCGCGGCCGGTCGAGGGCACGCTGCGGGGACGGCGCGGGGTCGGGTTCCTCCTCCTCGGCGTCGAGCAGCTCGAAGACCCGCTCCGCCGAGGCGACGCCGGACTGCAGCAGGTTCGCCATCGAGGCGATCTGGGTCAGCGGCTGGGTGAACTGGCGGCTGTACTGGATGAACGCCTGCACCTCGCCGATGGTGAGCGCGCCGCTGGTGACCCGCAGGCCGCCGATCACCGCGACCGCCACGTAGGTGAGGTTCCCGAGCAGCATCATCATCGGCATGATCAGGCCACTGATGAACTGGGCTCGGTAGGAGGCCGCATAGAGCGCCTCGTTCTGCTCGGCGAACTCGGCGTTGACGGCGGCCCGGCGGCCGAAGACGGAGACCAGGGCGTGCCCGGAGATCGACTCCTCGACGTGGGCGTTCAGCGCCCCGGTGCGGCGCCACTGCGCGATGAACTCGCGCTGCGAGCGCTTCATGATCCGGCCGGTCGCGAAGATCGAGATGGGCACCGTGCCCAGCGCGATCAGAGCCAGCAGCGGCGAGATCCAGAACATCATCCCGAGCACCGCGACCACGGTGAGCAACGAGGTGAGCAGTTGGCTCATCGTCTGCTGCAGGGTCTGGCTGACGTTGTCGATGTCGTTGGTGACCCGGCTCAGCAGCTCGCCGCGGGGCTGCCGGTCGAAGTAGGAGAGCGGCAACCGGTGCACCTTCTCCTCGACGTCGGTGCGCATCTGCCTGACGGTGCCCTGCACCACGTCGTTGACCAGATACCCCTGGAGCCAGGCCATCAGCGCGCCCATCAGGTAGATGCCCAGCACCAGCAGCAGGATCCGGCCGAGTGCGTCGAAGTCGACCGGGGCGTCGGCCAGGAAGCCGTCGAAGACCAGGTCGGTGCCCTTGCCGAGCAGCCACGGACCGACCGCGGTGGCCGCGACGCTGAGCGCGGCGAGCAGCACGACGCCCACGGCGCGGCTCCGCTCGGGTCGCATCCGGCGCAGCAGTCTGCGGGTGGAGACCCGGAAGTCGTCGGCCTTCTGGCCGACCATCCCGGCAGGGCCGCGACCCGGCCCGCCGGCGTTGACGATCCGCTCGGTCTGCTTCATGGTGCCGGGCTGCGGAGAGCCGCCCGGGGTGCTGGTGCGCTCGTCCACGCTCATGCCATCCCCCGCCCACCATCGTTGAGTGGTGCCGTACTGCACCGATCATCGTTGAGTGGTGCCGTACTGCACCGATCAACGTTGGACACCTCCACGCCCTGGCTGCTGGCGATCTCGCGGTAGGTCTCGTTGTCGGCCAGCAGGGCGTCGTGGGTGCCGCGACCGACCACCTCGCCGTCCTCGAGGACCAGGATCTGATCGGCGTCGCGGATGGTGGCGATGCGCTGCGCCACGATCACCACGGTGGCCTCGGCGGTGACCGGGCGCAGCGCGGCGCGCAGCCGGGCGTCGGTGGCCACGTCGAGCGCGGAGAAGGCGTCGTCGAACAGATAGATCTCCGGGCGTCTGACGATCGCCCGGGCGATCGCGAGGCGTTGTCGTTGGCCGCCGGAGACGGTGGTGCCGCCCTGCGCGATCGGCGTGTCCAGCTGCTCGGGCAGCGCCTCGACGAACTCCCGCGCCTGGGCGATCTCCAAGGCCTCCCACAGCTCGGCGTCGCTCGCCTCCGGGCGCCCGTGGCGCAGGTTGGAGGCGATCGTGCCGCTGAACAGGAAGGCGCGCTGGGGGACCAGCCCGATCGTGGCCCACAGCGTCTCGGGGTCCAGGTCGCGCACGTCGACGTCGTCCACGGCGACGGTGCCGGCGGTGGCGTCGAGCAGGCGCGGGATCAGGTTGACCAAGGTGGTCTTGCCGGCGCCGGTGGAGCCGATCACGGCCACCGTCTGACCGGGCCGCGCGGTGAGGTCGACGCCGCGCAGCACCGGCGCCTCGGCACCCGGGAAGGTGACGCCGACGTTGCGGAGGTCGAGGTGGCCGCGGGCGCTGAGCGCGCGCACCGGCTGGGCGGGCGCGACGACGCTGCTGGGGGTGTTCAGCACCTCGGCGATCCGGTCGGCGCTGACGGAGGCCCGCGGGACGCTCATCAGCATGAAGGTGCCCATCATCACCGACATCAGGATCTGCATCAGGTAGGAGATGAAGGCGGTCAGGGCGCCGACCTCCATCTGGCCTCCATCGACGCGATGACCGCCGAACCAGATCACCCCGACGCTGGCGACGTTGGAGACGGTCAGCACGATCGGGAACATCGCGGCCATCCAGCGACCGGCGGTGATGGCGACCTCGGTCAGGTCGTCGTTGGCCTGCGCGAAGCGCTCCCGCTCGACCGGCTCGCGGACGAAGGCACGGACCACCCGGATCCCGGTGATCTGCTCGCGCAGCACCCGGTTGACGCCGTCCAAGCGCTCCTGCACGGCACGGAAGGCGGGCACCATCCGGGTGACCACCAGCCCGACCGCCAGGATCAGCAGCGGCACCGTGGCCACGATCAGCCAGGAGAGGCCGAGGTCCTCGCGCATCGCCATCACCACGCCGCCGACCATCATGATCGGGATGCTGGCGCCCATCACGCAGGTCATCATCGCCAGCATCTGCACCTGCTGCACGTCGTTGGTGGCGCGGGTGATCAGCGACGGCGCGCCGAAGGTGGCGACCTCGCGGTTGGAGTATCCGCCGATGGTGGTGAAGAGGGCGGCCCGCAGGTCGCGCCCGAAAGACATCGATGCCCGGCCGGCGAAGTAGGCGGCCACCATCTGGCAGCCCGCCTGGGCGAGGGTGACGGCGAGCATGATCGCGCCCAGGCGCAGCACGTAGTCGTTGTCGCCGGTGGCCACGCCCTTGTCGATGATGTCGGCGTTGAGGCTGGGCAGGAAGAGCATCGCCAGCGTGGCCGTGAACTGGAGTGCGACCACGATCGTCAGCCAGGTGCGATACGGGCGGAGGTACTGGCGGAGGAGTCGGAGGAGCACCTAGGCAGTGTGTCATCTCCTCGACCCCGGGGCGAGATCAATATATGATCTATACATGGCCTTCAGTACGATCACCGACCTCGACGTCGCAGCTGCCCAGAAGAAGAGCAACGAGCTTCTCGCCCGCCTGCTCTCCACCTCCTCCGAGACCTACGTGACCGGCCCGGTGGGCCAGGGCACGGGGGAGCGGGTCCTCGTCCTCGGCGGTACCGGGTACATCGGTCGCGCGCTGGTCCCCGAGCTGGCGGCCCGCGGCTACCAGCCGGTCCTGCTGACCCGCAACGCCGAGGTGAAGAACGACGCGGAGTTCGCGTCCGCCGAGGTCGCCGTCGGCGACCCCACCCGTCCCGGCGACATCGCCCGGCTGATCGAGGCCGCCCCGGTCGACGTGGTGATCTCCCTGCTCAGCGGACGCCGTCCCAACGACGCCGAGGAGTGCCGCCTGGTCGACCACGAGGCAGTGGTCAACGGCATCAAGGCGTCGGTGGCCGGCAAGGTGCGCCAGTTCATCCACATCAGCGACTTCGGCGCCTACCGCCCCGAGCTGATCCCGCAGGTCTACAAGCTGCAGGTCGAGGGCGAGCTGATCGGCCAGCACCACGGCCCGCTGCCGTGGACGATCATCCGGCCCACCGCCTACTACCCCTACCTCTCGATGACCTTCGGCGACGTCAAGAACGGGCTGAAGTACCGGATCTTCGACCATGGCGAGTACAACGTGGTCAACCCGATCGCCCGCGAGGACCTGGCCGAGTTCATCGTCAACCAGGTGCTCAACGCCGACGCGCTCGGACGGGTGCTGCCGGTCGGCGGCCCGTGGAGCGAGGAGAACGTCGTCACCTTGAAGAAGGCCGGCGAGATGATGTTCGAGATCAACGGCCGCACCCCCGACTGGGAGGTCGTCTCAATGGCGGCCTGGGACAAGAAGATCGCCCGGCTGACCCGCCTCGGCAAGATCAGCAAGCAGCTCAAGCCGGTCGCCTACTACCTGGAGGCGGCCAAGTACTGGTCGGTCGTCGACCACGTGGCTCCGGCCTACGGGACCCGCACCCTGCGCGAGTTCATGGGCAAGCTGGTCGACCGCGAATGGCCCACCGGCTCCTTCCGCGAGCGGATGAAGAACGGCACGAACGTGATGCCCACCGACGTGTAGCGTGAGGCCATGAGTGACGCAGCTCCGGTCTTCCTTGAGCCAGGGCGGACCTTCACCGCCGAGGAGATCACCTTCTTCGCGGGGCGCGGGGAGCGCTCCCTGGAGGAGGCGCTGAGCACCGCCGAGGTGCTGGTCAGCTGTCCGCACTCGGGGGCGGCGATCCCCGGCGAGCTGCGTCCCTACCTGGCCGACGGCTTCACCCGCCGGCTGCAGTACGACTTCACCGACTGCTCCACGGCGCCGATCGTGCGGCGCTGGGCCGAGCTCGACCCCAGCATCGTCTACGTGGAGAACCCGCACCCACGGCTGGTCCGCGACCCCAACCGGGCCCGGCCCGACGACCTCGCGGACCGGCTCGGCGAGGCGCTGCGCCGGGTCCGCGAGGCGGGCCCGTTCCAGCGCGTCGACCTCAGTGGCGTGGACGCGATCCGTCCGGTCACCTTCTCCTTCTTCCCGATGCTCGCGGTGCCGGACGACGAGCGCGGCGTCGCCGATCTGGTGGCGGCCTTCGTGGAGGCCGGGTCGCGCGGCGTCGACGTCTACCAGCGCACCCGCGAGGCGCTGCAGGAGCGGCTCATCGACCAGGCGCTGGCGGGACGCTCGCCGTCGGGATCACTGACCGCGCTCTCGTTCCACGACACCATGAACCACACCACCACCCGCGACGGCGCGGTGAACGTCGAGCGCGACCCGCGGGACCGGCTGCCGGCGGTGGTGGCGCTCTCCAACCGCGGCACGAGCACCGGCGACCCGCGGTCCGAGGACCCGGCCGTCACCATGGATCCGGCCCGGGTCCGGTTGCTCGCGCAGGCGCATCGCGAGGCGTTCGCGGTCGCCGACGCCGAGGACGTCGCGCTCAATCAGCCGTACCTCGGCAGCCAGGAGATCATCAGCTCCGGGGCCCGCTTCGCCGCGCTGGGCGAGGCCGCGCACGCAGCAGGGGTGACCTTCGACGCCGTGCAGGCCGAGTTCCTGCGCGAGCTGCTGCTGGGCGCCGCGAACGCCGCCCACATCGCCGAGCCGGGCGTCGACTGGCCGGAGCCCGACGCCGCCCACGTGGACCGGCTCGCGCACCAGTGCGCTGCCGCCTGGCAGCGCTACCGCGAGCTGCTGCGCTAGGCGCGCCTAGACCCCGCCGCCGACCACGATGCCGAGCAGTGCGCCGGCCGCGATCGAGGTGAGCGCCAGCACCACCGTGGGGATCGCGAAGGAGTGGTCGACCAGCTTCGTGCCGAGCTTGGTGCTGCCCGACTCGTCGAAGTTGGCGGCTGCGATCTGCGAGCCGTTGGTGGGCAGCAGGTAGATGCCGGCGAAGGCTCCCGCCCACATGCCGGAGAGGAGCCCGGGCGCGATCCCGGCGGTGAGCCCGATCGGCACGATGGTCTGGGTCGCGGTCGACTGGCTGGTGGTGAGCACGCAGACCACGAAGACGCCGAGCGCGAAGACCCACGGAGCATCCTGGACGATGTCGCCGATGCCGTTGACGATGTCGTCGGTGTGCGCGGTGATGAAGGTGTTCGTCAACCAGGCAAGGCCGAACAGGGCGATCGCCGAGACCATGCCGGCGCGGAAGACGGTCTGCTCGGGGATGGCGGCGACCTTCGGCTTGCAGGCCAGCAGGATCAGCGATCCGGTGAGGAACATGATCATCTGGATCAGCGAGGTCATCCCCATCGGCTCGCCGTCCACCTCGGGGCGGATCCCCTTGGCGAGTCCGAAGACGACGATCGCGGCGACGCCGAGCAGGAAGATCAGGGCCGCGTTGCGGCCGGCCACGGTGGCCTTGACCTCGAGCTCCTTGACCCCGGCCATGCCCGGCGCCGGCAGCTCGCCCTTGCTGATCCGGGCCTGGATCTCCGGGTCCTCCGCGATCTCCTTGCCGAGCCGGTTGACCACGAACGAGCTGAGCACGATGCCGATGATCGCAGCGGGCAGGGTGACCTTGATGATGTCGAACATCTCGTAGTTGTAGGGCGCGACCTCGGTCAGCGCGACCATCGCCGCCATCGCCGCCGAGACCGGGCTGCAGGCCAGTGCGATGCCGGTGGCGACGACCGAGAGCGACAGCGGCCGCGAGGGCCGGACCCCGTTGCGGTACGAGAGATCGGAGATCACCGGGAGCAGCGGATAGAGGATGTTCGAGGTGCCGGCACCGACCGAGAACAGGAACGAGACCAGCGGTGCGATCAGGGTGATCTGGCGAGGTCGTGCCGCGATGATCTTCGCGGCGACGGTGACCAGCCAGTCGATGCCGCCGGCCAACTGCATCATCGAGCTGGCCAGCACCACGGTGAGCACGATCAACAGGGCGTCGACCGGCGGGCTGCCCGGCTCCTCGCCGAAGACGAAGACCAGGACCGCCACGCCGGCGCCGCCCCACAGACCGAGGGCGACGCCGCTGGAGCGGGTGCCGAGCACGATGGCGCCGAGCACCACCACGAGTTCCAAGACCACGATCACGGTGTCCATGGCGGCTCCTACGCCTCGAAGGTAGGGAAATACCAGCAGAGATCGTCCGCAGATGGAACAGGCGCGCCGAGCGGTGGGTGGGCCGGCGCCGTGCTCAGAAGGCCGTGGAGCCCGGCTTGATCACCCCGAGGACGGCCGCGATCAGGACCAGCGCCCAGATCCCGTAGACCCAGGGCTCGCTGCGCCGGATCGAGCCCACGATGCCGCGCTCCACCTCGGGGGTGGAGCCAGTCGTCATCAGCGCGCCGAAGGACGGGCCGAAGGGCTTGAGGGCCCGCCGGATCATCACGCCACACAAGATGCAGAGTCCGTAGGCCAGCAGCTTGGCGCCGAGCCACTTGGGGTTGGTGTCGACGCCGAAGGGCTCGGCGACGAGCAGGGTGTAGAGCGCGACGCCGACCAGCACCGCAGAGAGCAGGTAGCGCACCCACAGGTCGGCGCTGTGCCACAGGGCGGTGTGCTTGCTGCCGCCGCGGGCCTCGGCCAGCGAGACGGCGGCCCAGGCCAGAGTGCCGATCCAGACCAGGGCGAGCATCCAGCCGGTCATGAAGAACTCGTCGCCGAGCGGCCCGTAGTACATCAGGGTGACGCCGCTGGCGCCGAAGAGGATCAGCGAGAAGCGCGGCGCCATGTCGCAGCCGACCATGATCTTGGCCGCGATCGCGCGGGTCTCGGGCTGCAGCTCCGGCTTGATGATGAAGCGGCTGGAGTAGTAGACGCCGAGGTCGCCGCCGAGCCAGTACACGAAGAGCAGCACGTGCAGGATGATCGAGAGGCTGTAGCCGTTGAGGCCGTGCACGGCGGTGACGGCCTCGGCGCTGAGCAGTGCGCTCATCGGCGGCCACCTCCGAACCGGCCGGCCCGGCCCAGCAGGGCGGGTGCCTGGGGGAGGCCGAGCTGCTCGGCGATCCAGATCCCGGTCGCGGCGACGGCGTCCGCGTCGATGCCCTCCCGGCGGTCGCTGCGCACCGGCTGCCCGCTGCGCTCCAGCAGGTAGAGCAGGTCTTCGGTGGCGATGTTCCCGGTCGCGCCCGGGGCGAAGGGGCAACCACCGATGCCGCCGGTGGAGGCGTCGAGCACGGTGACGCCGGCGGCGATCGCAGCGATCGCGTTGGCGTAGCCGGTGTTGCGGGTGTTGTGGAAGTGCGCGCGCAGCGCGACCGTGTCGTCGAGCTCGCGCAGGCCGGCGACGATCTCGGTGACCTGGGCCGGCACGCCGACGCCGATGGTGTCGGCGATGGCCAATTCGTCCGGACCGCCGTCGAGCACGCCGCGGGCGACGTCCAGCACCCGGGCGGTGGGCACCTCGCCGTCGAAGGGGCAGCCGAAGGCGGCGGCGATGATCACGCTGGCCTTGAGGCCTGCGGCCCGGGCGTCGTCGGCGATCTCGTGCCAGGCGGCGATCTGGGCCGCCGTGTCGACGCCCTGGTTCTTGACGGCCAGGCCGTCGGAGGCGACGA
The DNA here is from genome assembly GCF_039528155.1 of Nocardioides dubius. Lineage (NCBI taxonomy): Bacteria > Bacillati > Actinomycetota > Actinomycetes > Propionibacteriales > Nocardioidaceae > Nocardioides > Nocardioides dubius. The sequence goes on along the minus strand of NZ_BAAALG010000011.1, from coordinate 525,309 downwards.
CCACGGAGGTGATCTCGTCGCAGCCGGCCGCGACCGCGCGCTCGAGGCCCTTGCGGTTGAGCACCAGGCCGATCGAGGTGAGTCCCTCGGTGCCGCGGAGCTCGGCCAGCACCTCGGCGGCGTCCGCCATCTGCGGAACCCGGTCGGGCCGGGCGAAGGCGGTGACCTCGATCCGGCGGATGCCGGCGGCCACGCTGCGGCGGACGAGCTCGACCTTGGTCGCGGTGGGCAGGAGCGCCTTCTCGTTCTGGAGGCCGTCGCGGGGCGCGACCTCGACGATCTCGATCTCAGGCGCTGTGGGTGTGGTGGTCATCTTCCATCCCTCGGTCGGAGCAGTAGCGCTTCTCATCATATCGAATATATGATTTGGCCCATGGAGAGTTCCGTTTCTGTTTCCGGGTCGTTGTCGGGCGTGCGGGTGATCGAGGCCGGGCAGCTGCTCGCCGGCCCCTTCGCGGCCACGTTGTTGGGTGATCAGGGTGCCGATGTGATCAAGGTCGAGCCGCCCGGCGTCGGGGATCCGATGCGTGCGTGGGGCCGCACCGACGGCACCTCGCTGTGGTGGCCCGTGGTCGGGCGCAACAAGCGCTCGGTCACGCTGAACCTGCGCGAGGCCGAGGGGCAGGAGCTCTTCCTGCAGCTGGTCGCCGAGGCCGACATCGTGATCGAGAACTTCCGGGCCGGCACGTTCGAACGTTGGAACCTGTCGTACGAGCAGCTGAAGGCGGTCAACCCCGGCATCATCATGGTGCGGGTCTCCGGCTACGGGCAGACCGGACCGTACGCGAACCGGGCCGGCTACGGCTCGATCGGCGAGGCGATGGGCGGGCTCCGCTACGTCCTCGGCGACGCCGACCGGCAGCCCGCCCGGGCCGGCATCTCGATCGGCGACTCGCTCGCCGCGATGCACGCGACCGTCGGCACCCTCTCGGCGTTGCAGCACCGCAACCGGACCGGCGAGGGCCAGGTCGTCGACGCGTCCATCTACGAGTCCGTGCTGGCGATGATGGAGAGCCTGGTGACCGAGTGGGACGTCGCGCAGTACCAGCGTGAGCGGACCGGCGCGATCCTGCCCAACGTGGCGCCGTCCAACGTCTACCCGACCAAGGACGACCAGCTCGTGCTGATCGCCGCCAACCAGGACACCGTCTCGGCGCGGCTGTTCGCACTGATGGGCAAGCCGGAGTGGTCGGAGCCGGGTCACCCGTATGCCTCGCATGTCGGGCGCGGCAAGGCGCAGGTCGAGCTCGATGCGCTGATCTCGGAGTGGACGGCCACGGTGATGGCCGAGGAGCTGCTCGAGATGATGAACGACGGGGGAGTCCCGGCGGGGCGGATCTACAAGGCCGCCGACATGCTGGAGGACCCGCACTTCCAGGCGCGCGACTCGATCGTCCAGGTGCCCGACCAGACCTTCGGCCAGCTGCGGATGCAGAACGTGGTCCCGAAGCTCTCGGCGACTCCCGGCGCGATCCGGTGGACCGGCCCGGACCTGGGTCAGCACAACGACGAGGTCTTCGGCGACCTGCTGGGCATTCCCGCCGAGCAGCGTGCCTCCCTCGCCGAGCGCGGGATCATCTGAGGCTGCGATGCCGACTCCGCAGGAGCGTGCCGCGGACTACGCCGCGGCCGGATTCGCCAGCCGGATCGGGCCGGGTGCCGCCCCGGCTGTGGTCGTGGTCGATGTCTGTCGAGCCTACCTGGACGACGGTCCGTTCGCCGACGGCGGCGGCAGGTTCGAGGCGGCGCGGGCGAGTGCCGAGCGGATCGTGGAGGCTGCCCGTGCCGCGCGCCGTCCGGTGGTCTTCACCCGGGTGGTGTTGGCGCCCGGGGGCGCCGACGGCGGCTGGTTCGTGGTGAAGGTGCCCGGGCTGGCGGCCTTCGAGGACGGCTCGCCGTGGATCGACCCGCCCGCCGCGCCGGCCCCGCTGCCGGGGGAGCTGATGGTGACCAAGCAGTACGCCTCGGCGTTCTTCGGGACCACCCTCGCCTCCAGCCTGCGGGCGCTCGGCGTGGACACCACGATCACCCTGGGCTTCTCCACCAGTGGCTGCGTGCGCGCGACCGCGCTGGATGCGACGCAGCACGGCTTCCGCTCGCTGGTGGCGCGCGAGGCGTGCGGCGACCGGGACGCGGCCGTGAACGATGCCAACCTCTTCGATCTCGACGCGAAGTACGCCGACGTGATGGGCGAGTCCGAGATCGTTTCCTATCTCTCTACCTTCAAGGAGCCCGCGGCATGAGTGAGCTGCGCATGGTCGACCTCGACTCCGCCGAGCTGGTCTGGGGGTCGCACACGATCGCCGGCTCCGAGCTGCCGGCCGACATCGTGATGCTGCGGATGGACGCCGACGCCGGCACCCGGTCCTGCGTCGTCGCCTTTCCGGAAGGGTGGGAGCGGGCCGTCACCGGCAACCAGCCGGCGGGGGAGGAGATGGTGCTGCTGTCGGGTGGGCTCACGATGAGCGGGCATGCGGTCGCCGTCGGTGAGGCGCTGATCGTGGAGCCGCGGGCCACCCGCGCGGCGACCTCGACCACGGGGGCGACCGCCGCGGTGGTCTGGTTCTCCGGGCCGGGCGGCGGCTGGGCCGACGGCGAGGCCGATGACGCGGGCACGGTCACCGTGCTCGGCTTGGCCGACGGCGAGCTGCGGGCTCCTGGCGCCGGCCTGGTCGGTTCCCTGTTGGGGCGCGACGCCGTCGCTGGGGAGGTCTTCGACACCGACGTCGAGGTGCTCTGGCCGCAGGCGCGCCGCTGGGCCTTCGTGCCCGCAGGCGCGCCGGTTCCTGAGGTCGACGGCTTCGCGGTGGTGCACACCTACTAGTGACTGCGCCCGTCGCTGACGTGGCTGTGCATGGCCCGCCGCCCCTTCCCGGGGAGGCGGGCCATCTCTCGTTTCGCGGGCGCGCGCCGCAGCCTCCGGTGGCCGGGGTGGCTGCCGGAGGTGGCGGTGGTGCTGTCGCTCAGTCGAGTTGGATGGTGCCGAGTGGGGTGACCAGCCAGGTGTGGCCGTGTTTGTTGGTCCAGGTGTAGGTGCCGTCTCGGTTGCGGCGGTAGTGCCAGCCGGCGAAGGTCTTGGCGAGGTGGTGACGGCGGCAGAGCGGCGCCAAATTCTCGGGGTTGGTTTGGCTGGGTGGTCCGGTCTCGTTGTACGGGTCGATGTGGTCGAGGTCGGCGTCGGCTGAGGATCGGGTGCAGTGCGGGAAGACGCAGTGCTGATCTCTGAGCCGGACCTGCTCGGCCATCCAGGCGGGTGGGTCGTGGCGGTCGACGGAGCCGGTGCGGTGGAGGTCGATGACCGGGGTGATGGTGGCGATGGAGCCGTGGCGTTGGAGCCAGTCGGTGAGTTGCTCGATGAGGATCGGGCCGAGGCGGTCGGTGTCGGCAAGCGTCAGGTCGTCGGTGGCGAAGAGGTCGGCCAGCGTGGTGTGCACGAACACCCGCAACCCGCGCCCAGTGCGGCCTCGCGGCGTGGGCTGGTCGGCGGCCTCGTAGTCCAGCGTGCCCTGTGCCTCCGCGATGCTGCCCAGGGCCTTGGCCTTGCGCTGACCGAGCGTGTCGGTGTCGCCGGCGCGCTTCAGCTTCTCCGCCTCGTCACAGACGAGGTCGTGGAACCGCGCCAGATCCAAGGAGTCGCCGACCACGTCCAAGGTGGAGGTGCCCGAGGCCGCGCCGTCAGGCCCGTAGCGGTGCTCAAGCCGCACATCCCAGTCGGCCTTGGTGAGCGGGCCGTTCTTGTCGCGGATCAACTCGGGATGGAACTTCGCCACCGCCATCGCCAGGATGCGTTCGATGGTGGGCCAGCCGTAGCGTTCGCCGTCCGCGAGGGTCTGGTCGAACCAGGAGGCGGCTTCACGGGAGAGCTTGCGGGTGAGCTCCGCGACCCGGCGTGCCTTCCAGCCGGGCACCTCCAGCAGCTCGACCTGCGCCCACAGCAA
>NZ_BAAALG010000011.1:512802-521314 GCF_039528155.1 Nocardioides dubius | reverse complement strand
GCCGCGAACGCAGCCACCGCAGGAGTGCCCTCGCCACCGAGGAAGTCATCCAGATCAAGAGACGCGAACGCGGCGTCGTCACACCACGAGGCCGCCGAACCGCCGTCCACGACCGGGTTGACCACGCACCACTGATGCGCGAGCCGCAGTTGCTGACGCCCCAGCACCAGCGCGGAGTGACGACCTTCCGAGATCACCGCAAGCAAGCATCCCGCATCGAGGTCACTGACCTCATACGGAGTGTGCGTGGCGTCGATCTCGATCATGGAACCAGTGGATCAGAGACCTCCGACAGTTCGATCTGTGCGCACGCGGAGGCGCGTCAACTGAGCGCGGCCAGCGCTGCGGCCACTGCGGGCCGCACGCCGAGGGGCACGTTCGAGCGCGGTCGGTAGTGCGACAGCGGGATCAGGTCGTGCTCCTGGACGACGGCGGAGATGTTGCAGAGCAGCGCCTCCACCTGGGCGGGCGTGCGGCCGGTGCCGGCGATCAGGTCGGCCACGATCTGCGAGCGCCGCGCGGGCGCGCCGCCGTGCTCGGACTCCAGCAGCGTCAGGTATCCGCGCACCACGGACGCGATCTCGTCCTCGGCCCACCCCGCCTTGCGGACCGGCGCCGCACCGGGCAGCGCCCAGACCCCGGTCTCGTCGATCAGCAGCTTGCCGTCGGCAGCCATCGCGGCGGCGGCCGCGTGCAGGTCGAGCTGCCAGGTGAAGAACGCGTCGCCGTCGCGCAACACGGTCTCGTGCTGCGCCCAGACCTGCTTGGCGACGTCGAGTGCTCGGGCACGGGAGCCCTGCTGGTGCAGGGCATCGGCGATCCAGGAGTGGAGGCGAGGTGCGGAGGTCACCTGCTCAGCCTGGCATGGCACCGGTACGCACGAGCGCCGGGCCACCGCAGCCGCGCGCTCGCGGTCAGGGATAGAGCAGGGCCCGGTCCTGGGCGACGTTGCGGTCGGCCTCGGGGTCGGGGAGCGACCGGGCGTCGACCAGCCCGATCACTGCATCAGGATCGACCGGCTCCGGCAGATGCCGGTAGTCCGGACCGGACGACGGGGGAGCGGCGTCGCAGGCACGGGGTTCCATGTCCAGCACGCTACGCCGACCACCCGGCGTCCGGAAGGGATCAGCTGACCGCAGCCTTGGCCAGGTCACGCTCGTAGGAGTTGCGCACCGACCACAGGATCGCGACCGAGCAGAACATCGGCGGCAGCAGGAAGAGCATGCCCACCCGGATCGAGTCGAAGCCGTCGGAGGCGGCGCCGACCAGGAACGGGCCGAAGGCGCCGCCCAGGGTGGTCAGGAACTGCAACAGGGCGAAGCCCATGCCACGTGTCGAGGCCGGGACGACGTTGGCGGCGGCCGCGGTCAGGTTCGGCATCGCGCCGGCGAAGCCGATGCAGGCCAGGGCGACCATCGCCATCCGCAACGGCACGCCGGGCAGCAGCACGGCCAGGGTGAGGCCGAGCGCGCCGACCAGCAGGAAGATCGTCGAGAGCCGGACCCGCCACCCGTCGCCGCGGTCCTTGTCGCCCATCTTGGAGCCGATGATGATGCCGACCACGATGCCGGTCCCGCCGACGCCGCCGGCCAGCCCGGAGGCGGCGTCCACCTTGAGGTCCTCGAGGCGCTCGAGGAAGGTCGGCAGCCAGTAGAAGAGCCCGGCGACGCCGAGAGCGAGCATGGCCTGGGCCAGGATGATGCCGCGCAGGGTCTTGATCCGCAGCAGCTCCTTGGCGTCGGCGAAGATCGTCGACGGCGGCCCGGTGAGTGCCGCGTGCTCGGCGCTGCCCTCGGTGGCGGCCAGGTCGCCCTGTGCGGCCTTCATCCGGTCGATCCGGTCGCCGAGTCCGCGGATCGGCTCCTTGACGGTGGCCATCAGCACCGCGATCACGATGCCGGGGATGGCGGCGATGAAGAAGACCGCGCGCCAGTCGAGCGCCTCGGCGACGGCCCCGCCGATGATCACGCCGGCCGGCAGGCCCATGTAGTAGCCGGCCCGCTCGAAGCCGAACGCCTTGCCGCGTGAGCTGTTCGGGTAGTAGTCGGCGAGCAGGCTGGAGGCCGGCGGGTTGTAGAGCTGGCCGGCCGCGCCGATCGCGATCCGGACCAGGAAGAACATCGCGAAGGTCGTGGCGAGCCCGCTGAGCACGGAGAAGAGCGACCAGAGCAGGACCACGATCACCACCGTGGCGACCCGCGGCGCGCGGTCGGCCAGCCGGCCTGCCGGCAGCAGCAGGACCGCGGCGGCGATGCTGGCCGCGGTGGGGATCAGCCCGGCGACGGTGTCGCTGAAGCCGAAGTGGTCCTGGATCGCGGGCAGCGCTCCGGCGATCAGGTTGATCTCCACGCGATCGATGAAGGCGACCAGGGCGATCGCGATCGCGGGCCACCAGCCGAACGGCGGGTCGCGGTCGAGGTCCACCTCCTGGACGCCGCCCTTGGCGGAGACTTGCAGGGTGGCGGTCCGGCTGGGGGCGGAACTGCTGTCGGGCTGGACGTCCGTCATGGGGACTCCTGTGCTCGGCGGGCGGAGTGTGACTACGATGACACCAGAATCGTACAAGATATATGAAATGGAGTCCGCGAATGGTTCGAGTGGCTGCCGTCCAGTACGCCGTCGGCGAGGAGATCGAGGAGAACCTCGCCACCGCGGTGCGGATGATCGACGAGGCGGTGGCGCAGGGGGCCGAGCTCGTGGTCCTGCCCGAGTTCGGGAACCATGTCTCGTGGTACGCCGACCGCGCCCATGCCCGCCGGCATGCGCAGAGCCTCGACGGCGAGTTCCTCGGCACCCTTGCAGCCCGTGCCGCCACGCATCGGATCCACCTGATGGTGAACTGCACCCTGCTCCGCGCCGACGGCCGGGTCGCGGGGGCGAACCTGCTCTTCGGCCCGGACGGTGCCCTGATCTCGAGCAGCGACAAGCAGGTGCTGATGGGCTCCGAGCGCGACCACCTCGACCCTGCCGTCGATCGGCCGGGAGCGGTGGACACGGCGCTCGGCCGGGTCGGGCTCTACTCCTGCATGGACGGCGTCATCTTCGAGACCCCGCGGATGCTTGCCGCCGAAGGGGCGCAGCTGCTGCTCAACAGCCTCAACTCGTTCGCACTGGATGAGGCGTCGCTGCACGTTCCGGTGCGTGCCGCGGAGAACAAGGTCTGGGTGGTGGCGGCCAACAAGGTCGGGCCGCTCGTGCCGGCGCACAGCATCGAGATGGTCGCCGCCAAGGTCGGCGTTCCCGTGGATCGCCTGCACGGCGCGGGGGAGAGCCAGATCGTGGCGCCCGACGGCACGGTGGTGGCGATCGGTCCGCGTAGTGGCGAGGCGGTGGTCATCGCCGACATCGACCTCGACCTGGCCACGGAGAAGAGCCGCCCCGACGGCACCGATGTGATCGCCGCGCGCCGACCGGCGCTCTATCGCGCGCTGGCCGCGGAGCCGCGGGGACGCAGCGCCGCGCCCGGCGCGGCGGAGATCGCCGCAGCCGTGATCAGCCCCGGTGCCGACGATGACGTGGTGAGCCTGGTGGACGCGGCGCTGGCCGCCGGTGCCGACCTGGTCGTTTTGCCGGAGCTGGCGGCGCACGTCGGGGGAGCGGCGGACGGCGACGTCGTCGCGGACCTTGCCCCCGCTGCCCTGGCCGCGATGCTGGCCGGCACCGCCACCCTGATCGTCACCAGCGTGGTCGAGGACGGGCGGCACGTCGGCCTGGTGATCTCGGCGGACGGCGTCGCCCTGCGCCAGCCGCAGCTGCACGCCAGCGAGCGACACGGCCCGCTGGCACTCGCCGACGGGGACGGCGCGCCCGTGCTGATCCACCAGGCGCCCTGGGGCCGGCTCGCGGTGGTCGTCGGCGACGATGCCCTCTATCCGGAGACGTTCCGCCTTGCTGCGTTGGCCGATGCCGACGTGGTGGCGGTGCCGTTCACGGTCGCCGAGGCGCACGACGTCGATCTGCTCCTGCTGGAGCGGGCGGCGGAGAACCGGCTCAACGTCGCGGTCGCCTCGCGCCCGCATGCCGCGTTCGGGGCCGGTGCGCTGATCCCGCTCAGCGCAGACTTCACGCTGTGGGGGGACTGGGCCAACCCGTTCGCCGGCGTGATCAGCCGCCCGGAGCCGCAGGGCGCCGACGCCCCGATGACGCTGGGCGTGCTGCGGCCCGCCTGCGCGACGAACCGCTTCGTCTCCAAGGGAACCGACGTCGTCGACGGGCGTCCCTGGCAGCTGCTCGGCGGCGTGCTGACCGACTGATCGTCGGCCGCCGAGCCCGAGGGGCCCGAGGGGCCCGAGGGGCCGCGCAGGTCAGGCCTGCGCGGCCTCGCCCTCCTCGCGGACGGCGAGCGCCTCGAGCAGAGCGCCCTCGGTGCTCTCCAGGTGGGCGATCCAGGCGTCGCGGAGCTCCTTCGCCTTGCCGGCGCGAGCGAGGTCGAGCAGCTCGCGGTGCTCGTCGATGCGTCCCTGCTGGGTCTCCGGCTTGTGGTCGAGGTCGGCCATCAGCAGGTGCAGGTAGCGGTCGGAGGCCTTCCACAGCAGGCGCAGCACGTTGGCGTCGGCGGGGCCGATCACGTCGAGCAGCATCGCCTCGTGGAACGCGTGGTGCTTGGCGGCGAGGGCGGCCGGCTCGCGCTCGATGCCGATGTACTCGGCCAGTGCCGCCTCGGCGTCCTCGAGACGCTCCTCGCTCATGCTCGCTGCGGCCCGGGTGACGAGGTCGCCCTCGATCAGCTTGCGCAGGCCGTAGATGTTCACCAGCTCGTCGCTGGTGACGGTGGCGACCAGGGCCGAGCGCCCCGGCCGCAGGCTGATCACGCCCTCGCTCTCGAGGCGTCGCAGCGCCTCGCGCACGGGGATGTGGCTGATGTCGAACCGCTCGCAGAGGTCGACGATCGAGACCGTCGAGCCCGGGGGGAGGTCGCCGTTGAGGATCGCCCGGTGCAGCTCGTCGGTGACCCGATCCACCAGCGAGTGATGGGCGATCGGCCGGACGCCCGTTACGCCGTTGGAACGTCGACTCATGAGGCTCCCCAAGGTGAGGGTGGATAGGAACGGCCCAATCATATATTCCGGCGGCCGCAAAGTTCGCTCAGGTTGCACTCACGACTTCTCAAAGACGGAGTAGATATCGTATATTCTGTCATCGAGGAGGTGATCATGGTCGATCCAACGACCTTCCGTGACGTGATGGCCCAATGGCCGAGCGGTGTCACGGTCGTCACGACGCTCGCCCAGGACGGCGGGTGGCATGGGATGACGGCGAGCTCGTTCTCCAGCGTCAGCCTTGATCCGCCGCTGGTGTCGATCTGCCTGACCAAGACGCTCTACAGCCACGAGTTGATCGAGCGCAGTGGCGTCTTCGCGATCAACGTGCTGGCCAAGGACCAGATCGACGTCGGCCGCAGGTTCGCTGGCATGGACAAGGGCGTCGTGGACCGGTTCGACGGCGAGAGCTGGTCGACGTCGGCAACCGGGGCGCCGCTGCTGGACTCGGCGCTCGGCTGGTTCGACTGCCGCGTGGTGCACGCCTACCCCGGCGGTGACCACACGATCTTCGTGGGCGAGGTGCTCGAAGGGCACGCGGCCCGGCGCTCGGCGCCGCTGCTGTTCCACTCCCGCGGCTGGGGCCAGTTCGCCGACGTCCTGCCGGACGTGGCGACCCTCGCCGACGGCGGAGTGGTGGCCGGAATGGCCGCCGCCGGACTCACCGCGCCGAACGCCCACGTCACCGCGGGCGTCGCCAGCGCCGGTGCCCGGGTGCGGGTCGCCGACCTCACTCCGGCCGTCACCCTCGCCGAGGCGGAGGCGCTGGTGCCGCGCACCCTCGACCTCGCCGCTGCGAGCGTCCTGGTCCGCGACCGGGCCCAGGCCGAGCTCGCCCTGCAACTCGGCATCGGCACCGTCGAGCTGATGCTGGACGCGGCCGACTCGGCCCAGGCGGAGGAGCTCGCGAGCAGCCTCTCGCCGATCGCCGAGCGCACCTCCGTGGTGCTGCGCGACGCATTCGCTCCGCAGCGTCTCGACGCCGTGCTGGCCGCGATCCAACTGCTCAGCCGCGCCGGCGTCAGCGAGATCGGCCTGAGCGACACGGCCGGCGGCGCGACCCCACTCCAGGTGCGCGCGCTGCTCCAGGAGGCCGTGCCGCTGGCCCGGCCGGCTCCGCTGCGGATGGTCCTGCACGACCGTGACCGACTCGGTCTGGTCAAGGCGATCACCGCGCTCAAGAGCGGAGTACGACACTTCGACGCCACCCTGGCCGGCTTGGACGGAGCGGTGGCGACCGAGGACCTGATCCGCCTGCTCGAAGAGGTCGACGTCGACTCCCCGGTCGACACCGCGGCCCTGGTCAGGCTGGCCGGCGACCTGCGCGCTCTCGTCGCGGCCGCACCGGCCCGTGCAGTACCCGTCCCAGCATCACCCCAGCTGCCGACACCTGACGGCAACCCGACCATCGTAGGAGCCGCAGGATGACCGCCAAGCTCACCGCCGAGATCCTCTTCCCCGACCTCACCGACGCCGAGCGCGCCCGGGCCAGCCTGGTCGAGTCCGTGCTTCCGGCGATCGCCGCCGAGGCCGAGTTCGCCGACCAGAGCGGAGCCCTGCCCGCCGGGCACCTCAAGCTGCTCGGCGACGCCGGCCTGCTGGGCCTGGTCGTGCCGCGCGAGTACGGCGGCCTCGACGGCGGCCTGCGCGACCTCGCCGCCACCACCTACGCGCTGGGCACGGTCTGCGGCTCGACCGCGCTGGCCTACTTCTTCCACTGCTCGTCGTCGTCGCGCGGGATGCTGCCGCTGGCCGCGCTCGACGCCGGGCTCTACAGCCCCGACGAGGCGCCGGTGGTGCGTGCCTTCGCCGAGAAGGTGCTGCACCTGATGGGCACCGAGGAGAAGGCCATCGGCAACTTCGCCAGCGAGTCGGTCAAGGCGTCCAACGCCAACGTGCTGATCCGCACCACCGCCACCCCGGTGGACGGCGGCTGGATCCTCAACGGCGAGAAGTCGTTCGGCTGCCTCTCCGGCTCGGCCGACTACTACCTGGTCACCGCGCGCCGCGAGGACATCGAGGGGATGGACGCACTGACCCTGTTCCTGGTCCCGCGCGCCACCGAGGGTGCTCGGCCGCGAGCGCCGTGGACCGGCCTGGGCATGCGTGCCTCCGACAACAACGGGCTGATCCTGGAGAACGCCTTCGTCCCCGACGAGCTCGCCCTCGCGGTGCCCGGCGCCTTCAACCGCGCGACCCAGATGTCGCGTGGCTCCTGGGTGGGCAACCAGATCGCGATCGCGGCGATCTACGCCGGCATCGCCCAGGGGGCCTGGAGCTACGCCTTCAACCGGACCATGTCGGCGACCTTCGCCGACACCGGCAAGCCGATCGCCTCCAGCCCGATGCACCAGGTGATGATCGGTGACGGCGAGCGGCACCTTGCCGAGGCGCACCTGTGGCTGCGCCGTCAGGTCGACCTGGAGGCCTCCGACCCGCCGATCCTGCCCAAGCCCGAGGTCGTGCAGTCCTGGAAGCTGGCCAAGGGCGCGATCTGCGAGCACGCACACGAGGTCGCGCTGCTGGCGCTGAAGATGTGCGGAACCTCAGGAGCCCTGATGGGCAACGAGATCGGCCGGGCGGTGCGCGACACCGCAATGGGTCTAGTCCAGGCGTTCCCCGCCGAGCGTGGCAAGTTGGACCTTGCCAAGATGCTGGTCGAGAACGAGGGGTGGGCCGGGCTCACCACCACGGACAGCTTCAAGAAGCCGGAGGGTGCTCAGTGACGCAGGCCGAGAAGACCGTTCGTGGCGGGCTTGTCCTGCCCGCGATCGAGCAACTGGTGGACGGCGTCTGGTCGGCACCGGCCGACGCCCTGGACCTGGAGCTGCTCGATCCCTTCACCGGCGAGGCGGTGGGCACCGCCCCGGCCAGCGAGGCGGCAGCCGTCGAGGCCGCTCTGGCGGCCGCGCACCGCGTGCACGCCAGCGGTGCCTGGAGCGGCATCGAGGTGTCGCGTCGCGCGGAGATCCTGGACGCCGTCGGCGTCGCCCTGGGCGAGGAGGTGGCGCGACTGGCGGCACTGGAGTCGTTCGCCACCGGCGTGCCGATCGCGCAGACCAGCATCGTCGGCGTGATCGTGCCGGGTGCCTTCCACCTGGCGGCGGCGCAGCTGCGCGAGGGCGTGCTCTGCGAGACCACGACCGGTGAGCACGGCAACCCGGTCGAGGTGCACCGGCTGCCGCTCGGCCCGGCGCTGAGCCTGGTGCCCTGGAACGCCCCGGCACCGATGGCCGCGCACAAGATCGCCAGCTCGCTGGCGGCGGGCGCACCGTCGCTGCTCAAGCCCAGCGAGTACGCCCCGTGGGGCACCACCGCGCTGGCCCGGGTGATCGACCGGGTGCTCGCCGAGCAGGGCGCACCGGCCGGCACCTTCCAGCTGCTGCAGGGCGGCCCTGCCGTCGGCGGAACGCTGGTCAACGACCTGCGGATCCGCGCCGTCTCCTTCACCGGAGGCCTCGGCGCCGGCCGGG
>NZ_BAAALG010000011.1:511400-512721 GCF_039528155.1 Nocardioides dubius | reverse complement strand
GCCCCCCCGATCTGCTGACCACGCTGAACGGCCAGTGGTGCCGGGCGTTGGGTCGTCTGGTGGTGCCCGAGGAGATGGCCGACGAGCTGGTCGGGATGATCGGTGCCCGGTTGGCCGGGCTGAGCGTCGGCGACCCGTTGGCGCCGGAGACCGACCTCGGACCGATCGTGCACCCGGGCCACCTGGCCTCCTTGCAGACGGCGATCGCGGAGCGGGTCGAGGCGGGCGGCACCGCCCACGCCACCACCAAGCTTCCGGACGGTCCGGGCACCTTCCTGGCGCCCACGCTGATCACCGGCGTGCCCAGTGAGGCGGCCGTGCACGAGGTCTTCGGTCCGGTCGCCACGGTGCACGGCTACCGCACGCTCGAGGAGGCGGTGGCGCTGGCGAACGGGACGCCCTTCGGCCTGGAGGGCTACGTGGTCGGCACCGACGTCGAGGCCGCTCTGGCCCTCGCCCGCCAGGTCCGCGCCGGCGAGGTCAAGGTGAACGGCTCGACGATCATGAGCCTGCACCTGATGACGCCGCGTCCGGCCTGGGGACTCTCCGGGATGGGCGAGGAGGGCACGGTCGAGACGATCCGGATCTTCACCGGGGCCCGCGTCGTCGGGGTCGAGGGCGGCTACGCGCTGCACGGGCGATGAGCCCGGCCGCCGATCGCCTGCGAGCCGCGCTGAGCGGCGACCGGGTGGTCCGGTTGCCCGGGGTCTACGACGCCGTCTCCGCGGCGCTCGCTGCTCGTGCCGGCGCGACGGCGGTGCACCTGTCCGGGGCGACCGTCTCCGCGGTCGAGCTGGGGCTTCCCGACTTCGGGTATGTGCACGGCACCGACATCGCCCGTAGGGCGGCGTCGTTGGCGCCGGCGCTGGCCGGGGTGCCGATCCTCGCCGACGCCGACACGGGATACGGCAACGCCCTGCAGGCGGCGCACACAGCGCGCGCCTATGCCGCCGCCGGGATCGCCGGCCTGCACCTCGAGGACCAGGTGGCGCCCAAGCGCTGCGGACACCTCGGTGGCAAGGAGGTGGTCGGCCTCGACGAGGCGGCCGGCCGGATCCGCGCGGTGGTCGAGGCGGGCAGCGGGCTGGTCGTGGTGGCACGCACCGACGCGCTGTCGGTGGCGGGCCTGGACGACGTCGTCGAGCGCTGCCGTGCGTTCGCCGCGGCCGGTGCCGACGCCGTCTTCGTGGAGGGCGCGGACGCCGCCGCTCTGGCAGCGGTCCGCGACGCCCTGGCGGCCGACGGACGGCCGCTGCCGCAGATGTACAACCGCTCGGAGGCCGGCGGCGCGATCGACGCCGGGCCGAGCGACGAGGAGCTG
>NZ_BAAALG010000011.1:480119-511385 GCF_039528155.1 Nocardioides dubius | reverse complement strand
CTGGCGGCGCTCGGCGTCCGCCTGGTGATCCACCCGGTCTCCGCGATGCTGGCCGCCGCTGCGGCGGTGCAGCACGCGTTCCGCGAGATCCTCGGCACCGGCACGGCTGCCGGCGTCGAGCGCATGGCCTGGAACGAGCTGACCGACCTGGTCGGCCTTCCGCAGATAGTGCAGGACGAACAGCGGTACGCCGCAGGCGCGGCGGCCGTCGAGGGAGGACGCTGATGAGCGAGAACCAGACCACCGTGATCGTGGCCGGCGCCGGAGCGGTCGGACTCACCGCCGCCCTGGTCCTGGCCCGGGCCGGAGTGCGGGTCACCGTGCTGGAGGCGGGAGACGAGCTGGCGAGCGAGTCGCGGGCCTCGACCTTCCACCCGCCGAGCCTGGAGATGTTCGACGACCTCGGGGTACTGGAAGCGCTGATGGAGCGTGGCATCGTCTCCACCGGCTTCCAGTACCGCGACCGTCGCACCGGCCCGATCGCGAACCTCGATCTCGGCATCCTGGCCGAGGACACCCGGTTCCCGTTCCGGGTGCAGTGCGAGCAGAGCAAGCTGACGCCGATCCTGCTCGAAGCCCTGCAGGGCTTGGCGAACGTCACCGTCCACTTCGGGCAGCGTGTGGTCGAGGCATCGACCACCGCCCAGGCCGGCACCGTCATCACCGAGAAGGGCGAGGTCTTCACCGCCGACTGGGTGCTGGGCGCGGACGGCTCGAACTCGCAGGTCCGGCAGAGCGCCGGCTTCACCTTCGAGGGGATGACCTACCCCGAGCGGTTCCTGGTCGCCTCCACCACCGAGGACCTGGAGAGCGTGCTGCCGGGCATCGCCGCGGTCAACTACGTCTTCGACCCCACCGAGTGGCTGGTGGTGCTGCGCACCCCGGAGCACTGGCGGGTGCTCTTCCCGACCGACGCCGACACCGCGGACGAGGTCGAGATCGACCCGGAGCGGGTGCAGGCCCGGCTGCGCGGCGTCGCCGACCTCGGGCGGGAGTGGGACGTCCTGCACACCACCCTCTACCGGGTGCACCAGCGGGTCGCCGACACCTTCCGCAAGGGACGGCTGATCCTGATGGGCGACGCGGCGCACATCAACAACCCGCTCGGCGGGATGGGGATGAACAGCGGCGTCCACGACGCCGTGGTCGAGGCGAAGGCGCTGCTGGCGCTGCTGGAGGGCACGGGCACCGAGGCCGACCTCGACGCCGCCTGCGAGGCGCGCCGTCAGGTGGCGCTCTCCTACGTCAAGACGATCACGCACGACAACTGGGAGCGGTTGCGGCAGACCGATCCGGTGGCCCAGCAGGCCTACCACGACGAGCTGCGGGCGCTGGCCGCCGATCCGGTGCGGATGCGCGCCCACCTGCTCAACACGTCGATGATCAACTCGTTGAGCCTGGGCAGGCCGGTCGCGGTGCTCGGAGGATCCGGGGCGTGATCGCGCGGGAGAACCCGGCACGCCTGCACGAGAGCGTGGGCGCGGTCCGGATCAGCACGCCGCGCGAGGTGGACGCGGCGGTCCGTGCCGCTGCCGACGCACAGTCGGCGTGGGCGGCGAACCCGGTCGCCGAGCGCTCCCGCCTGCTGCGAGCGGCGGCCGACGGCCTCGACTCCCACCTGGACGCCATCGCCGAGCTGACCGCACGGGAGACCGGCAAGGTGCTGGGCGATGCGCGCGGCGAGGCGGGCTTCGCCGCCACCGTGCTGCGCTGGTACGCCGGACGCGCCGCCGAGCTGCTGCGCGACGGCGGCTCGGACGACGAGCGCGGGCGGCTCACCGTGCGGCACCGGCCGTTCGGCGTGGTCGCGGCGATCACGCCCTGGAACGCCCCGTTGATCCTGGCTGCGCTGAAGGTGGGCCCGGCGCTGGTGACCGGCAATGCGATCGTCGTCAAGCCGTCGCCGCTGGCGCCGTTCGGGGTGACCATGATGCTCGAGCTGATCGCCTCCGCGCTGCCCGAGGGGCTGGTGCAGGTGGTGCAGGGCGAGGCCGAGACGGTCACCGCGCTGGTCGAGCACCCGGCGGTCGCGCGGGTCGCCTTCACCGGCGGCGAGATCGCCGGCCGGGCGATCGCGGCGATGGCCGGTCGCGCGCTGACCCCGAGCGTCCTGGAGCTGGGCGGCAACGATCCGGCGATCGTGCTGGCCGACGCCGAGCTGGACGACTCCGGCTACGAGCGGATGCTGATGGCGGCGTTCGCCACCAGCGGCCAGGTCTGCATGGCCCTCAAGCGGCTCTACGTCCCGGTCGAGCGTCATGACGAGATCGTGGCCGGGCTGAGCGCCGCGGCTGCGCGGGTGCTGCACGTGGGCGACCCGCTCACGCCCGGGGTGAGCATGGGCCCGGTGGTCTCGGCGGTCTCGGCCGACCGGGTGCGGGGGCTGGTCGCCGATGCGCGGGCCCGCGGCGCCGAGGTCCGCGAGATCGGCACCGCCGTCGGAGATCTGAGCCTGGGGCACTTCGTGATGCCGACCCTGGTCCTGGGCGCGGCCGACGACGATCCGATCGTCGCCACCGAGCAGTTCGGGCCGACCCTGCCGATCCTGGGCTATCGCACCGTGGAGGAGGCGGTCGCCCGCGCCAATGCGGGTGACCTCGGCCTGGGTGCCTCGGTCTGGTCGGCCGACGAGGACCGGGCCTTCGCCGTGGCCGCCCGGCTGGAGGCAGGGTTCACCTTCGTCAACACGCACAACCGGACCGGGATGGCGCTGCATGCGCCGTTCGGCGGGGTGAAGCGCTCCGGCTGGGGGCGCGAGTACGGAGACGAGGGCCTGCTGGAGTACGTGCAGCCGTGCGTGATCCATGCTCCCGGCGCGTTCCGGGCCGGCGCTACGGCGCTCGCCGCGACGGCCTACCCGGTGGGGTGAGCCGACGGGGGACAAAAAAGCCCCGACAACCGGTTCCCAAGAACGACGATAGAATATATGATTTGTAGCACGGGTGGTTTGCTTGCCGTTCTGCATTCTTGGAGGGATTGACGCATGAGCCAGAACCTCAAATCGGTTCAGGAGTACTTCGACGAGGCGGGTCCCACGGACGTCACCGCGCTCTTCACCGATTGGAAGGCGCTGATCGACCGGCTCGCGGCGAAGGTCCAGACGCGCTTCGCGCTGGAGCGTGACCCGTCGTCGGAGGCGTTCGAGTCGTTCTCCGCCGAGAACGGCCCCTCGGGGAGCGTGCGCGCCTACTCCGGGCCCGAGATCGACTGGATGATCCACTCGCACATGGAGAACGCCGCGATGGGGTTCGTCAACGTGCACCTGACGATCTGGCTCGGGCCCCAGGTCCGGGTCCCGCACTTCGGGATGGCGCTCGGTGCCTTCCCGCAGGGCTGGCTCTTCCTGGACTCGGTGCCGCGCTCCAACTTGGTCACCGACCTCGACTACTACGACCGCTACTACGGCCCCTTCAACGAGGAGTGGGAGCAGGTCCAGGCGCAGAACGACTTCATCACCCCGTTCGTCAGCCGCAGCGCGCACGTGCGGGCCAGCCTCTCGCCGATCGCCTACTGCTTCATGGCGCCCGGCGACGAGCGCACCACCAACCTGGTCACCGAGCTCGCCGAGCGCCAGCTCGACCGCTGGCTGACCTGGGTGGAGGAGGCCGAGCCGGTCCCGGTCGAGGAGCAGGCCGCACTCGCCGCCCAGGACGAGGCCGCCCGCCGCGCGATCGCCGAGCGCGACCCCGCCAACGAGATGGGGGACCGGTTCTTCGGCGAGGAGAAGACCCAGCAGCTGATCCGCGCACTGTGGGGCGGCGACCGCGTCCTGCCCCGGCCGCACCTGCGCTGAGGCCCGAGATGGAGTCCACCGACACGTCGCCCTGGGTCCGGTCGCACCGGACCGCGGTGCGCGTGCAGGGAGCGACCGCGCCCTACGACACTCTCCACCTGACCATCCGCTACCCGGCACTCGCCGCGCGCGACGACGTCGAGCGGATGAGTGGTGCGCTCGCGCTCGACCCGGCAGGTGCCCCGTACCCGGTGGTGATCGTGCTGCCGGGGATCAACGTCGCCAGTGCCGGCTACCTGGAGCTGGCGACCGCGCTCGCCGGGGCCGGTCTGGTCTGCGTCACCTTCGACTGGGTCGGGGAGCTGTTCCCCGGCCAGTACGGGCTCACCCCCGGCGTCGACATCGAGGCCGTCACCCCGCAGGCGTACGGCGCGCGACCGACCACCCCGGCTCTTGCCGTGGTGCTCGACGCGCTCACCGAGCAGCAGGCCGAGGGGCCGTTGGCCGGCGCCCTGGCGCTGGACCGGATCGGCGTCTTCGGGCACTCGGCCGGCGGCACCGTCGCGTTGCAGTCCGCTGCGCCGGCCTGGTTCCCGCAGGTCCGGGCGGTGGCCACCTACGGGTCGCACACCCTGGCCTCGCAGCAGCTCGGCTTCGCACCGAACACGCTGCTCGCCTCGCCGGCGAAGGTGCCGGTGATGCTGGTCGCCGGCAGCCAGGACGGCGTCGTCGCGGCCAGCGCGATCCGCTACGGCGAGCAGGCCGGCGCCGTCGGCCATGACCCGGTGCGCCGGACCTTCGAGGAGGCACTGGCCGATGCCCCCGAGGCCTGGCTGGTGCAGCTTGCCGGAGCCGGGCACCTGCTGCCCTGTGACGTCGAGGACCCGACCTCCGCCCGCGGCTTCCTGGAGTCGCCGCCTGACGGCGACCAGGCGCAGCTGCGGGCCCTGCTCGCTCGCACCCTCATCCGATTCTTCGCTGCCTGGCTCAAGGACGACCGCGCAGCGCACCACGAACTCGAGGGCTGGCTCGCCGCCCCTCGTCCCGAGATCGCCGACATCCGTCGGCGCTAGGAGGCATCGTCATGTTCAAGAACTTCTGGTACGCCGTGGAATTCAGCGAGGTGCTGAAGCCGGCCAAGCCGATGAAGGTCAAGCTCCTCGGCCAGCAGCTGGTGCTCTACCGCAAGTCGAGCGACAACTCGGTGGTGGCGATGTCCGACCTCTGCGTGCACCGCGGGGCGGCGCTGTCGGGCGGTGAGGTCAAGAACGACTGCATCGTCTGCCCTTACCACGGGTGGGAGTACAACCCCGAGGGCGTCGTGGAGAAGATCCCCGCACATCCCCAGCAGGGCATCCCGCGCAAGGCGCGGATCGACTCCTACCCGACCCAGGAGAAGTACAAGTTCATCTGGGTCTACATGGGCGACCTGCCCGAGGAGGAGCGCCCGCCGATCCCCGACTGGTCGGTGATCGACGACGACGTGAACTTCCGCGCCGTCACCGGCTCCTTCCTGTGGAAGTCCAACTACGAGCGGATCCTGGAGAACGGCGTCGATGTCGCACACACCCCGTTCGTGCATGGCGGCGTCTTCGGCAACAAGGAGAAGCCCGAGGTTCCCGAGTTCGCGATCGAGGAGTCGGAGTGGCACTGCAAGGTGTCGATCGAGCTCTTCCCGCCGCGCTCCAAGGGCCTGTGGGGCCTGATCAACCCGAACAAGCAGGACCTCGCCAATCGGCCGCCGGTGCCGGTCTCGACGACCTGGTGGCTGCCGAACCTGCTGCTGTTGGAGATCGGCACCCCGATGGGCCCGATGAAGATCTTCGACGTCAACATCCCTGTCGACGAGGAGACCACGATGGTCAAGTTCGTCGCGCTGCGCTCCTTCTTCAAGGGGGCCTGGGCCGACGCCGACGCCAAGCGCCGGATCTTCAAGGTGCTCAAGGAGGACCGCGACATCGTCGACGCCGTCCGTCCCGAGCTGCTGCCGTTCGACCTGTCGGCCGAGCTGCACGTGAAGAGCGACTACAACGCGGTCAAGTACCGCCGCCGTCGCCAGGAGCTGATCGACCTGGGCTGGGACGTCGACGACAACACCATCGTCGGCGAGGGCCCGGCCCGCGTCGAGGCGCGGGTGATCCCGTCGCCGACGCGCAAGGCGGTCCCGGAGCTGGCCAGCGCCTGGAACTTCAAGGAGGCGCAGAGCCGCCGGATCCGCGAGTCCGGGCAGAGCGGCAAGGTCGCGCCGCTGCGCAAGGAGCGCCGCCTGGTCCACGACGACCCGCCGGCCGCGCCGTCCGCCGAGGGCGACGCTGCCACGCCTGAGACAGCCGCCGCCAAGCCTGCTGCCAAGCCCACGGCCAAGCCGGCGAAGCCCGGCCCCAAGCCCGACTCGAAGGAAGTGAACGCATGAGCCTGCCCGGAGGACTCTGCAACCGCACGGTCGACGCCCTGATCGAGCGCGCCGCACTCACCGAGGTGCTGGGCGCCGACGGTGGCCCGTTCCAGGTGCTCGGCTCCGTGATGGGGCCGGACCCGGTCGGCGCGGTGCGCGTCTTCACCGGTGAGAAGGTCGCCAAGGCGGTCTACGTCGGCATCACCGTTCCGCAGATCGGGCTGGACAGCCACATGGTCTTCGCGTTCATGCCCGACGGCTCGCCGGTGCCGCACTTCACGCTCGACTCCGTCGCCGGTGGCGGGTACTACGCCTTCCACCTCGACCTGATCCAGCGCGTCGACGCCGGCACCCACATGGTCTACAACGACTGGGCGCACACCCCGCTGACCGGCACCTACAACGAGGTGCTCGAGCTCGAGGGGCTGAGCAAGGCGCAGCTGGACCCGCGCCAGCTGACCGTGATGTCGTCGTGGATGCTGGCCAGCCGCGCGTCCGAGGACGCGTTCGCCAAGCTCGACGGCCCGGTCAACGCCTACCTGGAGCACTGGCTCTCGCTGGTCGACGGCGAGGTGCCGGCCGAGGTGCTGGCCGACATCGCCGACACCGACCTGGCGGTGCGGGACGCCCGCAACCGGAGCCTGCTGTTCAGCCCCGACGTGGACAAGGTGTGGGCCCAGATCTCGCGCCTGGTCACCGAGCCGGTCGCCGAGCAGATCCGCCTGCAGCTGGTCACGAACGAGGTCGTCCGATGAGCGACGTCGAGACCAGCGAGTGGCAGAAGAGGATCGAGGGCGAGTGGCACGGGATCCCCGGCCTCTTCGACGCCCAGGGCAACCACGTCGGCTTCGAGTACATCGCCCGCGCGAGCGAGGTCACCGCCGAGGGGGCGCGCTATTGGATGGACTCCAAGCTCTCCGGTGCCGGCCCGCTGCGCAACCGCTTCGAGCTGGGTGCGCAGTTCGACTTCGGCGTCGTCGACTCCGATGAGAACCGGGTCTACACCGGTCCGGACTTCTACGGCACCGGCCAGCCCTACGGGCTGTTCGTGGACGCCAACTACTACTCGCCGGGCTGGCAGGCCGACCTGCGCACCTGGAACCAGGTGCTAGCCGACGGCGAGACCCAGGTCTACTCCTCGGTGCTGCACGACGGCTGGACGGTCTGCGCGGTCTTCAACGGCGTCTACCTGCGCACCCTGGACCGGGAGACCAACCCGGAGACCCAGCGCCGGGTCGACGAGTGGCGCGCGCTGGAGATGGAGCGCGGCTCCAAGCCGCAGGTGCTGCCGACCAAGGAGTCCGGCGCCTGGGTGGGGGAGCTGTTCCTCAACGGCGCCGACCAGAGCGCCGAGGGCAAGGTGCAGGTCGAGATCGCGCACACGCCGACGTCGTTGCGCTCGGCTCGCCACACCATCACCTGGAGCGGCGACCTGGAGCGGCAGTACGCCTTCGACCGCTACCGCGACGGTGCCCGCACGATGTTCGAGGGCCCGGAGGTCTACGGCAACGCGACCGGCTACGGGCGTGCCCTGTTCACCGTCCAGCACCTGGTCGGCAAGGACGCCGAGGGCGCGGAGAAGATCCGCGGACGCGAGTTCCTGATCGACCCCACCACCCGTGAGCTGGCCATCGTCTGGCAGCTGATGCACGGTGACACCACCACGCACTTCGTGCACGGCTCGTTGCAGTGGGAGGCCCGATGAGCGCGCAGGTCGTCGTGGTCACCGGCGGCACCCGCGGGATCGGCTTCGGCCTGGCCCGTGAGTTCCTGGCCCGTGGCTCGCGGGTGGTCATCTGCGGTCGCACCAGCGAGGCGGTCGAGCAGGCGTTGGAGTCGCTGGGCGGGGGCAACCACGCCACCGGCCTGGCCACCGACGTCACCGACCGGGCCGCCGTCCAAGCCTTGTGGGACCACGCGGTGGCGACCTTCGGGCGCGTCGACGTCTGGGTCAACAACGCCGGCGTCTCGGCGCCGCGCGGGCCGCTGAGCGCTGCCCCGACCGGTGAGGTGGCGACCGTCGTCGACATCAACCTGATCGGCACGCTGAACGGTGCCGCGGTGGCGTCGGCCGGCCTGGCGGCGCAGCCCGGAGGCGGCTGGATCTGGAACATGGAGGGCTTTGGCTCGCGTGGCGAGCACCAGCCCGGGATGGCGATCTACGGCGCCTCCAAGCGCGCGGTGCAGTACCTCACCGAGGCGTTGGTGCGTGAGGTGGAGGGGAGCGCGGTCAAGGTCGGCTACCTCTCGCCGGGCATCGTCGCCACCGACCTGCTGGTCCGTGACTACGACGCCGACCCCGAGGGCTTCGAGAAGGCCAAGAAGATCTTCAACATCCTCGGCGACAAGGTCGAGACGGTGACGCCGTGGCTGGCGCAGCAGGTGCTCGGTGCCTCCAAGAACGGCACCCGGGTCGCCTGGCTGACCAAGCGCAAGGCGATGTGGCGCTTCATGAGCGCGGGGTTCAACAAGCGCGACCTCTTCGCCCAGGGGGCCTGATGAGCACGGCGACCGAGGTCGTCCTCGCCCGTGGCGTGGACGTCTGCACCGAGTACAACGTGCCGCTCGCCGTCGAGGACTTCGCGCCGGTGATCCTGGCCGGCATCGCCTTCTGGTACCTGGCCCAGGCAGTGCGCGTCGCGCTGCCGCGGGCGTACCCGGTGGCGCTGGTCGGTGGCCTGGTGGTCACCCTCGGCGGTCTCGCGAAGGCCACCTGGAAGATCCTGGTGGCGACCGGGTGCTGGGAGTACCCGATCCTGGAGAACCTGCTCTTCCCGTGCATCGCCCTCGGTTTCTCCGCGACCGCCTGGGCGGCGTTCAGCCTGGCCAAGGGCCGGGAGGCCAACCCGTGGCTCTTCGTCGCGTTCCCCCTGGCGGCCGGGCTCGGCTCCGGCTGGATGAGCTGGTCGGCGGGGGAGTACAAGAACTGGCCGCTGCTGATCGCGGCAGCGGTGGCGGCGTGCGTGATGGCCATCTCGCTCGCGGTCGTCGCGTTCCGGGCGGGCAAGCGCTCCGTCGGCTACCTGCTGGTGATCTACACGC
The DNA here is from genome assembly GCF_039528155.1 of Nocardioides dubius. Lineage (NCBI taxonomy): Bacteria > Bacillati > Actinomycetota > Actinomycetes > Propionibacteriales > Nocardioidaceae > Nocardioides > Nocardioides dubius. Next base: position 502,215 of record NZ_BAAALG010000011.1, on the reverse strand, counting down.
TCGGCACCAACATCCTGCCGCCGCTGGCCGCGCAGCCCGCCCAGTCGCTGGAGATCCAGTGGGCCGAGCAGCTGACCAACACCGCGGTGCAGGCCAGCTTCCTGGTCAGCGCGATGTGGCTGCTCTCCTACTACCGGGAGCGCGCTGCGTCCGGCGCCGTCGAGGCCACGGCCGAGGCGGGGGTGTCCTGATGGGCGCGGACCGCCTGGGCTGGCGCCGCAAGTTCGGCGTCATCGCGCCCAGCACCAACACCATCGTGCAGCCCGAGTTCGACATGATGCGGGTGCCGGGCGTGACCTCCCACTACGGCCGGATCTTCATCCCGGACGGCCGCATCGCCACCGATGAGGGCATGGAGAACCTGTTGGTGCAGATCCGCGCCAACATGGACGCTTGCGTCGAGAGCCTGATGACGATGCAGCCCGACTACATGGTGATGGGCATGAGCGCCGAGACCTTCTGGGACGGCGTCGAGGGCAATCGGCAGTTCGTCCAGCAGATCCAAGGCCTCACCGGCGGCCTCGGCGTGGCCACCGGGGCGGAGGGCTGCGAGCGCGCGCTGAACCTGTTCGGCGCCAAGAAGATCGCGGTGCTCACCCCGTACACCCCGATCGGCGATGCCAACGTGCGCAAGTTCTTCACCGAGCTCGGCTTCGAGGTCGGTCAGATCAAGGGCCTGTGCGTGAACAGCGCGGTCGAGATCGCGCACGTCACCGAGAAGACCCTGCGCGAGTCGCTGATCGAGATCAACGACTCCGACGTCGATGCGATCGTGCAGTGCGGCACCAACCTGTGCATGACCGAGCTGGCCGACGAGGCTGAGCGCTGGCTCGACAAGCCGGTGATCGCGATCAATGCCGCCACCTGGTGGATGGCGTTGCGCGACAACGGCATCGAGGACCGGCTGCACGGCTTCGGCACCCTGCTCCGCGAGCACTGATCCTGCCCACGGGCGTTGGCCTTCCCCGCCTCGGTCAGCCGACCACCACCTGCTCCAGCGGGAGGTGCGGCTCGAGTGCGGGGAAGGCCACGTACATCAGCAGCCAGAAGACGACGGCGAGCAGCACCAGGGCCTGGGCCGTCTTCGCGGGCCAGGGGCCGGGCAGCAGTCGCCACAGCAGGGCGTACATCAGTCGAGCTCCTTCGGTGCTCCGGCGGCCAGGGTGCGCCGCTCGATCAGCTGGGCGCCGACGATCAGTCGCTCGCTGGATCCCCATCGTGGATGACAGGTGACCAGCGTCATCATCGCGACCTCGGGCTCCGTGCCGGGCTTGCCCGGCACGGGAGCGATCAGCTCGACGGCGCTGGGGCTGGTGATCCGGGTCCAGGTGACGCGGTAGGTGAACCAGCCGTCGGCCGCCTCGACGTAGACCTTGTCGCCCTCGGCGAGCTGGTCGAGGTCGGCGAAGGGCTCACCGTGGGTGGCGCGGTGGCCGGCCACAGCGTAGTTGCCGATCGCTCCCGGAAGCGCGCTGGCGGGGAAGTGGCCGGGGCCGCGATTGAGGCTGTCGGTGTCGACCCCCTCGACGACCACCCACTCCCAGTCCTTGCCCAGCCGGGGGATGTGCAGGACGTTGAGCCCGTCACCGGGCTTCGGGGCGACGGCCCGGGTGGGGTCGTCGGAGCGGCGCTCGCGGAACTCGCTGAGCAGCTCCTCCTGGGCGGCCGCGGTCTGCACGTTGGTCCACACCAGCAGATAGAAGGCCAGCGCCCCGAGCAGGACGCCGAGCGTGAGCAGCAGTTCGGCGAGAACACGCAGACACGTGATCGCAGTGGTTCCAAAACGACGCGGCACGCGATTAATATATCATCTAGACTCGGCCTGCGATGGTCGGCGGAGTCGACCGAAGCGGTAGCTGACAGGAGTCTGGCATGTCGAACAGAGGCCTTCGATCGTTCTCCGCCCTGGCGGTGATCGTCGCCTCGGCGTTGCCCGGATTCGCGGGCGCGGGTCCGGTCTTCGCGGCGCCCGTCGCCGCGGTGGCTCCGAGCGGCGGATGCTGGTGGTACCAGCCGGCCCCCGGTGCGGAGCTGGGCGATCTGGCCGGAGGCACCTCGCTGAGCACCCAGCTCGAGCCGTGGGCCGCTGAGCCTGCCTTCGAGCTGGGCACTGCCGGCGGCACCGCCGTCGGCGGGAGCCGCGCGGTCACCCTCGCCCTCGACGAGGGGCCGCTGCTGCCGGGCGGTGCCGACTCCGAGGCCCGCGAGGCCGAGGTCGCCCTCTTCGTGGACGTCGTCGCGCCGGATGCCACCCGCACCTCCCTGGACCCGGTTGCCCTGCCGATCGAGGTCGCCGCCGCTGCCACGTCGATCGGTGAGCTGGACCTCAGTGCCGAGGCGCTCGTTCCGCTCGAGGCGACCGGAGCCCACCTCGTGGAGCTGCGCCAGGTCATCTTCTCGGTGCCCGTTGGCGGTGTCGATGCGTGGGTGGTCTGCAACGGACAGACTGCTGGCGATCCGGCCGGGGACAACCCGGTGACGGCGCCGCTGCCGACCGACCTGAGCGCCGGCTTCGACGTGGTCGCCGCGACTGTGGCGGGCATCGACGCCGTGGACGGCCAGCAGGTCGGCTACGCGGCCCGTGCCGGCGACCGCGTCCGGGTCTCGGTGCTGGGCTTCGCCTCGCTTGCCGGGTTGACGGTGCAGCTGTGCCCGACTGCCGCCGGAGCGGCCTGCGCTTCGCTGCCCGGTGACGTGAGCGCCGCCGATGCCGCGGGTGCGGCCACGGTGGAGGTCGTCGTGCCGGTCGACGCTGCGAGCGGGCCAGGAGTCCTGCGGGTCGCCACGGTCCCCGCTCCCGGGCCCGCGGCGGATGCCTCCTTGACGGTGCTCGGAGTGCCGGCGGTCGAGATCGTCGACGCCGGCGCCAAGCGGATCAAGGTCGCCGGCGAGCAGTGGGACCCGTTGCGCGAGGTGCGGCTGCGGGCCCTCGACGAGGAGGGTGCCCGGATCGGCGCGCCGGTGCGGATCTCTGCTGGCGCGCTGGGCGCCGTCACGGCCCGGCTGAAGGTGCCGGCCGGCGCAGAGGTGGCCGAGGTGGTCGCACGCCAGCCCCGTGGTGCCGGGCGCGAGACGCTGGAGGCGCGGGTTTCGGTGGACGCCGAGGCTCCCGCGCCCGGCGACGACGGCGACAGCGGCGACACCGGCAGTGTCGGTGACACCGGCTCCACCTCGACCGACTCCACGCAGTCGGCGGCTGAGGCCCCGGCGCTGGTCGACGTGCCGGAGCCGGACGCGAGCCTGGCGCCCGACCTCGTCGACGCCGAGCAGCAGGCCATCGCCCGGGCCGGCGACGTGGTGATCACCCAGGCCACGCTGGTGGGCGAGAGTCGCCTCGTCGACCTCTTCGGGGCCGGCCCCCAACGGACCCTGCGGCTGCGGGCGCACAACGTGGGCGAGGAGGAAGCGGTCGCGCCCGGCCTGGAGATTTCGGTCGGCAAGGGCGACGACCTCGACCCGATCTACCGCTCCGACGGCTTCGCCCGGCTGGGGCCGGGGGAGTCGCTGACGGTGGAGGTGCCGATCGCGCTTCCGGTCGGCGCCTTCGGCACCTACACGGTGGCGGGCCAGATCGGCGAGGACGAGCTGGGCCGCTTCTCGATGGAGTGGCAGACCTATCCGTGGGGGCTGCTGGCCCTCAATGGCCTCGGCGTGCTGCTGGTGGCCTGGGCGTTGCGGCGCAGGCTGATCGCGGCGCATGCGCCGGCTGCTGCCGGCGTGCCGATCGCTCTCGGTGCGTCGGGTGCCGGCGCGGCAGACGGGGGAGGCGATGCGGTGGTCGACCTTGCCGCCCTCGAGCAGTGGTGGGCGGAGCCGGGTGCCCTGGAGACGATGGACGACGCCGTTGTGGACGTGGCCGCCGTCGAGCGGTGGCTGGAGCGCTGCGCCGCCCGGAATGTTGCATCTTTGTGAATCTTGGCGAAAGCGTGACCTGGGTCTCGTCCGAGAAGTAGATATCGTATATAGTTTGCGCTACTTCATGAGAGGGAGGCCATGGCAACCGAACGTAGGACCGCCAGAACACATGACCGCGCACTGTGGGCCCGCACGGGCGCAGCGGGTGCTGCCCTCGCTCTGGCGTTGGCCGGTTGTGGCGTGCTGATGCCCGGAGCCGGCAAGGGAGTCGACAGCACCGTCGCCGGGCCCGGAGTCAGCGACGACGCGGTCAAGGTGGTCTTCGTCGCCGTCGACCTCGACGCCGTCCAGGACGCCACCGGCTTCAAGACGGCCTCGATCGGTGACCCGGAGAAGCAGGTCGCCGCCCTCGAGAAGTGGGTCAACGAGAACGGCGGCCTCGGCGGCCGCAAGCTCGACGCGGTGCTGCGCTGGTACGACGCGCAGGTCGACTCGCCGGCGGCCGAGGAGCAGCTCTGCAACCAGGTCAGCCAGGACGACCAGGCGTTCGCCGTGGTGCTCACCGGGCAGTTCCAGTCCAACGCGCGTCCCTGCTACGCGCAGCGCAACACGCTGATGCTCGACGCGACGCTGGTCGCCAACGACACCGAGATCTACGACGAGCTCGACCCCTACCTGTGGACGGCGAGCTACCCCGAGTACGACGCCTTCACCAGCTCCTACATCGACGCACTCGACAAGCAGGGCTTCTTCGAGGGCCGCGACAAGGTGGCCATCGTCGCGGCCGACAACCCGGTGAACCGCCGCGCGATCGAGAAGCGTGCCGTCAAGCAGCTGAAGGAGCTCGGGGTCACGCCCGAGGTCGGCTGGGTCGACACCACCGACATCGGCACCATCTACCAGGGCGAGGAGCAGGCGGCGATCACCTTCGCCAGCAAGAAGGTCGACCGGGTGATGTTCCTCGGTGGGTCGCGCCTGGCGTCGATCTTCGCGACCATTGCGGGCTCGAAGGGCTTCAAGGCCCGCTACGCGATCTCGACCTTCGACAACCCCTCGTTCTTCGTGAACAACCCGGAGACGGTCCCGTCCGAGACGATGACCGGGATGGTGGGCATCGGCTTCCAGCCCGCTCAGGACGTGCAGGACGCGAAGCTCGCCTTCCCCCGTCCGGGCGCGGAGAGCGAGTGCCTGGACATCTACAAGGCCTCCGGGATCACCTTCGACACCCGTGAGGGCGCTCGGGTGGCGCTGCCGTTCTGCGACGCCGCTCGGTTGCTGAAGCTCGGCGCCGACGACGTCTCGGGGGCGTTCAACGCGGCCACCTGGAGTGCTGCGGTGGAGACCGTCGGCGCCCAGTTCGAGACCGCCTCGGGCTTCGGCACCGGCCTCGGCGGCCCGAGCCGCTCCGCCGCCGGCGCCTACCGGTTCCTGCGCTTCGACGACGAGTGCTCCTGCTTCACGTATGAGGGTGACGATGTCCCGTTCACCAAGTGACCACGCCGCTCCCGCGCTCCGGGTGGAGGGCATCAACGCCTCCTACGGCCCGGTGCAGGTGCTCTTCGGGGCGAGCCTGCGCGTGGAGCAGGGCGAGATGGTCGCGCTCCTCGGGCCCAACGGCGTGGGCAAGTCGACGACGCTGAGGGTGATCGGCGGCCTGCTCAAGCCCGACTCCGGCACCGTCCACCTCGGCGGGATGGACGCCACCGGCTGGGCGCCGCGCAAGCGGGTCGAGGCGGGGCTGAGCCAGGTCATCGGCCAGTCCGCCTTCGGGTCGCTGACGGTCGCCGAGAACCTGACCATGCATGGCTACGCCGCCAAGGACCAGAAGTGGGTCAAGGAGGCGGTCGAGGCCGCCCTCGCGATCTTCCCGAGGCTGAACGCGCGCCGCAACCAGGCGGCGTCCACGCTCTCCGGCGGCGAGCGGCAGATGCTGGCGCTCGCCAAGGCGATCGTGAACGACCCGAAGCTGCTGGTGATCGACGAGTTCTCGCTCGGCCTCGCGCCGGTCGTCGTCGGTGGCCTGTGCGAGCTGGTGCGCCGTCTCAACGATCGCGGAGCCGCGGTGCTCGTCGTCGAGCAGTCGATCAACGTCGCCCTCTCGCTCGTCCATCGCGCCTACGTGATGGAGAAGGGCGAGATCATCGCAGAGGAGTCCGCCGCGGTGCTTGCCGCAGACCCAGACCGGATCCGCACCCTGATGCTGGGTGGACACGTGGCGGAGGCAGGATGAACGCCCTACTGACGACGCTGGCGCTCACCGACGAGCGGATCACCTGGGGAGGGTTCGACTTCGGCGTCGACCGCCTGGTGATCGGCCTGTTCGCGGGCCTCACCTACGGCCTGCTGGCGATCGGCCTGGTGCTGGTCTATCGGTCGAGCCGGTTCGTCAACTTCGCCCATGGATCGGTCGGCGCCTTCGGTGCTGCGATCCTCGCGCTGCTGGCCAACGACTGGGGCCTGCCCTACTGGCCGTCCTTCGTCCTCGCGCTCGCCGTCGCCGCAGCGCTCGGAGCGGGCATCGAATGGCTCGTCGTGCGACGCCTCGTCGGCCGCCCGACGATGATCGGCATGATCGCGACCCTCGGGCTCTCGCAGTTCATCCTGATCTTCGCGCTGATCATCAACTCCGACGGCGTCAACGGCTTCACCTTCCCGCGGCCGCCGGGCCTGCCCGAGTTCACGATCGGCGCCACCAACATCACCACCGCGCACGTGGCGATGGTCGTCTTCGGCCCGATGCTGCTGGTCGCGCTGGCGCTGTTCTTGAAGCGGCACCGGGTGGGCATCGCGATTCGCGCCGCCTCCGACGACAACGACGCCGCGCTGCTCAACGGCATCCGGGCACCTCGGATGGCCACCCTCGCGTGGGGCATCGCCGCCGCGATCGCCGCCTTCTCCGCGATCATGGTCACCCCGACCACCGCCGGCCAGTCGATGGACACGCTCGGGCCGGACATGCTGCTCAAGGGCCTCGCCGGTGCGGTGATCGCCCGGATGACGTCGATCCCGATCGCCGTCGCCGCCTCGCTCGGCGTCGGCGTGCTCGAGCAGATCCTGCTCTCCAACCCCGACACGCGAACCATGGTGCCGCTGGCACTGGGCCTGATCATCGTGATCGCGCTGCTCACCCAGCCGGCTCTCGGCCGCGCCGTGCGCGAGCGGATCGGCTGGCAGCGGATCGTGATGACGCCGCTGCCGGCGGAGTACCGCTCCCTGTGGGCGATCCGCTGGTTCCCGCGCCTGATGGCGGCGCTGTTGATCGCGATCGCCGTCGGCATCGCCTACGTGATCACCAACGCGACCGCCTCAGCCCTGATCAATGTGGTCGGCTTCGCCCTGGTCGGGCTCAGCGTCGGTCTGCTCACCGGGGTCTCCGGTCAGCTCTCGCTGGGGCAGTTCGCCTACGCGGGCATCGGCGCCGCGGTCTCGGTGCATGCCGTCGAGTCCACCGGCAGCTTCGTGATCGGCGTCGGCTGCGGCATCGCGGCCGCGGCGGTGGTGGCGGCCCTGGTCGGCATCCCGGCCATGCGGCTGCAGGGCCTGGCCCTGGCCGTCTCGACCCTGGCGCTCGCACTCGCCACCAGCGGCTGGCTGCTCAAGCTCGACAGCTTCCTCGGCTTCGGCGTGCAGCCGGCCAAGCCGGAGATCTTCGGCTACTCCGTGGTGCTCGCCGTCGACTACTACCTGTTCGCCCTGATGATGCTGATCATCGCCATGTGGCTGGTCGGCAACCTGCGGCACAGCGGCTTCGGCCGGGCGCTGCAGGCGGTGCGCGACAACGAGGACGCCGCGCGTGCGTTCACCGTGCGGAGCCGGATGCGCAAGCTGCAGATCTTCGCGCTCTCCGGAGCCCTGGCCGGCCTGGGTGGCGCGGTGATCGGCCATGGCCAGACCCAGCTGACGGTCAACTCGTTCCCCGCCAGCGCGAGCATCGACGTGGTCGCGATCGCGGTGGTCGGTGGCCTGGTGCTCACCGGAGGACCGGTCCTCGGTGCCCTGATCATCATCGGCATCCCGGCCATCTGGTCGCTCGACCTCTACGGACAGGCGACGCTCTCGATCGCCTGGCTGCTCGTGGTGGTCATGCTGCCCGACGGCCTCGGCGGCATCATCGCCAAGATCCGTGACTGGTGGGCCGACGGCGTCGCCCGGCATGCCGGCATCGACGTCCAGCGCGCCCGGCACGGCTCGGTCGACGAGGCGGTCTCGCCGCTGGCCTGCACGCAGCGCCTCGAGGGCCTGGGATCGGCGACCGTCGCGCAGGAGCGCTCGGACGGGCCGATCCTCTCGGTCAGCGGAGTATCCCGTCGGTTCGGCGGCGTGGTCGCCGTGGACGGCGTCTCCTTCGAGGCCACACCCGGCGAGATCGTGGGCATCATCGGCCCCAACGGCGCGGGCAAGACGACGCTCTTCGAGATCATCGCCGGCTTCACCTCGCCCAACCAGGGCCAGATCGTCTACGACGGCGTCGACGTCACCAAGCGCTCGCCGGAGCAGCGTGCGCAGGTCGGCCTGGTCCGATCGTTCCAGGACGCGGCGCTCTTCGGGACGCTGACGGTCCACGAGACGCTGATGCTCGCCCAGGAGCGGGCCGAGCCCTCGCAGCTGTGGGCCGCGGCCCTGGGCGGCCGGATGGCGGAGCGACGCAAGTCCGAGATGGCCGACGAGCTGATGGAGCGGATGGCGTTGACGCCCTTCGCGCGGCGCACCATCGCCGAGCTCTCCACCGGCACCCGGCGCGTCGTGGAGCTGGCCAGCCTGCTGGCGCTCGAGCCGCGGGTGCTGCTGCTCGACGAGCCCTCGGCCGGGATCGCGCAGAGCGAGAGCGAGCCGCTCGGCGAGCTGCTGCTCGGGATCCGCCGCGAGCTGGGCACCACCATGATCGTGATCGAGCACGACCTGCCGTTGCTGTCGCACCTGTGCGACCGGATGCTGGCGATGAACCTCGGTCGGGTGATCGCCACCGGCACGCCCGACGAGGTGCGCGAGCACCCCGAGGTGGTCCGCTCCTACCTCGGCACCGACGAGAACGCGATCACCCGCTCGGCGGTCCGCTCGCGGGTCGACGTCGGCGCCGTCAGCACGATCATCGACCCCACCGATCGCCCCACCCAGAAGATCCACTGAGTCGTCCGCGCACCACGCAGAAGTCGCAACAAGGAGAAGCCGTGAGAAGCACCAAGTCGCTCGTCAAGGCAGTGGCGGCAGCCCTGGCGCTGTTCGTGATCACCATCGCCGGAGCTCCACCGAGCTTCGCCGCACCGTCCGTGCAGATCAGCGCGTTCGACGGGTTGAGTGACGGGCAGAAGATCACCGTGAGTGGCAAGGGGTTCCAGGCGAACCTGGGCCAGATCGCCGTGGGGCTGTGCAAGGAGGGCTATACCGGCCCCAAGGACTGCTACCTGCCCGGAGCCACCTTCCGCACCGCGGACGGCAGCGGCTCGATCGGCAGCTTCCAGATCACCGTCACCCAGAAGTTCGGCGGCACCGACTGCAAGGTCGACAAGTGCGTGATCGGGATCGGGCCCCTGCCCACCGCGCAGGACGCCGCGACGATCAAGGCGAACAGCTTCAACCAGCCGGTGACCTTCGGTGCCGCCGAGGCGCCCGCCAAGGAGGTCGCGGACGACGACACGACCACCGACGACGCCGCCGCCGAGCTGCCCAAGACCGGTGCCGGCGACCTGCTGCCGATCCTGGTGATCGGGGCGGGGCTGCTGCTGATCGTGGGAGGCGGGCTGCGCTTCGGGTTGCGCAACGCTGGGGGTCCGGCGTGAGGTACCCGATGCGCTCGGCCCTGACCCTCGCGGCCGCTGGTGCGGTGATCGCGCCCGGCCTCCTGCTGGCGGCGCCCGCCGCGATGGCGGCGCCCACCACGACCAGCGTCTCGCTGGCCTGCTCCACGCTGGGCAACGCCTTCACCTGGCCTGCCACGGTCACCGCCTCGGCGATCGGCAACGGCACCCAGAGCCAGCTGACCCTCCAGTTCAGCGACCTGCCGGGTGTCTCCCCGGCGCCGCTCAACGACCTGGAGATGGTCGGATCGGTGAAGGTGGCGGTGGCCGGCACTGCGCTCACCCTGACCGGCGCCAAGAAGGTGACCGCCCCGTCGCGCGACCCGATCCCGGTGCCGGCGGTGAGCGCGATCTTCGACTCCACCGAGACCTCGCTCGACGTGGACCTCACCGGCGCGGTCTTCACGGTCAGCGGGATCGCCACCACCTGCACGGTCTCGCCGGCGGCAGCCGTGGGCCCGGTGACGGTCGAGCCGGGCACCATCGTGACGCCCTCACCCTCGCCGTCGCCGTCCCCGAGCCCGTCGGCGAGTGCGTCGCCGACGGCCAAGCCCACCAAGGAATCCGGGAACAAGGCCGGCACGCCGGCCAAGGGCAAGAGCTCCTTCGACTGCGTGCTCCAGGAGCTCGGCAGTCCGTTCACCTACGCACCGACCGTCTCGCTCTCGGGCTCGCGGGCCAAGGCAGGCGACTCCAAGGTGACCCTGCGACTCTCCTTCTCGCCGATCGTCTCGGCCAGCACCGGCAAGGGCCTGGCGCCGTTGCCGATCGAGAACGGCACGATGAAGGTGACCGCCTCGGCCAAGGTCGGCACCAAGACGGTCGACTTCGCCGGCTCCTCGTCGGTCAACGTGGCGGCCTACGCCAAGGTGCCGGTGCCGACCCTGGTCGCCACCATCGACAGCGACGAGGAGACGCTTCCCGTCGAGATCACCGGATTCGACTTCGACTTCGGCGCGATGTCGGGGATGAAGATCTTCTCCGAGTGCGACGGCGGCGGCACGTTGAGCAAGATGACGGTCGGCATCGGCGACTCCGGCGACACCGATGACGGCGTCAGCGACGACTCGACGACGTCGTCCTCGCTGCCGAAGACCGGCGCCGGCGCACCGCTGGTGATGTTCGGGCTCTGGTCGAGCGCGCTGGTGCTGCTGGCCGCTGCGCTGCTGCTGTGGCTGCCGAAGCGGCGGATGCGGGAGCACTGAGCGGCCCCCAGCACCTGAAGCGCGAAACGAGGCGCGGCCCCTGCGGGGGCCGCGCCTCGTTCGTGTCTCAGGCTGTGGGGTTCGGGGTGAGCGGTCGCCCTGGCAGCGGCCGCTCACCCCGCACCCGCTCAGCCGATCAGCGCATCCAGGTCGGCGTCGTAGGAGCTCCGCGCGGTGAACCCGGCAGCCGCCAGGCGGGCCACCGAGATCGGCCGTGCGGGGGAGGCGATCTCGTCGCGGTACTCCAGCGGCGGCAGGCCCTGGGCGTTGCTGAGCGTGTCGAAGAGCCGGGCATTGGTGGGCGGCACCTGCGGGTGGGTGAGGTTGAACGTTCCCGAGGTGGCCGCCTCGACCGCGTGCACCACGGCCGCTGCGGCGTCGTCCACGTGCAGCCGGTAGAGCAGCGCCTCGCCGGAGAACGGCACCGATCCGCCCAGGAACTTGTGCGCCATCGCCACCTTCTCGGCGATCGGTGGGTCACCGGGTCCGTAGATGTCGCCGCAGCGCAGGACCGTGGCGCGCTCGCCCAGGCCGGCGTAGGTCTGCTCCATCGCCAGGAAGTTGCTGGGACTCGGGTCGCTCGAGGCGGTCACCGGGGACTCCTCGGTGATCTCGTCGAGGTGATTGGCGGCGTCGCCGTAGACCGAGAGCGAGGAGAGCGCGACCACCCGGGTGGCCGGACCACAGGCGGCGACGACGTTCTCGGCCGTCGTCACCAGCACGTCGCGGTAGGTCCGCGCGCGTCCCTCGGGGGTCATCGAGCCCTGGGCGGAGGGCCCTGCGGTGACCACGACCACGTCCTGGCCCCCGACGGCCTCCGCGACCTGGCCGGCGTCGGAGCCGCGGAGCACGACGGCGCGACCGTACTGCTCCTTGAGGCGAGCCACCTTCTCCTCGCTGGTCGCCGTCACGGTCACCTCGTGACCGAGCTCGGCGAGCCGGGTCGCGGCAGCGGAGCCGACGAAGCCGGCTCCGATCACGAGCACCCGCATCAGGCGGTCCCGTCGATCTCGGCGATCTGGGCGAGCCCGGCACGCACGGCGACCAGCTCCTCGACGCGCTCGGCACCGAGGAACTTCTTGGAGAGCTCGTTCATCGGGTCGAGGGTGTAGCCGTAGGTGCGCACGAGGTGGTCGCGCCGGCGCAGGGCCGCCCGCTCCTCCTGCGGGACCGGGGTGGCCTCGGCGACCCACTGCAGCCAGGTGTCGACACGCTCCATCACCGAGGCGCGCAGCGCCTCGACGACCTCGTCGGAGCGCTCGGCGAAGTAGGAGTTGCCCAGCGGCGAGAGGTACGCGCGCATGTAGCTGCCGTGGCTGACCGACCAGGTGAAGCGGTCGTCGCTGCGCAGCTTGAGCCAGGCCTCGTTCTGGGAGTCGTAGTACTTGTTGAGGTAGTCGACGTCGGTCATCAGGTCGCGGCGCGGCACGAGGTCGCCGTAGTGGAAGACCTGGGGGACCGTTCCGAACACGATGATCAGGTGCGGCACGTCGATGTGCGGGCCGAGCCAGACCTGGAGATTCATGTCGAGGATGGAGGCGCTGCGGTTGCCGATCCAGGAGTGGACCAGCCACTCGGCGCCAGCCTCGGGGTCACCGACGAAGGTGTTGAGGGAGCCCTCGTAGCCGTTCTCGGTGCTCCACGAGGCCAGACCCTCGCTGTTGGGGTGGGGCTGCACGGGCAGCACCTTGGTGATCTTCTCCTTGGCCTCGCTGAGGATGTCCCAGAACTTGGACCAGAGGTCGTGGCTGTCCACGTCCGGGGCCTCGGCCAGGAACTCGATGATGGTCTTGGTCTGTGTGCTGCTCGTCATGCTCAGAGCCTACTAATATATGATCTATGCATCTAGGGTGTGCTCATGATCGTTGTCGTGAGTCAGGCCCGGACCAAGCCGGGCGAGGAGCACGCCCAGGCGTACATCGCGCTGTCCGCGGAGTTCGGCCGGTTCTTCCGCGACCACCCCGGCTTCCGCGGCCGTCGCCTGGTCCGCGGGGTCGAGGACCCTCAGCACTTCACCCACCTGCGCTGGTTCGACTCGATCGCCGCGTACGAGGAGTGCACCCGCGCTGCTGACTACGTGGCCCACACCGAGGCGATGTACGAGCACCTGGAGCCCTATGACTCCTACCCGCGGGAGTTCCTCGAGGCGGTGCTCGACGAGCCCGACCCGCGGGCCTGAGCGATGGCCACCTTCGTCCTGGTGCACGGTGCGTTCCGTGGAGGCTGGGGCTGGGCGCGGGTCCGGCCCCTGCTGCGTGCCGCCGGGCACGAGGTGCACGCGCCGAGCCTGATCGGCGCCGGCGAGCACGCGGCGCTCCTCGACCGGGTCACCGGGCTCGACGTGTGGGTCGACCAGGTGGCGGGACTGATCGAGGCCGAGGACCTCCGTGACGTGGCGCTGGTCGGCCACAGTCAGGGCGGACTGGTCACCGCGGGGGTCGCGGCCCGGCTCCCGGAGCGGATCGCCGTGCTGGTCCACCTCGATGCGGCGGTGCCGTTGCCCCGGGAGCGGGCCGTGGACCTCGGCGGCGCGCCGTCCGCGCTGCCTGCGCGGGACGCCGTGGTCGCGCCGACGCCGGTCGGCGCGCAGGGTGGGTACGACGCCGCGACCGCTGCCTGGGTCAACGCCCGGCTGACGCCCAGCCCGGTGGCCCCGGCCCTGGACCCGGTGCCGGGGGTGCCGGCGTCGGTGAGCCAGGCCTTCGTCTTCTGCTCGGGCACACCGGCGGGCTATCCCTCCACCCAGGTCCGGGCGCGGCTCGACGCTCAAGGCACGCCGTACCTGCTGATCGACGCCGCACACGACGCGCCGCTCTGCGCCCCCGAGCTGGTGACGTCGGTGCTCACCGACTGCGTCGCGTGACCCGAAAGCGCAGAAATATCCGCCGAGGGCGCAGAAATGGCAAGCGAGGGAGCTCCCTCGCTTGCCATCTGTGCGCCCTCGGTGGCTGGCGGAGTCGGGTCAGGCCGTCGGTCGGGCCAGGTACCTGCCGATGGCGAGGTCGGCGACCACGCCGTCGGTCATGATCCGGGTGCCGCGCAGGAACGTGTCGGTGACCTTGGCGGTGAGCTTGGTGCCCTCGAACGGCGTGTACTCCTGCGAGGAGACCGACTCCTCGGCGCGGACGGTCCAGGCGTGGTCGACGTCGACCAGCGCCACGTCGGCGTCCTTGCCCACGGCGATCGAGCCCTTGGTCCTGCCCAGGCCGTAGCGCTCGGCAGGGTTCTGTGCGGTGAGCTCGGCGATCCGGCCGAGCGACAGACCCCGCTTGGAGCCCTCCGAGACCATCCCGGCGAGCAGGTACTCGGCGCCGCCGAAGCCCGACTTGGCCACGAAGACGTCGTCCTTGGGCTCACCGAACTTGAGCTCCTCCTTGCAGCAGGCGTGGTCGGAGACGACCCAGTCGATCTTGCCGTCGAGCAGGTAGGACCACAGCGCCTCCACGTCCTCGCGCGGCCGCAGCGGCGGGTTCACCTTGCCGCCGACGCCGTGCGCGGTGTCGCAGTCGGCGAGCAGGTGGCCGACGGTGACCTCACGACGGAAGTCGATGTGCGGGAAGGCTGCCGCCATCGTCAGCGCCGCCTCGACCGCCTTGCGCGAGGTCAGGTGCAGCAGGTTGATGGTGGGCAGCTCGGTCTCGTGCGCGAGGTAGGAGGCGATGGTGACCGCCAGGCCCTCCGAGTGCGGCGGACGCGACGCCGAGTAGGCAGGCAGCCCGGTGAGCTCGCCGTCCTCCTCGACCATCTTGGTGTAGGCGGCCATGATCTCGGCGGTCTCGCAGTGCAGCGAGAGGGAGATCTGGTCCGCGATCTCGGGGTTCTCCCTGCGCGCCTTCTGCACGCCGCGCATCACGAACTCGAAGTGGGCGTAGTCGTAGCGCTCGCCCTCGGGGGTCATCAGGAACTTCGACTGGTCCTCGCTGCGGCCGTGCAGGCCGTAGGAGCCGTAGAACATGAAGACCTTGAACGAGGTCACGCCGTGGTCCTTGACCAGCGCCGGGATCTCGGCGATCTGCGACTTGCTCATCGGCGCGAGGTGGTAGGTGTAGTCGATCGCGGCGTTGCCGGCGGTCAGCTCGAGCACCTCGGGGAAGAGGTCGGCGTAGTCGCCGGACTTGTTCAGGTAGTACTGGCCCGAGCGCATGTAGGACAGCGAGGTGGTGACGCCGCCCTGGGCCGAGGCGCGCGACTCCGTGCGCACGTCGGTCGGCAGCGGGTTGTAGATGCCCCAGTGCTGGTGGGCGTCGACGACGCCCGGGAAGGCGGTACGGCCCTGCCCGTCGACGACGTCCGCGGCCAGCGCGGGGTCGAGGTCCGCCTCGATCCGGGCGAACCTGCCGTCCTTGATGCCGAGGTCGACGCGCTGCGGCTCGGCCTGGCCGGGAAGGACGACCTGGACGTTGGTGATGATGAGGTCGAGCTCGGTCACGGGGACTCCTCGGTTGCGGTGGGGATGAAGTGGGACAGCGGGGCGAGCGTGCCGACCAGGTCGGTGACGTCGCCGAGGGCGAGCACGGCGGTGCTCACCGTCGCGGCAACGTCGGCGGAGAGACGTCCGGCGACGTTGTCGGAGAACTTGCGGCCGAGCTCCGCATCACTCAGCGGGCGGGCCGGCCCACCACGATTGGTGAGCACCTTCTCCACCAGCTCGCGGCCGTCGGTGGTGCGCAGGGTGACCACGGCCGGGAACTGGAAGGGGTAGATCGCGTTGCACTCGGCGTCGTCGACGACGCTCACCTTGGCCATCAGCGCGCGGCGCAGCGGGTCCTGGGCGAGCTCATCGGTGTAGTCGTCGAGGCCGGTGGCCAGTCCACCGCCGCCGATCAGTCCGGCGGCGAAGGCGTAGGGCCCGGAGAACTGGGCCTGGTAGCCGGTCTCCGGCGTGCGCTTGACCTCGATCGGCTCGCCGATGGTGCGTGCGGTCGAGCCGGCCACGCCGATGACCACCTCGGCCACCAGCTCGGGAGTGATGCCCTGGGCGGCGAAGGCGCGGCCGGCGTCGACGGTGGTGTGGGTGAAGTGGTTGGCCGGGTAGGGCTTGAAGAAGATGCCCGGCACCGACCACTCGGTGCCCAGCCCGTCGGTGATCGCGGTGGGGAAGAACTGCCCGTGCAGCCAGGCCTCGAAGAAGCCGAAGCGCCCCTCCAGGACGGTCGGCGGGCCGGTGAAGCCGCGGCGCACGAGTTGAGCTGCCGTGACGCCCGCCTGGGCTGCGTAGCCGCAGTGCAGGCGCTTGACGGTGCCGCCGGTGCGGTTGGCCTCGATGATGCCCGAGGCCAGCGATGCGGTGATGCCGAGCGCGTCGGCGATCCCCTTCTCGTCCAGGCCGTAGGCGATCGCGGCGGCCACCGCCGAGCCCATCGCGCCGGTGATCGAGGTGGCGTGCTGGCCGTGCTCGAAGAAGACGGAGTTGCCGAGCTTCTCGTCGTAGCCGGCCATCCCGAGCCGCACCGCGACCTCCAGGCCCACCGCGATCGCGCGGACGGTGAGCTCGCCGCTGGCGCCGGCGTGCTCGGCTGCGGCCAATGCTGCCGGGACCACCGAGGCGGACGGGTGCAGCACCGACGGCAGGTGGGTGTCGTCGTAGTCCAGCGAGTGGGCCAGCACGCCGTTGGCGAAGGCGGCCTGCGCCGCATTCACCCGAGTGGGCACGCCGACGACCGTGGCCTGGGGGTGACCGCCCTGGTCGAGGACGTGCCCGATCGCCGCGGCGCTGGTCGGCAGCCGGTGGGCCGCGACGCAGAGACCGAGGACGTCGAGGGTGCGCTGCCCGACGGAGGCGGCGACGTCGCCGGGCACTCCCTGGGTGGCGCAGTGCGCCGCGAAGGCGGCGAGCTGTTGGGCGAGGGTCGGGCCGCCGTCGGGATCGAAGGTCGGGTTCCCCTCGGGTCGTGCGTCGGCTGGTGGAGCGTAGTGGCTCATGCTGATCACGCCCCGACGACGGCGAGTGGCCGGACCGGGGACCCGGTGGCGCCGTAGAACTTGAGCGGGCTCATCACGAAGAGGAACTCGTGCTTGGCCGCGGCGGCGAGTGCCTCCAGGTCCATCGCCTCGATGATGTAGATGCCGCGCTCCACCAGCAGCACCCGGTGCGCCGGCAGCAGGCCGTGACCGGCGCCCGGCTTGAGCTGCTCGTAGGCGATGGTGTCGGCGCCGGTGGCGTGGATCCCCTTGCTGGCAAGGAAGGTGGCGCCCTGCTCGGAGACGCCGGGAACGCCGGTGGCCAGGCCGCGGTAGGTGTCGCCGTCGCCGTTGTCGAAGTGCTGGCCCCAGCCGGAGCGGACCAGGACGACGTCGCCGTCGCGGATCTCGCTGCCCTGCTTGGCGATCGTCGTCTCCAGGTCGGCGACGGTGATCTCCTGGCCGGCGTCGAGCCGATCGGTGCCGAGTGCGCCGGGGACGTCGAGCAGCACGCCGCGGCGCACCATCGGTGCGATGGTGTGCGCGCCGTGCTCGGTGAACCTGCCGCCGATCTGCGCGGCCTCGGCGTCGGTGCCGCCGAAGAGCTTGCCGTCCTGGGAGACGTGGGCCAGCGCGTCGACGTGGGTGCCGACGTGGGTGCCCATCGAGATCATGTCGTTGGCCGCCGATCCGCCGTCGCCGCGGACCATGTCGCCGTGCCGGCGCGGCATCGCGTGCCAGTAGGCGGGGTGGTTGGGGGACTGGGGCATGCCGACGGTCAGGGTGCGGCCGAGGTCGAAGACCTCCAGGCCGGAGGCGGCAGCGCTGAGCAGTTGCGCGGTGGTCGGGTCGTTCATGGGCGGTCGGTGCCTCTCGTCGTGGTTCGGTGGTGGCGGGTCAGCTGATGACGCCGCGGGTGCGCAGCTCGGCGCGCAGGTCGGCGCCGATGCCGAGGTCGTCCAGGACCGCATCGGTGTCGGCACCGTGCGGGCGGCCGGTGAACCGGATCGCGCCGGGGGTGGTGGACATCCGCCACATCACGTTGTGCTGCAGCAGCGGGCCGAAGTCGTCGTCGTCGACCTCGGTGAGCATCTCGGTCTCGCGAATGTGCGGGTCCTCGACGATCTCCTTGGCCGAGTAGATCGGCGCGATCGCGGCGCCTGCCTCGGTGAACGCCTCGACCACCTCGTCGCGGGTGCGGGCGCCGATCCAGGAGCCGACCATCTCGTCGAGCTCGTCGGCGTGCTCGGCGCGGGTGTTGCCGGCCGCGAACCACGGCTCGTCGATCACCTCGGGATGGCCGACCAGGGTGAGCACCCGCTCGGCGATGGCCTGTGCGCTGGTGGAGATCGCGACCCAGTGGTCGTCGCTGGTGCGGTAGGTGTTGCGGGGCGCGTTGTTGGTGGACCGGTTGCCGTGGCGCATGCCGACGCTCCCGGTCTGCTGGTAGACCGTCGGGCCGGGGCCAACGGCGGTCATGATCGGGGAGAGCAGGTCGAGGTCGATGACCTGGCCCTCGCCGCTGCGCTCGCGGGCCAACAGGGCCATCGAGATCGCCGACGAGGCGGCGATGCCGCAGATCGAGTCGGCGAGGCCGAAGGCCGGCAGCGTGGGCGGCCCGTCCGGCTGGCCGGTGAGGTGGGCGAACCCGCTCATCGACTCGGCCAGCGTGCCGAAGCCGGCGCGCGATGCGTAGGGGCCGCTCTGGCCGAACCCGGTGACCCGGACCAGGATCAGGCGTGGGTTGATCGCGAGCAGCACGTCGGGGCCCAGGCCCCAGCGCTCGAGGGTGCCGGGACGGAAGTTCTCGACCACCACGTCTGCCTGGGCGACCAGGGCGCGGAAGATGTCGGCGCCGTCGTCGGCGGAGAGGCTCAGCCCGAGGGTGCGCTTGTTGCGGGCGATCTCCTTCCACCAGATCGGCACGCCGTCGACGGACGGGCCGTGGCCGCGCATGCCGTCGGGCTTCGTGGGGTGCTCGATCTTCAGCACCTCGGCCCCGTAGTCGCCGAGGATCTGGCAGGCGAGCGGGCCGGCCAGGATCGTGGACGCGTCGATCACCTTGATGCCCGACAGGGGTCCTGAGCTCACCGGGTCCTCCTAGCTGCACGATGTTCCGATATGCGAAACATAGTTCCGCCTGGCGTAATCTATCGCATCTGGGGTAGATGCCGCCAGCGGTGCGGCAGCGGCTTCCCTGATCGGGTACGGTGCGACCCCGTTGAAGCCCAACCCTCCGCTCAACCGAATCACAGGAGTGAACATGTCGCTGGACGCCGCGAGGAAGGCCGAGACCAATGGCGCTTCGAGCTCCACCATCGCCACCGTCGAGCGCGCCGTCGACCTGCTCCTGCACATCGCCGACAGTGACGGCCCCGACTTCGGCGTCACCGAGCTGGCCGAGAGTCTGTCGATGTCGAAGGCGGCCGTGCACCGGATGCTCGCCTCCCTCAAGGGGCGCGGCTTGATCGAGGTCGACGAGCGGACCCGGCGCTACTCGCTGGGGGTGGGAGCCCTGCGCCTGGGGCTCGCCTATCTCGACCGGATCGACGTCCGCCGGGTGGCGCATCCGGCACTGGAGCGGCTGTCGCGGGCCACCAATGAGACGGCCACCCTGTCGGTGCTGCTCGGCGGGCGTGAGCGGATCTACGTCGACCAGGTGACGCCCGACCGCGAGGTGGTGATGTCGGTGAGCATGGGCGAGCCCTACCCGCTCCACGCGGGAGCCACCGGGCGTGCCTTCCTGGCATTCGTGCCCACCGCCGCCCGCGAGGAGTACCTGGCGCCCGGCAGCCTGCGGGCGTTGACCGACAACACCGTGGTGGACGCCGTCGAGCTGCGCCGCGTGCTCGAGCGAGACCGAGCCCAGGGTTGGTCGCTCTCGCTGGCTGAGCGAAAGGCGGGAGCCGCCTCCGTCGCAGCGCCCGTCTTCGGCCACGACGGCCGCCCGCTCGCGGTGATCAGCGTGTGCGGCCCACTCGAGCGGTTCTCCGAGCACGTGGACGAGTGCCGCGAGGCGCTGCTCGAGACCACTGACGCGATGTCGCGTCAGTTCGGCTGGCTCGGCGCGTGAGTTCCTCGCGGCTACCGACCTAGAGAGAGAAGAGAGATGACCGAGATGCTCGCGCGCTCTGCGCTGTACGTGCCCGGGGACGCCCCCGACAAGCTGCGCAAGGCGCTGGACCGGGGGAGTGACGAGCTGATCGTCGACCTCGAGGACGCCGTGCAGCACGCGAACAAGCCGCTGGCTCGCGACACCGTGGCGACTTGGCTCGACGCCCTGCCGGAGACGCCGGTCGAGGTCTGGGTTCGGGTCAACCCGGGCGAGGAGCGCGAGAAGGACGTCCGCGCCGTCGCCGGGTGCCCGGGGCTGGCCGGCCTCGTCGTCGCCAAGGTGGAGGAGGCCGCGGAGCTCCACGAACTCGACGCCCTGCTGACCTCGCTCGGCTCCTCGGCCCGCGTGGTGCCGTTGTTGGAGAGTGCCAATGCCGTGCTGAATGCTCGCGAGATCGCCCGGGGTCCCCGGGTTGCGCGGCTCCAGATCGGCGAGGCGGACCTGCGGGCCGACGTCGGCGTTGTGCCGGGGGACGACGAGCGGGAGCTGCTCTTCGCGCGCTCCTCGGTGATCTTCGCGTCCGCTGCCGCAGGCATCGCCGCGCCGATGGCGCCCGTCTCGGTGCAGTTCCGCGATCTGGATGCCTACCGTGCCTCGACCGAGGCGCTGCGCCGGCTCGGCTTCATGGGTCGCGCCTGCATTCATCCCGCCCAGGTCCCCGTGGCCAATGCGGTCTTCACGCCCGGCGAGGACGAGGTGGCGCGGGCTCAGGCGCTGTTGGCGCGCTTCGACGGGGGAGCGGCGGTCGGCCTCGATGTCGACGGCCGGATGGTGGACGAGGCGGTGCTGCGCCAGGCGCGGAGCGTGCTCGCTCGTCGTCGCGGGTGACGGGAAATTTACGCACCTGTTTCGTTCAGGGCTCCCCAGGATCGTAGATATCGTATATTCTCGCGTTGAGACCTACGCCACACCGAGTCCGCGGGGTGGCACCGCGAGGAGGAAACATGAAGTTCCGTTCGAACCGCCGGGGGATGGCGGCGTTCACGTCCACCGCCCTGGCTGCGGGGGCATTGGCCGCCGTCCCGGCCCTGATGATGGCGAGCCCCGCCCATGCGGCTTCGGTGACCGCGGAGGACGTCGCCTTCAGCTGTGTCTTCGGCCAGTACACGGTGCCCTACACCACGGACATCGCCTTCGAGGCCGAGTGGACCGCCGCCGGCCGCGCCCAGATCTCCGCCGACTTCCTCGATGGCTGGGCCCACGGCGCGCCGGTCTTCGCCAACAGCCCGTCACAGACCCAGACCTCGGTGCTCGCGATCCAGGAGGTCAGCGGGACGCCCAAGTCCGGCACGCTGAACGGCACCCAGGTGGGCCCCTTCACCTCGGGTGTGAACCACGAGCCGCCGACCGCGACCGGTACGCCGGTGGCCGCCTCCTCTGAGACGTTCAAGCTCTCCATCACCGGCCTGACCATGACGCTCGGTGCGACCAATGTGCCCTGCACGCTGGCGACCCCGGTCGCTGTGCCGGACCTGGCGATCGACATGCCGGCCGCCGCGCCCGGTGAGGCGCAGTTCGTCTGCTCCACCTTCGGCACGACCTTCGCCTACCTGACCACGCCGGAGGCCACCGCCACCCGGGTCGCTGGCACGACCGCGACCACGGTCACCGTCGACCTCGACGACATGCCCGGCATCGTTCCGGCGCCGCTGACCGATGTGACGGTCGCCGGCTCCATGCCGGTCCAGGCGGGCGGCGTCGCCGCCACCGCGACCGGCAGCCACTTTGCTGCTGCGATCGCCCCGAACGCGCCGATCCCGGTGCCGACCATGACCACCACGGTGGCCTCGTCGGCTGCGAACCTCTCGGTCGTGCTCGGCGATGCGACCTTCAATGCCGAGGCCGGCATGGTCGTGCCGATCCCGTGCACCCTCGCCTCGCCGTTCGAGGTGGGCGCCACGGTCACCGAGACCCAGTCGCCGGTCCCGCCGGCCAAGGCCACCAAGACCACCGTCAAGGTCAAGGCCAACAGCAAGAAGCGGACCGCCGTGATCACCGTCGCCGTCACCAACAAGGCCGCGGGCAAGGTGAAGATCACGGTCAAGGGTGCCGGCACCAAGGTCACCAAGACCGTCACCGTGAAGTCCGGCAAGGCCACCCTGAAGCTCACCAAGAAGCAGCTGAAGAAGAAGGGCAAGCGCACCGTGACCGCCGCCTTCGCCGCCAACGCGAAGTTCAAGGCCTCGACCGGCAAGACCACCTTCAAGATCAAGTGATCCCGTAGT
>NZ_BAAALG010000011.1:451956-480064 GCF_039528155.1 Nocardioides dubius | reverse complement strand
TGTGGAGACGGACCGGCCTTCGTGGGAGATAGTCCCTGACGTTTTCGTGGTTTTGGAACGCAGAAACCACGAAAACGTCAGGGACTATCCCGGTTCGCTACGGATCAGGCGGCAGCGCGCCGCGTCCGCAGCCACCGCTCGCGTTGCTCCGCGTCGAGGGACCGGCGCTGCTCGACGGTGAACAGAGGCGTCCACCATCGGGGGAGGGCGGTGGTCCAAGCCCGGGAAGAGGGAGCCGCGAAGCGGGCGCGCGAGCGGGCCTCGCGCAGCAGCCGGATCAGGCTGCCCCGGTCGTCCTGGCGGAGTGAGGCGACGGCGAGGTACTCCAGGCCGGCCCGGCGGAACCGCGCCTCGCGGTCCAGATCGCGCAACCGTTGCGCGCGTTGGAGATGGTGCGCGCCGTCGTACTCGACGACGAGTCCGGCCTCCTCGTCGAACAGGTCGGGCGTTCCCAGGTGGTTGCCGTAGCGGTCGAAGACCGGGCGGTTCGCCAGCACCTTCGGCAAGAGGGCGTCCAGCAGCCAGACCTGACGCAGCCGGGTCTCCTGGGGCGACCAGGAGTTCTCGTCGAGGTGGGCCAGCGCCTCGCGTGCGCGCGGCACGCCGGTCCATCCGTTCATCCGGGCCAGCAGGGCGCGGATCTCCGCGATCGAGACGGCGTCGCTGAAGGCCGCCATCTCGAAGACGACGCCTGCCTCGCGGGCCGAGGCCGCGTAGCGCATCGCGAACGCCGTGGCATGGACCGCGTCGACACAGGGGACGCCGTCCAGCACCCGCAACGTCGCGAAGCTGCGGCGCTCCTCGCTCACGCGGATGCCCGGCTGGGAGCGGATCGAGTGGTCCGCCGTCAGGAGCTGGACCTCGAGCTCGGCTCCGGAGACGTCAAGCCCGTCGAACCAGGTGGCCCCGCACCAGCGCAGGGCTGCCCAACCGGTCAGACCGGTGTGGCGCGGCAGCACCATGCTCGCCTCGAGGATCCGCTGCTCGGGACTGCGTGTGGTTCCGGCGGGGACGAAGAGACCGCGCGACGTCCGGCGCCACTTGGGTCCACGGGCCTGGTTGGGCGTGGGGCCACGCACTCCGTGCGGATCGACCGGCACGGGTTGGACCAACCCGGCTCGCGGACCACCGGGCCACGGGCACACGCACCCGTCGGTCGCTGATCCGGTCCCTGACTCCATCTGTTCAGGGTGTGCCCGTTACGACGCCTCGCAGCCGTTCTCCACAGGCCAATCTGGATAGTCCCTGACGTTTTCGTGGTTCTGGCGGCCGAAAACCACGAAAACGTCAGGGACTATCTGGGGGGTCAGAGGTTGTGCCGCGCCAGGATGTCGTGCTTCTTGGCGTAGCCGGGGGTGAGGAAGCGGCGGGCGAGGCGGGTGGTGGTGAGCCAGGCGATCTCGTCGCCGTTCTTGGTGGAGGCGAGCATCCGGGCGACCAGCTCGGGGGCGACGTCGTCGACGTCGTCGGTGATGATGCTCAGCGCCTTGGCCTGGGCGCGGACCTGCTCGGGCGCGGCGGCAGCCTCGCGCAGCCAGCCCTCGGTGATCAGCACGCCCGGGCGGATCTGCCCCACGATGACGCCGGTGCCGGCCACCTCCTTGGCCAGCGCGCGGGTGAAGCCGTCGAGCCCGCGCTTGGTGGCGCCGTAGACGCCCATGCCGGGTCGGATCCGGCCGTCGGAGCCTCCGCCGAGGACGTTGAAGAGCTTGCCGTGGCCCTGTGCGGTGAGCCCGCGGACGGCGGTCTGGGAGCCGAAGATCGTGCCCAGCAGGTTCGTGCGCACCATCGCCGTCACCGCCTCGCTGGTGGTCGCGGCGATCGGCTGGGTGGTGTGCGCGACGCCGGCGTTGTTGATCCACAGGTCCACGCCGCCCAGCTCGGCCGTGGCGAACGCCCACAGCTCCTCGTGCTGGGTGGGGTCGCTGACTTCGACCGCGCGCCCGACCACCCTGGCCTGTCCCGGTCCCGCGGTCAGCGAGCCGACAGCGTCGTCGACCGCCTGCTGGCTGCGCCCGGTGATCACCACCTGATGACCGCGCCTGCGGAAGTCGCGGGCCAGTGCGTGGCCGATGCCCTTGGTGCTTCCGGTGATCACCACATTGCTCATTGCTGCTCTCCTTGTGCGGGGGATGGGGTGGCGGCGATCTCGACGATCACCTTGCCGTGATTGCGGCCCGCCAACAGTGCGGCGAAGGCGGCGCCGGCGTTCTCGAGGCCGTCCCAGACGTCCTCGACCAGGCGGATCTCGCCGCGCGCGAGCAGGTCGCCCACCTCGCGGCGATGCGCCTCGGCCAGGTCGAGGTGGTCGTAGACCACCATCCCGACGGCGGTGGCCCGCGCGGCCATCAGCGCGCCGGCCCGGAGCCGGGTCGGCGGGGCTCCGTTGGACTGGTCGATCAGGCCGCACAGGGAGACCCGGGCGCCGATCGCCAGGTGCTCCGCGACGCCGTCGAGCGTGGCCTGATCGCCCATGTGCAGGTAGGCGTCGACGCGGTCGGGGCAGGCGGCGTGCAGATCCGAGATCCAGTCCGGCGCGGTGCGCACCACCACCTCGTCGTAGCCCAGCGAGCGGGCCAGTGCGACCTTTCCGGTGCTGCCGACGATGGCGACGGTGCGGGCCCCCGCACGCCGGGCGAGCTGTCCCGCGAGCGAGCCGACGCCGCCGGTGGCGGAGGAGACCACCACGGTCTCGCCGGCCCGGGGGAGCAGCTGCCGCGCATGAGCCGCGAAGGCGGTCAGGCCGGGCATGCCCAAGATCCCCAGCATCGCGGACGGCGGCGCCCCGGTGGGCACCTCGACCGGGGTCAGCGCGGCCACCGGCAGCACCGCGTGCTCGCGCCACCCGGTCTCGCCCAGGACCCGGGTGCCGGCCGGCAGGGAGTCGGAGGCGAGGACGGTGCCGAGTGCACGCCCGGCCATCGGCTCGCCGGGCCGGATCGGCGGGTCGTCGAGGTGGCCGTTGTCCAGCAGGGAGCGCAGGTACGGATCGAGCGAGAGGGCGTCCACCCGGACCAGCGCCTTGCCGTCCGCGAGGCGCGGCAACGGCTCCTCGACCAGGGTGAAGTCGTCGGGCTCCGGGTGGCCGCGGACAGGGCGCGCCAGGTGTACCGCGCGGGTTGTGGTGACAGCCGATGGGGTCATTCCAATATGATATATACATGAGCACCTCCAGGATCTACGGTCCGCTGATCTCGACCGCGTCGCCCGGCGAGCACGAGCGCCAGCTGGTCGACGTCTTCGCGATGACCGCCGCGGCGCCGACGGAGCTCTCGGCGCCGACGAGCGCCGACCTCTTCGGCGTGCCCGGCCCGATCCGGCTCCAGGCCTTCGCGACCCCGGGGGTGGAGGCGGGAGCGGTGCTGTGCCGGTTCGCCGAGCCCGGAGCGCCGATCCGTGAGGAGCACTCCCGGGTCCACCGCGACGCGCTGCGCGTCGTCGACTTCTATGCCCCCGACTTCGACGAGGCGCTGGCGCATGCGGCCTCCGCCGGGTTCGCGATGCAGGCCGCCGAGGCGTCGTACGAGACCAACGAGGGCGGCTTCCGTGAGGCGCATCGCCACGGTCCGGACGGCGTGGTCACCGCGTTCCTGCACGGCGACCGCGACTTCTTCGCCGACTTCGCCGAGGTCCGGGACCTGGTGCTCAGTGAGCCGGTGAGCATCTCGCTGCCGCTCAGTGACGCGGGGCCGACCGTCGCCTGGTACCGCCAGGTCTTCGGTTGGGGCGTGGTCTACGAGTACGACTTCGTCGACGCCTCCTTCTCGGCGCTGATGGGGGTCGGGGAGGAGCTGCGGGTGCGGTCGGTGACGATCGGGCCGAGTCGGCAGCAGACCTACGTCAACGTCGTCGACTACGGAGTCGGCGCGGGCCTCGGCGGCTCGCTGGCCGGACACGGCGTGGCGCCGCGACGCGGCCTGCTCGGCCTGGTCGTGCTCGCCGACGACGTCGAGCAGATCGCGCGCGCGGCGCTCGGTGCGGCCGGCCCGATCGTCGAGGTGGACCTGCCGGGCTTCGGGAGCACCCGCGCCCTGGTGGTCGCCGCCCCGTTCGGGGCGCCCCATCTGGTGATCGAGCGGAGCGGACGGTGAGTGGGATGACGGTCGATGTGCTGGTGGTCGGAGCGGGCGCGGCCGGGTTGGCGACGGCGCTCGCGGCGGCGCGGGGTGGAGCCCGGGTGCTGGTGGTGGAGAAGGACCAGCGCCTCGGGGGCACGCTGCACCTGTCGGGCGGTCACCTGGCCGCGGCCGGTAGCCGGCGGCAACGGCAGCGCGGCATCGTCGACTCGCCGGCCGAGCATCTGGACGACATCGCCCGGATCAGCGGCGCGAGCGCGCGGGCCGATCTGACGCAGCTGGTCGCCGAGCACGCGGCCGAGACCGTCGACCGGCTCGAGGAGGCTGGGTTCGCCTTCGCCGCGGAGACCCCGCGGATCGTCTACGGCCACGAGCCGTACCGGATCGCGCGCACGGTCTACGGCGTGGACGAGGGCCTCTCGATCCTCGCGGTGCTGGAGCAGGAGCTCGCTCGAGCGCAGGCCGCCGGCCAGGCCCTCGAGGTCTGGACCCAGGCCCCGGTGACCGGGTTGCTCCAGTCCGACGGCGACTCCGACGGCGGCGGGGCGGTCGTGGGCGTGGAGGTGCTCCGCGGCGGGCGCGAGGTCGCCGTGCGGGCGACGGCGGTGGTGCTGGCGACCGGCGGCTACGGCGCCGACGCCGAGCTGTTCACTGAGCTGGAGGGGGTGCCTCTGGTCTCGGCCGCCGCGCGGACCTCGACCGGGGACGGCATCCACCTGGGCCGCTCGGTCGGCGCCGCGTTGCAGGGGCAGGGCTCCTACCTGCCGACCTTCGGCGGCCTGCCGGACCCGGTGTCGCCGGGGCGCGCGAACTGGCACGACCGGCAGCGGCTGACCAGCGAGCGTCCGCCGGTGGAGATCTACGTCGACCGCGACGGCAACCGGTGGGTGGCCGAGGACGAGCCGTCGATCGACGAGAAGGAGCGTGCCCTGGTCGGCGTCGCGGAGCAGACCTTCTGGACCGTCTTCGACGACGCCGCGCTGGACGGCGCCACCGGCGAGCGGCAGATCGTCGTCGGCAAGGAGCCGGACCAGGTGCGGGCGATGGCCAACACTCGGCCGGGGGTGCATGCGGCGGCCACGCTCGGCGAGCTGGCACAGCTGGCGGGCATCGATCCGGCCGGGCTGGCGGCGACCGTGGCGCGCTACAACGACGCGGTGGCCCGCGGCGAGGACGCCGAGTTCGGACGGCGTCACCTGCCGTCGCCGATCGCGACGGCGCCGTTCTATGCGTTGCGCAACCATGCGGTCACCCTGGTCACCTTCCAGGGCCTCGACGTCGACGCCGAGTGCGCGGTGCGGCGGGCGGACGGCGAGGTGATCACCGGGCTGCATGCGGTCGGCGAGGTGATCGGTGCCGCAGCCACCTGCGGCAACAGCTTCTGCTCCGGAATGCTGCTGACGCCGGCGCTCACGCTCGGCCGGTTGCTGGGGGAGCGGCTCGCGGCGAGCGTGCGCGATGGGGGTACCGGACGGTAGCGGGACCCCCGGGTGAACGGTGTTCAGGTCGCAGCTAACCTGAACACCGTTCAGTTCACCTGGAAGGACCTTCGATGAACCCCCGCTCCCGTCCCCTCGACGTCGCCCTGATCGCCGGCTTCGCCGCCCTGATCGCCGTCTGTGCCCTGCTCCCGGACATCAAGACCGGCGCCGGCGTCCCGTTCTCGCTGCAGACCTTCGGCGTGCTGCTGGTCGGAGCCTGCCTCGGCCCGGTCCGCGGCTTCCTCGCCGTCACCCTCTACCTGGCGGGCGGGGCGATCGGGCTGCCGATCTTCTCCGGCGGCGCCGCCGGCCTGGGGCACTTCACCGGGCCCACCGCCGGCTACCTGGTCGCCTTCCCCCTGGCCGCAGCGCTCTGCGGCTACCTGGTCTCGCGCAACCGCGAGCGCGCCAGCGACTTCACCCTGGTCTTCACTGCCGGCCTGCTCAGCAGCTTCCTGCTGATCCACACCCTGGGCGCCCTCAACCTGGCCTGGCGCGCCGACATGAGCATCAAGGCCGCCTTCATCTACGACGCGCAGTTCTTCCCGGGCGACGTGCTCAAGAACGTCGCGATGGCGCTGGTGGCCACCTCGGTGCACCGCGCGTTCGGCTGGCTGATGCCGCGCAGCACCGCGCCCGCCGAGCGGAGCGCCGCGCTGGAGCCGAGCGCGGCTTGATCGAGTTCCACGACGTCCATGTGGACGCCGAGGGCCCCGAGGGATCGGTCGGGATCCTTCGGGGCGTCTCGCTCGCCCTGACCGAGCGCCGGGTGGCGCTGATCGGCCCGAACGGCTCCGGCAAGTCCACCCTCGCCCGCCTGGTCAACGGCCTGGTGCTGCCGACCCGGGGCAGCGTGCTGGTCAATGGCCTGGACGTCGCCACCGAGGGTCGCGCGGTCCGCCGTCAGGTGGGCTTCGCGTTCACCGATCCCTCCGCCCAGCTGGTGATGCCCACCGCGATCGAGGACGTCGCCCTCTCCCTGCGACGACGTCATCGTGACAAGGAGCAGCGCGAGCAGGCGGCGCAGGGCATCCTCGAGGAGTATCGGATCGGGGAGCTGGCTCGGCGCAGCGTGCACTCGCTCTCCGGCGGCCAGCGGCAGCTGCTGGCCCTGGCCGGGGTGCTGGCCACCGAGCCCGCGATCCTGGTCGCCGACGAGCCGACCACGTTGCTCGACCTGGCCAACGCCCGCCGGATCGGCGCCCTGCTGCTCGGTCTGTCGCAGCAGCTGGTGCTCGCCACCCACGACCTCGAGCTTGCCGGGCGCTGCGACCGCGCCCTGCTGGTGGACGGCGGGCAGGTGGTCGCCGACGGCGTCCCCGTCGAGGTGATCGCGCACTACCGCTCGCTGGTCGAGCAGCGCGAGCCGGCATGAGTCGCGACCTGCTCGGCGTCTACCAGCCGGGCTCCTCGTTCCTGCATCGGATGCCGCCCGGCGCCAAGATCGCGGCGCTGGCAGCGATCAGCCTGCTCACCGTGCTGGGCTCCTCGGCGCTGCTCACCGCTCTGGTGCTGGCAACGGCGCTGGCGCTGCTGCTGGTGGCGCGGGCACGAGCGGCGCTGGTGCTGCGCACCCTGCGCGGCATGCTGGTGATGATGACGCTGCTCGCGCTCTACCAGGCCTGGCAGCGTGGCCCGGAGCGTGCCTTCACCGTGGTCGGGGCCCTGGTGGCGCTGATCCTGCTGGCCACGGTGCTCACGGTGACCACCTCGGTCGACGAGATGCTGGACGCGATCACCCGGGCGTGCCGACCGCTGCGCCGGGTCGGCGTCGATCCGGAGCTGGTCGCGCTGGCCTTCTCCCTGCTGATCCGGGGCATCCCCACCACGTTGGCGATCGCGGCCGAGACCGCTCAGGCCGCCAAGGCCCGTGGTCTCGAGCGAGACCCACGGGCCCTGCTGACGCCGATGGTGATCCGGGTCGTGGCCCATGCGCACGCCACCGGCGAGGCATTGCACGCCCGCGGGATCGGCGACGATCGGCCGGGCCCGGACTAGTGCCCCGTGCCGGAGCTACTCGCCGGCGCCGATGCGCAGCATCTCCGTGCGCTCGCCGACCTTGACCCGCTCGCGGCCGGACGCCTCGCCGAGGGCGATCTCGTGCTCGTCCAGACGCTGCCACTGCGCGAAGGAGGTGGCCGGCACTCCGCGCTCGGCCAACCAGGCGTCGACGTCGGCGGTGCTGCGCGCGGGGGCGCTCGGGGTGGTCTCGGCGAGCAGGTGCGCGACCGTCTCGGCGGCGTCGCTCTTGGTGTGACCGATCAGGCCGACCGGTCCGCGCTTGATCCAGCCGGTCACGTACAGCCCTTCGATCCGCTCGCCGGCCAGGTCCAGGACCCGTCCGCCGTCGTTGGGGATCACCGCGGCGCGCTCGTCGAACGGCACGCCGGGGATCGCGGTGCTGCGATAGCCCACCGCGCGGTAGACCGCCTGGACGTCCCAGTCGGTGACCTCGCCGGTGCCCTCGACGCCGCCGTCGCCGGTGGCCTGGGTGCGCTCGGTGCGCAGCCCGGTGACGCCGTCCGGGCCGCCGAGGATCTCGGTCGGCGCCTCGGCGAAGTGCAGGTGGATCCGGTGCGGCTTGCCCTCCAGGTCGCGGCCCACCCAGTTGGAGAGGGTGTTGAGCACCATTTTCTGTGCCTTGTGCTTCGCGATGTGCTCCATGCCGTGCTCGTCGACGTCGAAGCCCTCGGGGTGCACGACCACCTCCACGTTGGGGGAGTGGTTGAGCTCGCGCAGCTCGAGCGGGGAGAACTTCGCGTAGGCCGGGCCGCGGCGCGCGAAGACGTGCACGTCGGTGGTGGTCTTGGCCTTCAGCCCCTCGTAGACGTGCTGCGGGATGTCGGTGACCAGCATCTCGTCGCCGGTCTTGGCCAGCACCCGCGCGACGTCGAGGGCGACGTTGCCGACGCCGATCACCGCGACGCTCTTCGCGTCCAGTGGCCAGGTCTGCGGAACGTCCGGGTGCGCGTCGTACCAGGAGACGAAGTCGGCGGCGCCGTGGCTGCCGGGAAGGTCCTCGCCGGGGATGTCCAGGGCGCGGTCGGCCATCGCGCCGGTGGAGACCACCACGGCGTCGTAGAACTCGCGCAGCTCCTCGAGCTTGACGTCCTCGCCAAGGGTGACGTTGCCGATGAACCGGACCTCGGGCTGGGCCAGCACCCGCTGCAGAGCCTTGATGATCTCCTTGATCCGCGGGTGGTCCGGAGCCACGCCGTAGCGGACCAGGCCATAGGGCGCGGGCAGTCGCTCGATCAGGTCGATGGAGACCTCGGCCTCGGACTTGATCAGCTGGTCGGCTGCATAGATCCCGGCCGGGCCGGCGCCCACGATCGCCACACGAAGAGTCATGACTCCAGTCTGTGCAGGGCGCCGCGGCCCCACAATGACAACAAGTTTGGGTTGTCACAAGGTAGGCTTGTGAGGTGTTGAGCACGCGAGTCCCCGACCTCCGCTCCCTGGAGCTGCTGCTGGTGATCGCCCGTACCGGCAGCCTCGGCGCCAGTGCCACCGAGCTCGGGATCAGTCAGCAGGCGGCATCGTCGCGACTGCGCACCATGGAGGGCCTGGTCGGCGAGCCGCTGGTGGCGCGCAGCAAGCGCGGCTCCGAGCTCACCCCCACCGGTGAGCTGCTGGCCCAGTGGGCAGGCCGGGTGATCGAGGCCGCCGAGCAGATGGACGCCGGCATCGCGGCCCTGCGGGTCGACCGACGGGCCCACCTCAAGGTGGCCGCCAGCCTCACCATCGCCGAGCACATGCTGCCGGGCTGGCTGGTCGCGCTGCGCGCCCACCAGGTCCAGCGAGGCCTGCAGCCGACCGAGATCACGATGACTGCGACCAACACCGATCGCGTGGTCGGGCTGGTCGAGGCCGGCGAGGTGGACCTGGGCTTCGTGGAGGGGCCGGAGGCGCCGTCCGGGCTCCGACGTCGCCGGGTCGGCACCGATCGGCTGGTGGTCGTGGTCGGTGCCGGGCACCCGTGGGCGCTGCAGTCCCGCCGCCGGGTGAGCGCGGCCAAGCTGGCCTGGACCCCGCTGGTGGTGCGCGAGGCCGGGTCGGGGACCCGCACCGTGCTGGAGCGGGCGCTCGCGGCCTATGACACCCCGCCGCCGGTGCTGGAGCTCTCCAGCACCGCAGCCGTGCGCTCTGCGGTCGCCGCCGGCGCCGGGCCTGCCGCGCTGGGGGCGCACGCCGTGCGCGACGACCTCGCGACCGGTCGGCTGGTGGCGATCGACGTCCCCGATCTGGACCTGACCCGGGTGCTGCACGCAGTCTGGCGCGACGGCCCGCATCCGCCCGAGGGCCCGGCGCGCGACCTGGTCGCCCTGGCGGTGCGGCAGGCCCGCTGAGCGGGACGGCTTGTGGCGTCCGGCACAATGTTCGACCATGACCACGGGTTCGACCATGAGCAGCGCCACCAGCAAGACCAACGCGGGCAACTTCTTCGAGGACTTCTTCCTCGGTCAGGTGATCGAGCACGCGACGCCGCGCACGGTCACCGAGGGCGACCGGGCCCTGTACGGGGCCCTCTACCCGACCCGCTTCGCGCTGCCGTCGTCCGCGGAGTTCGCGGCGTCGGTGGGGCTGCGCCCGGCCCCGGTCGAGGAGCTGATCGCCTTCCACATCGCCTTCGGCAAGACGGTTCCCGACGTCTCGTTGAACGCGGTCGCCAACCTGGGCTACGCGGAGCTGAGGTTCCACGAGCCGGTGGTGCCGGGCGACACGCTCGCGACCCGCTCCGAGGTGATCGGCCTCAAGCAGAACTCGAACGGCAAGAGCGGCGTGGTCTACGTGCGCTCGACGGCGACCAACCAGCGTGGCGAGGTGGCCCTGGAGTGGGCACGCTGGGTGATGGTGCACAAGCGCGACCACGAGGCGCCGGCGCCGGAGACTGTCCTGCCTGACCTGGCGCCGTCGGTGGCGGCCGCTGACCTGCACATCCCGGCCGGTCTCGACTTCCTCGACTACGACTTCGCCGCTGCGGGCGAGCCGCACCGGTTCGACGACTATGTGGTCGGCGAGCGGATCGACCACGTCGACGGCGTCACGCTGACCGACCCCGAGCACATGATGGCCACCCGGCTGTGGCAGAACACCGCCAAGGTGCACTTCAACGCCGAGGCGCGCCCCGACGGTCGCCGGCTGATCTACGGCGGCCACATCATCTCGATGGCACGCGCGCTCTCCTTCAACGGACTCGCGAACGCGCAGCTGATCGCCGCGATCAATGCGGGTGCGCACACCTCGCCCGCCTTCGCCGGCGACACCGTCTACGCCTGGTCCGAGGTGCTGGACAAGGCCGAGGTGGCGGCCCCCGGAGTGGGCGCGCTGCGGCTGCGCCTGGTCGCGACCCGGGGCCGCGACGAGTCGATGACGTTGCGCGGCGAGGACGGCAAGTACGCCGAGGGCGTGCTGCTCGACCTCGACTACTGGGTCTTCGTCCCGCGCTGAGTGCCGGGGCCGGTCAGGCGCCCGCGTCCGGCATCCGCGGCTCGATGAAGAGGCCCTCTGCCTCGACGGTGAGCCCGTCGGCGTCGTAGATGCCGGCCCTGACCCGCACCTTGCGGCCGGACTCGGACTCGATCCACGCACGCAGGCGCAGGTCACCGAGCGGGGTGCCGCGGCGGTAGCGGAGCTTGAGGGTGCCGGTCATCAGCACTCGGCGACGATCGGCCGCCGCCTGCCCCATCACCTGGTCCAGCAGCAGGGCGGTGACGCCGCCGTGCACCAGGCCGGGCGGTCCCTCGTAGGCGGCGCCGAGGCTCACCTGCGCGTGCACGCCGTCCGCGCGGTGCTCGCTGCGCAGTGGCGGCGCCACCGCGTTGCGCTGCCCGACCACGGTGTTGCCCCAGTTCCAGACCCGGCCCTCGTCGTTGAAGTGCACGCCTGCTGCGCCGGGCAGCTGCTCGCTGGCCAGCTTCTCGGTGATCGCGGTGATCTGGGCGGCGGCGTCGGCGAGGGTCGCCTCGTCGGTGATCGTCGAGCGGATGGTGGCGTCGATGAGCTTGCGCACGGCGTCGGTGAGCGGTGCGTAGGCCGCCTCGATGCGCTCGATCTCGGCGGTCGGCGTCGGGTCGGGGGAGAAGAGGTCGTGCTTCACGTCGAGGAGTCTATGGATCGGCCCGGCCGGACGAGTTGCGCGGATACTGTTGAACGATTGTCAATTGCTGGCTAGCGTGACGATGTGACCGTCATCTCGCAAGCGCGCTCGTTCGTCCACTGGGGGATCGCCCATGGGGTTCCCCGCACCGTGCTGCGGATGGCCGCACGCCGCGGTGACATCCAGGCATCGCTGATCGCCTCGAGCCAGTCGGCGAGCAGGGGCGTCGACGATCCGGTCTTCGCGATCATCGAGCAGGTCCGCGCGCAGGGGCCGCTGACCGCCTCCAGCTTCTCCCGGCTGACGGCAGACCACGCGGTGGTTCGCGAGGTGCTGACCAGCAACGACTTCCGCACCGGCATCCCGGGGCGGACCGGCACCCTGGGCCGGATCTCGGACGCCACCGCGCCGCGCACCCTGCACCCGGTGGAGCCGCCGTCGCTGCTGGTCACCGAGCCGCCGGACCACACCCGCTACCGCAAGCTGGTGATGAAGGTCTTCACCATGCGCAAGGTCGAACAGCTGCGCTCGCGCACCCAGGCGATCGCCGACGAGCTGCTCGACGAGCTCAAGGGCCGCGACCACGTCGACCTGGTGGAGGCCTACTGTGCGCGGCTCCCGGTCACCGTGATCGCGCAGATCCTCGGCGTCCCCGACCACCAGCAGCAGCGGGTGCTCGAGTTCGGCGCCGCGGCCGCCCCGAGCCTCGACCTCGGCCTGCCGTGGCGCCAGTACCGCGCCGTCGACCGCGCCCTGGCCGACTTCGACGCCTGGCTCGGCGAGCACCTGGAGAACCTGCGGCGCAACCCCGGCGACAACCTTCTCAGCGAGCTGGTCGCGGTCCGCGACCAGGACGGCGGGCTCAACGAGACCGAGCTCCGCTCGACCGCGGGCCTGGTGCTGGCGGCCGGCTTCGAGACCACGGTCAACCTGCTCAGCAACGGGATCGCGCTGCTGCACGACAACCCGGACCAGCTCGAGGTGCTGCGCGCCGACCCGTCGCTGTGGTCCAACACCGTGGAGGAGGTGCTGCGGCTCGACCCGCCCGTGCTGCTCACCGGCCGTGCCTGCGTGAAGGAGACGGAGATCGCCGGCCAGCGGGTGCGCGAGGGCGACCTGGTCACCACCCTGCTCGCCGGCGCCAACCGCGACCCTGCCGTCTTCGCCGACCCGGGCCGCTTCGACGTCGCCCGCGAGAACGCCCGCGAGCATCTCTCCTTCTCCGCCGGGCGGCACCACTGCCTGGGCGCGATGCTGGCCCGGATGGAGGGCGAGGTCGGGCTCCGCTCGATCTTCGAGCGCTACCCCGACCTCACCCTGCTGCCGGGGGCACACCGGCGCAGCACCCGCATCCTGCGGGGCTTCGAGGTGCTACCGGCCCGGATGGAGTGAGTCAGGCCAGGCCGAACTCGGCGCGCCGCGCCTCGGGCACCAGGTCCACGTACTCGGGGTTCTTGGCGATGAAGCCGCGCACGGCGGGGCAGACCGGCAGCACCAGCTTGCCCTGCGCCCGGGTGGCCTCGAGGCCCTCGCGGATCACCCGCTTGGCCAGGCCCTGTCCGGCGTAGGCCTCGTCGACCTCGGTGTGCGGGAAGACGCGCGCGTCCTCGCGGTCCACGTACTCGGTGAAGCCGGCCAGCTCGCCGTCGACATGGATCTCGAAGCGGCCCTTCTCGGGGACGTTGACCACGTTGATCTCGGTGTCAGTGCTCATGCTCGCCAGGCTAGTCGGCATCCGAAGCCCGTCAGTGCAGTGGGATGATGGCGTGGTGACGATCATTGCTGCAGCAGACGGCTCCGCCATCGGGAACCCCGGCCCCGCCGGATGGGCCTGGTACGTCGACGAGACCTGTTGGGCGGCCGGCGGCTGGGCGCACGGCACCAACAACATGGGCGAGCTGATGGCGGTGCTGGACCTGCTCCAGCAGACCGCGCACATCGACGACGACCTGCACGTCTTCTGCGACAGCCAGTACGTGATCAACTCGATCACCAAGTGGATGAAGGGCTGGAAGGCCAACGGCTGGCGCAAGAAGGACAAGAAGCCGGTCCTCAACGTCGAGCTGATGAAGGCGCTCGACGCCGCGATGCAGGGACGCAAGGTGCGCTTCGAGTGGGTCAAGGGCCACGCCGGCCACCCGCTCAACGAGGCCGCCGACTCGCTGGCCAACGCCGCTGCCCTCTCCTGGAAGTCGGGCACCGCGCCGGAGCCCGGGCCGGGCTTCGCCGGAGCGAAGGTCGACCACCCGGACGCCGAGCCGAAGCAGGCCGAGGCCGAGGAGCCCGACCTGTTCTCCATGCTGGACAGCTGATTCGCCCGCTCAGCGTCGCAAACGCTGGCAGACTTGCGCCACGCTTCGGCGGCCCCACCGACCGGTGGGGCATCACCACTGGGAGGTAACCGATGAAGACCCGACTCACCTGCCCCTGCGGCGTCCTGCTCACCGGCAAGGACGAGGACGAGCTCGTCGAGAACGTGCAGGCGCACCTGCGCGAGCAGCACCCCAGCCATGAGTACACCCGGGAGCAGATCCTGTTCATGGCTCTGTGAGCCAGCCTCCGGTGGCGCAGGTCGGCGCCCGGACCTGGAGCTGGATCGTCCTGCTCGGCCTGATCGGCCAGGTGGCCTGGGCCGTGGAGAACATGTACCTCAACGTGTTCGTCCACGAGACGATCACCGACAACCCGCAGGTGCTGGCGCTGCTGGTCTCCACCAGCGCGGTCGCGGCCACCGTGGCCACCCTGCTGGTGGGCGCCGCCTCGGACCGTCGCGGACGCCGTCGCGAGTTCATCGCGATCGGCTACGTGCTGTGGGGGATCACCACCGCCGGCTTCGGGCTGATCAGTCCGCAGAGCGCCGGCGAGCTCGGGTCGGCGCAGAACGCGGTGGCGATCGCCGTGGTCTCGATCGTGCTGCTGGACTGCGTGATGAGCTTCCTCGGCTCCGGTGCCAACGACGCCGCCTTCCAGGCCTGGGTCACTGACAACACGGTCCCGGCCAACCGGGCCAAGGTCGACGGCGTCATCCAGGCGATGCCGCTGCTGGCCATGCTGCTGGTCTTCGGTGCCCTCGACCCGCTCACCCAGGACGGCGCGTGGGGAGCCTTCTTCGCGGTCGTCGGTGGCGTCACCGCCGTGGTCGGCGCAGCGTCGTGGTGGGGCCTGCGCGGGGCCGAGGCGGTGCCGCGGCCGAGCGGCTCCTACCTCTCCTCCGTGTTGCACGGGCTGCGACCCAGCACCGTGCGCGGCAACCCCTGGCTCTACTACACCCTGGCCGCCTGGGCGGTGCTCGGCGTCAGCTTCCAGGTGTTCCTGCCGTACCTGATCATCTACGTCGAGAAGTACCTCGGGATCGAGGGCTACGCGCTGGTGCTGGCCTGCGTGCTGATCGGCGCCTCGGTGCTGAGCATCCTCGGCGGCCGGCTGCTCGCCGCCCACGGCGTGCTCCGGGCGCTCCCGATCGTCGTGGTCGGCTACGTCACCGGCCTGCTGGCGATGTTCGTCGCCCGCGCCCAGCCGGTGGTGATCCTCGCCGGGATCGCCGCCATCGGTGGCTTCCTGGTCGCCGTCGCGGGGCTCTCGGCCACCGTGCGCAACCTGACGCCGGCCGATCGCGTCGGCCAGGTGCAGGGACTGCGGATGATCGCCGCGGTCCTGGTGCCGTCGGTGATCGGGCCGTTCATCGGTGCCGCGGTCATCTCGGGCGCCGACGAGACCTACGTCGACCTCGGCGTCACCAAGCAGGTGCCGACGCCGTGGATCTTCATCGCCGCAGCAGTGGTGGCACTGCTCGTGGTGCTGCCGCTGCGCGCCCTGCAGCGAGCAGGAGTCAAGCAACAGCAGGAGACAGCAGCATGATGACCACGCCGTGGGGCGAGCGCCTCGACCCCACGCAGGTACTGGCCGAGCATCCGCGCCCGCAGCTGATGCGCGACGACTGGGTGAGCCTCAACGGGCTCTGGGACTACGCCTTCACCTCGGCCGAGGAGCGCGTCGTCCCGGCGCGGTTCGACGGCGAGATCCTGGTGCCGTTCTCACCCGAGGCGCCGCTGTCGGGGGTCGAGCGCACGCTCCAGCCCGACCAGGCGCTCTGGTACCGGCGCACCCTGCGACTGAGCGCGGCGATGGCCCGCCAGGGCAGGCTGTTGCTGCACTTCGGCGCCGTCGACCAGCGGTGCGAGGTCTGGGTGGACGGCACCTCGGTCGGCAGCCACCTGGGTGGCTTCCTGCCGTTCAGCCTCGACATCACCGAGGCGCTGCGCAACGTCGCCGACCACGAGATCGTGGTGCGGGTGCGCGACCTCAGCGACACCTCCTGGCATGCCCGCGGCAAGCAGCGGCTGAAGCCGAGCGGCATCTGGTACACCCCGCAGTCCGGGATCTGGCAGAGCGTCTGGCTGGAGCGGGTGCCGCTGCGCTGGATCGAGACGATCGACCACACCGCCGAGCTGGCCGGCACGCCGGGGCAGTGGCGCGGCGCGCTGCACGTCACCGTGGGCCTCGGCGGAGCCCCGGTGCGCAGGGAGTCGGTCACCGTCACCCTGCGCGACGGCGACGCGGTCGTCGGCACCCAGACGGGCGCGCCCGGGGAGCCGATCACCCTCACCCCGTCGTCGGTGCGCCCCTGGTCGCCCGAGGACCCCCACCTCTACGACCTCGAGGTGGTGGCCGGCGAGGACCGGGTCACCTCCTATGCGGCGCTGCGCACCCTCGGCGTCGGCCAGGACCCGCAGGGCCGCTCGCGGTTGCTGCTCAACGGCGAGCCGGTGCTGCAGGCCGGGCTGCTGGACCAGGGCTACTGGCCCGACGGGCTGCTCACCGCGCCGCACGACGACGCCTTGGCCTACGACATCCAGACCGCCAAGGACCTGGGCTTCACCATGCTGCGCAAGCACATCAAGATCGAGCCGCTGCGCTGGTACTACCACTGCGACCGGCTCGGGATGCTGGTCTGGCAGGACATGGTCAACGGTGGTCGCAGCTACAAGCACGCCGTGATCACCACCCCGGTGATGGCGCCGGTGCGTCTCGACGACCGCCGCTACCGGCTCTTCGGGCGCCAGGACGCCGCGGGCCGCGAGGAGTTCCGTGCCGAGGTCGAGCGCACCGTCACCCTGCTGCGCAACTCGCCGAGCGTGGTGGCCTGGGTGCCGTTCAACGAGGGCTGGGGCCAGTTCGATGCGGCCGCCGTCACCGAGCAGATCCGGGCGCTCGACCCGACCCGCCCGATCGACTCCACCTCCGGCTGGCACGACCAGGGCGTCGGCGACATGGCCAGTCGCCACGTCTACTTCAAGCCCTACCGACTGAGCGCCGCCGATGCGGCCGACGACCGGGTCGCGGTGCTCAGCGAGTACGGCGGCTACTCGCACCGGGTCGCGGGCCACTGCTGGAACGACGCCGAGTTCGGCTACCGCAGGATCGCCGAGCGCGATGCGTTCGAGCGCGCCTTCCGCGACCTGCAGCAGCGCCAGGTGCGCCCGGCGATCGCCGACGGGCTGGCCGCCTTCGTCTACACCCAGCTCAGCGATGTCGAGTCCGAGACCAACGGCCTGCTGACCTACGACCGGCGGGTGCTCAAGGTCGATGCCGAGGCGATCCGGGCCTCCAACGCCGGCCTGCGGGCCGAGTTCGACCGCGCCGTGGGCCGGGTGCCGGCACCGGTGCGGGTCCGCGAGCGTGAGCTCACAGAGCCTGTCTCCCTGACCCTGCCCGACGGCCACCTCGATCCGGAGGCGATCGGCTGGTGCCGCACGCCGCTGGTGCGCACCGACGGCATCGGCGTCGGCAGGGTGGGCAAGGGCCGCAACAAGCGCTGGGAGTACTGGGCGATCACCACGCCCAGCCACGTGGTGGCTATCGTGCTCTCCGACATCGACTATGCGGGCGTCAACAACCTGTGGGTCCTCGACCGGGCCACGCAGACCCCGATCAACCTCGATGCGATCACCCCGTTGGGTGCCGGCGTCGAGCTGCCCGGAACGCTCGGCAAGGGGGTGGCGCGGCTGCGCTCGAAGGGGCTCTCGATCGAGATCGAGGAGGTCGACGGCGGCACGGTGCTGCGCGCGCAGAGCGACCGGGTCCGGGTCGAGGTGGTGGCCGAGCGGCCGGCCGGCCACGAGTCGCTGGGCATCGTGGTGCCGTGGAGCGAGCGGCTCTTCCAGTACACGGTCAAGGACGTGGCCCGTCCGGCCCGCGGCAGCATCTGGGTCGACGGCGTCGAGCACCGGCTGCCCGAGGGGGACTCCTGGGCGACGCTGGACCACGGCCGCGGCCGCTGGCCGCACCGGATGCAGTGGAACTGGGGCGCAGGCTCGGGGACGAGCAACGGACGCCGGATCGGCGTCCAGGTCGGCGGGCGCTGGACCGACGGCACCGGCTCGGTGGAGAACGCGCTGGTCGTCGACGGGCGCCTGCACAAGATCAGCGACGAGCTGGTGTGGACCTACGACACCGAGGACTGGCTGGCACCGTGGCGGATCCACGGCCACGACGTCGACCTGACCTTCACCCCGGAGTACGACAAGGTCACCGAGACCGACTTCAAGGTGATCTCCTCGTTCACCCATCAGTGCTTCGGCACCTGGTCGGGCCACGTCCATCTCGGTGGCGGCTCGTGGATCGTCTTCGCCGACCTGTTCGGCTGGGCGGAGGACGTGCGCCAGCGCTGGTAGCGGGGTGCTCAGCGCGCGCGGCGGCGCGAGGCGAGCCGCTCGGCGACGATCATCGCCAGCGCCACGGCGCCGCCGATCGCGGTCTCCGCGCCGCGATCCAGCAGCAGGCCGCCGATCGGGCGCTCCGCGGCGAGCTGACCCATCAGCAGCGCCATCGGCGTGATGCAGAGCAGGGCGAGCGCGTAGTTGCGTCCCACCACCAGCTCGGTCAGCACCTGGAGCACGACGACGGTCAGCACGATGCCCACCGGGCTGAGCGGCAGGCTGAGCAGGATCGCCGCCGGGAGCAGCCCGGCCAGGGTGCCGAGCACGCGGTGCCAGGCACGGGCCGAGCGGGAGGCGAGGTCCGGGCCGGCCAGGGCGGCGACCAGGGCCACGATCGCCCAGTACGGATGCCCGAGGCCGGAGGCCAGGGCCAACGAGCCGGCGAGCAGCACGCCGATCCCGAGCCGGACCGCGTGCCCCGACAGCGGCCGCGGGCTGGGGGCGTGGTCACTGCGCTGACGGCGCACCACCGCGCCGACGTTGCCGATCACCACCCCGAAGAGGGCGGTCAGTCCGGCCACCGCGGCCGGCACCCAGAGGCTGTCGTGCAGGGGCGGGGCTGAGGCGACCGCGCCGAAGGCGAAGCTGAGGAAGATCGGGCCCGGCGGATGCCAGTCCTGGCGCTCGGCGATCAGCTGGCCCAGCATCACCACGACCAGGCTGCCGAGCAGCAGGCGCAGGTCGGTGATCCCCGCGCGGGCCATCGCGGCACCGGCGACCACGGTCAGGGTCAGCGCCACGCCGGCGCTGGCCTGCATCACCGCGCGTGGCAGATGGATGTGGTTGCGCCCGTAGAGCGAGGTGAAGGCGCCGAAGGCCGCATACAGCGTCCACTCGGGGTGGTCGAGCGCGAGGCAGGCCAGCAGTGGCACCGCCACGCTCAGGCCGGCGCGCAGCGCCACCCGGTGTGCGCCGGGGGAGTCCTTGAGGTGGAACAGGCCGATCCTCCCGGCCGGTCCGCGATCGGGGTCGACGGGGCTGGCGGGCACCCTTCGACCCTACTCCTGGAGCGCGCCCAGGATGGCGCGGCCCGTGGTCCGGGCGAGCTCGTCGGCGGTGAGTCGGTGCGCGGAGATCTGGTCGTCGTCGAGCAGAGCCCGGCTGACGCCCAAGGCGAAGAGGATCCGCCAGGCCGACTCGGCGCCGGCCCGGGTGGCGCCGAAGTGCGCGATCATCCAGTCGGTGACGGTGGTGGCGAGTCCGTGCAGGAACCGCTCGCTCACCGCGCCGTGGTCGGCGTCGGCGTGGCTCTCGATCAGGAAGGCGCGGGTCGCGCCCCGGTGCCGGGTGAAGATCTCGAACGCGGCGCCGGTCAGTGCGGTGGCGACGTCGAGGTGGTCGGCGCCGGCGGCGAGTGCGTCGTCGGCGCGACCGAACGCCGTCGTGGTCTCGGTGGCGATCAGCTCGAAGGCGCGGGTCTGAGCGGCGAGCAGGAGACCGTGCCGGTCGCCGAAGCGGTGGTAGAGGGAGCCGTTGGAGGTCTCCGCCGAGGCGGCGACGGCGGCGACCGTGACGGCGCCCAGGCCGCCCTCGGTGAGCAGGCGCAGGGTCGCCTCCAACATCCGATCGGCGGAGGTGGAGCTCCGGCTCTGTTGAGGCGTGCGCACAGAGGCACTGTACATACTAGAGCGCGTGCTCTAGTCTCGGCGGCATGAAGCGAGATCACTGGCGCCGCCGCAACGACCGTCTCGACGCGGCGGTCGACTATGTGGAGATCTACCGCAACGTGGCCTACCGCGAGTTCCCCTGGGACGTCGTGCAGTCACTGAGCTTCGCGCTGTTCCGCACCTACGCGGTGCCGGGCATCGGGCGCCTGCTCGACGACACCCGGCAGTTCGCCGACGACACCCAACGGCGCTACGACGACACGTCGCTGCTGCTGGAGCCGCCGGGCCTCTACGGCTTCGACCACCCCGAGGCCCGCGCCGCGATCCGCAGGATCAACCAGATGCACCGCAGCTATGACATCCCCAACCACGAGATGCTCTATGTGCTGAGCACCTTCGTGGTGGTGCCCAAGCGGTGGCTCGACGACTACGGCAAGCGACCGATGACCGCGAACGAGGTGGTCGCCTCGGTCCACTACTACCGCGAGCTCGGCCGGCACATGGGGCTCAAGGAGATCCCGGAGACCTACCCGGCGTTCGCCGAGCTGATGGACTCCTACGAGGCCGAGCACTTCGCCTATGCCGACTCCGGGCGCCGGGTCGCCGACGCCACCCTGGCCCTGATGCTGACCTTCTACCCGCGTCCGGTGCGGCCGCTGGTCGAGGTGTTCAGCAGGGCCCTGATGGACAAGCCGCTGCTGGACGCCTTCGGCTACCGGCAGCCGCCGTCCTGGGTGGTCGCCCTCAGTCGAGGAGCGCTGCGGCTGCGCGGGCGGGTGGCGCGCCTGCTTCCGGCCCGTCGCGGCCTCAAGCGGATCATCGACCAGCCCCAGGTCCGCAGCTACCCCGACGGCTACCGGATCGAGGAGCTCGGCACCTTCCCGACCCCCGGCCTCGCCGGCTGCCCGGTGCGCCACGGATAAGCCTCAATTCGAGATACTCCCTGACGTTTTCGTGGTTTTCCGGCGCGAGAACCACGAAAGCGTCAGGGACTATCCGGTGGGTTCAGGCTTCGATCTGGCCGATCGGCTCGCGCTTCTCGGCCTGGAAGCGGTCCTCGGTGCGGCCGTAGGCCCAGTAGCCGGAGAGCGAGAGGTCGGCGCGGGGGACGCCGCGCTCCTTGAGCAGCGCGCGGATCGCCTTCATCGACTCGCGCTCGCCGTGCGCGAAGACCTGGACCCGGCCCTCGGGCCACGGGCCGACGGCGATCGCGTCGGCGAGCGCCTGCGATGCGGCGCCGGCGGGGGAGTGGAAGTGCCAGTGCAGGCCGACGCCGGTCGGTGCCTCGAGGCCGAGCACCTCCTCCTCGTCCTCGACCAGCAGGTGCGCCACCCCGACGGCGTCGGCGGGCAGCGCCTCCAGCGCGGCGCCGATGGCCGGCAGCGCCGAGGCGTCGCCGGCGAACAGGTGCCAGTCGGCGTCCGGGTCCGGGAGGTAGCCGCCGCCGGGGCCGGCGAAGGAGATCGCATCGCCAGGCTTCGCCGCGGCCGCCCACGGGCCGGCGACGCCGTCGTCGCCGTGCACCACGAAGTCGATGCTCAGCTCGCCCGCCTCGGGGTCGAAGCGGCGCACCGTGTAGGTGCGCTTCACGTCGCCGAAGATGATCTTGACGTACTTGTCGCTGGAGCCGTTGTCGACGAAGGCGCTCAGGCCCGGGCCGCCGGCGACCACCCGGACCAGGTGCGGGCTCAGCCGTTCGGTGCGCAGCACCGTCAGCTCGATGATCGGACGGGGCGGCCGGTTCGGGGTGCTCACGCCCCCATCCAACCCGGTGCCGGCAAGCAGGCCCGCCGAGCTGCCCGGTCCGTGG
The DNA here is from genome assembly GCF_039528155.1 of Nocardioides dubius. Lineage (NCBI taxonomy): Bacteria > Bacillati > Actinomycetota > Actinomycetes > Propionibacteriales > Nocardioidaceae > Nocardioides > Nocardioides dubius. The sequence goes on along the minus strand of NZ_BAAALG010000011.1, from coordinate 458,271 downwards.
TCAGCGCCGAAGCCGCCGTCGGTGGCCCGGTGGCGTAACCTTGCGCCTTGTGGCAGTCCGAGACTTCGACGCAGAGATCAAGCAGCTCCAGGCAACGATGAAGACGATCGGTCAGGTCCTCGACCTCGACGCGATGCGCTCTGAGATCGCTGACCTCTCCGAGCAGGTCGCCGCGCCCGATCTGTGGGACAACCAGGAGCACGCCCAGCGCGTCACCGGCCGGCTCTCCACCCTCAACGGCGAGCTCGAGCGCTACACCAGCCTCGAGGAGCGCATCGACGACCTCAGCGTGCTCGTCGAGCTGGCCACCGAGGAGGGCGACGACGACTCGCTCGCCGAGGCGGAGGCCGAGCTCGGACGGATCCAGAAGTCCCTGGAGTCGCTGGAGATCCGCACCCTGCTCAACGGCGAGTACGACGAGCGCGAGGCGATCATGACCATCCGCGCCGGCGCCGGTGGCGTCGACGCCGCGGACTTCGCGCTGACCCTGATGCGGATGTACACCCGCTGGGCCGAGCAGCACGGCTACGGCGTCGAGGTCTACGACATCTCCTACGCCGAGGAGGCCGGCATCAAGTCGGCCGAGTTCGCGATCAAGGCGCCGTACGCGTACGGCAACCTCTCGGTCGAGGTCGGCACGCACCGCCTGGTCCGGATCAGCCCCTTCGACAACCAGGGCCGCCGGCAGACGTCGTTCGCCGCCGTCGAGGTGGTCCCGGTGCTGGAGCAGACCGACGAGATCGAGGTCGACGAGAACGACATCCGCGTCGACGTCTTCCGCTCCGGCGGCCCCGGTGGTCAGTCGGTCAACACCACCGACTCCGCGGTGCGCCTGACCCACATCCCGACCGGGACCGTGGTCAGCTGCCAGAACGAGAAGTCGCAGCTGCAGAACAAGGCCTCGGCGATGGTCGTGCTCAAGGCCAAGCTGCTCGCGCTGAAGAAGGCCGAGGAGGCCGCCCTGAAGAAGGACCTCAAGGGCGACGTCGCGGCGAGCTGGGGCGACCAGATGCGCAACTACGTGCTGAACCCGTACCAGATCGTGAAGGACCTGCGCACCGGCTACGAGACCGGCAACCCGCAGGCGGTCTTCGACGGCGACCTGGACGGCTTCATGGAGGCCGGCATCCGCTGGCGCCGCAACTCCGAGAAGGCCGACGCCTGATCGTCGGCTGGTCGCCCAGCCGGCTAGTCGGAGTCGCCGGAGGCAGCGGCGGAGAGCGCCGAGGCGCACCACGCGTCCGTGCGCTTCGCCAGCCCGCCGGAGCCGAGATCGGCCGTTGCCAGGTCGGGCACTGAGGCCGAGCAGCTGAACCAGGTGTCGGTGAACAGGCCCTGCAGCGTCGTGGTCGCCGCTCCGTCGGCGTCGCTGCACAGGGTGCGGACGCCGGGTTCCCCGAAGGCGGCCTCGGCCGTCGTGCAGCCCTTGGCCGAGCCGGCGGAGCGGACCAGCGCCTTGGCGCGCTCCGGCGTCACCGGGGGCACGAAGACCCAGGCGCGCAGGGTGGCGCCGTCGGCGGCGGTGACGGTGCAGCTGAACTCGTGCGCCACGTCCTCGACGCCGGGTGCCAGCGTCGCAGGGTCCCCGTTGCCGTAGCTCGTGGACTCGGCCACCTCGCCGATGGTCTCGGCGAAGATGCGCTCGTCGATCCGGTCGCAGAAGTCGCCGGGGCTGATCGTCGGCTGGCCGCTGACGGCCTGGCTCAGGCTGGGCAGCGGCTGCTCCGCGTCGCCGTCATCGCCGCCGGAGCAGGCGGTGCCGACGAGCAGCAGGGCGGCCAGGGGGAGTGCCCTCAGTGCGGGCGCAGTACGGCGGGACACGGAGCCAGCGTACGCACCACGCCCGGTGAACGGCATTGACCGGCCCGGGTTGGCCACTGGCCTAGACTCGATCCACGTGATCCGCTTCGAAAAGGTTGTCAAGACCTATCCGGGCCAGTCCCACACTGCGCTCGATCAGGTGAGTGTCGACATCGAGAAGGGCGAATTCGTCTTCCTCGTCGGCCAATCAGGCTCGGGCAAGTCGACCTTCCTGCGGCTCATCCTGCGTGAGTACCGCCCCACCTCGGGCAAGGTGCACGTGGCGGGCAAGGAGATCAACCGGCTCGCCTCCTGGAAGGTGCCGCGGCTGCGTCGTCAGATCGGCACGGTCTTCCAGGACTTCCGGCTGCTGCAGAACAAGACGGTCGCCGAGAACGTGGGCTTCGCCCTGCAGGTGATCGGCAAGTCGCGCTCCCACATCCGCACCGCGGTGCCCGAGGCCCTCGACCTGGTCGGCCTGGGGGACAAGGCCGACCGGCTGCCCGACGAGCTCTCCGGCGGCGAGCAGCAGCGGGTGGCGATCGCCCGCGCGTTCGTCAACAAGCCGATGATCCTGATCGCCGACGAGCCGACCGGAAACCTCGACCCCACGTCGTCCTCGGAGATCATGAAGCTGCTCGACCGGATCAACCGGACCGGCACGACCGTCGTGATGGCCACCCACGACGCCGGCATCGTCAATGAGATGCGCAAGCGCGTCATCGAGCTGGAGCACGGTCGCGTGGTGCGCGACGAGGCCAGCGGCATCTACGGAAACCAGAACTGAGTACCCATGCAGCTTCGTTACGTCTTCACTGAACTGGGCCAGGGCCTGCGTCGCAACCTGACGATGCACGTCGCGGTGGTCCTCACCCTCTTCGTCTCGCTGACCCTGGTCGGCCTGGGGCTGTTGCTCAACAGCCAGACCGACAAGGCCGAGAAGTACTTCGGCAGCCAGCTGACCGTGCAGGTCTGGATGTGCAACGGCGCCCAGGAGGAGGGGGCGGGCTGTCTGGGGCCGGTCTCCGACGCCGAGCGCCAGGCGATCATCGACCGGGTCGACGGCAACGACGAGGTCGCCGAGTGGCACGAGGAGTCGCAGCAGGTCGCCTACGACAAGGCCAAGGAGCTGCTGGGCGACAACTTCCGGGTCTCCTCGCCCGAGGGCCTGCACGCCTCGGTCTGGATCACTCTGAAGGACGCCCGCAACTACGAGACGGTGGTCAGCTCGGTGCAGACCCTGCCGGGCGTCTACTCGATCACCACTCCCAAGGCGATCCTGGACCCGCTCTACTCGACCATCAACGCCTTGAAGTACGGCGCCTACGGTGTCGGTGCCTTCCTGGTGCTGGCGGCGCTGCTTCTGGTCGGCAACACGATCCGGCTGGCCGCCTTCGCACGTCGTCGCGAGATCGGGATCATGCGCCTGGTCGGTGCCTCGCGGCTCTACATCTCGCTGCCGTTCCTGCTGGAGGCCGTGGTCACCGCGATCTTCGGCGTGGCCCTGGCCGGCGGAGCGCTGACGGCGTTCTGGTGGTTCGGCATCCACGAGAAGGTGCGCGAGTCGTTGCAGTTCATGCCGTGGGTCGACCACCTGGACGTTCTGTCCGCTATCGGGTGGATTGCGATCCTCGGTCCGGTGCTCACCGTGATTCCGACACTCGTACTCACCCGCAAATACCTCAAAGTCTGAGTCCGGTCGTCTAGGTTCGAGCTGTTCACTTCCCCGAACAAAGGTTTCACCGTGTCTCGCTTCTTCCCCAGCGAGCGCCGAGACCGTTGGGTGGCACTCGTTGCCGCCTCCGCGGTCGTACTCGGCGCTGCCGCCTCGCCTCTTGCCTTCGCAGATGACCTCAAGGACAAGCAGCGCAAGATCGATCGGCAGGTCGAGGCCGCCCACGACGACCTCAACGAGTCGAGTGCGGCGCTGCGCAAGGCGACGATCCGGTTGCGCAACGCAAAGGCGGAGCTGGCAGCGGCGCGGGGAACGCTGGCCAGCACCCGGCAGCGGCTCGCGGCGGCGAAGGCCCGTGACGTCGAGATGCAGGCGAAGCTGGTCGAGGCCGAGGAGAAGCTGGACCTGGCCCGGGCCGAGCTGCAGCAGGGCCGCGAGGACGTCCGTCGTCAGCGCGCCGCCGTGGACAAGATGTTCGCCACCCAGTACGAGCAGTTCGATCCGCGCCTCGAGGGCTTCGCGGCACTGCTGAAGGCCGAGGACCTCGCCGACGTCGGGATCGTCCAGGAGGCGACCCGCTCCGCGCTGATCGAGCAGGACGGCGTGCTCAGCGAGTTCCGCGAGACCGCCGAGATGCTGGCGATCCGCAAGGACGAGGTCACCACGATGCGTGACGCCGTCGAGACCCAGCGCCAGGCCGCGGCCGCCAACCTGGTGCGGGTGACCAAGCTCGAGAAGCGGGCGCTGGCACAGACCCGCACGGTGACCCTGATGGTCTCCAAGCGGCGCGCCGCCGCGGGCGATGCGCAGACCCTGCGGCAGCGTGACCGCAAGGCACTGGTCGCGCTCGAGGCCGATCAGGCGCGGATCGCGAAGATCCTGCGCAACCGCGCTGCCAAGCACAAGGGCACGCCCAGCAACACCGGCGGCTACCTGAACTACCCGGTCAACGGCTACGTGACGTCGCCGTACGGCTACCGGATCCACCCGATCTACGGCTACCGCTCGCTGCACAACGGCGTCGACTTCGGCGCGGGCTGCGGCACCCCGATGTATGCGGCCGCCGACGGCACGGTGCTCTCGCGCTACTACCAGGACGCGTGGGGCAACCGGTTGGTGATCGACAACGGCGGTGCGCGTGGCGTCGGTCTGGCCACGATCTACAACCACGCCTCGAAGTACGTGGTGAGTCCCGGGCAGCGGGTCAAGCGCGGCCAGCTGGTCGGCTACGTCGGCACCACCGGCTGGTCCACGGGCTGCCATCTGCACTTCATCGTGATGGCCAACGGCACCGCCGTCGACCCGATGAAGTGGTTCTAGGCGCCGAAAGCCCGGGCTGCGGCAAATCGGTTGCCGCGGGCTGAGAGAATCGCGTCCATGGTCAAGGAGCAGGGCACCAAGCCGGTCGCGCAGAACAAGAAGGCGCGGCACGACTATCACATCGACGACACCTGGGAGGCCGGCCTCGTGCTGGTGGGCACCGAGGTGAAGTCGCTGCGTGCCGGCCGGGCGAACCTGGTGGACGGCTTCGCCGACATCGAGAACGGTGAGGTGTGGCTGCACAACGTGCACATCCCCGAGTACTCGCAGGGCACCTGGACCAACCACATGGCGCGCCGCAAGCGCAAGCTGCTGCTCAACCGTGCGGAGATCAACAAGATTGAGCGCAAGGTGTCGGCCAAGGGCTACACGCTGGTGCCGCTCTCGCTCTACTTCAAGGATGGCCGGGCCAAGGTCGAGATCGCGCTCGCGCGCGGCAAGAAGGAGTACGACAAGCGGCACACGATCGCCGAGCGTCAGGCCAATCGGGAGAAGGAGCAGGCGATCGGACGCCGGCTCAAGGGCCGATCGGACTGAGCGCCCCGAGCGCGGCGCTCGCGGAATACTCGGTGGCCGTCGCTGGTTGCGAGTCGGTAGAGTAGGAGCGTCGCCTCGGCGGCGTTTGAAAAATCAAGAGGGGCTGATCGGTTTCGACTGAGGACGTACGTCCCAGGGGAAGCGGGTCGAGAAGCCAGCGTTATCTCGTTAACGATCGCTGGAAACCAATAGTTGCCAACGCTAAGCGCAACGACTTCGCTCTCGCTGCCTGAGCAGTGACCGAAGGGTCTGACCGGGCATCCGTCTCCGTCCCGGACCCAGGCCTCATCTAGGAGACTTGCTGGTCACTCCGCGTCACGGAGGGTGACCGGGACTATTCCGTGACTGAGCCTGTCGGCGACGTGTCTGTGCGAGCGCCGGGGATGAGAAGACGACAGCACAGACTGCACCCGGAGAAGACCTGGCACTGCGCTTTAGGACCGGGGTTCGATTCCCCGCAGCTCCACCAAGCAGTACCGCTACGACAGCCTCTTGATGACGAAGCCGCTCCGACCCGAGGGTCGGGGCGGCTTTCGTCGTATCCGGGGGCGGCGACGGCCGGGTACCATCCGGGTATGTCACTGCTTCATCGGATCTCGATCGACCCGGAGGTCGTACACGGCCGGCCGGCGGTCCGCGGTACCCGGATGCGAGTGAGCGATGTGCTTGCGCTGTTGGCTTCGGGCGCCAGCGAGGCGGAGATCCTCGAGGACTATCCCTATCTCGTTCTTGAAGACATCCGTGCGTGCCTGGAGTACGCCGCAGCTCAGGCCGACCATGCGATCGTGATCGCCTCCTGACCCGATGCGGTTCCTGGTCGATGCTCAGCTGCCCCTGGCATTGGCTCGCTTGCTGGAGGAGCACGGCCATCAGGCCGAACATGTGACCGACATAGGTCCGGGCGATGCCCCGGATCGGGAGCTGTGGCGCTATGCGCTGGACAACGATGCGGTCATCATCACCAAGGACGAGGACTTCTCGCT
>NZ_BAAALG010000011.1:428691-451894 GCF_039528155.1 Nocardioides dubius | reverse complement strand
CTGCGTTGCTCGCCTGGTTCGAGCCGTTGCTGCCTCGGATCGTCGGACTGGTGGAGAGCGGCCAGAAGTTGATCGAGCTGCGTTGACCGGTGTGAGGCGAACGCGCGCCGCCAACGTCGCAGCGGCTCCGAGATAGGCAGAGCGTTGGTGGAGCCGATGGGGGTGGCTAGTCTGCCGCCATGACGAACGCAGGATCGCCGCCGCTGCAGGCTCTCGAGCCGAGCCTGTGCCTCGGTGGAGACGACGTCGTGCAGACGAGCGCTCCCGCGGTCCTGGCCCTGGCGCGGGAGCTGCGCACTGGTGCCCGAGACGACGTGGAGTTCGCACGCGCGGCCTTCGCGTGGGTGCGTGACGAGGTCGCGCACTCCTACGACGTGGACGATCAGCGGGTGACGCTGACCGCCACCGAGGTGCTCGAGCACCGGGTCGGGCTCTGCTACGCCAAGTCGCACCTCCTCGCGGCGCTGCTGCGCTCGCAGAGCGTGCCGACCGCGCTCTGCTACCAGCTCCTTCACGACGCCGAGACCGGCGGCCACGTGCTCCACGGCCTGGTGGCGATGCATCTGGAGGGTGCCTGGCACCGTCAGGATCCGCGCGGCAACAAGCCGGGCGTGGACGCGCAGTTCTCCCTCGACGACGAGCGACTGGCCTGGCCGGTCGACCCGGAGATCGGTGAGCTGGACCTGCCGCAGCTCTTCGCGAGCCCGGCACCCTCCGTGGTGCGTGCCCTGCGTGCCGCAGACGACTCCAGGACCCTGTATGCGCAGGGGCTTCCCTCGACCGTTGAGTGAGACCTTGCAGGCATGAGCCTCGCGCCCGCCAACGAGTTCGATTCGCCTTCGCGCCAGCCTGTCCGCGGCTAGGCTTCTGCGGCGCATGAGCGCATTCTCAACGTCGGAGGGGCCATGCGCCGTCTGCTTTCCCTGCTCATCATCCTGGTCATGACCGGAGGGGTGCTGGCCGCTGCGCCGGCCCACGCCGACGAGCCGGCACCGATCGTCACCTGGCCGGAGATCACCCGGTTCAACCCGGAGCTCGTCGACTACGAGGTCCAGCTCTCGGACGCCGGGGGAGAAGGTGAGCTGGTCGCCTGGTGGGGATACAACTTCGCGAGGAGCGCCCCGCTCCCGCACGTCGGCTCTGCAGCTCTCGAGTTCGGCCACGAGGGCAACTTCGAAGTGGTGGTGGCTCGATGCGAAGCGGGTTACTGGCGTCTCTCGGACTGCGCTGAGGTCGCGAGATCGCCCCGTCTGACGGTTCTGACCGAGATCGGCCGTCTGACCGTTGAGATGGACAGAGTGGTCGGGCGTGGCACGGCCGAGGTGCAGATCCAGAACTACTACAACATCGACGTAGAGAGGTACGACTGGGAGATCTTCGGGTACCCATACCCCGGGCGGGCTCTGGCGACCGGCACCGCGAAAGGGCCGTTTCGCAAGGGACCGCAGGGAACGGACGTGCTGGACTTCCAGGGGCCGCCGACTCTCGGGTCAGGCACCTATGAACTGCGTGTCACCGGCACCGCCTCCACACCGGAGTATGGGGTAGTGAGTGGTGTCGGCAACCAGACATTCCGCTACAACCCTGTCATCCCGACTCTGAAGGTCACCCAGAGTGGGTCGACCTTCCATCCGTATCCGGACGGGTGCCAGGACGCTGTCGCACTCGACGTAGGCGTCAACCAGTACGTGGGTCTGGCGCTGGAGGTGACCGACGGCAAGGGCACGGCGGTGCACCGGTCAACGGGTAGCGCTTGGCTCGACTCGCCGGGTCTGGTCAGGTGGGCGGGGACTGACAGTGCGGGGCGGCGTGTCGCGCCCGGAACCTACAATCTCGTCCTTCGTGGCCTCAGCGACGGCGGCAACGAAGCACAGTGGCACGGCAAGGTCGTCGTCTCGGGCAAGAGGCTCGTCACGGTCACCAGGTCCTTCACGGTCGGCGCTGCCGCCGCCCGCTCCAGCAGGCCGTACGTCGGCGCGTGCTCGAAGCTGGCGCGCCGCGCGAAGGGTGGCCTGGGCTTCTACTCCCAGACCACGTGCACGGGCAGCCTGAAGCGCAGCATGGTCGCGGTCTCCTTCGGGGCCTATCTGCCGCGGGCTATCGAGGGCCGCTACCGCTCGGTCCAGGTGACGCTCAACGGCGGTCCCGCCACGAGGTCGCGCACCAACTACATCAACCTCGCCTACGTCGCTCCGAAGACTCAGAAGCTGGTGAAGGTGAAGAGCCTGCGCGGCAAGGGGGCGCTGCGCGGCAAGGTCGCCTCGCCCCACCTGATCTTCGACCGGACCAAGGAGCGGCCCTACCTGATCTGGTGGGCCGGCCTCACCGCCGGCAGCCGATTCGACGTCAGCAGCTTCCGGGTGACCACCACCTATCAGGTCCTGCGGTGACGAGGTGGCGGGCGTGCGTCGCCTCCTGATCCTGGCCCTGCTCGCCCTCCTGCTCGCAGCAGGCTGCGCCGAGCCCCGCCTGGTGGTGAGCCGGGACGGCGACAGCACGGCCGAGAGCTTCGCCTACACCCGGGCGCTCTGGGACCGGATCGGCTCCGTGGGCCAGCCTCCGGCGCCGGGCGGTGACCGCGTCGGAGTGGCGCTGGACCATGAACGCGCGCCGGACTCCTTCACCGGCCGCGACGAGGCGTTCCTGGCCTCCTTCGAGGTGGAGCTGGCCTGGTTCGACGAGGAGACCGAGCTCACCGACGAGCATGCTGTCCGGGCGGCACGCCTGCTCTGCTCAGCTGCCACGGGTGGCGGCCTGATCCGGCAGAAGTGGGACGCGATCGCGGAAGCGTTCCGGATCCTCGACGACAGCGCCGCGCTCCTGACCGCCGCCCTCCAGGTCTACTGCCCGCTCACCGCCTATCCGGTGTTCCAGGCCCTGACCGCTGAGCCGGTGGCGGCGGTGGCGACCGAGGAACAGCGGATCGACCTGGCCCGCTTCCTGTTCGTCCGCCTCGGCGGAGGGCCGGCGCGAGAGTTCCGAGCCGTCGCGCGCAGGGGCCTGCCGAAGCGGGCCGCACTGATCTGTGAGCACCCCTACGAGCAGGGGCTGCCGAGTGCGGAGGACTACCGCAACTGGATCCCCGAGCTCTCCGCACAGTGGCTTGACGGCTTCGTGCTGATGGTGGTCACCGCCTTCTGCGAGGAACGTGGCGACGCGGTCATCAAGAGCTTCGGCTTGATCGGCGATGCCTGAGCCTAGGTTGGGTGACATGAACGAGAAGTCGATGCGTGAGCGGATGTTGGCCGGAGACCTCTACCAGGCCGACGACCCGGAGATCGCCGCCGAGCAGGCCCGCGCCCAACGGCTCAGCCACCGGATCAACACCAGCGACCCGACCGACGCCGACCTCCTGCGCCGGCTCTTCGTCGAGCTGCTGGCCGAGTTCGGCGACGGCGCCTTCATCCGTCCGCCCTTCCACTGCGACTACGGCAGCCGGATCAGCTTCGGCGCGCGCTCCTTCGCCAACTTCGGGCTGACCGTGCTCGACGTCGCCGAGGTCGTCATCGGGGACGACGTGCAGATCGGCCCGCAGGTGCAGCTGCTGACCGCCACGCATCCCCTGGACCCGGAGCCGCGCCGCGACAAGTGGGAGTCCGCAGCGCCGATCAGCATCGGCGACAACGTCTGGCTCGGTGGCGGGGTCGTGGTCTGCCCCGGCGTGACGATCGGTGCGGACACCGTGGTCGGTGCCGGAGCGGTGGTCACCGAGGACCTGCCTCCAGGCGTGGTCGCGGTGGGCGTCCCGGCCCGGGTCACGCGTTCGCTCTGAGACCCGTCCCGCATCCGGTGGCGGGTCTGGGACGATCCTCGGCGTGGATCTGCTCTCACTCGTGCAATGGCTCGGCTGCGTCGCGGCGCTGTGTGGCGGCGTCGTCGTCCTGTGGCAACCGGAGGAGGAGCCGCTGACCCGGCGCCGCCTCGCAGCGCTGGTGCTGTGCGCCCTGGTTGTCGTGCTGCCGATCGCGCGTTGGGGGATCTGGGACGACGCGGCAGCGGACCCGGTGCAGCGGGCCACGGCGATCACCGGTCTGGTGGGCCTTGCTGCGCTGGTGGTGCTGGCTCTGCTGCTCAACGTCTCGGCGTCCGCTTCGCGCGCCGCGCGCCGCGTGCACCGCCGCGCGGCCGGTGCCCTGTGCGCGGGCTTCGCGGTCGCGGTGAGCGCCACCCTGCAGGTCGATCAGGTGGGAGAGCCGTGGACCCAGACCCAGTGGCTGCTGGTGATCGGCCAGTTGCTCGGGTGCGTCGCGATGGTCCTCGCCGAGCCGGAGGGTTGATCTCGCCGGGCTCGCTCTCCGGGGCGGCCATGACCCCGGAGCGAGGCCTCCTGAGGACAGCCTTTCCTCCCTGGAACCATTCAAGAAAAGGTGGTTTAGTGGAGAGCGTCCGAGAGAAACAGCGTCCCAGGAGGGGATTCGCGATGACCGACATCGCCCACGCCACCAAGCACGTCAGCCGTCCCGCCTTCAAGGCATCGCCCGCCCTCGCCGCGAACCTGCAGGCCGTGCTCGTCGACCTGACCGACCTGCACCTGCAGGGCAAGCAGGCGCACTGGAACATCGTCGGCCCGAACTTCCGTGACCTGCACCTGGCGCTCGACGAGGTCGTCGACGCGGCTCGCGACTTCGCCGACACCGTCGCTGAGCGGATGCGCGCCCTCTACGCCCTGCCGGACGGCCGCTCCTCGACCGTCTCCCTCAACACCAGCCTGGCCGAGTTCCCGGCCGGCGAGGTGCTCACCAGCGAGGCGATCGACCTGATCGTCGACTCTCTGTACCGCACCGCCGGCACCGCGCGCCGCGTGCACGACGAGGTCGACGCCGAGGACCCGACCAGCGCCGACATCCTGCACACCATCCTCGAGCGCCTTGAGCAGCTCGCCTGGATGATCGACGCGGAGAACCGCAACGCCACCTCCAGCGAGCCGCGCCCGGTCAACGGCTGACCTCTCCCGCGGAAAACCCGCCAGGCGGACGCCGCCACGCTGACGAACGCCACAGGGCGCCGGTGAGACCGGCGCCCTGTGGCGTTCCTGCGCTCAGTGCAGGGTGCTCGCGCCGGCGACCTCGTTGAGGATCAGGCCGACCGAGTTGGTGAGGAATGCGGTGCGCTGTGCCTCGTCGGCATGGAGCAGCCCGCCGATCAGGACGCCGTCGAGTGCGGAGATCACAGCGGCGGCCCTGGTCTCGGCGTCGTCCACGCAGATCTCCGTGATCACGTGCGTGATCAGCTCGACCATCCGGGCCCGCTCTTCGATCAGTGGCTGCGCGAGCTCCGGGTCGCGCGCGGCCTCGATGGTGAGCTCGATGCGGGCCAGCAGCAGCGAGCGCTCCCGCAGCCAGGAGTCGAAGAGGGCGGAGACGGCAGCGGTCGAGGCCTCGCTCTCGCCCTCCAGGGTCAGGATCGACTCGGCCAGCTCGTTGACGTCGGCGCGCAGGAGCTCGGTGGTCCGCAGCGCGACCGCCAGCTGCAGGGCCCGCCGGGTGCGGTAGTAGGCCGAGGTGCTGCCCTCCGGCAGGTCGGCGGCGCGGTCCACCGCTCGGTGGGTGAGCCCGCGCAGTCCGTGGTCGGCGATCACGGTGATCGCGGTGTCGAGCAGCAGGGTCCGGCGGTCGGAGGGTGGGCGTGCCATGGGCTCACTTCTACCAGTCGCGCCGACGTGGCGACCAGCACACCCGCCGCGACTTGCATCCCGCTTTCTACGAGAGTAGATTCTACGAATGTAGGTACTACGGATGTAGAAAGGAAGAATGAGATGACCTTCGAGATGCTCCCCACCGTGACCCCCTTCCTGATCGGCTTCTTCGTGATCGCCGCGCTCGCCGTGATCGCCGCCGTCGTGGGGCTGACCGACGCGCTGAGCGCGACCCGTCGTGAGCGGATCGTGCGCAAGCAGTCGATCCCCGCCTTCTACGGCTCGCGCCTGCGCCTCGCCGCCCAGCACTGAGCCGCCGGCGCAGTCGGTCCGAGCACTGCCCGGCGCGGGCGCTGACGGCTTCGCCGCGACCCGGCTAGCCTGCGGGCATGGACTGCACGTTCTGCTCGATCGTGGCCGGCGACCTGGCCGCTGACATCGTGCTCGACGAGCCTGAGCTGCTGGCCTTCCTCGACCAGCGTCCGGTCTTCAAGGGACACGTGCTGCTGGTGCCCCGTGCGCATCACGCCACGCTGCCGGACCTGCCGGCGACGCTGCGTGACCCCTTCCTCGCGGCAGCGCAGCGCATCGCCGCCGGGGTGGTGGAGGCGTACGGCGCCACGGGATCCTTCGTTGCGATCAACAACGTGGTCTCGCAGTCGGTGCCGCACCTGCACCTGCACGTCGTGCCGCGGACCAAGGGCGACGGGCTGCGTGGGTTCTTCTGGCCCCGGCACAAGTACGCCGATCTCGAGGAGAGGGCGGCCTATGCCGCCCGGTTGCGCGCGGCGCTTGGTTAGATGGGGCCATCTGCTGCCCACCATCTTTCAGGAGAGACCAGCATGGCGCGTTTTGACGGACGTATCGCGGTAGTCACCGGAGCCGCGCGCGGCATCGGCTTCGGCACTGCCACCCGCTTCGCCGAGGAGGGCGCTGCGGTCGCCATCCTCGACCTGGCCCAGGAGAGCGCGGACGACGCCGCGGCCCGCCTGGTCGAGAGCGTCCCGGGCGCGCGGGCGATCGGCGTCGGTGCCGACGTCAGCAACGCCGCCTCGGTCGACGCCGCCGTCGCGCGCGTGGTCGAGGAGCTCGGCGGCATCCACGTCCTGGTGAACAACGCCGGGATCACCCGTGACAACCTGCTCTTCAAGCTCACCGAGGAGGACTGGGACCTGGTCATGGGCGTCCACCTCAAGGGTGCGTTCCTGATGACCAAGGCCGCGCAGAAGCACTTCGTCGAGCAGCGCTACGGCAAGGTGGTGAACCTGTCGAGCATCTCCTCGCTGGGCAATCGCGGCCAGGCCAACTACTCGGCGGCCAAGATGGGGATCCAGGGCTTCACCCGCACCCTCGGCATCGAGCTCGGTCCCTTCGGCATCAATGTGAACGCCGTCGCGCCTGGCTTCATCGCCACCGAGATGACCGACGCCACGGCCGCCCGCCTCAACATGGACGTCGAGGAGTTCCGTGCCCTCAACGCCCAGTCGAACCCGGTCCGCCGGGTCGGCTTCCCGGCCGACATCGCGGCTGCGGTGGCCTTCCTGGCCAGCGACGAGGCCTCGTACATCACCGGTCAGACGCTGTACGTCGACGGCGGCGGGACGCTCGGCTCCGGGATGTGACAAACCCGGGCAATCTGGACCGCTCGTGCTCTGTTACATGCGGGTGTGGCGACATATGTCACACCCGCTGAGTGCGTTGTGAGTTTGATCCGTGCGCGCGGACGTGCTTATCGTCCACGCCGCACAACTTCATCTCTTCGCGCGTCCGGCAACGCCGAGTCCTGCCCGGCTGGACGCGCCCGCACACTCAACGAAATGACGGGCAGGAGTGGGGGACCCACAGGTTCCACGCGGGCTCCGGAGATCCGGAACCGCTCGGGGTGAAGCCGCGAACCAGCGATGGCGCGGCGGGGCACTTTCCAGCCCTAACCCGACAGCTCACCTCACAGGCGTGGGAAAGGAATCCTTGCCATGCCTACGAGCAATCGTCTGTTGCTGCCTGCCCGCGTGTTCTTCGTGGCGGCAGCCCTGATCGCCTCCGTCTTCTTCGTCGGCTCCCAGCCTGCGAACGCCGCCGCTGCCGACCAGAGCACCGGCACCGTCGCCAAGAAGCTGACCAAGGCGCAGAAGCGCAAGAAGGCGCAGCGTCTGGTCGCCCGCAAGGCCCGTACCGGCCTTGCCATCGCCCGCAAGCAGATCGGCGACCCATACCGCTACGGCGCCTCCGGTCCGAGCGCCTTCGACTGCTCCGGCCTGGTGCAGTACAGCTTCCGTCGCGCCGGCTTCCGGGCGATCCCGCGCACCTCGGGTGCCCAGGCGGCGTTCACCAAGCGCCTGGCGCGCAAGTCGATGCGCCCCGGCGACCTGATGTTCTTCCACAGCAACGGGCGGGTCTACCACGCCGCCGTCTTCGCCGGCCGCAAGAACGGCAAGATGCTGATGGTGCATGCCCCGGGCTCCGGTCGCCGCGTGACGGTGGCCACCCCGTGGACGAACTCCTGGTTCGGCGGCACCCTGCGTCGATGATGATGGTGGCGCGCCCCTGAGCCTCTTGGGCGCGCCTCCGTCAGATGCCCCTTCTGGCGCTGCAAACTCGGGGCGAGTCGTCGCCTGTCAAGGAGAATCCCGTGCGTTCCATGCGCTCTGCTGTCGTTGCTGCCGTGCTCGCGAGCCTGGTCCTGGCCGGGTGCGGGGGAGGCGATGAGAAGGACGGTTCCGACGCCAAGCCCGAGTCGGGCGAGAAGGCGACCCCGCAGGAGCCGGACACCTGGCCGCTGACCGGCCTGGAGCTGGCCGACGGCAAGTCGGCCGACCGCAAGCACCCGGTGCTGGTCGCGAAGATCGACAACACCTCCAGCAGTGCACCGCAGGTGGGCCTGAGCAAGGCCGACCTGGTGGTCGAGGAGCTGGTCGAGGGTGGCCTCACCCGGCTCGCGGTCTTCTTCTACTCGCAGCTGCCCAAGCAGGTCGGCCCGATCCGGTCGATGCGTGCCTCCGACATCGGCATCGTCTCGCCGGTGGACGGCCAGATGGTGACCAGTGGAGCGGCTGCCCAGACCATCGCCCGGCTCGACCAGGCCGGCGTCAAGTTCCACCAGGAGGGGTCGGCCGGCCTGGCCCGCGACTCCTCGCGCCGTGCGCCCTACAACGTGATGGCGGACCTGGCCGAGGTCGCGAAGGCGGCCAAGGTTCCCTCGGCGCGACCCGACGACTACCTGCAGTGGGGCACTGCCGCCGAGCTGCCCAAGGGCCAGCCCGGCACCACGATCACCGCCAGCTTCGGCAGCCACACCACGAACTGGGCCTTCGAGGGCGGCAGCTACCGCAACCAGAACACCTACGCCGCCGACGGCGACGAGTTCCTCGCCGACTCGGTGCTGGTGCTCAAGGTCAAGATCGGCGACGCCGGCTACCGCGACCCGGCCGGCAACCCGGTCCCGGAGACCAAGCTGGAGGGCACCGGGCAGGCGATCCTGTTCCACAAGGGCCGTGCGATCCGGGCCACCTTCGAGAAGGACGGCCTCGACGGCACGATCCTGCTGAGCACCAAGAAGGGCTCGATCAAGGTGCCAGCCGGCAAGACCTGGATCGAGCTGGTGCCCGCCGACCGCGGCGAGGTCACCTTCAACTGAGCAGCGACCTCTGAGAGCGCCTGGGCCCGGTGGGCTCAGGCGTTCTCTGTCGTTGCGGGGTCGGCGAACTCCACGCCCTGGTCCACGAGGCTGCGCAGGCCCGCGAGGATGAACCCGATCGCAGCCTCCACGCGCGCGCTCGCCGCCTCGGGGTCGGGGTCGGCGGCCACGCTCTCGCCGGCGGCGTTGAGCGCGCCGTGGAAGATCCGGGCGAAGGTGT
Organism: Nocardioides dubius; assembly: GCF_039528155.1. Taxonomy (NCBI): domain Bacteria; kingdom Bacillati; phylum Actinomycetota; class Actinomycetes; order Propionibacteriales; family Nocardioidaceae; genus Nocardioides; species Nocardioides dubius. Next base: position 442,405 of record NZ_BAAALG010000011.1, on the reverse strand, counting down.
CGATCATCGGCTCGTCGAGCTCCCAGGTGCCGGCACTGAGCACGTTGTTGACGATGTCGATGACGATCGCGAAGGAGGAGTGCTCCTCCTGCTCGCGGTAGCGCTCGTAGCCGAGCACGGCCGGGCCCTCCTGGACGACGACGCGCCGGTAGCTGGGGTCCTGCACCGCGCGCAGGAAGGCGGTGAGTGCCGCCTGGGCCTTCTCCCACGGGTCCTTGGTGCCGGCGACGGCCTTGCTGATCGACTTCTTCGCGGCCTGCTCGACCTGCTCGAAGACCGCCTCGTAGAGCGCCTGCTTGCCGCTGTAATGGTGGTAGAGAGCGCCCTTGGTGACCCGTGCGCTGGAGACGATCGCGTCCAGCGAGGTGGCGGCGTAGCCCTTCTCGGTGAACAGCCGCGCTGCGGCGTCGACGAGGGCCCGCCGGGTGGAGGCGGAGTACTGCTGTCGCCGACTGGCGCCCGGGATCTCGGAGAGGAGTCGCTTGGCGGCGGCGGATTTGCTCATTGCTGCAGTCTAGGCCGGTCGGCGGAGGCCTGTGCTGGAGGTCACGCAGGTTTGGATTGCATACCGTTGGTATGCGTCCGTACTCTGGGTACGTACTGGCGGTATGTCAACGAGAGGGACGAGCACCATGACCTGGGAAGCCTTTCACCGCCGCGGCGAGGTCCTTCGCCGTGTGATCGAGGTGGCCAACGAGCGCTGCGACGGCCGGCTGCCGAACGACGTCGCCGGCGTCGACGCCGTGTTCACCGATGACGTCGACCTGCTCGGCGCCCTGCAGCTGCGCTGGCACACCGCTCTGGCGGGTCAGATCGAGGCGTCGCTGGCCGACCAGCCGATCGACCTGCCCGGCGCCGTCGTCGCCGCGTGGCGGGTGACGGCGGCCGACCTGCCCGGCGTGCGCGCCATCCTCGATGCGCACGGCGAGCAGCCGACGAGCCCCGAGGTGGCGCACGTCATGGAGACCGCGAGCGCCAAGGAGCGGCAGATGCTGGCCCTGATGGCGGGGCTCGCGTCGCGTCTGGACCTCGACGAGCAGGCCGCCCGTCGCGGCGAGCGCCTGGAGCGCGAGGCCCGAGCCGGGGTCCGCCTCGCCGCCATCGACGTCCCGCAGCCGCGTGGATTTCTCGAGCGACTGAAGGCCGCGCTGGCAGCCTGATTGCTGCCGGGCTTGGGTGACCGGCATCCTGGAGGCATGCGCCACCCCCATGTCGGAGACCTCCTGGTCGCCTCCGCCGACCTCCTCGACCCGAACTTCGCGGGTGCCGTGGTGCTCATCGTCGACCTGGACGAGGAGGGGGCGCTGGGGATCGTGCTCAACCAGCGCACGCCGCTGCTGGTGGCCGACGCGCTGCCGCAGTGGGCCGACATCGCCTCCGAGCCGGGGCGCCTGCACCGCGGCGGCCCGGTCGGCGTGGACGGTGCGCTGGCGCTGGGCCGGGTCCGCGAGTCGGGCGCCGAGCCGATCGGCTGGCAGCAGATCGTCGGCGATCTCGGGCTGGTCGACCTGGACACGCCGGTGGAGATGATGGAGGGCGCCCTCGCCTCGTTTCGGGTCTTCGTCGGCTACGCCGGCTGGGGGAGCGGACAGCTCGAGGCCGAGATCGCCGAGGGCAGCTGGTACGTGGTGCCGTGCGAGGCCGGCGACGCCTTCGTCGAGGCGATCGAGGAGCTGCGGCGTCATGTGCTGCGCCGGCAGCCGGGCGAGCTCGCCTGGGTGTCGACCCGGCCGGCGGACCCTGAGCTCAACTGAGTGGCGAACGCCTCACCTGCTGTGGACTGACTCGGCTATCCGCAACGACTGACATAGAGTGGAGCCCGTGAGCAACCCGATCGGATTTGGCCAGACCGACGTCCTCGAGGACCGCCGCACGGTGCCGGTGGACGAGGGCGATCACGAGCGGTTCTCGCACTACGCGCCCAAGGACAAGGTCACCGAGGCGATGATCATGGGCACCCCCGTGACCGCCCTGTGCGGCAAGGTCTGGGTGCCGACGCGTGCGCCGGAGAAGTTCCCGGTCTGCCCCACGTGCAAGGAGATCTGGGAGAGCCTGCCCAAGGGCGGGGACGCCGAGTGACGGGACGACCTGAGGTCGTCCCCCCGAATGCGCTGACTCCGGCCTGGCCGGACCGTGCCGCCTGGGGCACGGCCGGTTCGCTGCGTGCTTGGCAGGCGGCGGCGATGTCGAAGTACTTCGAGTCCAACCCGAAGGACTTCCTCGCGGTGGCGACGCCGGGCGCCGGAAAGACGACCTTCGCGCTCACCCTGGCCAACGAGCTGCTCGCGCGGCGCGTGGTCGAGCGGATCACCATCGTGGCCCCGACCGAGCACCTCAAGACCCAGTGGGCCGAGGCCGCTGCCCGGGTCGGCATCGCCATCGACCCGACCTACTCGGCCGGTCAGGGCAAGACCTCCAAGGACTTCGTCGGGATCGCGGTCACCTATGCCGGTGTCGCGGTCAACCCGCTGGCGATGCGGCTGCGCACCGAGCGGTTCAAGACGCTGGTGATCATGGACGAGGTGCACCACGCGGGCGACGCGCTGTCGTGGGGCGACGGCGTCCGCGAGGCCTTCGACCCGGCGCACCGTCGTCTGGCGTTGACGGGAACCCCGTTCCGCTCCGACATCAACCCGATCCCGTTCGTCACCTACGCTCCCGGCGACGACGGCGTCCCGCGCTCGTTGGCCGACTACACCTACGGCTACTCGCACGCCTTGGCCGACCACGTCGTGCGTCCGGTGCTCTTCATGGCGTACTCGGGCGAGATGCAGTGGCGCACCCGGGCCGGCGACGAGCTGTCGGCGCGACTCGGCGAGCCGATGACCAAGGATCAGCACCAGCACGCGCTGCGCACCGCGCTCGACCCCAAGGGCTCGTGGATGCCGGCCGTGCTCGAGGCCGCGGACAAGCGACTCTCCGAGGTGCGCCGGCACGTCCCGGACGCCGGCGGCCTGGTGATCTCGACCGACCAGGAGTCGGCGCGCGCCTATGCCAAGCTGCTGCGCGCGATCACCGGCGAGTCGCCCACGCTGGTCCTCTCCGACGAGAAGGCGGCGTCGAAGAAGATCTCCAAGTTCTCCGACTCCCAGGACCGGTGGATGGTCGCGGTCCGGATGGTCTCCGAGGGCGTCGACGTGCCGCGACTGGCGGTCGGCGTCTATGCGACCACCACCTCGACCCCGCTCTTCTTCGCCCAGGCGATCGGCCGCTTCGTGCGGGCTCGCAAGCGCGGCGAGACGGCGTCTGTCTTCCTGCCGTCGGTGCCGCACCTGCTCGAGAACGCCTCCCAGATGGAGGTCGAGCGCGATCACGTGCTCAAGCGCAAGAAGAACGACGACGGCGACATCTTCGCCGAGGAGCAGCACCTGATCGATGCGGCCAATGCCAGCGAGGGCGCGGCCGACGATCTGCTCGGCTCGTTCGAGGCGCTGGACTCCTCGGCGGTCTTCGACCGGGTCCTCTACGACGGCGGCGAGTTCGGTCACTCCGGCGAGGTGCACGTCGGCTCAGAGGAGGAGATGGACTTCCTCGGCATTCCGGGCCTGCTGGAGGCCGACCAGGTGCGCGACCTGCTCAAGGCGCGTCAGGTCGAGCGTGCGGCCAAGCAGCGCGAGGTCCGTCCGCAGCGGGTCGAGACCGTCGAGGACGTCTCCACCCACGAGCAGCTGGCCGTGATGCGGCGCGAGCTCAACGGCCTGGTCGCTGCCTGGTACCACCGCACCGGCCAGGCGCACGGGATCACCCATGCCGAGCTGCGCAAGCAGTGTGGCGGCCCGGCGGCCGCGGTGGCCACCGGTGAGGAGCTGCGCGCCCGGATCGACAAGATCCGCGACTGGGCCGTGCGCAAGAGCTCCTAGCTCGGCCGAGCCGCGCTGCCTAGTCGCGCTGGTGCGCGCCGGGCCCGGGCTGGGGGACGACGGCGCGTGGGCCGTCGACCTGGTGGCCGGCGGCGCAGCTCAGCGCGACCTGCATCTGCTCGCCGCAGCCGGCGTGCACGAACTCCACCGGCGGGCCCTCCGGGTCGGCCAGGTAGCGGTCGCCCCATGCCGCGATCGCGATCAGCACCGGGTAGAGGTCGAAGCCCTTCGCGGTGAGCCGGTACTCGCTGCGCTCGCGGGCGCCGGGGAGCCGGTAGGGCACCTTGTGCACGATGCCCTGCTCGACCAGCAGCTGGAGCCGGTTGGAGAGCACCTGGCGGGGGATCGCGGTACGGGTGCGCATGTCGTCGAAGCGCCGCACGCCGTTGAAGATCTCGCGGATCACGACGAAGGTCCAGCGCTCGCCGAAGATCGCCATCGCGCGACCGATCGTGCAGTTGTCGGTGGAGTAGTCCAGCGCCGAGGGGGTGCCCATGTGACCCATCCTACGCACTAGGTTCGATTGACAGACCCAGCCCGAGCGGGGGAGGCTGCATCCATGACGAAGACTCAGGCGGACCTCGCCACCATGACCGGACTCGAGATGCTCCAGGCGATGGCGGCGGGCCACGTGCCGCCCGCGCCGATCGCGGAGACCTTGGGCATGGTCGACTTCGAGGTCGAGCCGGGCTCGGTCTCCGTCGGGCTCGACCCGCAGCCCAAGCACTACAACCCGATCGGGATGGTGCACGGGGGAGTGCTCTCGACGATGCTCGACACGGCGGCCGCCTGCTCGGTGCACACCACCCTGGAGGCCGGACAGGGCTACACCTCGCTCGACCTCAACGTGAAGTTCCTGCGTGCGGTGACCCTCGACTCCGGGCGGATCACCGCGACCGGCACGGTGCTGCACCGTGGCCGCAGCACCGCCCTGGCGCAGGCCGAGCTCCGCGACGGCCAGGGTCGCCTGGTCGCGCACGCGACGTCGAGCTGCATGATCTTCTCCTGAGCGCAGGAGAACTACAGTGGCCGCATGGCAGCCGAGACCTCGCAGACACTCGACCGTGGCGTGCGGGTGCTGGAGGTGCTGGCGGCGACCCCGGGCGGACTGACGGTCACCGAGCTCGCCGCTGCGCTGCAGGTGAACCGCACGGTGATGCATCGCCTGGTCGCGACGCTGGACGAGCATGCGCTGATCAGGCGTGACGAGGGCGGCAGGATCAAGGCCGGCCTCGGGCTGCTGCGGCTGGCGAACGGCGTGCAGCCGGTGTTGCGCGACGCCGCGGTCCCGCTGCTGCGCGAGCTCGCCGAGCGCTCCGGCTGCACGGCGCACCTGACCATCGTGGACGGCGGCGAGGCGCTGGCGCTCGCCGTGGTGGAGCCGAGCCGGACCGACTTCCACGTCTCGTACCGGGTCGGCGCGCGGCACCGCCTCGATCAGGGCGCGGCGGGTCGCGCGGTGCTGAGCGGACGGCGCGGCGAGACGGCGCCGGTGGTGAGCGAGGGCGAGCTCCAGGCAGGTGCGCACGGGGTGGCGGCACCGGTGCTCGGGGTGCCGGGGCTGGAGGCCTCGCTCGGGGTGGTCACCCTCGGCGAGCTCGATGCCGGCGTGGTGCCCCAGGTGGCCGCCGCGGCCGCTGCGCTCGCCGCGCGGCTCACGAGCTGACGACGCCCGCCGGTGGTCGCTCCTGCCGGGGTCGCGCAGCCGCCTCGGCGAGCGGCACGGTGCGGTAGCGGATCTGGGTGGCCAGAGCGATCACCGTGGTGGAGCGGACGATGGCATGGTGGGCCAGCGCCTGGTCGATCACCCGTTGCAGATCGGCGTTGGAGCGCGCCACCACCCGGCACCACAGGTCGCCGGTCCCGGTGATCGTGCAGGCCTCGAGCACCTCCGCGATGGCGGCCAGATGCTGGGCGACGGCGTCATGGCCACCGGTCGCGCTGGGCTCCTGGCGGATCTCCAGGGTGAGGAACGCGGTCACCGGGAAGCCGAGGGCCTCGGGGTCGAGGTCGGGGCCCCAGCCGGTGATCACGCCGTCGCGGGCCAGCCGTTCGAGCCGGGCCTGCACGGTGCCCCGGGCGACCCCCAACCGACGCGACGCCTCCAGGACGCCGATCCGAGGCTCGGCCTGCCAGAGCTTGATCAGTCTGACGTCCAGATCGTCCATTGTGGCCACCTCGACTATGCAGATTGTCCAGTGTTCTCTCGCACTGTTGCACAAGTTGCGCCGAGTGGCCAGGCTCACATCATGACTACCCAGGACTTCGTCCCGTCCCGTGGCGGCGCCCTCACCGCCGAGGAGCTCAAGGCCGACCTCACCGTCGAGCAGCTGCGTGAGCTCGTCGGTCTGGTGGAGTACGACGCGAGCACCGATCCGTTCCCGGTGACCGCGCTCGACGCGGTCGGCTTCGTGGTGGGCAATGCGACCCAGACCGCGCTCTTCTACCAGCTCGCCTTCGGGATGGACCTCGAGGCGTACCGCGGCCCGGAGACCGGAAGTCGCGACGCGAAGAGCTTCGTGCTGCGCTCCGGCAGTGCCCGGTTCGTGATCTCCGGCGCCGTGTCGCCGAGCAGTGAGCTGGCGGATCGGCACCGCAAGCACGGCGACGGCGTCGTCGACCTGGCGCTGGAGGTGCCCGACGTCGAGCGTTGCATCGAGCATGCCCGGGCGATGGGGGCGGTGGTGCTGGTCGAGCCGCACGAGGAGAGCGACGAGTTCGGCACCGTGGTGCTGGCGGCGATCGGCACCTACGGCGACACCCGGCACACCTTGGTCGACCGCTCCCGCTACGACGGCCCCTACCTGCCCGGCTATGTCGCCCGGAGCGGCACGGTGGTGCGCCGCGAGGGCCACCCCAAGCGGCTCTTCCAAGCGATCGACCACTGCGTCGGCAACGTGGAGCTCGGCCGGATGGACGAGTGGGTGGACTTCTACAACCGGGTCCTCGGCTTCACCAACATGGCCGAGTTCATCGGCGACGACATCGCCACCGACTACTCCGCCCTGATGAGCAAGGTGGTCGCGAGCGGCAACCACCGGGTGAAGTTCCCGCTCAACGAGCCGGCGATCGCCAAGAAGAAGTCGCAGATCGACGAGTACCTGGAGTTCTACGACGGGGCCGGCTGTCAGCACATCGCGTTGGCCACCGGGGACATCCTGCGCACCGTCGACCTGCTGCGCGAGGCCGGCGTCGAGTTCCTGGACACGCCCGACTCCTACTACGACGACCCTGAGCTGCGGGCCCGGATCGGCGAGGTGCGGGTGCCGATCGAGGAGCTCAAGCGGCGCAAGATCCTGGTGGACCGCGACGAGGACGGCTACCTGCTGCAGATCTTCACCAAGCCGATCGGGGACCGGCCCACCGTCTTCTACGAGTTCATCGAGCGGCACGGCTCGCTCGGCTTCGGCAAGGGCAACTTCAAGGCGCTCTTCGAGGCGATCGAGCGTGAGCAGGAGGCCCGCGGCAACCTGTGACATCGGGCACTGATTGGACCCTGCCGGCGAACGCCGGTAGGGTCCGTGTCTGCGAAAGGGAGTAGTCCCCAACAGTCGTGTCGACATACTGACCCCCGGGTCCGGCACGGCAGGCCATCCTCGCGGTGGCGGACGAGACTTTCGACCAGAAGCGCACCCCTGTGGAACAACGCGCCTGGTCGAAGGCTGCGTCCCACCAGGGTCACCCTCCTTCGGTCAGGCTACGAAGGAGAAGCACCCGATGTATGCATTCCTGCTGAGCACTGCCGTGATCTTCGTTGCGGAGCTCGGAGACAAGAGCCAGCTGATGGCGATGACGTTCGCTGCCCGCTACCGGGCCCGCGACGTGATCATCGGCATCACCGCGGCGACCGCCCTGGTCCACCTCGCCTCGGTGGGGATCGGCGCCTGGGTGGGCGACGCGTTCGCCGACAGCCAGGACACCATCGCCCTGATCGCCGGCATCGCGTTCGTGGGCTTCGGCCTGTGGACCCTCAAGGGCGACGAGCTGACCGAGGACGAGGCCAACAAGGCCCGCAATGCCACCGGCATGGCGATCCTCGCCGTCGGCGTCGCCTTCTTCCTCGCCGAGCTGGGCGACAAGACGATGCTGGCCACCATCACCCTGGCCACCCAGGAGGGCTGGCTCGGCACCTGGATCGGCAGCACCGTGGGCATGGTGGCCGCCGATGCGCTGGCCATCGGCGTCGGCGCGATGCTCGGCAAGCGGCTCCCGGAGAAGACCATCAAGTACGGCGCCGCCGTCGCGTTCTTCATCTTCGGCGCGATCCTCGTCGCCGAGGGTCTGGGCGCCTTCTGAGACTGAGGGCCTAGAACGGTGGGCGCCCGGTTCCGGTGATCCGGAACCGGCCCCACGGGTCGACGTCGGAGAGCCGGGCCTCGGCACTGCCGTGCTCGGTGCTCAGTGACACCCGGTCGCCGGAGCGCAGACCGCTCGTGTCGGCGTCGGCCTTGATCCGCCCGTACCAGTGGAAGAGGCCGTCGATCGGCTGGACCTCGCCCTTGAGGGTCACCTCGAGGGTGCGGCTCTGCTCGTCCTTGCTGAGTGTGGCGGGGCCGCTGTACTCGGCACCAGGCTCGTGGTGGCTCATCGTGCTCCTCAGGGTGCGATTCGGGTGAGTCGGCCGAGCTCGTCGAGCTGGACGCCGCGCTCGGCGGCCATCCCGGCGAAGGCGTGCCAGATGAAGTCGGAGAGATAGCCGCTGAGCGCTGCGCGCGACATGGTGTCGCGGTCCAGCCACCACTCGCCCGCGTAGACGCCGAGGCCGACCAGGCCTGCGCCCCACGGCTCCGCGCCGCCGGCGTCGATGCCCAGCGAGCGCATGGTGTCGCCGATCAGTCGGGAGAACCCGGCCGAGATGGCGGTGGTCCCGGCGGTCAACGGGCTGTTCGCGCCGCTGCGGTATTGGACCAGCAGGCGGAAGACCTGCGGGTGCTGCGAGATCAGGGCCAGGTAGGAGTCCACCGCGGCGGCGATCCGCCCGCGGATCGGTCCCGAGCTCAGCAGCGCGGGGCGGATCCCGTCCAGTACCTGGTCGGCCGCCCAGCGGGCGACGGCGGCGTGCAGCTCGGACTTGTCGGAGAAGTAGCGGTAGAGCACCGGCTTGCTGACGCCGGCCACCTCGGCGATCCGGGCGACGGCGACGTCCGGGCCGTGCTCGTCGATCGCCGCCACCGCGGCCTCCACCAGCTCGGCCAGCCGGTCGGCGCGATGGGCGTTCCAGCGGGCGCTGCGGCCGTCCTCGGTGATCTCTGTGGGGGGCATGCCGGGCAGCCTACCCCGTTGTGCGTTACCCCTGGTAACAGTTACTGTCGGTATACCCAAACCGAGGAGTACCCGATGACGCTGCTCGACCCCGCGCCCGCCACGGGCAAGGATGCTGTCGCCACGCGCCTGCTGAAGTCCGTCGCTCGGCAGTCCTATGACCCGGAGATCGACATCGACTGGTCGGCCGAGGCGGACCCGGAGCTGTTCTGGATGCCGCCGGAGCGGCTCTCGCTGTTCGGCACCCCCCTGTACGACTCGCTGACGCGCGAGCAGCAGGTCGAGCTCTCGAAGCACGAGATCGCCTCGATCGCGAGCGTCGGGCTCTGGTTCGAGATCATCTTGATGCAGATCCTGCTGCGCGAGGTCTACGCCTCGGATCCGCGCGACCCGCGCACCCACTTCGAGCTCACCGAGATCGCCGACGAGTGCCGCCACTCGTTGATGTTCGGCAAGGCGATCGGCCACTTCGGGGCGCCTGCCTATGGCCCGCGGGGCTGGATCCACAAGCTCGCCCCGATCTACCCCTACCTGAGCACGGGTGCCGCCGCCTACGCCTCGATCCTGATCGGCGAGGAGCCGGTCGACCGGCTGCAGCGCGAGATGCTGGCCGACGAGCGGATCCAGCCGCTGGTGCGCCAGGTGTCGCGGATCCATGTCGTGGAGGAGGCGCGGCACGTCAGCTTCGCGCGCGACGAGCTGGTCACGTCCCTCGAGGGCATCTCCGGCATGCAGCGCACCCTTGCGCAGACGATCACCGCCCAGGGTGCCTACATCATGATGCGCTCCCTGGTGCACCCCGACGTCTACTCGGCGGTCGGGATCGACCCGAAGGTCGGGCGCCGCACCGCGCTGGGCAACCCGCACTACCGGGCCACGATCAACTGGATGGGGGAGAAGGTGATGCCGTTCCTGGCCGAGCAGGACATGATCGGCGGCGCCCGCAACCAGAAGGTCTGGCGCGCCTCTTTCCTCTTGTCCTGACCCCTGGGCAGAGTGGGTGGGTGCCCACCTACCTCGGCTTCCTCCGTGCCATCAACCTCGGCGCCAAGCGCAAGTTCCCCAAGGATGCGATCCGCGCAAGCGTCGAGCAGGCCGGCTTCACGGACGTCGCCACCTACATCAACACCGGCAACATCCGCTTCACCACCGCCATGCGCTCGCGGGCCCGGATCGAGGCGGCGTTGGAGGAGGCCTTCCTCGCCGATCGTGGATTCGAGGTGCGCACCATCGTCTACTCGGCGGCCGAGTTCGCGCGGATCGGCGAGGATGCGGCGTCCCTGGCCGACCCGGCGACGGTGCGCCACTACGTGATGCTGCTCAAGGACGAGCCCGACGCGGAGGCCGTGGCCACGCTGGAGGCGCTGGCCAAGAACGGCCACCGGGTGGTGGTGCGGAACCGGGCCGTGCACCTGCTGCTCGGGTCGCAGTGGCGCGAGGGGATGACCGACCCGTTGGGCCTCGACCGCCGGCTCGACGGGGTGGTGACGAGCCGCAACGTCACGGTGGTCTCCGCGCTTGCCCAGCAATGGTGTTGAACGGCGACTAGGGTCGCCGCATGAGTGTCCAAGGACTGGCGGTGACCGAGGAGGACGGCGTCCTCACCTTGCGCTTCGACCGGCCGGAGGTGTTCAACGCGCTCTCGGGTGAGATGGTGCTCGGCGTCTGTGAGGCGTTGGAGCGCGCGAACAGCCGTGACGACGTCAGGGTGGTGGTGCTGACCGGGAGTGGGCCCGCCTTCAGCACGGGCGCCGACATCGGCGGCGACGATGCTGCGCAGCGCTTCGACGTGCGGGCGCTGGATGTCGCGAACCGGATGATCCGCGCCATCGTGGAGTGCCACAAGCCGGTGATCGCCGGCGTCAACGGCGTTGCCGCCGGGGTGGGCCTCTCGGCGGCCCTGGCCTGTGACCTGGCGGTCGCCACGGAGTCGGCGTCCTTCCTGCTCGCCTTCGCCCGAGTCGGGCTGATGCCGGACGGCGGGGCGTCGGCGACGGTCGCGGCTGCGATCGGCCGGCCCCGGGCGATGCGGATGGCGATGCTCGCGGAGCCGTTGTCGGCGCCCGACGCGCATGCCGCGGGCCTGATCTCGCATCTCGCGGCCGATGCCGACTACCAGGCGGAGCTGGCGTCGGTGGTCAAGCGGGTGCGTCATGGCGCACCGCTCGGGCTCACGGCGACCAAGCGCGCGATCAACCAGGCCTCGTTGGCGGCGCTGGAACCGGCGTTGGAGTACGAGCGCGACACGCAGACCATGCTCCTGCGCACCGCGGACGTCGCGGAGGGGATGGCTGCGTTCTCGCAGAAGCGGCACCCGAGGTTCTGCGGGGAGTAGCTGCCGATCGCGGTGGTCGGTTCGTGGACCGACCCTTGCGCAGCCACATCTCTCCACTGATCATATAACGTATATGTTCAGTCGAAGATGGGTGGTCCCGTGAACCAGAACCCCTCGATCCGCCGCGTGCTCGCGGCCGGTCTCGTCGTCCTGCTGCCCGGTAGCGCGCTCGCTGCGCATGCCTCCTCGGGCGGCGGCTCCCCGGCGGACCCGGAGACCGCGCCGGTCTTCGGGCGCATCGATGTCGACAACCAGGTGCAAGGTGCCGCGTTCACCACGGTCGGCTCCGTCTTCCCCGGGGAGACCAACATCATCACCGTCGGCTACGGCGCCCTCTACCAGGGAGGTCCGGCGGGTGGCGGCACGGTGCAGGTGTACCGGGTGGGCGCGGACCTGCATGAGTGGTCCCGCGTCGAGGTCGTCCGGCCCGGCGACGACATCATCTTCCCGAACCAGGTCACCGCTCACGACGTCGATGGGGACGGGGACACCGACCTGATCGTGCCGAGTGGCTACTTCTTCGACACCAACCCGCTGGCGGTGGGTGGTGCGAAGAACCGCGGCGCGATCACCTGGTGGGAGAACCAGGGCCTCGACGCCACCGGGAAGCCGCGGCCCTTCGTGCGGCACGACGTGATCACCGAGCAGCCGTGGTCGTACCACAGCGCCGTGGTCGCCGACCTCGACGACGATGGCATCGACGACATCCTGACCACCGGCGAGCAGGGGCGCGCGGCGCCCGACCTGACCGACGACTCGGTGCAGATGCAGCTCTTCCGTGGCCTCGGGGGAGGGGAGTTCGCGGCGCCGATCGCCCTCGCCGACGTCGGCGGGAGCATTCCGGTGCCCTATGACATCGACGGGGACGGCGACTTGGACATCGCCTCCTCGCAGTACTTCGACGTCGGCAGCGGTGCCGACGCCACGCCCGCGACCTTCCTCTGGCTGGAGAACGTCGGCGACGGCGTCGCCGGACTCAGTGCCGCGGACTTCGAGACGCACACGATCGCGACCCGGTTGACCACTCCGGCCGGCCGCGGTGTCGGTCCGGGCTTCCAGATCCGGGCGATCGAGGACTTCCGCGGCGATGGCGAGGTGGCCTGGGTCGGCACCAACCACACGAACCGCTGCACGATGAGCGCGCTGCCCGCGGAGGAGGTCTTCGAGCTGGTGCCTGGCGCCGATCCGCGCCAGCAGTGGGAGGTGCGGACCCTCTCGCACCCGGCGACGCCGTCCGCGGTGGAGTGCCCTGCGGAGTACACCGGCTCGACGCCGATCTACCCGGGCGACGAGATCCGCTCGCGGATCGGCTACGGCCAGGCCGCGCCCGGCGTCTTCGGCTACGGCGACCTCGACGGTGATGGGGACACCGATCTCGCGGTCTCCGGGGACGGCGACCGTCGGCTGTTCTGGATCGAGCAGCAGGGCGACGGCGAGACGCTGCTGCACACGCTGACCGCGCCCGGCGAGGAGTTCGGCCAGTCCGGCGGCGGTCACGTGGCCGACTTCGACGGCGACGGCGTCGCCGAGGTGGTGTTCAGCAGCTTCGACAAGAACACGGTGGCGATCTGGCAGCGGGGCACGGCGGCGAGCCCGTACCTGGCGCCGACCCGGATGACCGCCGCGCCGGCGACGGTTCGCGCGGCCGCCGGCGCGAGCCGACAGGTGCAGGTGACGCTGACGGCGACCGACGCAGGGGCGACCCGCAGCGTGCAGGCCGGGTTCCGGGCGCGGCGCACCAAGGCGCTCCGCTCGCTCGGGACGCTCACCCTCACCCGGAGTGCTGCGGGCGTCTACCGCGGGACGGTGCGGGTGCCGGTCACCGAGTCCGGACAGGTCGAGCTGAGCTTCGCCCAGGGCTCGCTGACCGAGGTCACCGGTGAGCGTGCGGCGCGTGCGACGGTGGCGTTGACGGCGACGACGGTGGTCACCGGCTTCACGAAGCGGACCACGACGCGCCGGGCCAAGGTCACCCTCGGCGCCCGGGTGAGCCCGGGAGTGCGCCGGAGCGTGAAGGTCCAGCAGCAGCGGTGTGGCAAGCGTGCGTGCAGCTGGCGCACGGTGCGTACGGTGCGGACGGGCTCGGCGGGCAAGGTCGCGGTCAAGGTCGCGGTGCCGCGCGGAGCCAGCAAGTGGCGCCTGGTGGTGGCGGGCGACGTGTCCGGCACCGCGGCGACAAGCCGGACCAAGAAGGTGATCCGGCGCTGACGTCCTAGGCGTCGGCGTGCTCGGGCGCGGGCTCGTGGGGAGCGGCGGC
>NZ_BAAALG010000011.1:400937-428657 GCF_039528155.1 Nocardioides dubius | reverse complement strand
AGTGCCGCGGCCGAGCTCTCGGGGGCGACGCCGGCGCACAGCTGGGTGAGCAGGTTGACCTCGAACCCCGCGGCGCGTGCGTCCAGGGCGGTGGCGCGCACGCAGTAGTCGGTGGCGATGCCGCAGACGTCGACGTGGGTGACGCCGTTCTCCCGGAGCCAGTCGGCGAGCCTCTTGCCGTCGGTGGTGGCGCCCTCGAAGCCGGAGTAGGCGGCCTCGTGCGCGCCCTTGAGGAAGATCGCGTGGAAGGGCGCCGGGTCCAGGTTGGGGTGGAACGCCTCGCCGGTGGTGCCGACCCTGCAGTGAACCGGCCACGAGCTCACGAAGTCCGGCTTGGTGTTGTGGGCCGCCCAATGGCTGCCGGGGTTGATGTGGTGGTCCTTGGTGGCCACGACGTGGCTCCACTGGGGAGCGCCTTCGTCCTTGCGCTGCCAACGGCGCAGCAGCTGGGCGACGTCGTGCGCCACCCGGGCGCCGCCGGCCACCGCGAGCGACCCGCCCTCGCAGAAGTCGTTCTGAACGTCGACCACAATCAGCGCACGCGTCATGTGCTGCAGCCTAGTGCGTGCCGGGTGGCGCTGAGGCGAGCCGTCGTGCCCGGGCTCCGTCACGTGCGTCTGTGGAACCTGATCCCGCCGTGGGGCAGGTACTCGACGGTGTAGGTGGGGTCGTGGATGTAGTGGTGGTGCTTGCTGCAGAGCAGGCTGCCGTCGGCTAGGTCGGTTCTCCCTCCCAAGGACCAGGGATCGTCGTGGTGGGCTTCGCACCAGGTCGCCGGAACTCGGCAGTTCTCGGCGAGGCAGTAGGGATGGATGAGGGCGAGGGCTCGGTGTTGGGCTGCGCTGTAGAAGCGCTTGGTTCTGCCGAGGTCGAGGGGTTGGCTCTGGCCGTCGAGTACGGCGGGGATGATGCCGGCGTTGCAGGCGAGGCGTCGGGCTTCGCCGGCGGAGATCCTGTCGTGGAAGCCGTCGCGTTGGGTGGTGAGGGTGGCGGTGCCGATCTCGTTGCGGAGCGCGTCGAGGCTGATGGTGACGACGACGGTGGTGGCGTCGCCGCCGTGCAGGGGTAGGCGTTTGGGGTCGAGGGTCTCCAGGAGGGTGTTCAACGCGCGGGCGTTGCGTTGGGGGGTGGAGAGCTTCCGGACGGGGTGCGGCTGGTTGCCGCGGGTGTTGCTCGTGCTGCCGTCGTGGCGGCCGCGACCGCCGGTACCTGCTCGGTCGCAGGCGCAGCCGCAGCCGCTGGCGCAGCCGCTGGCGCTGCTGACGGTGCCGGTGCCGGCGCCGGTGCACGCGTTGTTGGGCCTGCCGCTGCCGCTGCCGCTGCCGCTGCCGCTGCCGCTGCCGCTGCCGCTGCCACAGCCGCAGCTGCTGGCGCCATTGCCGGTCGCGTCGTCGCTGGCTCCGCTGGCTGCGTCGGTGAAGGTGCCGTGGTGGGGATCGTGGCCGGGGCACTCCAGATCCCCGCACGACTCGCCGTAGGTGCCGTCCGTGTCGGGTGCGCAGCCGCAGGGGGCCGGGGTGAGGTGGTCCCTGCGTGGGTTGGTGATCGCGTTCAACGCAGTCGCGAGGCGGTTGGCGCAGCCGTCGGTGAGCAGGCCGCTGATGCGGGTGGTGCCGTCGCCTTGGGGTTTCAGCGTGAGTTGTTGCCGTTCGCGAGCCGAGCGTTCCTCGTCGGCGAGGCGTTTGCCTTCCACGGCTTCGGCGATCTCCGGCGCCACGACGTCGATGATGCGTTTGCCCATCCGGCGTAGGTCGTTGGGCCCGAATTCCTCGGCGTGCTCAACGAGGGTCCGTTCAGCGTCACGAAGAACCGTGGCGTCGAGATCATCCGGCAGTGCATTCAAGGAGCGAGTGATCTCCACCGACTGGGCGAGGTTGACCCGGCCTTCGCGGAGTGCGGCGTGCAGGTGCATCCACCTGCTGTCGAGCTCGCGTGCGGTGCGTAGTTCGCGGGCCATGGTGCCGTGGGCTTGGTGGGTGGCGTGGGCGAGGTAGTCGCCGATGTTCCTCGCCCCATGCGCGTCGGCGACATCGAAGGCACAGGCCAGGAGCCGGTAGTTCAACTCGGTGAGCCGGGCCTGCAACACCGGCGTCTTCAGCAGTACAGCTTGCTTCTCCGCCGTCGTCAGGTAGATCGGCTCAGCGTCGAGGCAGGAGTCGAGTGCGGCTTCGATCGCCAACGTGGCTTGGCAGATCGCCTGCTGACTCAAGGTGAGCGCGTCTGGCTGGATGGTCGCGGTGGGCGGGTCGGTTGGGGGAGTGATGCGTGGCATGGGTGCCTGCGAGTGGCGGGTGTCTCGGGTGGTTCCCGAGCACACGAATCACGCTACGAGTGACCTCCGACACATAACCTCCGGCTGGTTCCGGGCCGGGTCTCCGGCTCCAGGCACTGCGCCAGCAGCGACGGTCGGCCCCGCGCGAGGCGGTGGGTAGGCTGGCAGGGTGAACCCTTTGTTGTCGCTGCCCGGTGCGGTCTCCGGCGACGGCGTGGACGCGCCTGTCGCCGCTCACTACGGATCGTTCAACAACGAGCAACGCGCGTTGGAGGCGGGTGAGGGGTTCGTCGATCTGTCGCACCGCGACGTCGTCCGGATCTCCGGCCCGGACCGGCTCGCGTTGCTGCACTCCCTGACCACCCAGCACCAGGACGTGCTGGGCTCCGGCCTGCCGACCGGCTTCCTGGTGCTCAGTCCGCAGGGTCATGTCGAGCACGCGGTGCTGGGCTCCGACTCCGGTGGCGAGGACGGTGTCTTCACCGGGCACCTCGAGCCAGGTGCCGGCCAGGGGCTGATCGACTTCCTGACCCGGATGCGGTTCATGATGCGCGTCGAGATCGAGAGTGCGACCGAGGAGCTCGCCGTCACCTGGCGTCCGGCCAAGCAAGCCGGGGGAGCCTATGAGGGCTACGAGTTCGTGCCGCGCGACCGGCTCGCGGCCTATGCGGAGGCGGCGGGGCCTGCAGCGGGCATGTGGGCGTTCGAGGCGTTGCGGATCGCCCGCGGCGAGGCGCGCTTCGGCCTCGACACCGATCACCGCACCATCCCCAACGAGGCCGGCTGGATCGGCTCCGTGGTGCACCTCGACAAGGGCTGCTACCGCGGCCAGGAGACCGTCGCGCGGGTGCACACCCTGGGGCGGCCGCCGCGCCGGCTGACCATGCTGCACCTCGACGGCTCCGACAACCGACTGCCTGCCCAGGGCAGCGAGTTGCGCCACGGCGAGAAGGTGGTCGGCTTCGTCGGGACCTCGGCCCGACACTACGAGCTGGGCCCGATCGCGCTGGCGATGGTCAAGCGCAACGTGCCCCTGGACGCCACCCTCGACGCTGACGGCATCCCTGCTGCGCAGGAGGTCGTCGTCGACCCGGAGATCGGGCTGCACGTACGCCCCAACCTGCGCTAGGGCGTGTCTTCCCAACGGTTGCCGTTGCGTGCTTCGGGGGTCGCGCAGCAGGCAATCGCCGTTGGGGAGACACGCCCTAGAAGGTCACGGCGTCGTTGCCGGTGGCCGGGTCAGTGTTGCCGTCACTGCTGACGGTTCCGCTGCCGGTGCCGCCCAGGCCCATCTCCCAGACGTCGAGGACGAGCGTGGGCGGCGGGTTCTCGTCGGGCAGGGTGAAGCTGCAGGTGATCACCGTGTTCGCCGGGAAGTGGTAGTCCACTCCGGTGGCGACCTGGGCGTTGCCGGGCTCGCGACAGATCCACGTGTTCGGGCTGGCCAGGGTCAGGCCGAAGGGGATGGAGAAGGTGAAGGCGAACCGCACCTCAAGTCCGGCCATGGGCTGCGTCGAGGTCGCGGTGAACGGAACGGTCGCCTGCCAGAAGCCGGTGCTGGTCTCCACCATGCTCACCGTCCCGACGCCGAGGTCGGCGCCGGGCGTCGGTGTCGGCGTCGGTGTTGGTGTGGGTGTCGGCGTCGGTGCTGCGCTCGTGGGTGCTGTGGTGGGCGTGGGGTCCGGCGTCGGCGTGCCGGGCTTGGGCCCGGGGGACGGCGACGAGGACGGCGTCGGCGCGGTGACGGTCAACGCGGAGGTGCGGATCACGAGCGGGCGTGACGGTGGTGTCGGGCCGAGGATGCGAGGGCCCTCCGCCGTGCCGGTCGTGGGTTCGGTGCCGGCGTCGTCCGGCTGGGGGCCGGGAGCGCTGGCCGGTGCGCCTTTGGGGCGTGCGGTGAGCGCCAGCGCGCAGACCGCGGCGACCACGGCCAGGACGACGATCGCAGCGAGCAGGCTGCCGAGATTGAGCCGAGGCAGTTGGCCCCACCGGCCGCCCGCGAACCGGGGCCGGCGGCCCCACCGGCCGCGGCCGGCGAGCCGGAGCCATCGACCACCCGTCGTCGTGGAGCCCAGGGTTCCGGCGCTCACGGGCGGCCCGGAGGTCGACCGCTCCGTCGCGTTCGTGCCGCGCGCCGACGTCGCAGTCTCGGCGCCTGCGGGGGAGGGCGTGGCGGCAGCAGCAGTAGCGAGGCCAGCAGCCCCGAGACCAGCCGCAGCCTGCGCAGAGACACTCGCCGCGGTGCCACTGGCCTGCTGGGGCTGACCCGCCTCCTGCTCGGCGGCGGCAGCGAGCGCCGACGCACCTCCGAGCAGCACCACTGGCCACAGGTAGGCGGCCAGGCGCTGGTTGATCCGGTCGATCTCCTGGTAGAGCTCCAGGCAGGTCATGCAGCCGCCGAGATGGCCGCGCACCCGCTCTGCGGCACGGGCGCTGAGATCGCCGCGGACGAACTGACTGAGCCGGTCCCGGGACCACGTGCAGCCGCTGGCCCCGACCTGGGGCAGGTGCTCGCGCAGGTAGGCCTGCTTGAGCCCCTCGCGTGCGCGGTAGATCAGCGAGGAGACGGCGCCTGCGGTCATGCCCAGCTCAGCGGCGAGGTCGGCCGGACGACGGTCCTCGACCTCCAGCTGCCAGAGCACCTGGCGCCAGGCCGGGGGCAGCGAGGCCAGCGCTCGGGCCGCGCGGTCACCGGCGACGTCGCTGACCTGTCCGGGGTCCTCGCTCGGCACGTCGAAGAGCCAGTCGCGGTCCGAGGCGGTCTCCTCGGTGATCGGAGCGCGCAGGGAGCGTCGGTGCAGGTTGCGCACGCACGCATAGACGTAGCCGGCGAAGTTGGTGCTCGGCCCGCCGCCGGCCCGGAGGGTGGCCAGCACCGCTGCGAACGCCTCGGCGGCAAGTGCCTCCGGATCTCCGTCCGGAGCCAGGGCGCGCGCCAACGACCGCGCCGCGGGCAGGTGGCGTTCGTAGAGCACGCCGAAGGCGTCGTTGTCGCCTCCGCGCACCGCCTCGATCAAGGCGGCGTCGTCGTTCCCCTGCTCCGTCGATGACGAGTTCGCGGTCGAATCCACCGCTGATTCCAATCAGTGCGCTTGTTTCCCCCAAGCGCGCAGAAGTCTGCCATGGGGAGATCGGGGCTACTGGGAATCTACAAAGGACGCAGGCGCCTATGACCTGAGTCACATTCGCGGAAATGGCGTCAGATCCCGGCTGCGGACGGCTCTTGGCCTAACGGACAAGAAGCACCGGTCGAGAGATGGAAGCTGATGAGAAGAGTTCTGGCAGCGGTTGCTGCGGTGTTCGTCGCGATGATGAGCGCCGTCCTGATCGCCACCCCCGCACATGCACACCACACCACGGTCACCGGCAGCGTCGCCTGCGGGACAGGCGGAGCCTGGGTGATCACCTGGCGCGTCGAGAACTGGGACGGGGCGGGCACCGCCACCGTCACCGGCTCCAGTCGCGTCGTGGTGCCGACGGGCACCACGATCGGCAACGGCGCCGCCAAGACGTTCACCGAGACGGTGACGTCGGCCGCGACCATCTCGCTCGGGGTGGACGCGCGCTGGAGCAATGGGGCGACGGCGTCCAACTCGGGACGGGTGCTGGCCTCGGCCTTCCCGACCGACTGCGCACCGCCCGACGTCGAGGTGACTGCCGCTGAGCCGAGCGTGGTCGACCCGACCTGCGCCGCCGACGGCCGGTTGGTGGTTCCGGCGGACACCGCCGGTCTCCGCTACACCCAGAGTCCGGCGGGCAGCGGCCCCGGCACGTACACGGTGACCGCGACCGCGAAGCCCGGCCACATCCTGGTCGGCACGCGCTCCTGGACGCTGACCGTCCGGCCGCAGCTCTCCGGGCGCGAGTGCCTCACCGAGGTGACCCCGGTGGCGCCCAGCGTCCAGGTGATCGAGGGCTGTGGGACGTACGGATCGGTGACGCTGCCGCAGACGGTCGGTGTGCGCTACGAGCTGGTCGAGGGCGACGGTCGCGAGGGTGCGTGGAAGGTCGTGGCGACGGCGCTGCCCGGCTACGTGCTGACCGACGGTCTGGTCGCAGTGTGGTCCGGTGACCTGGGGGAGCGCACCGAGTGCCCGGTCGTGGTGACGCCGGTGGCGCCCAGCGCCACCCTGGTCTCTGCGTGCGAGACGCCCGGCTCGCTGAGCCTGGCCGAGACCGAGGGCATCGCCTATGAGCTGGTCGCCGGCGACGGCCTCAGCGGACTGTGGGAGGTCGTCGCCACGGCGCTGCCGGGCTTCGTGCTCGCCGAGGACGCCGTGGCCAGCTGGAGTGGTGACCTGGGTGCGTTCAAGGAGTGTGGCGTGCTCGGCGAGGAAGAGGAGGCGCCCGGTGACGACCAGGAGACCGGGGGCGACAAGCCGAAGCCGGCTGCCGACGTCAAGGGGATCCAGGAGGAGCGCGAGACGGTCTTGCCGAACACCGGCGCGAGCGCTGCGCTGGCCCTGACCGGTGGGCTCAGCCTGTTGCTGCTGGCGGCGGGGACGCTGCTGCTGCGCCGTCGCCCGACCGGCCTCGGCTGAGGTCATGAGCTCCCGTTCGCCCTCGAGAAATCCCCCACTCGAGGGCGAACGGGTCCGGTTCGGACGACTAGTCCGGAAAGGATTTCCTTTCCAAACTGCGCCACGATCGGCAGGGGGAGCCGTCTCTCCTACAGGGGGCGCGTCGTTGGGCGCGAGTAAGGGGACAGCAATGAGAACTCTGCGGGAGGCTCGGTGGCGAGCCGCGGGGCTGGTCGGACTTGCCGTCAGCGCCATCGTGATCGGCGTGGGTCCGGTGCAGGCGCTCGAGGAGGGCGCCGCGTCCGGGCGCGTCGTCACTCCGGTAGCGCCCGAGGCGCATCCGATCTCCGGCTGTGGGCGCTACGGCTTCCTCGGGATGCTGGGCACCGAGGGCGTGAGCTACCGCCTCGTCGAGGGTGACGGTCGTCAGGGCCAGTGGCGCGTGCAGGCGACGGCGTCGCCCGGCTACCGGCTGGCGTCCGGGGCTCCGAACGAGTGGAGCGGGGATCTGGGCCGGCATGTGCGGTGTGCGACGAGCGGCTCCGGGAACCAGGCGGCAGCCGCGCCGGCGTCCACCTCGCCGGCGGAGGTCGAGGGTGTGGAGGGTGAGGGCCTGCTCTCCGAGCGTGGCGAGCGGGTGGTCCAGGGGATCGCGATCGTCATGGGCGGCGTTGCCCTGGTCTGCGGCGTCGTCCTGGTGGTCCTCGATCGGCAGAGGCGGCGCGCGAACTGAGCATCTCGACGGCGTACCTTCGCCCACTGTTCGCTCGTTGTCGCTACCGTGGGGTACAACCCGCGATAGGTTTCAGTCGCACGTCGTCGTTGGAACGGATCGGTAAATGGCTCTTGACTCTGCAGTCCGCCCCTGGGGGTCGTGGCACGTCATCGACGACGGCCAGGGCTACAAGGTGAAGCGGATCCACGTGAAGCCTGGGCAGCGGCTCAGCTATCAGACCCACCGGCACCGCTCCGAGCACTGGGTGGTGATCTTCGGGATCGCCACCTGCGTGGTCGACGGCGAGACGGTGGTGGCCGGTCCCGGGCAGTCGATCGACGTGAGCGTCGGTCAGGCGCACCGGATTACCAACGAGCACGCCGAGGAGCTGGTGATCATCGAGGTCCAGCACGGCGCGTACACCGGCGAGGACGACATCTGCCGTCTGGAGGACGACTACGGTCGCCAGGACGCGAGCGCCGTCAGCGCATGAGACGTCGCTCCCGCAGGGAGCAGCAGAAGGGGCCGCGATCACCAGATCGTGGCCCCTTCTGCGTTGGTCGGCTTGAGCTCAGCGGTAGTGGCAGACGTAGTCGAGGGCCTCGGTGACTTCGATGTCGAAGCTGGAGTCGCCCGGAACGTCGAAGGACTGGCCGGCGCCGTACTCCGCCCAGGTCTCCTCGCCGGCCAGCCGGATCCGGCAGTGGCCGGCGTTGATCTCCATGGTCTCCGGTGCTGCGGTGCCGAAGGTCAGGCTGGCTGGGAAGATCACGCCGAGCGACTTGCGGGTGCCGTCGGCGAAGAGGACGGTGTGGCTGACGCACTTGCCGTCGAAGTAGACGTTGGCCTGCTTGACGACACTCACCTGATCGAACTGAGTCATGGCGAAACCCTATGCCCGCGTGCGGGTGGTGGAATCATGCGTCCATGCGCGTGAAACACCAGATGGTCCAGGGCGTGCCGCTTGCCTGAGATGCGTCGGGCTCCGATGATCCTGCTCGGGGCGTACCTGGTGGCGGTGGCCTTTGCGGTCTTCCAGCCGCAGCCGGAGGCAGCGGTCGGCGCCGTGGTGTGGGTCGAGGAGGCGCTGGTCTCGTGGGGACTCTCCGAGACGTTGGTGTCCGGAACCCGTGTCGAGTTCGTGCTGAACGCCCTGCTGTTCGCGCCTATCTCCTTTCTGGGGCGCTGGGTCTGGCCGAAGCTCCGCTGGACCGATTGGGTGGCGTACGCGTTCGTGGGATCGGTCGCCGTCGAGCTGACCCAGGGACTGCTCTTCCCGGATCGGTCCGCGCAGTTCGTCGACGTCGTCTCGAACACGTCGGGCGGCTTGATCGGTGCGGTGGCTGCCGCACTGGTGACACGCCTGAAGGTCCCGGCCACGGGGGCGGTGGACTAGTCCAGTGCTCACGGCGCGGCTATGGGATACCGCGGACGGGTGGGTGACGGGAGGCCTAGAATCCGTGGCTGGACTTTCGTGCACGCGCAGTGGGGATGAAGAAGTGAACGTGGCAGGTACGACGCCGATCCTGTTGTCGCCCCCCGACGTCGGAGAGCTCGAGCAGAGCTACGTGATGGCGGCGCTGCGCTCCGGGTGGGTGGCGCCGGCAGGGCCGGACCTCACCGCGTTCGAGGAGGAGGTCGCCACCCGCGTCGGCGCGGCGCATGCGGTCGGGCTCTCGTCGGGGACGGCTGCGCTGCATCTGGCCCTGGTCTCCTGGGGAGTCGGGCCGGGGGACGTCGTTCCCGTCTCGACGCTGACCTTCGCAGCCACCGTGAACGCGATCCGCTATGTGGGCGCGGAGCCCTTCTTCGTCGACGCCGACGAGGAGTCAGGCAACATGAGTCCGGCCCTGTTGACACGGGCCGTGGAGCGGCTGCGCGCCGAGGGTCGACGGGTGCCTGTGATCATCCCAGTGGACCTTCTCGGCAAGTGCGTCGACTACACCGCCATCCAGAAGGCCGCGGCGGACGCCGGCGTCCGCCTGCTGTGTGACGCTGCCGAGTCCTTGGGAGCTGGTCACTCGGGCCGGCCTGCCGGGTCCTTCGGCGACGCCTCGGTGGTGTCGTTCAACGGCAACAAGATCATGACCACCTCGGGCGGCGGGATGCTGCTGACCGACGACGGCGCACTCGCTGCGCACGTGCGCAAGCTCTCGACCCAGGCGCGCGAGCCCGTCGCGCACTATGAGCACACGGAGGTCGGCTACAACTACCGGCTCTCCAACATCCTGGCGGCTCTCGGGCGCGCGCAATTGACGCGACTGGACGCGATGATCGAGCGTCGTCGCGGTTGGCGGCGCCGCTACCGTGAGCTGTTCGCCGACCAACCGGGGGTTCGGGTGTTGGGCGGCGCGGACGACTCCGAGGACAACTGCTGGCTGACCGCGATCATCGTGGACCCGGGCGCCTCGTCGTGGACTGCTGCCGAGCTGGGTGAGGCATTGACCGCCCAGCAGATCGAGACCCGTCCGGTCTGGAAGCCGATGCACCTGCAGCCGGTCTGCGCCGGGATGGACGGCGTCATCGACGGCACCGCGGAGCGCCTCTTCGACCAGGGCCTGACCCTGCCCAGTGGTTCGGCGCTGAGCGACGAGCAGTTCGAGCGGCTGGCGAGCGCCATCCGCGAGGTGGTGCAGCGGTGAGGGCCTACGACCCGATCAAGCGAGTGGTCGATGTCCTGGTCGGCGGGCTCGTCCTCGTTGCGTCGTTGCCGGTGCAGGCCCTGTTGGCGCTGGTAGTGCGTCGCAAGCTGGGATCGCCGGTGCTGTTCCGTCAGCAGCGCCCCGGCAAGGACGGCGAGGTCTTCGAGCTGGTGAAGTTCCGCACCATGGTGGAGGTGGACGAGTCCCGGGGGCTGGTCACCGATGCGCAGCGACTGACGCCCTTCGGCGCCTTCCTGCGCTCGACGAGCCTCGATGAGCTGCCGACGCTGTGGAACGTTGTCAAGGGCGAGATGAGCCTGGTCGGTCCACGCCCGCTGTTGGTGCGCTACCTGGACCGGTACACGCCGGAGCAGGCCCGTCGTCACGAGGTGCGCCCGGGTGTCACCGGGTTGGCCCAGGTGAGCGGACGCAACGCGATCACCTGGGACGAGAAGTTCGCCAAGGACGTCGAGTACGTGGACCGGCGGAGCCTCAGGCTGGACGCGAGCATTGTGTGGCGGACGGTGGCACAGGTGGTGCGGCGGGATGGGATCGCTGCGGACGGCGAGGCGACCATGGGCGAGTTCGAAGGGGTCCAAGCATGACGCGTGACCTGGTGGTGATCGGGGCTGGCGGGTTTGGCCGTGAGGTTCTCGACGTGGTTGATGCGATCAACGCGAGCACTGATGCGGCATGGTCGGTGAGGGGCGTCGTCGACGATGCTCCCTCGCAGGAGAATCTCGAGCGGCTGGCGAAGCGCGGAGTGACCTACCTCGGGGGCTCGGCGGAGGTACTGGACAGCCAGCCGGCCGCATACGTCGTGGGCATCGGGTCGCCTTCCGTCAGGACGAAGGTCGCGCTCTCCTTCGACGCGGCGGGCTGGTCAGCCGCAACGCTGATTCACCCGACGGTGACCCAGGGCTTCGACGTCACGATCGGCGCAGGAAGCGTTCTGTGCGCTGGAGTCCGCCTGACCACCAACATCCGTCTTGGCCGTCACGTGCACGTCAACCTCAACTCCACGATCGGTCACGACACCACGATCGAAGACTTCGTCAGCATCAATCCGCTGGCGTCGATCTCTGGCGACTGCACGATCGAGTCGGGTGTGCTGGTCGGGGTGGCAGGCATCGTTCTCAACGGGCTGCGGATCGGCGCCGACTCAACCGTGGGCGGAAGCGCGTGTGTTGTGAGAGATGTGCCTGCGGAGACGACCGTCAAGGGGGTGCCTGCTCGTTGATAGACCTGGGACGGCGCTCAGCGGGGCCCGAGGCAAGGCGGCACCTCTGGATTGTCAACCACTACGCAGCGCGGCCGGGAGAGGCGGGGCAGCGCCACTTCTCCCTCGCCGCGGCGATGCGTCAGCACGGCTGGTCCACCTCGATCCTCGCCTGCAGCGTCCAGCACTACACGGGTGATCAGCGCATGCATGGCTGGCGCCTGCAGAAGACCGAGGAGCACGATGGCGTCGTCTTCCGGTGGCTGCGCGGCCCGCGCTACGCCAGTAACGGTGTCGCCCGGATTCTCAACATGGTCGGGTTCGCTGTCCTGGTCCTGTTGCCGCGCTCCACGCACCGTCTGGCTCGTCCTGACGCTGTCATCGGGAGCACGGTCCACCCGCTGGCCGCGCTGGCCGCGTCCCGGCTGGCCAGGCGTCACCGGGTGCCGTTCATCTTCGAGATCCGAGACCTATGGCCGGAGACATTGATCGAATTGGGGTCGTTGCCCCGTCACGGCGTGGTGGCTCGCCTGATGCGGCGGCTCGAGCGTCATCTTTGTGATCGTGCAACCACGGTGATCACCACCATGCCGTTCGCCGCTGACTATCTGGAGGAACAGGGCGTCGACCGGGGCAAGGTCCGTTGGATCTCCAACGGCGTGTGGGTCGACGAGTTCAGCAGCGTCGTGACGGAGAAGGGCGAAGACAACGACGAGGGCCTGTCCTTCGTCTACCTCGGCGCCCTCGGTCACGCCAACGCCGTCGATCAGCTCATCACGGGCTTCGTCGCGGCAGACCTGCCCTCGTCGGCGACGTTGAGCATCATTGGGGCTGGGCCCTGCCGCAAGGACCTCATCGACTTGGTGGACGAACTCGACGCCGGTGGACGAATCGCGATCCATGAGGCTGTGGCACGGACGGAGGTTCCGGCCCTTGCCGGCGATGCTGACTGCCTGGTCGTAGCGCTTCGCGACTCGCCGCTCTATCGCTTTGGGATGAGCTTGAACAAGCTCTTCGAGTACATGGCTTCAGGACGGCCCATCCTCTGTGCGGGCACAGCGCGGGGCAACCCACTTGAGACATCTGGCGGTGCGATCGTGACCGGAGCGGACGTCGAGGCAATCGCCGTCGGCCTCACCCGGATGGTGCAGCTCACCCCAGCGGAGCGAAGTTCGATGGGGCGATGCAATCAGCGCTTCGCCCGTGAACACTTCGACTTCGACCACCTGGGTGCCGATCTGGCACAGCTCCTCGACGCGGCGGTGGCGTAGTGGCCGCCGACGTGCAGATCTCCGTGGTCGACTACGGAGTCGGCAACCTCGGTTCGGTCATGAACATGCTTCGCCGGATCCGGGTCTCTGCGGCGTTGGTCTCGACGCCTGAGGAAGTCGGGTCGGCGCGCCGAATTCTCTTGCCGGGAGTCGGGAAGTTCGATCGCGGAATGGAGGGGCTCGAGCAGCGGGGGCTCGACGCGGCAATCCAAGAGGCGGCCCTTGGCGGCCGCCCCGTCCTGGGCATCTGCCTAGGCATGCAGTTGCTGACGAAGCGCAGTGAGGAGGGCCAACGGACGGGACTGGGGCTCGTGGATGTCGAGACTGTTCGCCTCGACGACCACGAAGGCTCTGTGACGGTGCCGCACATGGGTTGGGGGTGGGTTCGTCCCGTCGCCGCCCACCCTGTCCTCGACGGGTTGGACTTCCCGGCCAGGTTCTACTTCGCCCACAGCTTCGCGGTTCCTGCCGACGGCGCGGCTACGACCCTGGCGGTCAGTCGTCATGGGTCCTTCCTGTCGTCGGTCATCGGCCGGGAGAACGTGCTCGGTGCACAGTTCCACCCAGAGAAGAGCCACGTATTCGGCATGCAGTTCCTTGAGCGCTTCGGGAGTTGGGAGCCGTGAGGGCAAGGGTCATCCCAGTTGTCCAGGTCGCAGATCGCTACATGGTCAAGACGAAGGCCTTCAAAGAGCAGACCTACGTGGGCGACGCCGTCAACGCGGTCAAGATCTTCAATGAGAAGCAGGCCGACGAGCTTGTCCTGTTGGACATCGAGGCGACTTCGAAGCGACGGCCGATCGACTTCGGCTTCATCGAGGACGTCGTGAGTGAGGCATTCATGCCGGTTGCCTACGGCGGAGGGGTCACGACCTCAGCTGACGCCCGTCGTCTCTTCGAGGTCGGTGTGGAGAAGGTTGCGATCAACTCAGCAACCTTCGCTTCGCCGGAGGTAGTCAGCGCCATTGCGGAGGAGTACGGCGCGCAGGCTGTGGTCGCCAGCCTTGATGTGGAGCGACGGCGCTTCGGAGCCGAGCAGGTCCGCTGCCCAGATCGGCGGAAGGGCCCTGACCCGGTGGCTTGGGCTGCTGCCCTGGCGGCGGCGGGCGCCGGGGAGCTGTTGGTGACTTCCGCGGCCGATGAGGGGAGCCGCGCAGGCATGAACCTCGAGCTGATCCGCCGCATCCGTGCCGCCGTCTCGATCCCGATCATCGCTCATGGTGGCGCGGGGACCCTCGCCCATCTCACGGAGGCTCGGGACGCAGGTGCTGCGGCGCTGGCTGCGGGCACCATGTTCACGTTCCACGGGCCGCGCCGCGCGGTCCTGATTCAGTACCCCACCCCGGAGCAGCTCGATGACGCGCTCGGCACCGGCATTGAAGGATGGGTGTTTGAAGACATCGAAGGAGAAGGCAAGTGACTGAGTGTTCGCGATGCGTGATGCGGTCGGCCGACGATCCTGATCTCGTTCTGGTGGACGGTGTCTGCAACCACTGCCGCCGCTATGACGACCTCTTGACCTCCCGTGTGGTGACGGGTGAGGAAGGCGCTACCGAACTGAATCAGATCGCCGGTGGCATCAAGGGTTCGGGGCGCAAGGAGTTCGACTGCGTGATCGGCGTCTCGGGAGGTGTCGACAGCACCTACGTGGCGTTGAAGGCTGTCGAGCTCGGGTTGCGTCCGCTCGCCGTTCACGTTGACAACGGCTGGAACTCCGAGGTCGCAGTCCAGAACATCGAGAAGACCCTGAACGCACTCGACATCGAGCTGCATACGGTCGTCCTCGACCTACGGGAGTTCTATGACCTTCAGCGGTCCTTCCTCTTCGCTTCGACGCCGGATGGGGAGATCCCGACCGATCACGCGATCCAGGCGACCCTGTGGAAGACGGCCCGGCAGAACGGCATTCGCACGATCATCTCCGGGATGAACTTCCGGACTGAGGCGATCAGCGTGCCGAGTTGGTCCTACGGACATTCCGATTGGCGCTACATCCGGGGCGTGCAGCGCAGGCACGGGACCCGGAGCCTGGCCACCTACCCCCACTTCGGCTTCGGTGAGCTGGGGTATGTGACCGCGGTCCGGCGGATTCGTGTGCTGTCCATCCTCAACTACCTTGACTACGACAAGGCGGCGGCGGTGGACGAGTTGCAGGCCAAGCTCAACTGGACTCCCTACGGAGGCAAGCACTACGAGTCGATCTACACCCGTTGGTACCAAGGCCACGTCCTGCCGCAGAAGTTCGGCATCGACAAGCGACGTGGGCACTATTCCGACTTGATCAACTCGGGCCAGATCTGTCGATCCGATGCTCTCCTCGGTCTGGCCCAGCCGGACTACGACGATGACTTGCGGGACCGGGACCAGCAGTTCGTTCTCAAGAAGCTCTCGCTGAGTTCTGCCCAGTTCGACGAGATCATGGCTGCCCCGGTCCGCTCCTTTCGCGACTACCCGAATTCCTACGAGACGGTTCAGCGGCTTCGAGGGCTGGCCAATGGGTTGCGGCACCGTGGTTGGTATCCGAAGTGACGGGACTCAACCTGCATCTCTATCCGTCGGCGATGCTCAACGAGAGTCGGCTCTTCCGGATCGGAACCAGCCTGCAGGAGTCAGGATGCTTCACAGCGACTCACCTGGTCGGCATCAGCGGTGCAGGCCTACCCGCGCGTGAGGAGATTGCCTCGGGTGTCGTGATCGTGCGGATCGGCACGAGTGCCGACGGCGCCTCGCGAGGGCGTCTGAGGCGCCTGCTCGGCCTGGCGGGTTGGATGCCTCGTATCTTCCGCCGGTACGGACGCGAGAAGGTCTCCGCGGTTGCTGCGCATAGCGTGTGGATGCTTCCGCTGGCGTGGTTGCTGGCTGTGCGGACCGGCGCAATTTTGGTCTACAACCCTCACGAACTCGAGACGGGCACTCCCAACATGCGCTCGGGGCGGAAGGTGGTCGCCCAGACGGTGGAGCGGTTGCTCATCCGCAAGGCCCGGATTGTGACAGCCGTCAACCAATCCATCGGCTGCTGGTACGCCGAGAGGTACGCGGGTGTCGAGCCACTGGTAGTGCGAAACATCCCACGCCAGGAGCCGGCCTCCGCGCGGCTGCGCGAGCGCCTCGGGCTTTCGCCCGAGCCGTTCCTGTTCGTCCACACGGGGCGGCTGACGGCA
The DNA here is from genome assembly GCF_039528155.1 of Nocardioides dubius. NCBI lineage: Bacteria > Bacillati > Actinomycetota > Actinomycetes > Propionibacteriales > Nocardioidaceae > Nocardioides > Nocardioides dubius. Next base: position 412,857 of record NZ_BAAALG010000011.1, on the reverse strand, counting down.
GGCCGGGGGATTCCGCAGATCCTTGCGGCGTTTGAGGAGATGTCGGGACCCGACGACCCAATGGTCGTCTTCCTGGGCGATGGCCCGATGAAGGCTGACGTGGAACGTGCCAGCGAGCGGCACAGTCATGTCCATCTTCTTGGCCCGGTTCCGGCACATGAGGTGGTCGACACCATCAGGGATGCCGACGCCGCAGTGATGTTGATCGACACCGAGAGCCTGTCCTACCAGTACTCGTCGCCGAACAAGATGTTCGAGGCACTGAGCGCGAGCCTGCCGATACTCTCCACGCCACTCGAGGAGCTACAACGTTCGCTGGCCGGGATGAACACCGAAGCGTGGAGGCTGGGGTCCGTTGCCGAGCTCTCAGAGATAGCGAAGTTGCGGACACGTGCCGATGTGGCCAAGTTTCGAGAGGAGTGGCCTGGGCTGCCGACGTGGGATTCGGAGGTTGCGCCACTCGTGAGCGCCGTCTGTGCGAGTGTCGGTCGAACGGGCGAAGGTCGGTAGTCGAGACATGGCAGGCCTCGTCAATCGGGTGGGGGGAGCGGCATTCTTCACTGTTCTTGCGCAGATCGTCACCGCGCTCTCGATGCCGGTCGTGACGCGACTGTACTCTCCGAGCGAGTACGGCAGTCTCAATCTGGTGCTCGCCTTCATTGCGGTGACGGCGGGGGTCTATGGACTCAGGTACGAGATGGCCATACCGGTGGCGACCGGTGCTGCCGAGGCCGACGCGCTCTATCGGCTGGCCATCCGGATTGCGTTTTTGTGGACGGTGCTCGTCGCCATCTCCGTGTTCTTGATTCCGGAGTCGACAATGGGCGCCGCAGGATTCGATACGCCCGTTGCTATTGCTCTTGTTCCACTCTGTGCAATCGCCGCCTATTGGCTGGGCCTTGCTAGCAATCAGGCTGTCCGGGCGAAGAGCTATGTTCGGCTGGGAGTGAGCAAGGTTGTGGCGGCATCCTCCCAGGGAGGGGTCCAACTGCTTGCTGGGCTCACATCGCTGGGCGCGGCCGGACTGCTTCTCGGATTCGCAAGCAGTCGTGTGCTCGCTACGTTGGTGGTCCGTAGGAGGCCATCGAGTCGGACGCCGTGGTCGGCCCTGGTTCAAGCCGGGAAGAAATGGGATCAATTTCCGAGGTACTCGATGCCCGCCTCGGTCGTGGGGGCTCTAGGGATCCAGGCCTCTCCGATTCTGGTGGCTCTTCTCTATGGCGCTCACGAGACTGGGCTCTATGCACTTGCAGTGACGGTCCTCGCGCTTCCTGCTGCTGTGGTCGGTCAGGTGGCAGGTCAGGTCTTTCTTGGCGAGATCGCGCGAGAGGGATCGGAGAGTCGAAGGGCCTCGCTGATGACGATCTCGCGACTCCTGGTCATCGCGTCCTGGGGGTTCTATATGTGGGTATTCGTCTTCGCTGAGGAGATCTTTGATCTGGTCTTCGGATCCGACTTTGCTGAGGCGGGTGGCCTGGCTAGGGCGATGGCCGTCGCGTATGCCATCTCCTGCGCGGTGTCCCCGTTGTCGACGTTGCCGATCGTCCTTGGTCGTCAACGACAGGCCTTCTTCATCTCGGTTGCCGAGACGGTTGCTCGGCTCGTGGTTCTCGTCGGCTTCGGGATGCTCGTCGACTTGGACGCGATGGTCCTGGCTTTCGGTGCCGTCGGGGCGTTGATTCCTACTGTCTACTTCATGTGGTTGTTGCGCTTGGTCGGGACGAACCTCACCGCGTGGACTCGATCATTCTCACTTCAGGGTCTCTCCCTGCTCGCGCTCCTCGCTGTTCTGCTGGGTGCCCGCGTGGGAGTTCCGCATGATCTGCTCGCGGCGGGGTTGGGGCTCGCCGCAACTGCGTTGTTGACCGTGGTGTTGCTCGTCCGAGAGGTGCGTCGTGTCCCCGCAGTTGCTTGACATCATCATGATCGCTCCCGGATACCCGACGCGTGATGCGCCTACACGGAGCATCTTCGTCAGGGATCAAGCTCAGGCCTTGGCGGCGCGCGGACACCGGGTGACCGTGCTGTCGGTCTACACGCGGTCGCTCCGAAGCGTGCGGGACGGCGCGCTTCTTCGCAACACGTTCAGAGTGACCACCTGGGCCGATGGCCCGGTGAGTGTCCGTCAATTCGGGGGGTGGGCGACGCGGTCTACGCGGATCGGCGTCGCGCGGTTCGGGTTCGGACGCCTCATGCGTGCATATCTCGCCAGCGAAGCGAGAGCGGATGTGGTGCACGCGCACTTCGGCCAGCTGACCGGCGCCGCCGGCGCCGCGTTGGCGGACGCACTTGACGTCCCGCTGGTGATCACTGAGCACAGTTCGGATCTGCTCTCCGATCACGGACCAGCGATTGCGGAGTCGCTGGCTCATCTCTATCGCCGTGCTGAAGTGGTGGTAGCAGTGAGTGAGGAAATGCGAGTCCGGCTCAGGAGCGTCGTGGACGCGACGGTGATCCCCAACATGGTCGACACCGATTTCTTCACGCCACTGCCGTTCTCGGCGAGGCGCCGCCGACGTCTGTTGATCGTCGGTTCCCTCATTCCGTTGAAGCGACACGACCGGGCGCTGAAGCTCTTGGCAGCCTTGGGAGCCGAGTACGAGTTGACGATCGTAGGAAGCGGCCCGCTCCGGCAGAACCTCCTGGACACGGCTGAGGCGCTCGGTGTCCGAGATCGGGTCCGCCTCGTGCCCGTGGGAGACCGCGGTGTGGTGCGCGACGCGATGCGTTCGGCTGCCTTGTTGCTGTCGTGCAGCGAGATCGAGACCTTCGGTCTGACGTTGGCGGAGGCGATGGCCGTGGGGCTCCCTGTCCTGGCAACGGACTCCGGTGGTCCGCGATACGTGCTGAGAGGCGATGGGAGTTCCCGTATCAGTCACCGGATCGAAGGTGAGGCTGAGTGGGTGGCCTCACTGGAGGAGGTCGACGATGAGGACCGGGCTGCGCAGGCTGCCGCTCGACGGCTCCTGGCAGTGCAACGGTTCGGGCGCGACGCTGTCGCTGCGCAGTTGGAGAGAGCGTACGAAATGGCAGGGTCCTGATGAATGGCGTCTTGTTCCTGCTGCCGGTCCTGGTGGTCTTTGGACCGTTGTTCCCTGTGGCCGGTCCGATCTATGGCTTTCGAGCCTTGGCGCTCGTCTGCGTGTTGGTTGCGATCGCTCGGTTGGGCCGGTGGGTCTGGTCTCCTCTCCAGCGGCTCTGGCTCATGCTGGGAGTTTCCTGGATCCTCGTCGGCTACGTCTGGTTGCTCGCTGGGTCACCGGTTTCGGGCGGAGAGATGCTGGGTGTAAGCCTCGGACTGGCTCTCGGAGTGTCGGCAGCTGCCTTCGGCTCAGGGCGTCGAGGTGTGGGGGCATTGGCCGGTGGCTGGTTGGTCGCCTCGCTCCTCGTGTGCGCCATCTCCATGTGGGAGCTGAGTTCGGGATGGCACGCGTCCAACTACTTGCCCAGCTATCACGGGGCGTTGCGGGTGGCCGCCATGAAGGAGGGGCTCCCTGCGGCGACCTTCGGCAACCCGAATGCTCTGGGGGCCTTCCTCGTGTTGGCAACGTCTTGGACCGGGGTCTTCTGGACGGATGAGCGTCGGCACGTGCGTTGGCTCGCGCTCAGCGCCCTGGGCGTGACGCCGTTCCTACTGGTCGCGGCTGATGCACGCCTCTGCCTCGTCCTGTGGGCCGTCGTGGTGCTGACCTGGATTCGCGTTGCGAAGAGAACTGCTGGTCGGCGTCTCTTCATCGCGCTGGTACTTGGTGCTCTCTGCATCGGTGGCGCGTATCAGATGCTCTTCGTTCAGCAGATTGGCATCGGTGGCGACCTCTCGGCGGTGACCCGCGTCAATCTGTCAGCCGCAGCTCTCTGGGCCGCGTGGCAGAGCGGAGGGATCGGGGTGGGCCCCGGTGCATTCGAGTACTATCTGGCGGCCAACCCGAGCCCATTCGCGACCCATGGGCAGGTCAATGTCCACAACATCTGGTTCGAGGTCCTCGCGCAGTATGGGCTCGTGGTCTTTGCGCTCCTACTCCTCTGGGTTGGTAGGGCGTTCCACTTCGCGTTGTCGGGGGTCGAGAACCTCAAGCTGCTACCGCCGATGATCGCACTCGTTGGTGCGGCATTTGTAGACAGCTCGATCCTGGACGCACCTGTGCTGTGGGTGCACCTCTTCACTATCTTGGTCGTAGCAGCCAACCTGTGGTCCACCGAACGAGCCGCGAGGCCTGCCCCGACGCGCTCGCAGGGGAAGCCACGTGTTGATCAGGTCTAGTTGGCGTCAGACCCCGGCGCTGGCCAGCTTGTTCACGGCCTCGACGATCCGCTCCAACCCCTCTTGGTCGACCGAGGGGTGGACCGGAAGCGACAGGCACTCGCGTGCGGCGCGCTCGGTCTGGGGGAGGTCGACGTCTGCCTGGAACGGCGCGAGGCGGTGGTTCGGGATCGGGTAGAACATCCCGGACCCGATGTTGTACTCATCCTTCAGGGCTGCGGCGAGACCGTCACGGTCGTCGGGAACGCGGACCGTGTACTGGTGGTAGACGTGGGTTGCGCCCTCCGCGACCTGCGGAGGAGTGACACCCTCAAGGTTCGCGGTCAGGAACGCAGCGTTGCTCTGCCGCTGAGTCGTCCAACCGCCGACCTTGGTCAACTGGACCCGGCCGATCGCGGCGTGGATGTCCGTCATCCGGTTGTTGAAGCCGACGACCTCGTTCTCGTACTGCCGCTGCATGCCTTGGTTCCGGTACAGGCGGAGAAGGCGCGCGACCTCGTCGTTCGCCACCGAGACCATCCCGCCCTCGCCCGAGGTCATGTTCTTGGTGGGGTAGAGGGAGAACATCGCGAACGTGCCGAAGGCTCCGACGGGCGTGCCGTGGAGGGAGGCTCCGTGGGCCTGGGCGGCGTCCTCGAAGAGCATCAGTCCGTGCTGGTCCGCCAACGCCTGAAGCCCAGTCATGTCTGCGGGATGGCCGTAGAGGTGCACCGGCATGATCGCCTTGGTGCGTGGGGTGATCGCAGCTGCGACGCTCGCCGGGTCCAGGCAGAACGTCGCCGGATCGATGTCGGCGAAGATCGGTGTGGCGCCGGTGAGTGCAACCGAGTTCGCGGTGGCCGCGAAGGTGAAGGAGGGCACGATCACCTCGTCGCCGGCCTTGATGCCCGACGAGAGCAGTCCCAGGTGCAGTCCTGACGTGCCGGAGTTCACGGCGATGCAGCTGCGTCCCAGTCCGAAGTGGTCGGCAAACTCCTGCTCGAAGGCAGCGACCTCCGGACCTTGGGCGATCATGCCGCTGCGCATGACTCGATCGACTGCCGCTCGCTCCTCGTCACCGATCAGTGGTTTGGCGGGCGGGATGAACTCGTTCACGTGGGTCCTCGTGGGGTGTCGCTGGCTGACATGGCGTGTGGAGGTCGTCCGCGTGTTCCTGACGTGTTCCAGCCCCGACGCCAGCAGACAGCCTAGGCCACCTGGCGGCTGGCCGTGGCGAACCCGGACCATGCGATCGGTCGTTGCTGGAGGGGATAACCACCGCCCGCCCGCAGTCGTTGTTCCCGACGTCCGCCGATCCGACCCAAGGAGCTCATCGTGCACCGTTCCGTCCTCACCTCCGTTGCGGCTACGGCCGCGCTCGCCCTCTCGGCGTCCCTGGTCACGGCCTCGCCGGCTTCCGCCGCCGTTCGCAAGGTGGTCGTGAAGTCCGCCGTCACCATCGAGGGCTTCAACGGCGCCGAAGAGTCGGCGGTGAACTTCCACGGCAAGGTCAAGGTCAAGCGCCAGAAGAGGGCCTGCCTGCGCAACCGCGCGGTCACCCTGCGGCAGACCGACCAGCGCGTCGTCGCCGGCAAGGACAAGACCGATCGGACCGGTGAGTGGGTGGTCACCTTCGACGGCGCCACCATCGAGCCGGGCGCCTTCAAGGTCTCCGTCACCCGCAAGGTGGTCCGGGCCAAGGGCAAGCGGATCGTCTGCAAGGCCGCCACCCGCAGCTACACCTGGGCGCAACTGGAGCCGCTGCAGGAGGCGTCGAGCCCCGAGGCTCCCTGAGCCGCAACTCCGGCAACGCACGGCGGCTGGGCTGTGCTCATTGACTCCGCAAGGCGCCGTCCAGGTCAGGTGCGGCCGTCCACACGAATTGGCGCGCGCGCTTCGAGCGCTGCAGCAGACCACGGTGCTCAAGGTCCATCAGATCCTGGCGCGCGGTCTCGCCGGAGACGCCGTGGCTGCCGGCGTGACCCTGGACGGAGAACTCCGTGTCCGGCTCGCGAAGTGCGCGCTCCAGGAGCGCGATCTGACGGTGATTGTTGCTCCCTGGGATCTTCAGCATGCCGCTGAGCGTCCGCTGCTGTTCCGCCTTCTGCGCCAGATACTCGTGGAGCTCGCGGACCGCGCGGTCGATGACCGCGAGGTGATAGATGAAGAAGTGGGTGAGGTCCCCATCGTCCTGTTCGGTGAGGAGGAAGGACCGGCCGTACTGGCTGGGCGCGCCCTTGAGGATCCGCGAGATCGAGAGGAATTCGGTCAGCCAATAGCCGTTGCGCAACATGACCCAGTAGAAGAGGGCGCGTGCGGTGCGTCCGTTGCCGTCCTCGAAGTAGTGGTCGTAGCCGACCATGAAGTGGACGGCGATCGCGCGTAGCACCGGAGGCATGTATCGCTCTTCCTCCCCGCCATTCGCGAAGTCGCAGAGGCGCTGCAGCCGCTGCGGCAGCTCGCCGGCCGGCGGCGGCCGGTGCAGGAGCGTGCCGAACTCGTCCCAGACCGCGATCCGTTCGTCGTCGACGCTCTGCAGTTGCCCGGCCTTCTCGGTCGAGCTGAGCGTGCCGTCGGTGACGATCCGATGGATCTGGCAGACCAACTCCGGAGTCAGTCTCTCTTCCCTCAACTCGGCGATGTGGCGCATGGCCAGGAAGTTGTTGTAGATCCCCCGCTCCCCGTGATCGCGCGGCTGACGACGGCTGCGGAGCATCTCCTTGGCCACCCGGCGCGTGGTTGCCGCTCCCTCGAGCTGGCTGGAGGTGATGGCCTCCTCGATCAACGAGTTGACCAAGTAGCGATCCCGGGTCGCAGGGTTGGTGACCTGCTCGCTCACCGTGATGTGCCCGCTTGCGTCGCGACTGATCTGCTCCGAGGCTGCCAGCACCTCATCCGGGAGCACGTAGCTGAACGCATTGCCCTCGCGATCCACGAGGGTGCTGAGAGGACGACGAGCGCTGCGGCGTGCATTGCTTGGCTTGGACTTGAAGTTGAGCTTCGCTCAGCCTAGCGCAGTGAACTTCAAGTCCAAGAAGAACTTGAAGTTCGCTGGGAGTTCGCCTCAACCACGAAGGCCCACCCGATCAGATCGGGTGGGCCTTCGTGTGGTGCTGAGGTGCTGGGTCAGCCGTTGATCATCCCGGCGCCGACGGTGACGCCGGTCGCCTCGTCGATCAGGATGAAGGAGCCGGTGGTCCGGTTCTTCGAGTACGGGTCGCTCAGCAGCGGCACCGTGGTGCGCAGCTGGACGCGGCCGATCTCGTTGAGGCCGAGCTCCTTGGTCTCCTGGTCGCGGTGCAGGGAGTTGATGTCCAGGCGGTACTGGATGTCCTTGACCAGCGCGCGACCGGTGCGGGTGGTGTGCTTGATGGCGAGCTTCTGGCGCGGACGCAGCGGCTCGTTGGTCATCCAGCAGATCATCGCGTCGATGTCCTGGTTGGGCGTCGGCGCGTTCTTCACCCGGGCGATGGTGTCGCCGCGCGACACGTCGACGTCATCCTCCAGGCGCAGGGTGACCGACATCGGCGGGAACGCCTGGTCGATCTCCTTGTCGAAGAAGTCGATGCCGGCGATCTTGGTGGTCATGCCGCTCGGCAGCACGACGACCTCATCGCCCTGCTTCAGCACGCCGCCGGCCACCTGGCCCGCGTAGCCGCGGTAGTCGTGGAACTCGTCCGAGTGCGGACGCACCACGTACTGCACCGGGAAGCGGACGTCGACCAGGTCGCGGTCGGAGGCCACGTGCACGTGCTCGAGGTGGTGCATCAGGGTCGGACCCTCGTACCACGGCGTGTTCTCGCTGCGGTTCACCACGTTGTCACCCTTGAGCGCCGAGATCGGGATGATCTCGAGGTCGGGGATGTTCAGCTTGGTCGCGAACTGGGTGAACTCGGCCTTGATCTTCTCGTAGATCGCCTCGTCCCAGTCGACCAGGTCCATCTTGTTGATGGCCAGCACCAGGTGCGGGACGCGAAGCAGGGAGAGGATCACCGCGTGCCTGCGCGACTGCTCGGTGAGCCCGTTGCGCGCGTCGACCAGGACCAGGCCCAGGTCGGCGGTGGAGGCGCCGGTCACCATGTTCCGGGTGTACTGGATGTGCCCCGGGGTGTCGGCGATGATGAACTTGCGGCTCGGCGTCGCGAAGTAGCGGTACGCCACGTCGATGGTGATGCCCTGCTCGCGCTCGGAGCGCAGACCGTCGGTCAGCAGCGAGAGGTCGACGTAGTCGTGGCCCTTGGCCTCCGACGTCTTCTCCACGGCCTCGATCTGGTCCTCGAAGATCGACTTCGAGTCATACAGCAGGCGACCGATCAGGGTCGACTTGCCGTCGTCCACCGAACCGGCGGTGGCGAAGCGGAGCAGGTCCATCTGGCGCTTGCTCTCGGGCGTGATCTCGGTGCCCATCAGAAGTAACCCTCCTTCTTGCGGTCCTCCATGGCAGCCTCGGAGAACCGGTCGTCACCACGGGTGGCGCCGCGCTCGGTCAGGCGTGCCACCGAGATCTCCTCGATGATCTCGTCGACGGTGGAGGCCGTCGACTCGACGCAGCCGGTGAGGGTGATGTCGCCACAGGTGCGGAACCGGACGGTGCGCTCCTCGGCGACCTCGCCGGTGCGCAGCGGGTTCAGCGGCGTCTCGGTCATCAGCATGCCGTCGCGCTCGAAGACGCGGCGCTGGTGGCTGAAGTAGATGTTCGGGATCTCGATCTCTTCGCGGCGGATGTAGTCCCACACGTCGAGCTCGGTCCAGTTGCTGATCGGGAAGATCCGCATGTGCTCGCCCTCGTGGATGCGGCCGTTGTACAGGCTCCACAGCTCGGGGCGCTGGTTCTTCGGGTCCCACTGGCCGAACTCGTCGCGGTGGGAGTAGACGCGCTCCTTGGCGCGGGCCTTCTCCTCGTCGCGGCGGCCGCCACCGAAGGCGGCGGTGAAGCCGTTCTCCTCGATCGCGTTCAGCAGGGTGCCGATCTGCAGGCGGTTGCGGCTGGTCTTGCCGTCGTCGACGACGACGCCGTTGGCGATCGCCTCGTCGATCGAGGCCACCACCAGCTTGACGCCGAGGCGGTTGACCCAGCGGTCACGGGTCTCGAGGACCTCGGGGAAGTCGAGGCCGGTGTCGACCTGCAGCACCGGGAAGGGGATCTTCGCCGGGTAGAACGCCTTCTCCGCGAGCCGCAGCATCACGATGGAGTCCTTGCCGCCGGAGAACATCAGAACCGGCTTCTCGAACTCCGAGGCGACCTCTCGGAAGATGTGGATCGACTCCGCTTCCAGCTGGTCGAGCTGACTCAACTGGTAGTCGGCATGGGGTGCAGTCATGGCTGAACTATGACCTCTCTTGGGACAGCGGCCCTCATCGTAGCCGGTGGGGCCGGGCACACCTGGTCGTGGTCAAACAGGTGAAACGCGTTCTCGTTGGCGGGTGCTCGGAATTCGTGTGAGGCGGGTCACCCCGACTTGGTGCGATCGCCGTTGACCCGCCAGGCGCCGCTGTTGTTGTCGAAGGCGGGCAGCCCTCGGGTCTGCCGCACGAAGCCCCAGGCCAGCGGGCCGAGCAGCAGCAGGCCGGCACCGATCAGGCCGGTCGCCTCCGGGCTCAGGCCGAGCAGCTTGAGGCCGGTGAGCGAGAGCACGATGACGATGCCGCGGCGGATCACCGACTGGCTGACCCAGTGCGCCATCCGGGCGCCCAGGAAGGTGCCGGGGATGCCGCCGACGATCAGCGGGATCAGCACCTCCCAGTCGACGCCGGAGACGATGACATGGCCGATCGCGGCGGCCAGCACCAGCGGCACCGCCTGGACCAGGTCGGTGCCGACCAGCTTGACCGCGGACAGGGTCGGGTAGAGCAGGAGCAGGGCGACCATGATCAGCGACCCGGAGCCCACCGAGGTCAGGCCGACCAGCAGGCCGCCGATCATGCCGACCAGCAGCGTCGGGATCGGCTTGATCCGGATCTCTTCGCTGGGCGCCTCGTTGCCGGAGGTGACCAGGCGCAGCTGGAGGTACATCCGCAGCGTGTAGGTGGCGGCGGTGAAGAGCAGGGCGACGCCGATCGCGTGCTTGACGAACTCCTCCTGGTCGGCCGCCGCGCCGATGTGATCGATGATGAAGGCGCCGGCGAAGGCGAACGGCACGGAGCCGACGATCAGCAGTCCGGCCAGGCGCAGGTTGGGGGAGCCGTGCTTCCAGTGCACGCCCGCGCCCACGCTCTTGGTCACCGACGCCGAGACCAGGTCGTTGGCGACGGCGGCGGTCGGGTTCACGCCCAGGAAGATCAGCGCCGGGGTCATCAGGGCGCCGCCGCCCATGCCGGTCAGCCCGACCACGATGCCGACGCCGAAGGAGACCACGAGCACGGCCAGTGCCGAGGTGGTGAGGAGGTCAGGCATGCAAATCCCTCAAGTTCAGTGATCTGATCGTGATAGGTGACAGGTGGAAAGGTAATAGGAAAACCCGATCGCTGCCGAACCGGCGCCTCGTCCGATAAGATACCTCCCGGTCGGTATATAGAGGAGTGAGACGAGATGACGCCGAGCAAGACCGTGGTGCCCGAGCCGATGGGACTGCTGGAGCTGGTCGGCGCTGACCTGGGGGTCAGCGCGCCACGCACCGTGAGCCAGTCGGAGGTCGACGCGTTCGCCGACCTGACCGGTGACCACCAGTGGATCCATGTCGACACCGAACGGGCGAAGTCGGGGCCGTTCGGCTCCACGATCGTGCACGGCTTCTTCACCCTCGCGCTGGTGCCGCTGATGTTCGGCGAGACGCTGGAGATCAGCGAGACCTCGATGGGCGTCAACTACGGCCTCGACAAGGTCCGGTTCATCGCGCCGCTGCGCCCCGACGAGGAGGTCCGGGCGCGGGCGACGCTGACCAGCGCGGAGGCGTTGCCGGAGGGTGCGGGCGTGCACGCCGCGGCACGCGTCGCCGTCGAACGCGTCGAAGATGGCCAGTTGTGCTGCGTCGCGGACATAGTCTTCCGCTACTACGTCTGAGAGATCGCTGGGAGATCGATGGTGGAGAAGAAGTCAAGCCGACGCCGGTGGCCGGAGGGCTACGACCCGGCCGGCACACGTAGGCAGCTGGTCGACAGCGCGCTCCGACTCTTCGAGGAGCGCGGCTTCGACCGCACCTCGTTGCAGCAGATCGTCGAGGACGCCGAGCTGACCAAGGGCGCGTTCTACCACCACTTCCAGAGCAAGGAGGACCTGCTCTGGCAGATCCAGGACGAGTACCTGGAGTCCCAGCTCAAGGACGCCCGCAAGATCGTGGAGAGCGACGCAGCCCCGGTCGAGCAGATCCGAGCGCTGATCTTCCTGAGCCTGGAGGGGGTGGCCAAGCACCGACCGCACGTCGCGATCTTCCAGCAGGAGCGACGCAACCTCACCGGCGAGCGGCTCGAGGACGTCACCCGCAAGCGCGACGAGGTCGACGCCCTCTTCAACGAGACGATCACCCGCGCCGTCGACGCCGGTGACCTGCGTGACGACATCAGTCCGCGGCTGATCACGTTCGGCATCCTCGGCATGTGTGCCTGGGCGTTCCAGTGGTTCAACCCGCGCGGCACGATGAAGATCAAGGACGTCGCGGACCAGTTCTCCGCGATGATCCTCGACGGCCTGATCGTCGACTCCCGCAACTGAGCCCGGACGCAGGAAGGTCCGGCAGCCACTGG
>NZ_BAAALG010000011.1:373805-400917 GCF_039528155.1 Nocardioides dubius | reverse complement strand
TCATTTGCGGTGCTGGAGGAAGCGGCCCTGGTAGAAGCCCAGCGAGCCGCCGACGCTCTCCTTGTGCCGGACGTGGTCGACGTCGACCAGGATGATCACGTGGTCGCCGCTGAGGATCCGCTCGCCCGGCGCGCCGATCAGGGTCGCCGCCGTTCCGGCCAGCTCCGGGACGCCGCCCGGACCGGTCGACCAGTCGGTGCCCTCCAGCTTCTTCTCGCCGCTCAGGCCGGAGGTGGCGAAGCGCCGGGCGACCTCCTCCTGGTCCTCGCTGAGGATGTGCACGGCGATCCGGTCGGCGGCCTCCAGGATGTCGTAGCTCGACGACGAGGTGGCCAGGCAGAAGAGCACCTGCGGGGGATCGAGGGAGACCGAGGTGAAGGAGTTCACCGTCAAGGCGGCCACCCGCCCGTCCGCGGTGGAGGCGGTCACCGCGGTCACCCCGGTGGGGAACTGCCCGCAGGCGTTGCGGAACTCGCGGGTGTCGAAGATCGGCTCGGTCATCGGGGGTCACCTGTCGGGGCGTCGGCGCGCGAGTCGCGGCGCAGCGTGTCGGTCAGCTCAATCAGGCAGAGCGGGTTGTCGTCGGGGTCCTCGACCACGTGCAGCGGTCCGTGCGGACTCGGCACCGGGCCGAGCAGGTCCGCGCCGCTGAGCTCGTGCACCCGGGTCACCGAGGCGGCGAGGTCGTCGACCCGGAAGTAGGGCATCCAGCGAGCCGGGATCTCGTTCGGCCAGGTGCTCTCCAGGGCGAGCAGGCCTGCCACCGGGTCGCCGTCGAGGCTGAGCACGGTGTAGCGCTGGCCGCGCGCGGAGACGCGCTCCTCGCACTCGAAGCCGAAGAGGCCCTGGTAGAACGCGGTCGAGCCGGCCGGGTCACCGGTGGAGAGCTCGTTCCAGCACAGGGTGCCGGGAGCGTTGAGGGTGGCGACGCCGCTGCGCGCCTCGGCCTGGTACAGCCCGAGCGTGGCGCCGGCGGGGTCGAGCACGGTGGCGCCGGTGCCGGCCGCCGGCAGGTAGCGCGGCTGGAGCTGGACCGTGCCGCCCAGCGACTGGGCGCGGGCGAGAGCCTGCTCCAGGTCGTCGACGGCGAAGTAGGTGATCCAGCCGTGCCTGCGGCCGTCGTGCAGCAGGTCGGCGTCGATGATGCCGGCGACGTCGTCGGCGCCGCTCTGGCAGATCCGGTAGCTGCCGGCGCTCAGCGGCTCGGTGCGGCTGTGCCAGCCGAAGAGGGCGGCGTAGAAGCTCTCCGCGCGCTCGGGGTGGCGGGTGCAGAGCTCGACCCAGGCCGGCTCCCCGGCGCGGAACGCGGCGCTCATCGCCGTCCTCCGGCGCCGAGGCTGCCGAGGGTCTGCACGGCAGCGGCGTAGGCGGGGTCGCTGGTCCCGGTGGCGCTGCACGCCTGGATCGCCTGCAGCACGGTGCGGGTGATGCCGCCCGGGTAGCCGGTCAGGCGCTCCACGGTCTCGGCGACGGTGGCGTCGAGACGCGCCTCCGGGACCACCTGCGCTGCCAGGCCCCAGGCGTGCAGCTCGGTGGCGGTGACCGGCAGGCCGGTGAGCAGCATCCGCTGGGCGGCGGCGATCGGCAACCGATCGAGCAGCGTGCCGAGGATGCCGGCCGGCGAGATGCCGTACGCGATCTCGGGCAGGGCGGCGGTGGTGTCGTCGGCGAGCACCGCGAGGTGCAGGCTGGCCAGCAGGCCGACGCCGAAGCCGGTGACCTGACCGCGGACCGCGGCGATCACCGGCACCGGCAGGGTCTTGATCCGCTCGAGTGCGGCGTCGCTGGCGCGCAGCGACGCCTCGAGCTCGGCGCCGGAGCGCTGGGCGAGGGCGGCGAATTCGCGGGTGTCCCAACCGGAGCAGAAGGTGGGGCCGGCCATGGTCAGCCGGATCGCGCTGACGGCCGGATCGGCCGCGACGCGCTCGAGCTCGGCGACCAGGTCGGCGAGTGCTGCCTCGGTGAAGCAGTTGTGCCGGCCGGAGTGGTCGAACCGCACCTCGCCCAGCGGCCCGTGGGTCGCGCTGTGAATCTCGTGTTGGCTCATGCGAGGCAGCATACAGACCAGTCGGTATGAAATGGAAGATGTGATGGCAGTCTCATGAATGTGTTGACTTGATACCGGCTGGTCGGTACTTTATCGGCAATGTCTCGGCAGCTCTGAACCCGCTCGCGTCCCCGGCGTGCTCCGTTCAGAAGGACCGCTCCAGCAGGAAAGAAGAGGGACCAATGATCAACAGCACCATGGCTCTGCGCCGCGGCTTGGCCGCCGTCGCGGCCGCCAGCCTCCTGGCCACCGGGCTCAGCGCCTGTGGCAGCAGTGACGAGAGCGCGGGAGCGTCCTCGGCCGACACGCTCCGCGTCGTCCTCCCGGCCCAGCCGGCCACCCTCGACCCGATCGTCGGCGCCCGCTCGGCGCAGGTCGTGTGGGCCACCGTGATCGAGCCGCTGGTCGCCACCGGCGAGGACCTCGAGCCCACCGACACCGGCCTGATCACCGCCTGGGAGCGGACCGACGACCTGACCTGGACCTTCACTCTGCGTGAGGGCGTCACCTTCAGCAACGGCGAGCCCGCCGACGCCGCGGCCGCGGTGAACACCCTGGAGATGGTCCGCGACCTCGACACCTCGATCCTCAAGTCGTTCTGGGGCAACGCCGTCTCCTTCGAGGCGCCGGACGCGACCACCCTGGTGATCACGACCAAGGCCCCGCAGTACGACGTCGTCAACCAGCTCGGCACCGTCTACCTGGTGCCGCCGAAGTACTACGAGGAGAAGGGCACCGAGGGCTTCGCCGCCGCGCCGATCGGCACCGGCCCCTACCTCTTCGACGCGATGCGCGCGGGCCGCGACATCTCCGTCAAGCGCAACCCCGACTACTGGGGCGACGCCGCCGAGACCGAGAAGCTGGTCTTCAGCTGGTCGCCGGAGGCCTCCCAGCGCCTCGCGCTGCTGCGCAGCAAGAGCGTCGACGTCGCCTTCGATCTGCCGCCCGCGCAGCAGGACCAGGCCGACAAGGCCGGACTGGACGTCACCGCCACCGAGTCGGCGATGAAGATCATCGCCTTCCTGCAGACCGACAAGGCGCCGTTCAACGACCCCGACGTCGCCAAGGCCGCGGCGCTGGCCGTCGACCGCGACAAGATCGTCGAGGGCATCTTCAACGGCAAGGCGGTCGCCGACGGCGGCCTGCTCAACGTGAAGCCCGGCACCCAGCCCGACGTCGTCGTCGAGCAGGACCTGGCGAAGGCCAAGGAGCTGCTCGCCGGCAAGTCCGTCGAGGTGCCGATCGCCTACCCGGCGGGGCAGTACACGAACATCGAAGAGGTCGCCCAAGCCGTCGGCGGCATGCTCACCGAGGCCGGCTTCAAGGTGAAGTACAACGCCATGGACTACGGCAGCCTGGTCACCCAGATCGGTGGCGGCGAGCTCGACGGCATGTACATCTTCGCCGGCGTGCCCAACGTCGCGGTGCCGTCCTTCTTCGTCAACGGCTTCATGCGCTCGGCGTCGATCACCAAGAACTGTGGCAGCCCGGAGACCGACGCGATGGCCGACGAGGCCGTCTCGCAGCCCGATGCAGCGGCCGCGGAGGCGATCTACGACGAGCTCAACGAGATCGGCGTGGTGGACAAGAACTGCTACATCCCGCTCTACCGCCAGATCTACGGCTACGCCGTCGCTGACGGCGTCAAGGACGTGAAGTACAGCCCCCTCAACGCCGTCGACTTCACCGACGTCACCGTGGGCTGACATGTCCGAGGCAACCGTGCTCGCGATCCGCGACCTCGTCGTGGAGCATCGCCGGGAGAAGTCCCGGGAGACCTTCCGCGCCGTCGGCGGAGTGTCACTGGAGATGGCGGCCGGCGACACCGTCGGCGTCGTCGGAGAGTCAGGCTCGGGCAAGACCACCTTGGCGATGGCGGCCACGGGGCTCGGCCCGCGCACCAGCGGGAAGATCGATCTTCTCGGTCACGATCTCGATCGGCTGAGCCGGCGCGAGCTGCGCCGGCTCCGCCCGGAGGTCCAGGTGGTCTTCCAGGACCCGCACGGGTCCCTGGACCCCCGGCAGTCGGTGCGCTCGGGATTCTCCGAGCTGCGCCGGCTGCAGCCCGAGCGGACCGCCTGGGTGGACGACACCGAGCTGCTCGCGCAGGTCCGGCTCGGCCCGGAGGTGCTCAGCCGCTACCCGCACCAGCTCAGCGGGGGACAGGCGCAGCGCGTCTGCATCGCCCGGGCGCTGCTGATGCGGCCCCGGCTGATCGTCGCCGACGAGCCGACCTCGGGGCTCGACGTCTCGGTGCAGGCCGACGTCCTCGACCTGCTCAACGAGTCGCTCGCCAGCAGCGGCGCCTCGCTGCTCTTCATCAGCCATGACCTGGCGGTGGTGCGCAACGTGTGCGACCGGGTGGTGGTGATGCTGCACGGCGAGGTCGTCGAGGCCGGCCCGACCTACCAGGTGCTCGACGACCCGCAACACGACTACACCCGCAAGCTCCTGGCCGCGATGCCGGGCTCGCGGTGGAGGGCAAGCCGATGACGCGACGCATTCTCACCCGGGTCGGGGCGGTGCTGGTCACCCTGTGGATCGCCGTCTCGATGGCCTTCGCCCTCGGGCGGCTCTCCGGTGATCCGACCTCGACCATCCTCGGACCGATGGCCAGCAACGAGCAGCGCGATGCACTGCGTGCCGAGCTCGGCCTCGACCGTCCGCTGCTGACCCAGTACTTCGACTACCTGCAAGGCGTCGTCACCGGCGACCTCGGCAGCTCGTTGCAGTTCTACCAGCCCAATCTGCAGATGATCATGGACCGGGTTCCGTTCACTCTCCAGCTGGTCGGTGCCGGCATGCTGATCGCCGTCCTGGTCGGGGTCCCGCTCGGCGTGCTGGCTGCCACCCGTGAGGGCAGCTGGTGGGACCGCGCGGCCTCCGCGCTGGCCCTGCTCGGCCAGTCGATCCCGGTCTTCTGGCTGGGCATGATGCTGGTGCTGCTCTTCGCCGTGAAGTGGGGGCTGCTGCCGGCCGGCCAGTCCGGGAGCGTGCAACACCTGATCCTCCCGGCCTTCACGATGGCGCTCTATCCGATGGCGCACATCGCCCGGCTGACCCGCGCCACGATGAGCGAGGTCCTCCGCGAGCCGTACATCGACGCAGCCCGGGCCCGCGGCCTCTCCACGGCGGCGGTGGTCTGGCGACACGGCTTCAAGAACGCCTCGCTGCCGGTGCTGACCGTGGTGGTGCTCCAGGCCGGGACGCTGCTCTCCGGTGCCGTCGCCGTCGAGTACGTCTACGCCTGGCCGGGGCTGGGCCAGCTCGCCCTGCAGGCGATCCAGTTCCGTGACTTCCCGCTGGTCCAGGCCATCGTGGTCTTCGGCGCGATCGTCTTCGTCCTGCTCAACCAGCTCGTGGACCTGATCCACGTCGCGATCGACCCGAGGGTGAGGTGACCCCGATGACCGACACCATTGCCGCGGTGCCCGCGGAGTCGGCTGCCGCCACTATGAGCGGCGCGCCCCGCAAGCGCCGGCGCACGAACCGGACCTCCGTCTTCTGGCTGGCGCTGCCGCTGGTGCTGCTCGCCGTCGCGGTGATCGTCCTGCCGATGACCGGTTGGCTGCACGATCCCAACAAGCAGAACCTCGACAACACCCTGGCCCCACCGGCCTTCTTGGACGGCGGCTCGTGGTCGCACCCGTTGGGCACCGGCCGACTGGGCCAGGACATCCTCGCCCAGCTGGTCGCCGGCGGACGGCTGACCCTGTTCATCGGCTTCGTGGGCGCACTGGTCGCGATCGGTCCCGGCACGCTGATCGGCGTCACCGCCGGCTACTGCCGGGGCTGGGTGGACGTCGTCATCTCCCGGGTGATCGACGCCCAGCTCGCGCTGCCCTTCATCCTGATCGCGCTCGCCGTGATCGCCAACCGGGGCAGCTCGCTGCCGGTGCTCTTCCTGGTGCTCGCGCTGACCGGCTGGGCGCCCTGCGCCCGGGTCACCCGGTCGGTGGCGATGTCGCTGCGCGAGCGCCAGTTCGTGATGGGACTGCGGGCCGCCGGCGCCTCCGAGCTGCGGATCGTGGCGCGTCACGTGCTGCCGAACCTGGTCGGCACCGTGGTCGCCCTCGGCAGCCTGCAGGTCGGCACCGCGATCCTGGTCGAGAGTGCGCTGAGCTTCCTCGGCATGGGCATCCTGCCGCCGGACATCAGCTGGGGAGCGATGCTCTCTTCCGGTCAGGACGTGCTCTCGAACGCCTGGTGGGTGGCGGCCTTCCCGGGCCTGGCGATCACCGCGGTGGTGCTGATGGTCAACCTGCTCGGCGACGCCCTGCTCACCCACAACGACCCGAGGAAGAGGCGCCGATGAGCACCGACACCAGCCCGCTGCTCGAGGTCGACGGCCTCAGCATCCGCGCCTCGCTGCGGCTCGGCGAGATCGACCTGCTCAAGAACGTCAGCCTGAGCCTGGCTCCCGGCGAGGTGATCGGCCTGGTCGGCGAGTCCGGCAGTGGCAAGACCACCCTCGCTCGCGCGGTGCTCGGCCTGCTGGAGAGCAACGTCTGGGTGGCCGACGGCTCGATCGCGGTCTGCGGCGAGACGGTCTCGACCCCGACCCTGAACCAGACCGCGAAGGTCCGCGGACAGCAGGTCGGGATGGTCTTCCAGGACGCCTCGCGCTCGCTCAACCCGCTGATCCGGGTGCGCCGGCAGCTCGCCGAGGTGCTCACCCGGCACGTCCCGGGCATCACCAAGGAGCAGATCACCGAGCGCTCCGCCCGGGTTCTGGAGCGGATGCGGATCGCCGACCCGGACCGGGTCCTCGACAGCTACCCGCACCAGCTCTCCGGAGGCCTGCGCCAGCGGGTCGCGATCGCGCTGGCGGTGGTCACCGAGCCGGCAGTCGTCGTCGCCGACGAGTGCACCACCGCTCTGGACGTGACCACCCAGGCCGAGGTGGTGACGCTGCTGCGCGGCCTCGCCGCCGATCTCGGCGTGGGCCTGCTGTTCGTCACCCATGACCTGATGCTGGCCAGCGACCTGTGCGACCGGATCGCGGTGATGTACCGCGGCGAGATCGTCGAGCTCGGCGACGTCGAGCAGGTCCTCAAGAACCCCGGCGTCGACTACACCCGACGCCTCCTGGCAGCCGTTCCCCGTTGGAATGAAGGAGTCCCCGCCCGCCATGCCTGAACGTCCCGGCATCACCCGCTATGCCGCCTATCTGCCCCTGCACTACCTCGACGACACCCGGCTCGGTGCGCAGGCCCNNCGCCGGGCCCGCTCGGTCGCGAACCACGATGAGGACGCGCTGACGATGGCGGTCGAGGTGGGCTCCCACCTCGGCTCGAGCGTCGACGCCGCGAGCAGCCTGCTGCTGGCGACCACCTCGGCGCCCTACGTCGGGCGCACGGCCGCAACCTTGGTGCACGAGGCCCTCGGCGCCGCCGCCTCACAGCGTGCGATCGACCTGGCCGGCCACCGTTCCGGGTTCGCCGCCCTCGACCTGGCGCTGGGCACCGGTGCCCTGGCGATCGCCACCGACACCCGGACCACCCGGGTCGGCGCACCCGACGAGCTCGGCCAGGGCGACGCCGCGGTCGCCTTCCTCGGGGGAGAGCCGCTGGCCGCGACCCTGGAGGGCTCCGGCTCGGCCACCGTGGAGCTGCTCGACCGCTGGCGCCTGCCCGGTGAGGTCCACGAGCGCACCTGGGACGAGCGGTTCACCGCCGAGGTGCTGGTCGAGGCGGCACGCACCGCCGTCACCGCTGCGCTGGCCGAGGCCGGCGTGGAGCGGCCGACCACCGTGGTGGTCAGCTCGACCAACCCGCGCGCCGCCGCGACCCTGCGCAAGCTGCTCGGCTCCGACGGCGCCGACGCCCGGATGGAGGCGAGCACCGGCTTCACCGGCGCCGCGCACCCCGGCCTGCTGCTGGCCGACGCCCTGGACCGCGCCGCGCCGGACGAGACGGTGCTGCTGGTCTCGGCCGCGGACGGCGCCGACGCCTGGCTGCTGCGCGTGGGCGAGCAGATCGCCGCCACCCGCTCCGGGCCCAGCGTCGCCGACCAGCTCGCGCGCCGTCGCGCCGTCGGCTACGGAGACTTCCTGCGCTGGCGCGGGCTGCTCGACGTCCAGGGCCCGGCCCGGCCGGCGTCCGCAGCCCCGGCCGCACCGCCGATGCATCGGCGCCGTGGCTGGAAGTACCGCCTGGAGGCGGTGCGCTGCGTCGAGTGCTCGACGGTCACCGCCCCGCCGGGCAAGGCCTGCTCGGGCTGCGGCTCGATCACGCCCGGCAAGCCCGAGCTGCTGCACGACGCCGAGGTGCGCGTGGTCAGCGTGACCCAGGACCTGCTCACCACCATGCCGGTCCCGGCCGTGGCCGTGGTCATCGCCGACGTCGACGGTGGCGGGCGGCTGAGCGGCTACGCCACCGACGTGGATGCCGACGACGTCGTGGTGGGGGGCCGGATGCGGCCCACCTTCCGCCGGATGTGGACCACCGACGGCATTCACAACTACTTCTGGAAGCTGCGACCCGTGGAGGGTGACGATGTCGACTAACCGGATGATCCACGACGTGGCGATCGTCGGGATGGGGTGCACCCCGTTCCGCGACCACTGGGACAGCTCTGCCGACGACCTGCTCGTCGACGCCGTGCACGAGGCGATCGGCACCGTCGAGGGCCTCGCGCTCGACGCCGTCGACGCGTTCTGGGTCGGCACCCAGGGCTCGGGGATGAGCGGGCAGACGCTCTCGAAGCCCTTGCGGCTCAAGGGCAAGCCGGTGACCCGGGTCGAGAACTACTGCGCGACCGGCTCCGAGGCGTTCCGCAACGCCGCGTTCGCGGTCGCCTCGGGCGCCTACGACATCGTGATGGCGACCGGCGTGGAGAAGCTCAAGGACTCCTCCTTCTCCGGCCTGACCGCGACCTGGCCGCCGGCGGACGGCAGCGACGTCGACTGGACGGCGCCGGGCGGCTTCTCGCTGCTCGCGCCCGCCTACCAGTCGGCACACGGACTCGACGACTCCATGCTGCGCGAGACGCTGACCGCGATCGCGGTGAAGAACCACGCCCACGGTGCGCTCAACGAGCGCGCGCAGTTCCGCAAGGCGGTCGACGCCGCATCGGTCGAGCGCTCCCCGCGGATCGCCGGTCCGCTGCGGGTGATGGACTGCTCCGGCGTCTCGGACGGCGCCGCTGCCGCGATCCTGGTCCGCGCCGAGGACGCGCACCTCTACACCGACCACCCGATCTACCTGCGGGGGATGGGCTTCGTCTCCGGAGCCGGCGAGGGCCTGGCCACCGACGGCTACGACTTCACCACCTTCCCCGAGGTCGTCGAGGCGGCGCGGGTCGCCTACGAGCAGGCCGGCGTCACCGACCCGGCGACCCAGATCTCGCTGGCCGAGGTGCACGACTGCTTCACCCCGACCGAGCTGGTGCTGATGGAGGACCTCGGCTTCTCCGCACGCGGCCAGGGCTGGAAGGACGTGCTCGCCGGGCGGTACACGCTCGCCGGGGACCTGCCGGTGAACACCGACGGTGGGCTCAAGTCCTTCGGTCACCCGATCGGCGCCACCGGACTGCGGATGATGTACGAGTGCTGGCTGCAGCTGCGTGGACAGGCGGGCGAGCGTCAGGTGCCCGATGCCAGACTGGCCCTCACCCAGAACCTGGGCGGTCAACCCGGATCCTGCGTCGCCTTCGTGGCGGTGCTGGGCAACGAGCAGGGAGAGCCGGCATGAGCCGCATCGACTTCACCGGCCGCTCCGTGATCGTGACCGGGGCCGGCAACGGCATCGGCCGCGCGCACGCGATGCTGCTCGCCGAGCGCGGCGCGCAGGTCGTCGTCAACGACATCGGCGGCGCGGTCGACGGGACCGGTGCGGGCACGGCGGCCGCGACGGTCGTCGACGAGATCCGCGCGGCAGGCGGCATCGCCGTCGCCTCGACCCACTCGGTCGCCGACGCCGAGGGCGGCGCCGGCCTGGTCGACGTCGCGATCAGCGAGTTCGGCCGCCTCGATGCGGTGATCCACAACGCCGGCATCCTGCGCGACCGCTCCTTCGCCAAGATCACCGACGCGGACATCGACCCGGTGCTCGACGTGCACCTGCGCGGTGCCTTCCACGTGCTGCGCCCGGCGTGGGCGCACTTCATCGAGCAGAAGTACGGGCGGGTCCTGCTCACCACGTCCGCCTCCGGGCTGCTCGGCAACTACGGCCAGGCCAGCTACGCCGCCGGCAAGGCCGGACTGCTCGGTCTGATGAACGTGCTCTCGGTCGAGGGCGCCCGGCACGGGATCACCGTCAACGCGCTCTCGCCGACGGCGGCGACCCGGATGACCGAGGGTCTGCTCGGCGACCTGGCCGCGCACTTCGACCCGCGCCATGTCGCAGCCGTCGCTGCCTACCTGGTCAGCGAGCAGTGCTCGCTGACCCATCACGTGATCTCGGCCAGCGGCGGCCGGGTGGCGCGGCTCTTCGTCGGCTCCACCCAGGGCTGGTACGGCGGCACCGAGCCGGTGCAGCCCGAGCAGATCCACGAGGCGATGGACCAGATCTGCGACCTGGACGGGTTCATCGTGCCGGACGACGGCAACGACGAGGTCGCCCTGATCCGCAAGGCGCTGCTGGGCGGCTGAGCCGCCCGCGCCCACCCGAACGAAGACCTGAGAGGGAACAGATGCCAGTCAGCGAAGTCCACCACGTGGCGGTCACCGTCTCCGACCTGGAGCGCGCCGCGTCGTTCTACGAGCACGCGCTCGGCTACCGGCGCACGCTGCGCACCGACGTCGGCGGACCGGGGATCGAGACCTCCCTGGGCCTGCCGGCCGGAACCACCGGCAAGGTGCAGTACCTGCAGGGCCCGAGCCAGGTCGGCCAGCTGGAGCTGATCGAGTGGAACGGGACCGCCACGCGCACGCCGTCCGCGGGCCACCTGGAGCTGGGCACCTTCCTGCTCAGCTTCGAGGTGCCGCGCGAGGAGCTCGCCGACGTGTACGCCAAGGTCGTCGAGCACGGCGGCGAGCCGTTGACCGAGCCCAACCGGGTGCTGTTGGAGAACTACGGCTACATCGAGGCGTTCGCCTGCCGCGACCCCGACGACAACCTGCTGGAGTTCGTCTCGCTGCCGACCCGGGAGGAGATCCGCGCGCTGCGCGCCGAGAGCAGCGGAAGCGGGCAGTGATGGCCGTCGCCAACCTCACCGAGGTGTTGCGCCGCCAGGCGAACCGGCGCGGTGACGCCGAGGCGCTGGTCGACGGCGCCCAGCGCTGGACCTACGCCGAGCTGGACGCCGACGTCGACCGCTACGCCGCCGCGCTGCTGGCGGGCGGCGTGCGGGCCGACGACCTGGTCGGCCTGCTTGGTCGCAACCATGCCCGCTACCTGATCGAGCTGCTGGCGATCGCTCGGATCGGCGCGGTGTCGGTGCCGTTGAACTGGCGCCTGCACGCCGACGAGCAGAGCTGGATCCTCGACCAGGCCGGGATCGGCGTGCTGCTCTTCGACGACGACTTCGCCGACGACGCCGCGACGCTGCGCGAGCGCGCCGGGCTTCGGGTCAGCCTCGCCCACGGCGAGCGGACGGTCGGCGGCGATCCGCGGATCGACGACCTGCTCGCGCAGGTCCCGGCCGGCGTCCGGGTGCCGGATGCGGAGAAGGGGCCCGACGACCTGCACCGGCTGCTCTACACCTCCGGCACCACCTCGCGCCCCAAGGGCGTGATGCACACCTACGGCAACATCGCCGCCAACCATCTGGGGCAGCTGCTCGAGCTGGAGCTGACCCCGGCCGACCGGATCCTGATCTCGGCGCCGCTCTTCCACGTCAGTGGCCTGGAGGCACCGGGGCTGGCCACCTTCCTGGCCGGCGGCACGATCGTGCTCTGCGAGACGTTCAAGCCCGACGAGATCGCCGAGGTCGTGCACCGCGAGCAGGTCACGGGACTGGTGCTCGCCGCACAGATCCTCTTCGGGATCATGGACCTCGGCCGGATGGACGACCTGGCCAGCATCCGCTACCTGCTCTTCGCCGGCGTCGCGCCGACGGTCCGGCGCCGGGTCAAGGAGCTGCTGCCGCAGGTGCGCCTGGTCGACACCTACGGGATGACCGAGCTGACCAACGGCTGCTGCTACATGGACGCCGCGCACGAGCAGGAGAAGGTGGGCGCTCTCGGCGTCCCGCTCCCGCTGATGCAGCTGCGGATCGTGGACGCCGACTTCCAGGAGGTGGAGGCCGGGACCCAGGGCGAGATCATCGTCCGCGGGGCGAAGGTCTCGCCCGGCTACTGGCGTGACGAGGCGACCACCGCGGCGTCGCGCCGCGACGGCTGGTTCCTGACCGGCGACGTCGGCTACCTCGACGTCGACGGCTACCTCTGGTTCGTCGACCGTCGCACCGATCTGATCAAGTCCGGCGGCGAGAACGTCGCCACGGCCGAGGTGGAGCGGGTGCTCGCGGCGCTCGACGGTGTCGCCGAGGTCGCGGTGATCGGGGTTCCGGACCCGCGCTGGGACGAGGTCCCCAAGGCGTTCGTGCTGCTTGCCGAGGGTGCCGACCTGGACGAGGACGCGATCCGCAGCCACTGCCTGGCCCACCTCGCGAAGTTCAAGGTGCCGCGCGACATCGCGCTGGTCGACGCCCTGCCGCGCAACGACTCCGGCAAGGTGCTCAAGCGGGTGTTGCGCGCGAACGAGACCGGGGGAGAGCGATGAGCACCGCCAACCTGAGCCGTCTGGTCAGCAGCAACGCGCGGCGCTTCGGCGACGCTGAGGCGCTGGTCTTCGAGGACCGCCGCTGGAGCCACCGCGAGCTGGACCAGGACGTGCACGCCGTCGCCGCCGGGTTGCGCAGTCAGGGTCTCGGCCCGGGCCGCCGGGTGGCGGTGGTCGCCAACAACGTGCCGGAGTTCCTGATCCTGGCGCTCGGCCTGGCGCGACTGGGCGGCGTCCTGGTGCCGCTGAACTACCGGCTCACCGCCGGCGAGCTGCATCAGCTGCTGCGGCACGCCCGGGTGGATGCGGTCGCCTCGGTGCCGGAGTTCGCCGAGGTGACCGGTGCCGCTGCGGCCATGCTGGACGGCGACGTCACGCTGCTCGGCCTGGAGGAGATCCCCGGCTGGGCGAGCGTGCCCGCGCTGATCGCGGCGCACCGCGGCGAGCGGGTGGTCGACGCCGAGGTGGGCACCGACGACCTGCAGCGCATCGTCTACACCTCGGGCACCACCTCGCTGCCCAAGGGCGTGCGCCTGAGCCACGGCAACGTGAACGCCAACATCCACGCGCACGTGATCGAGCTGGGGCTGACCAGCGACGAGCGGCTGCTGAACTTCGCGCCGCTCTACCACGTCGGTGGCACCGACATCCCGGGCTACGCGGTCTGGGCTGCCGGCGGCTGCATGGTGCTGCTGCGCCGCTTCGACGCCCAGGAGGTGCTGCGGGCTGTCGAGCGCGAGCGGATCACCGGGATGGTGGTGGCGGCGACCATGCTGGACATGATCAGGCGGGATCTGCCGCAGCCCGCGCCGGACCTCTCCAGCGTCCGCTGGATCATCTACTCCCAGGTCACCCGGCCGCTCTTCGAGGTGGCGCGCGAGCTGTTCCCCGGCGCTCGGCTGACCGAGGGCTACGGGCTCACCGAGACCTGCAGCGCGCTGACCTACCTCGACCGCGCCCACATGGAGTCCAAGCAGGGCTCGGTCGGCCTGACCGTGGCCGGCGTCGACGTCCGCGTGGTCGACGAGGAGGGCCGCGACGTGCCGCCGGGTGCGGACGGCGAGGTGATCGCCCGCGGTCCCAAGATCTCGGCCGGCTATCTCGACGACGACGCCGCGACCGCAGCGGCGTTCCGCGACGGCTGGTTCCACACCGGCGACATCGGCTGCCTCGACGAGGACGGCTACCTCTTCATCCGCGACCGGCTCAAGGACATGATCCGCAGCGGCGGCGAGAACATCGCCAGCGCCGAGGTGGAGGCCGTGCTCGCCGCCCATCCCGACGTGCTCGCGGTCTCGGTGGTCGGCGCCCCGGACCCGGTCTGGGTGGAGGTCCCGGTCGCCTTCGTGATCGGACGCCCCGGCGTCGAGGCCGAGTGCCTGATCGAGTTCGCCCGCGCCCGGCTCGGCAGGTTCAAGGTGCCCAAGGCGATCTACCTGGTCGAGGAGTTCCCGACGAACCCCTCCGGCAAGGTGCTCAAGCGGGAGCTCCGCGCACTGCAGCCGGCCCTGACCCCGCACTGGCAGTACACCGCTTCCAGCTAGCGGGACGGCATGTGAGGGCGCGGAAGCCCCAACCGCGCCCTCGCATGTCAACCTCGGGCCGTCGACCCACCGCCCTTGCCTGCTGGAGGCTTCGGCAGACGGCCGGAGCGGATTGGGGCGGGCGGCTTGCTCGCCCCGGACGCGCGGTAGCCGGAGTGGCGCGGCGGAAGAGTCACCTTCTTGGCGGGTGGCTTCTCTGTCATGGCTGGACCTCCGTTCGCTTCATTGTGCCGGAGTCTCCTTGATCTGGCGAGGCAAGCAACTCGATGAGAACGGCACCTGTGCAGTCGATGATGGCTCCCGTCGATCCATCGACGGGAGCGCCGATCGTTCCGTCCGTGGAGACCTGCATGCTCACCTCGACGAACAGGGAGCGCGGGTCCGGCCAGGACGACGCATATGACTCCTCGCCGAACCATCCGGCGAACCACGATCCATCGCCATCCCTCACCCGCACGTAGCAGGGACCGATGTTCTGGAAGGCCACGTCCCAGGCTGACGGCCGTGGATCCGTGCGGGTCCATTGGTCGGAGAGCAGCCGGCCTGACAGACGCTGCCAGCGGCCGGTCGCGGCGACTCGGGCCACGATGAAGGCCGTCGCGGCCGGGACCAGGAACGCAGCCGCGAGGCCGAGCAGCGCGAATCGTCGCGGGCTGTCGAGCACGTTGTGTTGTAGCCGGCCCGGTTCTGCGACGGCGGTGCCGAGCACGAGGATGTAGGCGAGGGCGAACACCGCGCTCAGCGTGATCGCGCTGAGGATCCGGGTGGTCATCTCCGTATCGCCGGGGGTCCGGCCACGCAGGCGGATCCGGACGCCCTGGAACACGAAACCGGGAACGATCAGGATGAGGGTCACCAGAACTTGGGTCGCTGAACTCGGGATCGGCATCGCGGGCCTCTCTGGACGGGGACGGTTGAGGTCGTCCGTCCGTCGCTGGCGTGCGCCGTCGCCGGGTGTGGTGTCGGCTGTGGAAGCACCCTAGGACGCACCTCCGACAGCGTCCTCTTCCATCCAGGCGGGCGCTTCCGCCTGCCCGGGCCTACCTGCGCAGGCGCTCCATCGAGGTGGCGCCGGCGTCGGCGTCCTGGCCGCTGAGGTGCTCGGTCTGGGTCTGCCACTCCAGCTCCCAGGCGGGCTCCACGTCGCGTGGTGCCCGAGCCAGGCGGAGCATCCGGCCCATCGCCGCCGGGTCGGCCGAGGCCAGGCCCTGGGCGAGGGAGAGGGCGCGGGCCTGGAGCGCGTCGTCGTCGACGACCTCGGTGACCAGGCCGATGCTCGCGGCCTGGTCGGCGCTGAGCGCCTCGGCGGTGAGCAGCAGCCGCCGCGACCAGGCCTGGCCGACGGCGCTGGGCAGCATCGCGCTGGAGCCCCAACCCGGGACCTGGCCCACCCGCAGGTGGCGGTCCCCGACGCTGGCGCTGTTCCCCGCGATCGCCAGGTCGCAGGCCAGCATCAGCTCCAGTCCACCTCCGTAGGCGGCACCGTTGACGGCCGCGACGGTCGGCACCGGTGCCGCGCTGATCGCGCGGACCAGATCCCGTCCCCGCCCCAGGAACGCCCGCAGCGCGGGCGGGTCGTCGAGCAGTGCGGTGCCCTCGGCCAGGTCCGCCCCGGCACAGAACGAGCGACCGGTGCCGGTCAGCACCAGAGCGCGGACCTCCGGCCCGGCGGCCGCCGCCAGCCACTCCTCGAGACCGGCCATCACCGTGCTGCTGCAGGCGTTCCCGGACTCGGGGCGGTCGATCCGGGCGTGCAGCACCGCACCGTGGCGGCTGATCACCACGCTCATCCGAGGCCCACGCTGAGCTTGCCGAACGCCTCGCCGCCGGTCATCCGCCGCACCTGCTCGCCGAGCCGCTCCAACGGCACGACGCTGTCCACCTCGGGGCGCAGTCGATGGCGATCCACCATCGCAATCAGCGCGGTGAACTCCTCGAAGGTGCCCATCGTGGAGCCGTGCACGGTGATCTCGCGGGCGAAGAGCCGGGCCAGGTTGAGCTCGGCGACGAAGCCGGTCGCCGAGCCGCAGGTGACCACCCGGCCACCGACGGCGGTCGAGGCCACGGAGTGCTCGAAGGTGGCCGGGCCGACGGCGTCGATCACCACGTCGGCAAGGTCGTGGAGTCGCTCGCCGACCTCGATCGCCCGGTCGGCACCGAGTGCCAGGGCACGCTCCCGCTTCTGTGCCGAGCGGGAGCTGACCACCACGCTGGCGCCCACCGCCCTGCCCAGGGCGATGGCGGCCGTCGCCACGCCGCCGCCAGCGCCCTGGACCAACAGCGTCGAGCCGGCCTGGAGGCGTCCCTGGGTGAAGAGCATCCGGTAGGCGGTCAGCCATGACGTCGGCAGGGCGGCGGCCTCGGCCCAGCTGAGGTGCTGCGGCTTAGTGACCAGGTGCTCGCTGCGCACCAGGGCCTGCTCGGCGAGCAGGCCGCGCCCGAGGTCGCTCAGCAGGACGCCGTTGGGAGTGACGTTGGCCGGCGCCGCGCCGGGAACGACCGGGTAGACGATCACCTCCTGCCCGGCGTCGGTCACCCCGGCGCCGTCGCTGCCCAGCACCCGCGGGCCCGCCGCGGGGGAGGGGGCCAGGCCGCGCAGCATCCAGACGTCGTGCATGTTCAGTGCGGCCGCCCGCAGCCGGACCCGGGCATGGCCCGGCGCGTCCTCGGCCACGGCGCATGGCCCGATGACGAGGGCCCGCTCCGGGTGGTCGGGGTCGGGGGAGCCGACCTGGGCGGCGAGCATCTGCGGTTCGGGCATCTCGGTCCTCTCGGGGTCAGGGCAGGGGTTGGAGCAACGCGTGGGTGTGGACCAGGGCGAAGCGGCGGGTGCTGACGCCCATCCGGTCCCACGGCTTGGCCCAGCTGAGGTGGGGCGCGACGCCCCAGGCGTCGAGGTGGGCGGTGCTGAGCCGGCGCGCCTGCTCCTGCTCGGCGCTGTGGTGGGCGGCGAGCTCGCGACATCGGGCCTCGACGTCGAGGAACGGGTACTGGTGCGCCGGGCAGGCGACGGCGGCACCGAGCCCGCCGATGGTGGCCAGGGTGCCGAGCAGATCGCCGACCGGGTCGTCGCCTCGCAGCGGGGCCAGGGCCAGCTGCACGGGGCCCTCGGGCATCAGGGTGTCGCCGGTGAAGACGTAGCCGGCCGGGTGCAGGTAGACGGTGTGGCCGTAGGTGTGCCCGGGCGCGTGCACCGCGCGCAGGGTGACGTCGCCGAAGGCGAGCTCGGTGATCGGCTCGACCAGCAGCCGGTCGGGGACCAGCGCCTCACGGTGCACGGCCACGCTCTTCGCCGCCTCGAACATCTCCGCGCGCTGCTCGGCAGGCACCCCGGTGCCGTCGAGCACCGTGGCGAGCTGGCCGAGGAATCCGTCGCGCTCCTGGCGCTGCCAGGTGAAGTCGTCGCGCCGGTGGATCACCACCTCGGCACCGGAGGCGTCGCGGATCTGCTCGGCGAGCCCGACATGGTCGGGGTGGTTGTGGGTGAGCAGGACCGCGACCACCTCCTCGACCCGATGGCCGATCGCGCGCAGCGAGTCGTTCAGGCTGCGCCAGCAGACGGGGTGCTCGTAGGCGGCGTCGATCAGCACCAGGCCGGCGCTGGTGCGCACCGCGTAGACGATGATCGCCCGCAGCGGGCTGCCGGCCAGCGGCACCGGGATCGCGAACACTCCGTCGCCGAGCTCGGTAGGCGGTGCCACCTGCTTGGCCCGGTGGAGTTCTGCGAGTTTGTGCTGAAAGGGTGTGGACATCGGTTCAGGTCCCCTCTAAGGTTGACGAGAACATACCGAATGGTCGGAACTAACTTCAAGGGGTGACCATGGAGCACGAGGACCGGATCGGCTTCCGGTTGTGGGCCGCGGCGGAGCCCGATCTGACTGCGGTCATCGACGCCGAGGACCGCACCGTCACCTACGGCGAGCTGTTCGCCGAGGTGAACCGGATCAGCCACGGCTTCCGTGAGCGCCACGGACTGCGCGAGGGTGACACCGTCGCCTGCGTGATGGAGAACTCGGTCGGGATGATCGCGCTCTATCTCGCGGCGATGCAGAGCGGAATCTATCTGGTCACCGTCAACTACCACCTGACGCGGCACGAGATCGAGTACATCCTCGCCGACTCCGCGGCGAAGCTGGTGGTCTGCTCGCCGCGGGCGGAGGAGGCGGTGGTCGCTGCGACCGAGGCCCCCGTCGTCGTCGACGGGCAGCCGGCGCACGGCGCCTCGCCCTGGTCGGCGCTGGGCGAGGGCATGCCCGCCACGTCGCCGGAGCAGGTCCCGGCCGGCTCGCTGATGATGTACACCTCCGGCACCACCGGGCGGCCCAAGGGCGTGCGTCGTCCGCTCAGCGGGGCGACGGCCGACGAGGGCGCACGCACCTACGTCTGGCTCTTCTCCGAGTTCGGCATGGCGCGCTCCGCGTTCTCCGCCTGGCTGGTCGCGGCGCCGCTGTACCACTCGGCCAACATCACGCCCGCCATGGGGGCGCTGAACGCCGGCGGCACGCTGGTGCTGATGCGCGGCTGGACGCCGGAGGGCTTCCTCGAGCGCGTCGAGCAGCACCGGATCTCGGGCACCAGCATGGTGCCGACCCACTTCCACCGGCTCCTGCAGCTGCCCGACGAGGTGCGCTCCGGCGCCCGGGTCGACTCGCTGGAGTACGTGATCCACGGTGCCGCGCCCTGCCCGATGGAGATCAAGCAGCAGATCATGGACTGGTTCGGTCCGGTGGTCTACGAGTACTACGGCTCGACCGAGGTCGGCACCACCATCGCCAGGCCCCAGGAGTGGCTCGACCACCCCGGTACCGTCGGCCGGGTGGCCTCCATCTCCACGCTGAAGATCCTCGACGCCGACGGCAACGAGGTGCCGACCGGCGAGACCGGCATCGTGTACATGCGCCAGGGTGAGGACAAGGTCGGGTACCACAACGACGACGCCAAGACCGAGGCGTCACGGCGCGGAGGCCTGCTCACCGTCTGGGACGTCGGGCACGTCGACGCCGACGGCTTCCTCTACATCACCGGCCGGATGAGCGAGATGATCCTGGTCGGCGGGGTGAACGTCTACCCGGCTGAGATCGAGGGGGTGCTGCTGGCCCACCCCTGGGTCGCCGACGCCGGAGTGGTGGCGCGCAAGCACCCCGACCTGGGCGAGGTCCCGATCGCCCATCTGTCACTCGCCGCGCAGGCGCCGGACGAGGCGACGGTGCTGGCCGCGGTCGCCGAGCACGTCGCCGAGCGGCTCGCGGGCGCCAAGCATCCGCGTGAGTACGTCGTCCACGAGACGCTGCCGCGCGACCCCAATGGAAAGCTCTACAAGGCGCGACTGCGCACTGCCCAGGAGGTGGGCTGAGATGGACTTCGAGGACTCCGCTGACGAACTGCGGTTCCGGGCCGAGGCGGCCACCTGGATCGCCGAGGCGATGACCGACATCCCGGACCAGGAGCCGCTGCCCCAGGCCGAGCGGGAGGAGTGGTCCCGGCTGTGGCAGGACCGGCTCTCCGCCGGTGGCTGGGTCGGCCTGTCCTGGCCGGCCGAGGTGGGCGGTCGCGGAATGGACGCGCTCTCCCAGGCGATCTTCAACGAGGAGTGCGCCAAGGCCGGCGCGCCGTACCCGTTGAACGGTGTCGGGATGATGCTGGCCGGCCCGACGATCCTGACCCACGGCACCGAGGAGCAGAAGGCGCGCTACCTGCCGCCGATCCTGGACGGCCAGGAGTACTGGTGCCAGGGGTTCAGCGAGCCCGGCTCGGGCTCCGACCTGGCCAGCCTGCGGACCTCGGCGAAGAAGGTCGACGGCGGCTGGATCGTCAACGGCTCGAAGATCTGGACCTCGAACGCACACCACGCCACCAAGTGCATGCTCCTGGTGCGCACCGACGCCGAGGCCGGCAAGCACGCCGGGATCAGCTACCTGCTCGCCGACATGGACAAGTTCAAGGTCAGCTCGCTGGTGATGATCAACGGCGACACCGAGTTCAACGAGATGTTCCTGGACGACGTCTTCGTGGCGGACGAGGACGTGCTCGGCGGCGTCGGCAACGGCTGGCGGGTGGCGCTGACCACCCTGGCCTTCGAGCGCGGCAGCATGGCGCTCAACCTCTGGGTCTGGGCCCGCGAGGCGGTGGACCGGATCATCGAGATCGCGACCGAGACCGGCGCGATCGAGGACCCTGCCGTGATCGACCAGATCGGTGCGCTGCACTGCGACGCCGAGGCGGTCCGGGTCGGCTCGATGCGGATGGTCGGCGAGACCCGCGCCGGAGCGGCGCCGGGCCCGGAGACCTCCGCCCTGAAGAGCCTGTGGGCCGGCGTGGTGCAGAACGCCAACCGGCTCGCGGTCCAGCTCGACGGCACCTCCGGCGTCCTGCTGGACACCGAGGGCGCCGCCGCCCGTATGCGCCGCTACCTGCGGGCGCGGGCGCACACCATCGAGGGTGGGACCGAAGAAGTGCAGAAGTCGATCTTGGCGGAGCGGGTCCTCGACCTGCCTCGCTCCCGGTAGGAGGCAGCAGATGCGAGCAACGTTCACACAGGACCAGGCCGACATCGCCAAGACCGTCGAGGCGATCGCCGCCTCCGCCGAAGGCGAGACCCGCTCCTTCCTGGACGCCCCGTGGCGGGCCCCGGCGATCGACGCGACGCTGCTGAGCGACTTCTCGGTGCTCGGCGTTCCCGAGCGGTCCGGGGGAGTGGACTCCAGCCTGGTCGACCTGATGGTCGCCGTGGAGACCCTCGGCCGGGCGCTGGCGCCCACCTCCTTCGTCGCCCACGCCGCCGCCGTGCAGCTGATGGTCGACTCCGGTGCCGACCTGACGGCCGCGCTCGACGGCTCGGCGCGCTGGACCTACGCGGTGGACGAGCCCGGCCTCACCGGCTGGCCGACCTCCCTCGGCGAGCAGAAGACCCTGGTGCCGTGCCTGGCCGGCGCCGACGCGGTCGTCGCAGCCGGTGGCGACGGCGTCCGGCTGGTGCAGCCCGACGACGTCCGCGAGCGGGTCTCCTTCGACCCGTCGCGGCCGATGTCCGACCTGCGCGTCCCGGCAGGGGAGTCGCTGCCGCTCGGCCGTGGCCTGCAGCGCGCCACCCTGGTCGCGGCTGCCGAGATGTGCGGCGTCGCCCAGGGCGCGATCGCTCTGGCCGGTGGCCATGCGCGCTCGCGCCAGCAGTTCGGCCGGGTGATCGGCTCGTTCCAGGGCGTGGCCTTCCAGCTCGCCGAGGCGGTGGCGCAGGCCAAGGCCGCCTGGGACCTGACGGTGCACGCGGCCTGGGCGGTCGAGAACGACAAGCCCGAGGCCGACATGCAGGTGCACGCCGCCAAGGCGTCCGCCGGCCGGGCGGCGGTCTTCGCCGCGGAGCGCTGCATCCAGGTGCACGGCGGCATGGGAATCACCATGGAGGCCGACCCGCACCTGTTCCTGCGCCGGGCGATGGTGCTCGATGCCGGCCTGGGCTCGGCGTCCTGGCACCGCCGCCGGGTCGGAGCGCTCCGGATCGCCGGTTCGCGCTGAATCTGCTGACAACTCTTTACCCGGGCTGACCCGGGGCACTAACATACCGTCTGGTCGGAATAAAGGAGACCTCCGTGAAGTTCGGAATCATGAATCTGTTCCCGGTTGCCGATGGCGCCTCGGACCACGCCGTCCTGCGGGACACGTTGGACGAGATCCAGCTGGCCGACGAGCTCGGGTTCGACTCGGTGTGGCTCGCTGAGCACCACTTCTCCAAGTACGGCATCCTCGGCAGCCCGCTGAACTTCGGCATGGCGGTCGCCGAGCGCACCAAGAACATCACCATCGGCACCGCGGTGCTGGTGATCCCGCTGCACGACCCGATGCGTCTCGCCGAGGACATCGCCGCCCTCGACGTGCTCTCCCAGGGCCGGGTCACGATCGGCGTCGGCCGCGGCTACAACCCGCGTGAGTTCGAGGGCATGCGGGTTCCGCTGGCGGAGTCCAAGGGGCGCTACGCGGAGACCCTCGAGGTCGTCCGCCTGGCGCTCAGCCAGGAGGAGTTCAGCTTCCACGGCGAGTACTTCCACTACGACAAGGTGACCACCTACCCCCGGCCGTTCACCCCCGGCGGCCCGCGGATCCTGCAGGGCACCGTCTCCCCGGAGAGCTTCAGCGAGCGCGGCGCGATCGGCGAGGCGATCATCACCTCGCCGAACTTCACCCCACTGGGGATGATGAAGAAGAACTTCGACCTCTACCGTTCGGCCATGGAGAGCAACGGGCATGACATCAGCGGCTACGACCTGCCGTTCATGCAGCAGGTCTGGTGCGGGGACGACCAGGCCGGGCTCACCCAGGCCGCCGAGGCCGCGCTCCACTACTACAAGTCGGTCGGCAAGGTGATCCCCGGCTCCGAGCAGGCGCTCGAGCAGGAGCGTGCCTACTACAAGGCGGTCGCCAAGAACATCGACCTGCTCACCCTGGAGCAGACGCTGACCCACGGCGGCAACTTCGGCTCCTCGCAGCAGGTGATCGAGACGATCGAGATGCTGCGCGAGCAGCTCGGCATCAACCACTACATCGGCTGGCTGCGGATCCCGTCGCTGGACCGCACCGAGGCGCTTGCCTCCATGGAGCGCTTCGCCACCGAGGTGATCCCCTACTTCCGGGCGCAGGACGCCGCCCAGCAGGCCCCGATCGGAGCAGTGGCAGGGTGAAGACCAGTCTCTTCCTGAGCGCGCAGTTCGATCCCGCCGCCGACGTGCGGCGTGGCATCGACGACGTGCTGGACCAGGCGAATGCCGCTGAGGACGGTGGCTTCAGCTCCGTCTTCCTCGGCCACCACTACCTGGCCCAGTCCGCCTTCCTGCAGCCGATCCCGCTGGCGGCCTACCTGGCTCGCGCGACCGAGCGGATCGGGCTCGGCTTCGGCGTGCTGCTGGCGCCGTTGCTCAACCCGGTCGCGCTGGCCGAGGAGCTGGCCACCCTCGACGTGCTCAGCGACGGCCGGCTCACGGTCGGCATCGGTGCCGGCTACCGCAAGCGCGAGACCGAGGCCTTCGGCGTCGCCTGGCCCGACCGGCTGGCCAGGCTGCGTGAGTACGTGCCGATCCTGCGTGCGCTCTGGGCGGGGGAGAGCCTCGACCTCGACGGCACCTGGGGCACGGTGCCCAATGCCTCGCTGGCGCTGCGCCCCGTGCAGGCAGGCGGTCCGCCGATCTGGATCGGTGCCTTCGCCGAGCCCGCGATCAAGCGGGCCGCGCGCCTCGACTGCTCCTGGCTGATCGGCCCCAAGGGCGGTGAGGCGGAGCTGGCCGCAGGCCTGGCGCTCTACCGCGAGACCCTCGCCGAGCACGGCCACTCCCTCGAGCGTGCCTACCCGGTGAGCCGTGAGGCCTTCATCGCCGACACCCACGCCGAGGCCGTTGCCGGCATCCGGCCGCACCTGCAGCGCCAGTACGCCGGCTACAAGTCCTGGGACGACGCCCAGTCGATCGACCTCGACCGCTACATCGAGGAGGACTGCCTGGTCGGCACCGCCGACGAGGTGATCGCCAAGGCGCGGCACTGGGAGTCCGAGCTCGGGATCACCGAGATCAGCCTGCGCCTGCAGTTCGTCGGCGCCGGTCAGGACGAGGCGATGGACCAAATCCGCCGCTTCGGCTCCGACGTCATCCCGCAGCTGTCCGGAGGTGCCCGATGAACCCCAACCTCGGCCTGATCCTCGCCGACCGCGCCGCCCATCAGCCCGACGTCCTCGGCCTCTTCGACGAGGACGGCAACGGCCTCAGCTTCGCCCGCGCCGACCGGCTCGCCGGCGGCATCGCGGTGGCGCTGAGCGAGGCCGGCGTGCGGCCCGGGGACAGGGTCGCCGCCTACCTCACCAACGGCCCCGACCTCGCCCTGCTGCTCTTCGGCGCCTGGAAGATCGGCGCCATCCCGGTGACCATCTCCAGCCTGTACAACGAGCTGGAGCTCGCCGAGTCGATCACCAAGACCAGCCCGGTGCTGCTGGTGGTCGACGACGCGAAGCCGGACGTCGTCGCGGCCCTTGCCGGCACCATCGCCACCCGCAGCCTGTCCGGCGAGCTCGCCGGGGTCGAGCCGCTGGCCTGGGGCGAGGAGGTCGCCCTCGACGCCGTCGAGGTGGCTGCCGACGACGAGGCCTGCATCCTGTTCACCGGCGGCACCAGCGGCCGGCCCAAGGCGGTCAGCGTCACCCATGGTGGCGTGCGCGGCTCGCTGGCCCGGCTGGCCCGGGTCTCCACCGGCACCGAGGACGGCGGCACCGCGGCCGCGGACACGGCGCCGAACCTGATCGCCCTGCCGCTGTTCCACAGCGGCGGCCAGCACGCCCTGCTCTTCGCGCTGCACGTCGGGCGGGGATGCGTGGTGTGGCGCCGGTTCAGCCTGGACCGCCTGGAGCGGCTCACCGCACGGCACCGCTTCGACAACCTCTTCCTGCTGCCGACGATGCTCTTCGACATCGTGCACTCCGAGCAGACCATGCCGCTGGACTCGGTCAAGCAGATCCTGGTCGCCGGTCAGGCGTTGAGCTGGACGGTGCGCAAGGACTTCGAGGAGCGCTACCGGATCCCGATCCTGGTCAACTACGGCTCCACCGAGTCCGGGCACATCGCCGGCTGGACCGGCCGCGACATGCGCGCCGGGCTCTGGAAGCCGGGCTCGGCCGGCAAGGTCTACCCGGGCGTCGAGCTGGAGATCCGCGACGACGAGGGGCGCGCACTGCCCGGCGGCGAGCACGGCGAGATCGTGGTCCGCTCCGAGCTCACCCGCGGCTACGTCGACGACCCGGACGCCTCGGCCGAGCTGGTCCGCGACGGCTGGGTGCACACCGGCGACATCGGCTACGTCGACGAGGACGGCGTGCTCTTCCTGGCCGGCCGCAAGCGCGACATGATCAAGTGCGGCGGCTTCCAGGTCTGGCCCGAGGAGATCGAGGACGAGCTGCGGGCCCATCCGCTGGTCCACGACCTCCGGGTGGTCGGCACGCCCGACGACCGACTCGGCGAGATCCCCACCGCGCTGGTGGTGCGGGAGCCGGACGCCGGCGTCTCGGACGCGGAGCTGGTCGAGATCCTGATCGCCTTCGCCCGTGAGCGTCTTGCGCACTTCAAGACCCCGCGTCGCATCGAGTTCGTGCCCGAGCTCGAGCGCAGCGAGGCCGGCAAGATCAAGCGCGGAGCGGTCAGCCTGCCGACAGGAGGCGGCTCATGAAGTTCGGCATCATGGCCTCGCACCAGTACCCGCACGACGAGAGCCTGCGCGAGCACCTCGACGCGCTCTTCGGCACCGTGGAGACCGCGGCGGAGCTGGGCTACGACTCGGTCTGGACGATCAACCACTTCCAGTCCAACCTCGCCACGCCGCAGCCGATCTCGATGATCGGGTCGCTGATCCCGCGCACCGGCACGATGACCATCGGCACCGGCATCCTGTTGCTGCCGATGTTCCACCCGGTGCACATCGCCGAGGAGTTCGCCACGCTCGACCAGCTCTCCGGTGGCCGCGTCGTGCTCGGCGTCGGTGCCGGGTACCGGGAGAACGAGCTGGCTGCCTTCGGGATCGACCCGGACTCCCGGTTCCGCCGGCTCGACGAGTCGCTGCAGGTGATCCGCCGGCTCTGGTCGGGGGAGAGCGTCGACCACGACGGCGAGTTCTATCCGCTCACCGACGCCCGGATCGGCGTCGCTCCGCTGACGCCCGGCGGCCCCCCGATCTGGGTCGGCGCCGGCGGCAAGATCGCGGTGCGCCGCGCCGCCCGGCTCGGCGACGCCTGGTACGCGCCGGGCAACTCGCCGAACCCGACCTTCCTGCCCAAGCACCTCGCGCTCTACGACGAGGAGCGGAAGCGGGTCGGCCTGCCCACCGAGGGCATCGAGCGCCCGATCGGGCTCGAGGTCTACTGCGCGCCGACCACCCAGCAGGCGATCGACCAGGGCCTGCCGCACGCTCGCCGCGAGTACGCGACCTATGCGGAGTACCCGGCCCTGCGCTGGCAGAAGGAGCGCTTCGACGAGCTCGTCGCCAACACCCTGTTGTTGGGCTCGCCGGACGACCTGATCAAGCGCATCGGCGAGCTGCGCGACCTGGGCTTCAACCACATCATCTTCCGGCCCGGATGGCTGGGCATGCCGCCCGAGATGGTGCGGGAGTCCTTGCGGCTCTTCGCCACCGAGGTGTTCCCCGCCTTCCGCTGAACCCCTGACCTGAACGGCGTCGCTGCGACGCCGCCGCTGCACCACCCTTGAGAGGATCCGTCATGAAGAAGACCGAGGCTGAACTGCTCGCGACCCAGTGGGACGCCGAGAACATGATCACCGACCAGGCGACCATCGAGAAGTACGTGACCTACGACGTCGACGAGGAGCGTTCGGTCGCGACCATCACCTTCGACCGACCCGAGATGCTCAATGCGATCCCGGTCGCCGCCTTCGAGCGCGTCGGCGACCTGGTCCGCGAGGCGGAGTCCGACGACCGCGTCAAGGTGATCGTCTTCAAGGGCAACGGCGAGCACTTCGGCACCGGTGCCGACGCCGCCGAGCTGGGCCACTACATCGGCTACAAGTCGGGCACCGACAAGGCCTCGCGCCGTCGTCCGGCCCAGCGCCAGCGCATCCTGCCCGACCGCAACGTGCTGAGCTCCGGCTTCACCCGCCCGATCATCGAGTCGCTGAAGGCGACCATCTGCCAGGTGCAGGGCTACTGCTACGGCGGCCACTTCCAGATCGCGCTCTCCGCCGACATCGTGATCGCCAGCCCTGACGCGAAGTTCACCCACCCGGCCTTCCGCTACCTCGGCCCGGCCCCGCAGGACATGTACCACTGGATCGAGAAGGTCGGCCTGACCACGATGAAGGACGTCATGCTCACCATGC
>NZ_BAAALG010000011.1:366912-373747 GCF_039528155.1 Nocardioides dubius | reverse complement strand
CGAGCTCGACCAGTGGGTGGCCGACTACGCGCAGGCGATCGCCGTGATGCCGCTCGACTCGCTGATGATGGGCAAGTCGATGATGCAGATCGTGATGGAGGCCCGCGGCAAGGGTCTCGGCGCGATGACCGGCTGGGTCGGCCACGGCTGGGCCACCAACGTCTCCTTCGAGGACGGCGACTGGAACTTCCTCAAGGAGCGTCGCACCCGTGGCGTCTCCGGCGCGCTCGCCGACCGTGACCGCAAGGTGGCCCCGTACTTCCGTCTGAGCAACAGCCGCGCGGCCGAGCAGGACTGACGGACCCGTGAAGTTCGGAGTACTCCTCGACCATCAGTACCCGATCGGCGAGGACATCGGACGCCGGACCGGCGAGCTGGTCGAGCTCACGCAGCATGTGCGCGACCTCGGCTTCGACTCGCTGTTCGGCATCCACCACTACCTCGCCTCGCTGAGCACGCCGCAGCCGCTGCCGCTGCTCTCGCGGCTGCTGGAGCACACCGGCACGATGCAGATCGGCACCGGGATCCTGATCCTCCCACTCGGGCATCCGGTGCACTGGGCCGAGGAGATCGCCACCATCGACCAGATGTCGGGCGGGCGCTTCGTGCTCGGCATCGGGTCGGGGTACCGCGAGGACGAGTTCTCCGCGTTCGGCATCGACCGCCGCAAGCGGGTGTCGCGGATGAACGAGTCGCTGGAGGTGATGCGCAAGCTGTGGACCGGTGAGCCGGTGCACCACGAGGGCCAGCACTTCCAGCTCGACGGCGCGCGCTGCAGCGTGCTGCCGGTCAACGAGGGCGGCCCCGAGGTGTGGGTCGGCGCCAACGGACCGATCGGGATCAAGCGGATCGCCGGGCAGGGCCACTCGTGGCTCTCGCCGAGCAACGTGCGCCGCAACTGGGCGGTGGGCAACCTCACCGACTACCGCCAACACCTGCGCGAGGCGGGCCACGACGAGACGGGGATGACCTTCCCGATCCACCGCGACCTGTGCGTGGCCGACTCCTTCGACGACGCTTGGCGGATCGCCGGCGGCCCGGTGCGGGAGTCCTACGGGGAGTACGTCCAGTACGGCATGGACTACTTCGACTCCCAGTGGGAGGGGATCAAGCACAAGGCGCTGTTCTTCGGCTCGCCCGACGACATCGCCGCGAAGATCACCGACTTCGCCGACGCCGGCTTCAACCACTTCGTCTTCCGGGTGCAGTGGCTCGGGCTGCCGATCGAGGAGTCGATGAAGATCCTGGAGCGGTTCGCTCACGAGGTGATGCCGAGGTTCCGGGCATGAAGATCGGACACGTGATCGTCCCGGTCGCCGACCTGGAGACGGCGACCGCCTTCTATGCCGAGCGCCTCGGCCTGCAGCTGCGGTTCCGTGACGGCGAGCGCTACGCCGCTGTCACGGACGGCTCGGTGACGCTGGGCCTGGCTGCGGCGGTGGAGCAGCCGGTGCCCGGCGAGGTCGCGCTCAGCTTCCAGGTCGACTCGCTCGCCGACTTCCTCGCCGACTGGCAGGGAGCCGAGGGCGCGGACGGCGAGGTGAGCATCGTCGAGGGCGGCCACGAGCGGCGGGCCACGCTGCGCGACCCCTTCGACAACGTCGTCGTGGTCTACGAGCGGTTGCCGGGATGAGCGCCGTCCTCGAGGTCCTCGACGACGGCGCCCTGCGGGAGCTGCGGCTGAACCGGCCGGAGGCCAACAACGCGCTCGACACCGAGCTCAAGGAGGCGCTGCTGGCCGAGCTCACCCGGGCCGCGGACGACGAGTCCGTGCGTGCCGTGGTGCTCACCGGCGCGGGCCGCTCCTTCTGCGTCGGCCAGGACCTCGGTGAGCTGGCCGGCACGTTGGCGCAGTCGCCGGAGCGGGCCTCGGAGACGGTGGGGCTGCACTACAGCCCGATCGCCCGGCTGTTGGCCACCATGCCCAAGCCGGTGCTTGCCGGAGTGCACGGCACCTGCGTGGGGGCGGGGCTCGGCTTCGCGCTGGCCTGCGACCTCCAGGTCTGGGGGAGTGGGATCACCCTGGGCACCGCGTTCAGCAAGGTCGCGCTGACCTGCGACTCTGGCCTCTCCGCCACCCTGCCGGCGATCGTCGGCGCGGCCAAGGCCCGGGAGCTGGTGCTGCTCGCCGAGACGTTCACTCCGGAGCAGGCGCAGGAGTGGGGCTTCGCGGGCGCGATCGTGGACCCGGCCGACGTGCGCGAGCAGGCACTGGCACTGGGCCGGCGTCTGGCGGCGGGCCCGACGGTCGCCCTGGCCGCCTCCAAGCAGCTGCTCGCCGCACCGACGACGCTCACCGACGCGTTGGTCGAGGAGGAGCGCCTGCAGGCCCTGTGTGGCGCGCACCCCGACCACCTCGCCGCCGTGCGCGCGTTCTTCACCCGTTGAGTGGTGCCGCTCTGCACCAGCGCTCCGCGCTAGGTGCAGAGCGGCACCACTCAACGGGGTCAGAGGTCGAGCAGACCCTGCTCGCGCAGTGCCGCGAGGACGTCGTCCAGCGCGGCCTCGATGCTGCGACCGGTGGTGTCCACCTTCACCGCGGCGTCGGAAGGCTCCTCGTAGGGCGAGGAGATGCCGGTGAACTCGGGGATCTCTCCGGCGCGGGCCTTGGCGTAGAGGCCCTTGCGGTCGCGCCGCTCGCACTCCTCGAGCGGGGTGGCGACGTGGACCAGGAAGAACTCGGCACCGGCGTCCTCGACGAAGTCGCGCACCTGCTGCCGGGTCTCGTCGAAGGGGGCGATCGGCGAGCAGATCGCCAGGCCGTTGTGCCGGGCGATCTCGGCTGCGACCCAGCCGATCCGGCGGATGTTGGTCTCCCGGTCGGCCTTGCTGAAGCCCAGGCCGGCGCTCAGGTTGCGGCGCACGACGTCGCCGTCGAGGCTGGTCACGGTGCGCTTGCCCTGCTCGAGGATCTTGTCCTGCAGCGCACGGGCCAGGGTGGACTTGCCGCTGCCGGAGAGACCGGTGAAGAAGAGCACCAGGCCCCGCTCGTCGGGGGCCGGCTGCTCGAAGTCGATGATGTCGGCGATCGCGGTCGGGTACTCCACCTCGTCGTCGCCAGGCGCGGCGAGCGCGTGCACGGCGTCGCCGGCCGCGTAGTTGCCGACGACCTGGGCACCGAGCAGGTGGTCGATCTCGGGGTCGCGGTGCGAGGCCAGCGGGACCGCGACCACGGCGGCGTCGGTGAGCAGCTCGGCGGCGGCCAGCGAGGCCCGGATCAGGCCGACGGGGCTCAGGCTCTCGGGAGTGCCGGCGCCGACCAGGGCCAGCAGCACCACACGGCCCT
Source organism: Nocardioides dubius (assembly GCF_039528155.1). NCBI lineage: Bacteria > Bacillati > Actinomycetota > Actinomycetes > Propionibacteriales > Nocardioidaceae > Nocardioides > Nocardioides dubius. Next base: position 370,461 of record NZ_BAAALG010000011.1, on the reverse strand, counting down.
CGATCGCGGCGAGCTCCTCGAGCTGATCGGCGCTCACTGCGGCGCTGAGCGGGACGAAGGTCGCGCCGTGGTGCTGCTCGCGCACCTCGCCCGGCGTCAGGTAGAGCCGGCGGAACGGCCCGTACTGGGCATGCGTCAGTGCCTGCACGCTGCCGTCGGCGTGCACCCGGGCCAGGGGCAGGCCCTCGGGGTCGACCAGCTCGACCTCCTGGTGCCGCAGCTCCTCCGGGAGGTTGAGGCGCACCGGGGAGCCGGGCTCGTTGAAGCCGGTCAGCGGCGCGAAGGCACCGGTGGTCAGCAGCTCGAGGTCGTCGAGCTCTCGGGGCGTCGGGCAGTGCTGCGCAAGGTTCTCGGACACGGGCTCATCCTGCCAGCCCGGCTCGGCGTGATAGGCAGGTGGATATGGGTCACGAGGTGTTGGTCGAGGTTTTGCGTTCGGGTCTGGTGGAGGGCGCCCACCACGGGTCGGTGGTGGCGCTGAGCGCCGACGGCTCGGTGGAGTGGAGCAAGGGCGACCCGGAGGCTGTGGTCCTGCCGCGCTCGTGCAACAAGCCGCTGCAGGCGGTGGCGATGGTCCGGCTGGGGCTGGACCTGCCGCCTCGGCTGCTGGCGATGGCCTGCGCCTCGCACTCGGGTGAGCCGTTCCACGTCGCCGCCGTCCGCGAGATCCTGGCGCTCGCCGGTCTCGACGAGTCGGCGTTGCACAACCCGCTGGACTGGCCGCTGGACTCGCACTTCGAGCGTGAGCTGATCGCGGCGGGCGGCGAGCGGAGCCGCCTGCACATGAACTGCTCGGGCAAGCATGCGGCGATGCTGCTCACCTGCCAGGTCAACGGTTGGCCGATCGACGACTATCTGGACCCGGCGCACCCGCTGCAGCGGGCGATCGGGGCGACCTTCGCCGAGCTGACCGGTCGGCCCATCGGCCACGAGGCCACCGACGGATGCGGTGCGCCGTTGCTGGGCACCAGCCTGGTCGGGCTGGCGAGCGCGTTCGCGCGGTTGGCGACTGCCGCACCCGGCACCGCGGAGCACCGGGTCGCGCAGGCGATCCGGGAGTTCCCCGAGTACGTCTCCGGCACCCGCCGCGACGAGTACGCGGTGCTCCGGGCGATCCCGGGCGCCATCGCCAAGGCCGGGGCGGAGGCCTGCCACGTGCTGGCGCTGGCCGACGGGTCGGCCTTCGCGCTGAAGATCGCCGACGGCGGGATCCGGGCCCGCCCGGTAGTGCTGGCCGCGGCGCTGGAGCGCAGCGGCGTCCTGGACCGAGCGGACGTCGACGCTGCCGCGGTGCGGGCCACCGGCCACAAGCCGCTCACCGGCGGTGGCGTGGTGGTGGGGGAGGTCCGCGCCGTCCCCTGAGTCGGCGTGAGGGGCGTCACATCACTCTTGCTTGCAAAACGCTAACTTTTGTTAGCACTATGGAGGCATGGCAAAGGGCATGGTCTCGAAGACGGTGGAGTCCCTCGGGGACTACCTCAAGGAGCAGCGGGTCGCCTCGAAGCTGTCGTTGCGACAGCTCGCGGAGCAGGCCGGCGTCTCCAATCCGTACTTGAGCCAGATCGAGCGCGGACTGCGCAAGCCCTCTGCCGAAGTGCTGCAGCAGATCGCCAAGGCTCTGCGCATCTCCGCCGAGCAGCTCTACATCCGCGCGGGCATCCTCTCCCCGGAGGACGGCGTGGGTGGCTCGGTGGAGTTGGCGATCCTGAACGATCCCGGGCTCACCGAGCGTCAGAAGCAGTCCTTGCTCGATGTCTACGCCTCCTTCCTCGCCCTCAACGGCGTGGCAGGCAGTGCGGACGACGACGAGAGCTGAACCTCCCTCTCGGTGCGGCGGGGGGCCGCATCACCCACCAGCAACAGGAGTTGATCATCATGGCCAAGTTCGACCTCAAGACCGAAGCCGCCCGCCCGCTGTACGCGACGGTCGGTGCCACCGACCTCGCTGCCGAGGTGGCGCGCCAGTACCTCGCCGACGTCCAGGCCCGTGTTGCCGACGTCTCCAAGAAGGTCGCGAAGTTCGACCTCGAGCCCAAGTCCATCAACGGTCGCGCGCAGTCGTTCGCCAAGGACCGGGTCGAGGTGGCCACCAAGGAGGCCAAGGACGCGCAGGCCAAGTTCGAGGCGCGGATCAAGGAGCTCCAGGCGGACGCCAAGGACGCGCAGGCCAAGTTCGAGGCTCGGATCGCCGAGCTGCAGAACGAGGCGCTCTCGCTGCCCGCGAAGGCCCAGAAGCGGCTCACCGACGCCCTCGACGAAGCCGTCGAGACCTACACCGACCTGGTCAAGCGCGGTGAGAAGGCGGTCGAGCTGATCCGTCGCGGCGAGTACACCGTGGTCGCGCCGACCAAGGCCGAGACCCCGGTCGCCAAGGCTCCGGCGGCGAAGCCCGCCGCTGCCAAGAAGGCTCCGGCCAAGAAGGCGCCCGCGAAGAAGGCCCCGGCCAAGAAGGCTGCCGAGACCACCGCCAAGAAGGCTGCCGCCAAGAAGGCTCCGGCCAAGAAGGCGCCCGCGAAGAAGGCCCCGGCCAAGACGGTCGCCGAGGCACCGGTCGCGGCCGTCGTCGAGACCCCGGCGACCACCGAGGGCACCGTCGCCAACGACTGAAGAGCAGGCGACGCCGATCAGCTCAGCCTGTTCTGATCGCCTGCAACAGAAACGACCCCCGCACGTATGAGGTGCGGGGGTCGTTGTGCTTCCGGGAGCACAACGCCGGACTTCTCCGTGAGGCTGCGAGGCGGTGCCACTAGGCTGGTGGGGTGCCCGAGGTCCTCATGTTCCAGTCCACCGTGCTGATGGTGGTGCTGCTGATCGCCGTCGTGGTGAAGGCCTTCGCCTTCATCAACGCGCTGCTGTGGCCGGCTGCCGCCTACGACGCCGCCGGCAAGCTGACCAAGAACGCCTGGGTGGCGATCCTCGGCGTCGGCCTCGCTGCACAGATCATCCTGATCACCGGGTCGCCGCTGAACCTGATCCACCTGATCGCCTCCATCGCCGCGTTGGTCTACGTCCTCGACGTCCGCCCCGCGCTGAGGTCGCTCACCCGTCGCTGAGAGGGGTTCGCGCCCCGGCCGGCGCTGCTTCCGGTACCGTCCCGTGAGCCGTCGCTGCGACGGTCGTCAGCGAGGGGTGGGTGTGAAGTGCGACGTCGGGTCGTTCTGGTGGTCGGTGCACTGGTGCTGGTGGCGCTCGTCGCCGTCGGCTACTCCGCTTGGCGGGCCCAGCAGGTGCGCGACGACCTCTTCGCTGCACGCGATGCGGCCCTGCTGCTGAGGCAGGCCGTCGTGGACGGCGACCAGCAGGCGGCGGACGCGGCGCTGACCGAGCTCACCGAGCACAGCGATCTCGCCCGCGAGGGAACCTCGGGGCCGACCTGGCGGGTGCTGGGCGTCCTCCCCGTGGTCGGCGACGACGCAGAGGGGGTGAAAGTCGTGGCCGAGGTGCTTGCCGATCTCGCTCACGACGGCCTGCGGCCGCTGGTCGACTCCGATCAGGCGCTCGACGTCGGCGCCTTCGCCCCCGTGGATGGGGCCATCGACGTGCAGGCCA
>NZ_BAAALG010000011.1:333497-366889 GCF_039528155.1 Nocardioides dubius | reverse complement strand
CTCGGCGCCGCCAAGGGTGCGTTCGCCACGGCCGATCGCCGGCTCTCCCGGCTGGAGCCGAAGGGCTACCTCGATCCGCTGCGGGTGGCGGTCGACGATCTGAGCGGCCAGGTGCACAGCGCTTCCTATGGCCTCCATGCCGCGGACCGGGCCACCGACGTGCTGCCGCAGATGCTCGGTGCCGATCGGAAGCGGACGTGGCTGCTGATCTTCCAGAACCCCGCCGAGCTGCGCTCCACGGGTGGACTGCCCGGTGCCTCGGCACTGATGACGGCGGACGCCGGCCGGATCGAGATGGTCACCCAGTACACGTCCTTCCCGGAGGCGCCGGCGCCCGTCCTGCTGCTCAGTGCCCAGGAGCGGTCGATGTTCGACGTCCAGCTCGGCACCTACTACCAGGACGCCAACTTCACCCCGGACTTCGGGCGGACCGCCGAGCTGATGGCCGCCCACCTGCGTCGCAACGAGCAGCAGACAGTGGATGGCGTGCTCTCCCTCGACCCCGTCGCCCTTTCCTACCTGCTCAAGGCGATGGGGCCGATGACCGTGCAGGGGCTCACGCTCACCCCGGAGAACGCCGTCGACGAGCTGCTGCACAAGGTCTATCTGCGCATCGACGACCCGGAGCAGCAGAACGAGTTCTTCGCCGAGGTTGCTCGCCGGGTCTTTGCGTCGGTGACCCAAGGGGCCGCCTCGCCCGAGCAGCTGCTGGAGGGCCTTGGCCGGGCGGCTCGGGAGCGGCGCCTGCTGGTGCACTCCTTCGACGACGCCGAGCAGGTCAAGCTGGCCGACACGGTGGTCGGTGCGAACCTGCTGGCCGAGGTGGACGGCGAGCCGCGGATCGGGGTCTATCTCAACGATGCGACCGGCTCCAAGATGTCGTACTTCCTCGACTACGACGTCGACGTCCGCGCCACCGGTTGTCGTGCAGGCCAGCAGAAGTACGCCGGCGAGATCGACCTGCGCTCGACCGCCCCGGCCGATGCCGCCCAGCTGCCGGTGTCGGTGACCGGAACCGGTCAGTACGGCACGCCGCTGGGGGAGCAGCTGGTAGTGGTCCACGTCTATGCGCCGATCGGCGGCGAGTTCGACGGCGTCGTCCTGGACGGTCGCACCGACGAGATCTTCTTCGACGAGCACGCAGGTCACCGCACGGCGTCCTTCGCGCTCTCGTTCAAGCCGGGGGAGCGACACACGATCTCGTTCCGGATGACCAGTGGACCCGACAAGGGTGACGCGACCGACGTGTACGTCACACCGGGAACCTCCGCCGAGAACGAGTCCTCCCGGATCCGTTCCCTCTGCTGACGGCTGCCTCGCCAGGCTCTGGTCTAGTCCGCTTTGCTCAATGGGAGAGAATCCAAAGGTTTGTCCGATACCGGCCGATATGGTTCGGACCTGCGCCGTTCGGGCGTTGTTGCAGGTCGGTAAGGGGATCGGGTGTCGGATCTGGCTCAGTGGCTCTGGCGTCGGCGCATGGTGCTCGCGATCCTGGTCGACGTTGCCGCCTGGCTGGTGGCGTACGTCGTCTTCATCGGCCTACGGCTGGCGGACATCGACATGGACGTCCCCTGGCTCGAGGTGTTCGGTGTGGCACTGGGTGCCGCCGTGCTCCATGTCGCGCTCGGTCTGGGGGTGTTCCTCTACCAGGGGCGGACGGCCACCGGGACGTTCGGGCAACTCACTCTGCTGGCCGGGGTGACCTTCACCGCCGGCGGGCTGATCAGCTGCCTCAACATGGTCATGATGTGGGTGCCGCGCTCGGTGCCGGTGGCAGCCACCTGCGCCACGCTGGTGCTGATCGCGACCGCTCGTGGTGCCTGGCGGTACCTGCGCGACCACCTCGCAGTCGGACGGCCCGGGAAGGGGACCGCGGAGCGTGTATTGGTCGTCGGCGCCGGAGAGGCCGCGCGGGAGCTGCTCGGCTCGATGCTGCGCGACCCGGAGCTGCGGTGGGCCCCGGTCGGCCTGCTCGACGACGACCCGGCCAAGCGCCACCGCCGGATCCGGAACGTGCGAGTCGTCGGAACGACGCGCGACATCGCCCAGGCGATGACCGAGACCGGTGCGACTGCCGTCATCATCGCGGTGCCCAGCGCCGGTCCCACGGTCGTTGCGCGGATCAACAAGGACGCGGTGGCTGCCGGCGCGGACGTCCTGGTGGTGCCGAGCTTCAGCGAGCTGCTGAGCGGCCACGTCGGGATCCGTGACCTGCGTGACATCAACCTGCACGACGTGCTCGGTCGCAAGGTGCTCGACACCGATGTCGACAAGATCGCCCACTACCTCACCGGCAAGCGGGTGCTGGTCACCGGCGCAGGCGGATCGATCGGTGCCGAGCTCTGCCGGCAGATCCACCGCTACGGGCCTGCCCAGCTGATGATGCTCGACCGGGACGAGTCGGCGCTGCACGCGGTCCAGCTCTCGATCCACGGCCGCGCCCTGCTCGACTCCGACGACGTGGTGCTCTGCGACATCCGCGACGCCGACGCGTTGAACCAGATCTTCACCCACCGTCGTCCCGAGGTGGTCTTCCACGCGGCGGCCCTCAAGCACCTTCCGATGCTCGAGCAGTACCCGGCCGAGGCCGTGAAGACGAACGTGGTGGGGACGCTCAACGTGCTGCAAGCCGCGGAGGCGGTCGGCGCCGAGAAGTTCGTCAACATCTCCACCGACAAGGCCGCCAACCCGGTCAGCATCCTCGGCCACTCCAAGCGGGTCGCGGAGCGGCTCACCGCCGCACGCGCCGAGACCTGTGAGGGCACCTACCTCTCGGTCCGCTTCGGCAACGTCCTCGGCAGCCGGGGCTCGGTGCTCACCGCGTTCGCGAAGCAGATCGCCGACGGCGGTCCGGTCACCGTCACCCACCCCGAGGTGACCCGCTTCTTCATGACGATCGAGGAAGCCTGCCAGCTGGTGATCCAGGCCGCGGCGATCGGCGTCGGCGGCGAGGCGCTGGTGCTCGACATGGGCGACCCGGTCAAGATCGTGGAGATGGCGAAGTCGCTGATCGAGCGCTCGGGCCAGCCGATCGAGATCGAGATCACCGGCCTGCGCGACGGCGAGAAGCTGCACGAGGAGCTCTTCGCCGACCATGAGCCGCGCAACATCCGGCCCCGGCACCCGCTGGTGTCGCACGTTCCGGTGCAGCCGCTGTGGTCCGTCGACCTCGCTGAGCTGATCGTCGCCTCGACGCCCCACGACGTCGTGCGTGAGTTCGAGGAGCTGTGGAGCGCGGACCTCGCCGCGGCAGACTCGGCCGACCGCGGCGGCCGCTGATCAGTCCACCTGGTCCGGCGGGGGCAGCTCGCCGACCTGGTTGTCGCTGAGCCAGGCCTCGAACTGGTCGGAGGCGATCGCCTCGAACATGCTGGTGGCGCGCTTGAAGTCGACCTTCACCACGCTGGCGCTGCCCTCCATGCCGGAGCCGTTGTTCGGCAGGGTCACGAACCGGATGCCCGAGGACCGCAGGTGCCGGCTGGACAGAGCGATCTCGCGCATCTTGCCCGAGGTCAGGGTGTCGTCGACGGCGATCAGCTCGGAGAGCTTCTGGGTCAGCCGGGTGAGTCGCACCGGGTTGAGCAGGGTGCCGCGGCTGGCGAGCTTGTCGAGCAGCGAGCGCAGGAAGTTCTGCTGGCGATCGATCCGGTCGAAGTCTCCGCCGGGCAGGCCGTAGCGCTGGCGCACGTAGCCGAGAGCGGGCTTGCCCTCCAGGTTGTGGTAGCCGCGCTCCCATACGCCGCTGGGCTTGTACCGCGGGTCGGCGCCGACCTCCTCGGGCACGAAGACGGTGACCCCGTCGACTGCCTCGCTGATGTCCTCGAAGCCGCCGAAGTTCACCACCACCACGTGGTCGATGTAGATGCCGAAGTTCTGCTCGACGGTGCGCACGGCCAGCTCGGGGCCACCCCAGGAGAAGGCGGCGTTGATCTTCGACCTGCCCTCGCCGGGGATGTCGACCCAGGAGTCACGTGGGATCGAGACCACCTGGGCGGCGCGGCGGCCCGCCTCCAGGTGCGCCAGCATCATGGTGTCGCTGCGGAACGCGCCGCGCTCCCACTCGCCGCTCTCCAGCATGTCGTAGACGTCGGGGCCCACGTTCTCGGAATAGTCCAGGTCGTCGACGCCGAGCATCAGCACGTTGAGCTGGTCGCCGGCGACCCGCGCCGGCCGGTCACCGCCGTCGATGTGGAAGCGGGTGACGTCGTCCATCTCGCGGTTGAGGTACCAGAGCCAGCCGATCACGGCCAGCAGCAGCGCGAGCGCGATGGCGATCAGGGTGGTCAGCGCCTTGTGCCGGCGCATCCAGTGCTTGAGCCGGCTGAACGGAGAGCGCTTGCGGCGCCTGCGCTCGCGCACCGGGATCCCGCCCGCCAGCGTCGGCTCGCCGGGGATCCCGGAGCCGGCCTCGGGTGCCGCCGGCGGCTCGCCCAGTGCGCTGCCGTCGTCGCCCCCACCCTCGTTGTCGTGGGGACCAAAACTGGTGTGACCGGTCATTCCTTGCCGCCTCGGACGTCGTCAACCTAGCTCCCCAGACGATCGTAGGGGAGCAGGACGACTCCCGAGGCGGAACGCGCGCTACCGGGGGTAGGCGTCTCCGGCGGCCTGGCGCGCGGCCCATGCGCTGGAGACCATCTCGTGCAGCGTGTGGCGCATCTGCCAGCCCAGGTCGCGGGCCGCCAGCTCGCCGCTGGCCACGATCTGGGCGGGGTCGCCGGCGCGGCGCTCGTGCACCTCGGGGGTGAAGTCGATGCCGGTCACCTCGCGGATGGCGTCCATGATCTGACGCACCGAGGAGCCGGCGCCGGAGCCCAGGTTGTAGACCCGCTCCAACGGCTTCCCGGCGTCGAGGCGCTGGGCCGCGGCCACGTGCGCCAGGGCGAGGTCGGCGACGTGCACGTAGTCGCGCACGCAGGTGCCGTCCGGGGTCGGGTAGTCGCCGCCGTTGATCCGCGGCGTGGCACCCCGCATCAGCATGTCGAAGACCAGCGGGAAGAGGTTGTGCGGGCTGGCGTCGAAGAGCGACACCGAGCCCGAGCCGACCACGTTGAAGTAGCGCAGGCTGGTGTGCTGGAGCCCGTAGGCGACGCCGGCGTCGCGCAGCATCCACTCGCCGATCAGCTTCGACTCGCCGTACGGCGACTCCGGGTTGGTCGCGGTCGCCTCGGTGACCTTGTCGACGTCGGGCGTGCCGTAGGTCGCGGCGCTCGAGGAGAAGACCAGCTTGTCGATGCCGGCGTCCTTCATCGCGCGCATCAGCACCAGCATCGCGCTGACGTTCTGCTCGTAGGTGTGCAGCGGACGCTGGACCGAGACCCCGGCGTACTTGTAGCCGGCCACGTGGATCACACCGGTCACCGCGTGCTCCCGCAGCGTCGTGGCGACCAGGTCGGCGTCGAGCAGGGTGCCCTGGACGAACGGAACCCCCTCGGGGACGAAGCCGGCGAACCCGGTGGAGAGGTCGTCGAGCACGACCGGGGACAGGTCCGCGGCACGCAGCGCCTCGACCACATGCGAACCGATGTATCCGGCACCACCGGTGACCAGCCAACTCATTGCGTGCTCCTTCACGTCCGACCAGGCAGATTCGTCGCGGGCGGGTTAGCCTGCGGCGGGGACCAACCCTAGTCGGGAGGGATGAGGCGATGCGGATCCGCGGGTGGCTGGTGGCCGGCGCGTTGGCGGCCACGGTGGCGGCCTCCTCGACGCTGCCCGCACCGGCGGCGCAGGCGCCGGTGGTGGTCTCCGCCCCGTCCGCCCCCGCGCCGGCTCCTGCCAAGGCGGCCTCGCCGCTGGCCGGACGGACCATCGTGATCGACCCCGGACACCAGCTGGGGAACCACAACTTCCCGGAGCGGATCAACGCCCTGGTCGACGTCGGCGGGCACCGCAAGCCCTGCAACACCACCGGCACCGCCACCAACGGCGGCTACCCCGAGGCCACCCTCACCTGGCAGGTCGCGCGGCGGGTGCAGGCGCGGCTCAGGGCATTGGGCGCGAAGGTCGTGATGACCCGGACCAGCAACAGCGAGCGCCGCTGGGGGCCTTGCGTGGACGTGCGGGGTCGGGCCGGCAACCGGATCAGGGCCGACCTCAAGGTGAGCATCCACGCCGACGGCTCGCTCAGCGCCGGGGCCCGCGGCTTCCACGTGATCGCCCCGCAGCGCACCGCCGCCCAACGACCGCGGGTCCGGGCGCGCTCGCTGCGGCTGGCCAAGCAGCTGCGCGCCGCGCTGCGCCACGAGCGGGTGCCGGTGGCCAACTACATCGCCGGCGGCGATGGGCTCGACGTGCGCGGCGATCTCGGCACCCTCAACCTCGCCGAGGTGCCGGTGGCGATGGTCGAGCTGGGCAACATGCGCTCCGCCGCCGACGCCCGCACGATGACCCGCAAGGCCGGGCGGGAGCGCTACGCCCGCGCCCTGGTGCGGGCGATCCGTTCCCATCTGCGCTGATCGGCCCTACGCTGCCGGGCATGGCACTGGAACCACAGATCGCAGGGATGCTGCAGTTCATGGCCGACTCCGGCTACCCGCCCATCCACGAGAGCAGCGTGCACGACGCGCGCAAGGGGATGGTCGCGATGGCCGCCGTCTGCCAGGTGGCCGGCGGACCGATCCCGGTCGACGTCAGCGACCTGGAGATCGCCGGACGGCCGGCGCGCTGCTACCGCCCGCTGGGGGCGGCCGACGGCGTGGCGCGCCCGACCGTGCTCTTCCTGCACGGCGGAGGCTTCGTGATCGGCGACCTGGACACCCACGACCAGCCGTGCCGTCGGCTCGCCGTGGACCTCGACGCCGTCGTGGTCGCCCTCGACTACCGGCTCGCCCCCGAGCACCCGTTCCCGGCCGGTGCCGAGGACGCCGTCGCCGCGGCACGCGAGATCGCGGCGAGCCTCGAGGCGTTCGGCGGCTCCGATCGGCTCGGCGTCGCGGGCGACAGCGCCGGCGGCAACCTGGCGGCGGTGGTGGCCCAGCAGGTGCCCGAGGTCAGTGCCCAGCTGCTGATCTATCCGAGCGTGGACGCCCTCGGCGACTACCCCTCGCGCGCGGAGAACGCCGAGGGCTACCTGCTGGAGGCGGCCACCATGGTCTGGTTCTTCGGCCACTACGTCACCGCGGGCGCCGACGCGACGGACCCCCGGCTCTCGCCGCTGCACGGCGTCCGTGCGGGCCTGGCGCCGGCGGTCGTCGTCACGGCCGGCTTCGATCCGCTCCGCGACGAGGGCCTGGCCTATGCCGCGGCCTTGCGGGAGGCCGGGGTGGCGGTCGAGTCGCTGCATGCCGAGGAGCTGATCCACGGCTTCTTGGACATGGGCAAGATGAGCCCGGGCTCCGAGCAGACGGTGACCGCCATGCACCAGGCCTTCGCCCGCCTGCTCAATGTGACCTGACGGCGCTCTTTTCGGCGGAAATTGCGCCGTCAGGTCACATTGACGGCGGGGGCTGCCAGCGGCGGGCGATGGTGGCGCAGGTCAGCAGCTGCAGCTGGTGGAAGAGGATCAGCGGCAGCACGACCATGCCGATCCCCGACGCGGGCAGCAGCACGGTCGCCATCGGGATCCCCGACGCCAGCGACTTCTTGGACCCGCACATCACCAGCACCACCCGGTCGCCGCGCGGCAGCCGGGTCTCGCGCCCCACCAGCCAGGTGAGGGTGAGCACCGCGGCCAGCAGCGCGATCATCACCGCGAAGAGCACCAGCAGGTCCAGCGCGGAGACCGCCGACCAGACGCCCGCCTCGCGGGCGTGGCTGGCCGCGGCGAAGACCGCGAGGGTGATCGCACTGCGGTCGCTCAGCGTGATCGCACGCGGGTGCCGCTTGACGGCGTCGGCGAGGAACGGGCGGGCGATCTGGCCGAGCACGAACGGCAGCAGCAGCTGTGCGGCCACCTTGAGCACCAGATCGGCGGAGAGGGTGAGGGTGCCGCCCATCAACGCCGCGGCCAGCAGCGGCGTGATGAAGACCCCGGCCAGGTTGGAGAGCGACGCCGCCGACATCGCCCCCGCCACATTGCCCTGCGCGATCGAGGTGAAGGTCACCGAGGACTGCACCGTGGAGGGCAGCAGGCACAGGAAGAGCACGCCGAGGGCCAGGTCGTCGGGCAGGACCGCGTGCGGGATCAGCGTGGTCAGCAGCCCCAGCAGCGGGAACAGCACGTAGGTGGAGGCGAGCACCAGGGAGTGCAGCCGCCAGTTGGCGAGAGCCCGTCCGGCCTCCTTCGGCGCGATCTTGATGCCGTAGAGGAAGAAGACCCAGAAGATGCCGGCCGCCACGATCCGGTCCATCCAGACGGCCGCCTGCCCGTCCAGCGGCACGGCACTGCCGACAAGCAGTGCGGTGACGATGGCGAGCATGAACGGGTCGAGGCGCTTCACCTGGCCGGTTCCTCCGATGCGTTGCCGAGAGTGGTGCCGTGTGGCCGATCCGGATCCGGGCACACGGCGTTCGGCTTCGCATCATCGCAGGAGGCGTGAGGGGACGTGACAGCCACCCGCACGCGACGGCGTGCGGGTGCGCTGCGGTGGTCACCCGCCAGGTCAGGGCCGGCGCTAGCCGACGGTGACCTGACGGGTGGTCGTGGTGGCCCGTCCCCAACCGTCGGTGACGGTGAGGGTGACGGTCCAGGTGCCGGCCGAGGGGAACACGTGGTTCGGCGACGTCGACGTCGAGTCGGCGGTGCCGTCGCCCCAGTTCCAGCGCACCGAGATCGAGTCGCCGGTGTTCGGGTCGGCCGAGCCGCTGGCGGAGAAGTTGCAGGACAGTCCCGCGCAGGCCGGCGTGTTGAAGACGGCGGTCGGCGGCTGGTTGCCGGCCGGCTCGACGATCGTCACCGTGCCGGTGGCGGTCGCCGTCGCGCCCCATTCGTCGCGGGCGGTGAGGGTGACCGTGAACGTGCCGGCCGTGGTGTAGGTGCGGGTGGGCAGGGGGCCCGAGCCGCTGCCGTTGCCGAAGTTCCACGAGTAGGTCAGCGTGGCCGCGTTCTCGTCGGTGGAGCCACGAGCGTCGAAGGTGCAGACGTTCGAGGTGCACGAGGTGGTGAAGCTGGCCACCGGCGGGTTGTTGGGCGGCTGGGTCACCGTGACGTGTCGCTCGCTGGGCGGGTCGGTGACCAGATCATGGTTGTCGACCGCCCGGACCCGCACCGTGTAGGCCCCCGCCGGCACCACGGGCGTGGTGTAGGAGAAGTTGGAGCCGGGCGTTCCCGGGCTGGTCAGGAACGCGGTGCGCCAGCTTGCCGAGGTGCTGGTGAAGGTGCCGCTCGAGCTCATCCACCTGCCGGTGGAGTCGATGATGCCGACCTCGACGCGCTGCATCGCGTTGTTGTCCTCGGCGCGGCCGGAGACGAAGATCCGGCCGTCCTCGAAGAGGGTCCCCTCCGTCGGGGAGAGCAGGTTGTCGGTGAGCGTCGGCGGTGTGTCGCCCGGGTAGATCCGGTACCGGGCGGTGGCACCGCTGGTCGAGGAGTCCTGCTGCCCGGCGGAGTCGTAGGCCAGCGCCGTCACTGCCCAGTCGCCCTGCGTGGGCAGGGTGACCGGCAGCGAGAACGTGGTCGAGGTCGCGCCGGGGCTGGCCAGGGTGGCCGGCAGGGTTGCAAAGGCAGCGGCCATCGAGCCGTTGGGCTGCAGGAAGCGGTTGGTGTCCTGGTCCTCCAGCGAGATCCGGACCGAGGCGACGCCCTTGTCGTCGGTGGCCGTGCCGGTCAGGTTGAGGCTCAGGCTCTGGCCGCCGGTCTGGGTGCCGGTCACCGTCAGCAGGCCGTTGGGCGGCGCGTCACCGGGGATCTGCGCGCTCAGCGTGAGCCGGCCCTGGTTGGTGCTCGACGTGCTCAGCCCCAGCTGGTCCTCGGCACGGATCGAGAAGCTGTAGGTGCCAGGCGTGAGGTTGAACGGCGTCGTCCAGCTCCAGTTGTAGGAGGCCTGGTCGAGATTGGCGGGCGAGATCCGGTGCCAGCCCGCGATCGCGTCCACGCCCCAGCTGCCGTCGGCGGCGAGATTCTCCCGGGTGGTGGTGTTGCGCAGCTGGATCTCGATCAGGTTCAGCGAGTCGTCGTCGTTGGCGGTGCCGGCGAAGGTGAGCGGCGCACCGGGCGCGACCACCACGGTCTGGGCCGACGTCGGCGGGTTCATCACCGCGGGCTGGGTGATCGAGACCGTCGGCGGAACGCCGTCGGTGGTCACGATCCAGGAGCGGTCGGCGGTGTCGAGGTCGGACTGTCCGGCCGTGTCGCTGGCCTTGGCCTGCACCTTCCAGGTGCCCTCGTAGGGGACGGTGATCTCCTGCGACCAGGTGGTGCTGAGCGCACCGACCACATCGGGCTGGAACCGGAACGAGTAGTTGCTTCCCGAGACGGTGCCATCTGCTTGCAGGTAGCGGTTCTGAGCATCCCGCACGGTGAAGCTCACCGAGTTCACGCCGAAGTCGTCGGTGGCGGACCCGGTGACGGTGAAGGTGGTCGTGCTGATCACGCTGGACGACGGGCCGGTGACGTTCGTGTTCGGTGGCTGGTCGGAGAGGCCGAACGTCTCGATCTTCTTGGTGGCCCGGGTGTTGTCCGCGGTTCCGTTGCCGGCGACCGTGCGGGCCGAGATCACCAGCTCGCGGTTGCTGGTCATGGTGATCGGGATCGACCAGGTGCGCTGGGTGCCGGTGCCGCCGAGGGTCGCGTTGAACGTGTTGCGGGTGGTGCTTCCCCAGGTCGTCAGGTCGTCGTTGAGGTAGCGGCGGGTGCCACGGTCCATCACGTCGACCTCGACCCGGTTCACCCCGGAGGCGGCGCTCGCCGTCCCGGAGATGGTGAACGGCTCGTTGACCGGTTCGATGCGGCCCTCGATCGGGTCGGTGATGGTGGTCTCGACCCCGTTGGAGGCGGCCACCGAGTTGAAGTCGTAGTAGGCGATCCGGCCGACGTTGTAGCCACCCTGGGTGGTCGCGTCACCACCGGTGAAGAGGCCGCGCGGGGTCAGCTCCATCGCCTTGTTGCCCTCGTAGGAGTTGGAGCCGGGGTTCCACTCCAGGGCGGTGCCGTCGGCCGGGTTCAGGGCGCCGACGTGGAAGCGCTTGACGACGGCGTCCCCGAGTCCGTAGCCCGAGAGCCCCTGACCGGTGCCGTAGCCGACGTCGTCCAGGCCGGGCCACGGCTGCGGCGAGGTGGGCGACTCCTGCCAGGCGAAGTGGCCGCCCACGTAGACGGCGACCTCGGAGATCGCGATCGAGTAGACCGAGTCGAAGTGCCGCGAGATCCATAGCGGCTCGACGTTGTTGCTGCCCGCGGCGTCCATCGGGAACGCGATCACCGTGTCGTTGATCGGCGGGCGGTCCCCGCCGGAGCCGCTGGTCACCGCGAACCAGGAGTCGTCGGGGGCGATGTCGCCGCCGTAGACACGCTGGATGCCGCCCACGAACTGGAGGTTGTCGTCCCAGATCTGGCTGCGCCAGCCGGTGAGCTTGTTGGTGCGGGTGTTGATGATCGCCACGCCGTAGCGGTCCTGGCCGTTGATCTGGCGACCGGTGTGCACGACCAGCAGCCGGCCCTCGTCGTGGGTCAGCTTGAGCCGTTGCACGGTCAGCTCGCCGTTGGTGCCGATGCCGCCGGTGATGTTGTTGACGAAGTCGCTGCGCACCGCGCCGGTGAGGGCGTCGACGGCGACCAGACCGGAGCGCGGCACGTTGTTGATGGTGCTGAACCGGCCGCCTGCGTAGACCGTGGAGTTGGTGACGGCGAGCTCGGCGACCTTGGCGTTGGCGTTCGCGGTGAACGTGGTGATCGGTGCGCCGGTGGCGGGATCGAGGCGGGCGATCGCCTTGCGGGAGGTTCCGTTCACGGTGCCGAAGTTGCCGGCCACGTAGAGCCGGCTGCCGTCGGGCGAGGCCTCGACGGACTCGACCCCGCCGTTGCCGAAGAGTGGGCGGAAGGCGGTGTCGATGACGCCGGTGTTGGCGTTGAAGGCGATCAGGCCGGCCTGGTTGAAGGTGGTCTGGGTGCCGTTGCCGGTGGCGTTGCGCGCGGAGGTGAAGCTGCCGGCGATGTAGGCGCGGGTGCCGACGATCTCGATGTCCCAGATCTCACCCGAGCTGATCAGTGGGGTGTTGGTGCGCGGGACGTCGGGCACCAGACGGTTGTGGCCGGGGACTGGCTGGTTGTCCACCGCGTTCGCGGTGTGGGTCACCTGGTCCGAGTGCGGGCCGTCGCTGACCGTCAGGGTCACCGTGCGGGTGCCCGCGGTGGCGTAGGTGTGGCTGGTCTCCAGGCCGGTGCCGGTGGTGCCGTCGCCGAAGCTCCAGGCGTAGGTGAGCGGGTCGTCGTCCGGGTCGAAGCTGTGCGAGGCGTCGAACTCGCAGGTGCGGCCGGCGCAGCCGAGGGTGAACTCGGCAGTGGGCGGCTCGTTGGTCTCGCTGGCGTCGAGGCCGGGGTCGACCAGCACCGAGAAGGTGGCGGTGCGACCGGCGGCCGGGTCGATGCTGGCGGAGCGGGCAGCCACGCCGCCGACCGGCACGTCGGCGACGTCGGCGACCAGCAGGCTCACCTTTCCGGTGCCGGTGCTGGCGTTCGTGCCGCGCTGGGTGGAGCCGGCCGGGGGAGTCCAGGTGGTCACGCTGGAGGACTTCTCACCCCAGATGTTGACCAGCCAGCGGTTGGGCTGCGCGGTGGTCAGGCCGGGTGCGGTCGGGGTCGCGGTGGAGCTCTCGGAGCCGCCCACCGCCGAGGCGGCGACGCTCGGCACGCCGGTGCTGCGGTAGACGCTGAGGCTCATCACCGACTTGGCCAGCGCGCTGCCGGTCACGCTGACGTCGCGGTCGGCGTCCGCGGCGGTGGCACTGCGGCTCCAGAGCCGGGCCCGGATGCCGTTGCCGTCGCGACTCTGCACCAGCTGCCAGCCGGGGACGGCGTCGTCGATGGTGGAGCTGGTCGTGTTGGTGACCAGGCTCATCAGCAGCAGGTCCTGCGGCCGGGTCTCGCCGGGGATCCGGATCGTGTGGTTGGTGCGGTTGCCCTGGCTGGTCGCGGTCGCGACGTGGCTGACCTCGCCCTGGTCGACCGGGTCGGCGGTGGTTCCCGGCGAGACGGCGACGGCGATCAGTGCGGTGCGCGAGACCGCCTCGGAGGTGGTGGCGGTGCCGGCGTTCGCGGTGCCGGTGGCGAGGGAGGTGCCGGAGTCGCTGACCACGGCGCTGATCCGCCCGGCTCCGGTGGAGGCTGCGGTGGTCCGCTGGGTCGCCGAGCCCGGCAGGTTCCAGGTGGCGGTGGCCGACGACTTCTCCGACCACAGGTTGACCGTCCAGGAGCCGGCCTCGGCGACGTTCACGTTCGGTGCGCTGTGGCTGCTGGTGGAGGCGTCCGAGCCGGTGACCGCGCTCGCCGTCACGCTGGCGGTGCCGTTGCTGCGGTAGGCGCTCACGGCCATCACCGACTTGGCGGAGGCGCTGGTGGTGACGCTGATCGTGCGTCCGGCGTCGCCGGTGGTCGCGGTGCGAGCCCAGGCGCGGGCCCGGATGCCGTTGCCGTCGCGGCTCTCCAGCAGCGTCCAGCCGTCGAGGGTGGCGATCGTGCTGGTGCTGGAGTTGGTGGTGAGGAAGAGCAGCAGTTGGTCGCCGGGGGAGACCGCGCCGGGGACCTGCACCGAGTGCGTGCTGCGGTTGCCGGCGGTGCTGTTCGAGCCGACGTAGTTGAGCTCGCCGGCCGCCGCGGTGGCTGGCGCGGTGACCAGGGTCGCCGCGGCGGCCGGGATCATCAACAGCAACGCCGCCAGGAAGCGCAGCAGGCGCCAGCGGTGATTGGTCGTCGTGGTCTGCGAACGCGCCCGTGTGGTGTACACCGTCAACTCCCCCATGAGATGCCCGACCGGGGCTGGCCGAACTCCTACGAGCCTCCCGCCGACGGCTGTTCGCAGGCATGCCCCATTTCAGATACCTCGCGGGTTTCTCGCCGATCGGTCTGGACCAGCGCGTGCTGCCTTGTGCGGCAGGGGATGTGGTGGACTTGGGCCATGAGTTCGGAAAGCCCTTGTTGTGCACCGACGCCCGTGACCGGGCTCGGGCTGCCCCAGATGCGCCCGGTGGGCGTCGCCGCGCAGCGGCCGGCTGCTGCCGCGCGGAGCACCCGGGGGCAGATCTCGTTGCCTGGTGGGCGATTCGAGATGGGCGACGCGTTCGACGAGGGCTATCCGGGCGACGGCGAGCTGCCGGTGCACCCGGTGGAGCTTCCGGCCTTCTTCGTGGATGCGACGACGGTGACCAATGCGCAGTTCGCCACCTTCGTGAAGGCGACCGGCTATCGCACCGAGGCGGAGGAGCTGGGTGTCTCCGCGGTCTTCCACCTCGCCTTCGACGGCGACCCGGCCGATGTCTCGCATCAGGTCGCGGAGGTGCCGTGGTGGCTCGCGGTGCGGGGCGCGGACTGGCGGCACCCGGAGGGTCCGCACTCGGACGTCTCCAAGCGTGCGAACCACCCTGTGGTGCAGGTCAGCTGGAACGACGCCGAGGCGTACTGCGCGTGGGCGGGCAAGCGGTTGCCGACCGAGGCGGAGTGGGAGTTCGCGGCGCGCGGCGGCCTGGCGGGGGCGCGGTATGCGTGGGGCGACGAGCTGACGCCGCGTGGGCGGCACCGGTGCAACATCTGGCAGGGCGACTTCCCGCGGACGAACTCGTTGGAGGACGGGTTCCTGACCACGGCGCCGGTGAAGACGTTCGCGCCCAACGACTTCGGGCTCTACCAGAGTGCCGGCAACGTCTGGGAGTGGACGGCCGACTGGTTCGCCGCGGACTACTACGCGAGCTCGCCGGTGGCGGACCCGCGTGGGCCGGCCGACGGCGCGACCCGGGTGATGCGCGGTGGCTCGTACCTGTGCCACGACTCGTACTGCAACCGCTACCGGGTGGCGGCCCGCTCCTCGAACACGCCTGACTCGGCGTCGGGGAACATCGGCTTCCGGTGCGCCAACGACGCGTGAGGCTTGCGGCCCTCGTCGGTCGCGGTGGTCGAGCCTGTCGAGACCACGCCGCCGGTGGTCGAGCTTGTCGAGACCACTGGGGCGCGCTGAAGCCTCCGGTGAGCGGTGGCTGCCGGAGGTGGCGGCGCTGCTGGCCGTCCTCATCCGCGGGTGGCGCCTGTTGAGCGCGCCGTGCTGCGTCGGTGGTCCTGGGGCGCGCCGATGCCTCCGGCGGCCGGGGTGGCTGCCGGAGGTGGCGGTGGGGCTGTCGCTCAGTCGAGTTGGATCGTGCCCAGTGCGGTGACGAGCCAGGTCTGGCCGTGCTTGTTGGACCAGGTGTAGGTGCCGTCTCGATTGCGGACGTACCTCCAACCGGCGAAGGTCTTCGCCAGGTGATGGCGTCGACAGAGCGGCGCCAGGTTCTCGGGGTTCGTCTGGCCGGGTGGGCCGCGTAGTTCGTTGGGCCCCGTGTCGTAGGGATCGATGTGGTCGAGGTCCGCGTCGGCCGATGAGCGGGTGCAGTGTGGGAAGACGCAATGCTGGTCCCTGAGCCTGACTTGCTCGGCCATCCAGGCGGGTGGGTCGTGGCGGTCCACGCTGCCGGCGCGGTTGAGGTCGATGACTGGGGTGATGCTCGCGATGGAGCCGTGCCGCTTCAGCCAGTCGGTCAGTTGCTCGATGAGGATCGGGCCGAGCCGGTCGGCGTCGGCGAGGGCGAGGTCGTTCGTGCCGAAGAGGTCGGCGAGCGTGGTGTGCACGAAGACGCGGAGCCCACGGCCATGGCGACGCCCCGGCACGGCGGGCTCGCTTGCCGCGCCGCCGGTGTCGCCTGCGGCATCGAAGTCCAGCGTGCCCTGTGCCTCCGCGATGCTCCCGAGCGCTTTCGCCTTGCGCTGACCGAGGGTGTCCGTGTCACCCGCGCGCTTCAACTTCTCGGCTTCGTCGCACACGAGGTCATGGAACCGCGCCAGATCCAGGGAGTCGCCGACCACGTCCAAGGTGGAGGTGCCGGACGCGGAGCCTTCGGGCCCGTAGCGGTGGTTCAACTGCACGTCCCAGTCAGCCTTGGTGAGCGGACCGTTCTTGTCGCGGACCAACTCCGGATGGAACTTCGCCACCGCCATCGCCAACACCCGCTCGACGGTGGGCCAGCCGTACCGCTCGCCGTCGGCGAGCGTCCGGTCGAACCACGCGGCCGCCTTCCGCGAGAGCTTGCGGGTGAGTTCGGCGACGCGCCGTGCCTTCCATCCCGGCACCTCCAGCAGTTCGACCTGTGCCCACAACAGCGGCAGCCGGTGGTGCAGATCCAACGCGTCGGCCAGCAGCGAGAGCGCGGCATAGCGGGAGATGCCCGAGGCCGCGGCGAACTCTTCAGCAGCGAACGCCGCCACCGCCGGCGTCCCCTCCCCACCCAAGAAGTCGTCCAGATCCAAGGACGCGAACGCGGCGTCGTCACACCACGAAGCCGCCGAACCACCAGGAACGACGGGGTTCACCACGCACCACTGATGCGCCAACCGCAGCTGCTGCCGCCCCAGCACCAGCGCCGAGTGCCGACCTTCGGAGATCACCGCAAGCAGACACCCCGCATCGAGGTCACTGATCTCATACGGAGTGTGCGTCGCATCGATCTCGATCATGCGAACAGTCCATCAGGAGCCTCCGACACAAAGATCCGAGCGAGCGTCGGAGGCCCGACCAGACCGTCAGCGGAGCAGGTACCCCTGCGCCGTCGCCTCCCAGACCTCGCCGCGCAGCTGCCGGTCGATGGCGCGCTTGATCACCTTGTTGGAGCCGGTGCGGGGCAGCTCGTCGACGACCTTGACGAATGCGGGCGACCACTTGGTGCCGAGGTCGGGCTGGGTGTCGAGGAACGCCTGGAAGGCGTCCGGGTCGAAGGCGCCGTCGAGCTCGACGACGGCCAGCACGGCGTCGCCGACGATCGGGTCGGGGGTCGCCACCACGGCGACGCCGGAGAACCCGGGGTAGCGCAGCAGCAGCCGCTCGATCGGAGCGGCGGCCAGGTTCTCGCCGTCCACCCGCAGCCAGTCGCCGTTGCGTCCGGCGAAGTAGAAGAAGCCCTCGGCATCGCGGTAGGCGAGGTCGCCGGACCAGACCCATCCGTGGCGCAAGCGGTCGGCGTCCGCATCGGGGTTGTTCCAGTAGCCCTCGAAGAGCTGCGCCCCTACCTTGTTGACGATCTCGCCGATCGCCTGGTCGCCGTTGGTCACCCGGCCGCGCTCGTCGAAGACGGCCGGCGGGCACTCGGCCAGGGTCTCCGGGTCCAGCACCACGGTGCCCTCCGGGGCCCGGCCCAGCGAGCCCGGCGGGGTCTCGGGGGTGCGCATGATCCGGATCTCGCCCTCGCTGGAGCCGAACGAGTCGATCACCTTGCAGCCGAAGCGCTCCGCGAACCGGGCGATGTCGCGTTCGGAGGCCTCGTTGCCGAAGGCGATCCGCAGCGTGTTGTCGGCGTCGTCGGGCTTCTCGGGAGTCGCCAGGATGTAGTTGAGCGGCTTGCCGACGTAGTTGAAGAAGGTCACGCCGTGCTCGCGTACGTCGGGCAGCCAGTTCGACGCCGAGAACCTACGGCGCACCACCACCGAGGCGCCGGCCGAGACAGCAGGTGCCAGCCCGGCCATCACCGCATTCGAGTGGAACAGCGGCATCACCACATAGAAGGTGTCGTCCGCGGTCAGCGCACGGCGCTCCTGCTGGGTGACGGCCAGCATCCCCATCCGGCGCTGGGTGCAGATCACCGCCTTGGGCGCGCTGGTGGTGCCGGAGGTGAAGACCAACGACATGATCGTCTCCGGGCTCGGCAGCTCCTCGATCAGCGCCGGCTCGGCCGCTGCCACCTCGTCGCGGTAGCCCTCGGCGTCCACCTCGAGGATCGGCGGCAGGTCGAGCATGCCGTCGAGCAACGGCCGGCGCGCCTCGTCGACGACCACGAACTGGCACTGGGTGAAGCCGATGTCGCGCGCCAGGTCGCTGCCGCGGCGGGTCGGGTTGAGACCGACCACCGTGGCGCCGTCCAATGCGGCCGCGAGCCACCAGAAGACGTGCTCCGCGCTGTTCTCGCAGAAGACGCCGAAGTGCCAGGGCAGGTCATGATTGCGGTGCGGACGGATCAGGGTGACCCGCCGGCGGGCCTCGAGGACCGTCTCGCGCCACGTCCAGGACTGACCTTCGAAGATGATCGCGGTGCTGTCGTCCTCGGCGCGCGCCAGGACCAGCTCGGCGAAGGTGGGGCTGCTCACGCCCTGCACCCTAAGGGGTGCGGCCGGGACTGTCGGGAGGGTTCCCGCTCCCTGGCCAACGCGACATCTGTCGAATCGGCAGCGCGTGCCCTGATCTCCCCACACACTGGACGCGGAGCAGACACCTACCTGGGGAGAGCAATGAATCGAGTCGTCGGCCTGGTGGCCGCGGGCGCGCTGGGCGCTGTCCTGTTGACGCCGAGCGGTCCGGCCCACGCTGCCGTGCCCGACTCGGCGTTCCCGAGCGTCGGTCAGGTCGCGAAGGTCTACCCGGCCTTCGCCGGCGGCACCCGCCAGACCGCTCCGGAGAGCACGCTGTTCCTGACCAACACCCGCTGCATCACCAGCTCGATGCTCGCGGCGAAGTCAGGCTCCGTGGCGATGTACTCCCACACCGAGCAGACCCCGCAGACGCCGACGGTCTGGGTGGTCAACTTCGCCACCAAGAAGAAGGCGCAGCAGGCGGTCACCCTGAGCCGGAAGTTCGCCCGTGCGTGTGCGGACTTCGACGGCGGGGAGGTGGCGATGAAGGTCGCCAAGATGTCCACGCCCAAGCTCGGCGACGACCGGTTCGCCTACCGGCGCTCGACGATCAGCGGTGGCTCCACCACCCGCGATGCGCAGCTGATCGTGCGCAAGGGGCGCAAAGTCGTGGTGCTCAACCTGTACTCGACGTCGAAGATCAACGCGACCAAGTTCCTCGCATTGGGCAAGGTCGCCTACAAGCGCGCCACCTGAGCACCCAGCCGCAACGCGAACGGACCCGCGTCGTCCTGCAAGGTGCAGGGGACGCGGGTCCGTTCGTGCTTCAAGCGCAAGCTCGGCTGCTACAAGCGCAAGCTCGGGATCAGCGCGGGGCCATCCGCAGCGCGCCGTCCATCCGGACGACCTCGCCGTTGAGGTAGTCGTGCTCGACCAGGAAGGTGGCCAGCTGCGCGTACTCGTCGGGGCGGCCCAGACGCTGCGGGAAGGGGACGCCGGCCGACAGGGTGGCGCGGAACTCCTCCGACACGGTGGCCAGCATCGGGGTCTCGACGATGCCCGGAGCGATCGTGTTCACCCGGATGCCGTACTGCGCCAGGTCGCGAGCGGCCGGCACGTTGAGGCCGACCACGCCGCCCTTGGACGACGCGTAGGCGGCCTGGCCGATCTGGCCCTCGAAGGCGGCGACCGACGCGGTGTTGATGATCACGCCGCGCTGGTTGTGCTCGAGCGCCTCGGTCTCGGCGATCTTCTCGGCGGCCAGGGCCAGCACGTTGAAGGTGCCGATCAGGTTGACCTGGATGATCTTGGCGTAGAGGCCGAGGTCGTGGACGCCCTTCTTCGACAGGATCCGCGACGACGGGCCGATGCCGGCGCAGTTGACCACGACGCGCAGCGGCTCGACGCCACCAGCGGCCTGGTCCACGGCGGCCTGGACCTGCTCGGGGTCGGTCACGTCGACGGGCACGTAGGTGACTCCGTCAACGGCCGGGGCAGCGTCGATCGAGGCCTGCAGGTCGAAGGCGTAGACCCGCGCGCCCTTGGCGGCGAAGGCCTGGGCGGTGGCCGCTCCGAGGCCCGAGGCACCGCCGGTGACGATGGCGGCGACGTTCTGCAACTGCATCAGTGGTTCTCCTTGGTGATCTGTCCGTTGTTGTCCTTGTCCAAGGCACGCGCGATCACCATCCGCTGAATCTGGTTGGTGCCCTCAAAGATCTGCATGACCTTGGCCTCACGCATGTAGCGCTCGACGGGGAAGTCCTTGGTGTAGCCGTACCCGCCCAGCACCTGAACGGCATCGGTGGTGACCTTCATGGCGTTGTCGGTGGCCACCATCTTGGCAATGCTGGCCTCCTTGCCGTACGGCAGCCCCTGATCCTTGAGACGCGCGGCGTGCAGCAGCATCGCTCGGGCACTCTGCACGGCGGCCTCCATGTCGGCCAGCACGAACCCCAGGCCCTGGTGGTCGATGATCCGCTTGCCGAATGCCTCGCGCTCCTTGGCGTAGGCGACCGCCTGGTCCAAGGCGCCCTGGGCCAGGCCCGTGGCGACGGCGGCGATGCCGAGGCGACCGGCGTCCAGCCCGGCAAGGGCGATCTTCAGTCCCTCGCCCTCCGCGCCGAGGCGGCGCTCGACCGGCACCCGGACGTCGTTGAGCAGGATCGAGGTGGTCGCCGAGCCGGTCAGGCCCATCTTCCGCTCGGGGGTGTCCGCGACCAGGCCGGGGGTGTCGGCCGGCACCAGGAAGCAGGAGATGCCGTTGCGGTCGTCCGAGGTGCGTGCCATCAGCTTGTAGTAGTCGGCGTGGCCACCGTGGGTGATCCAGGCCTTGGCGCCGTTGATCACGTACTCGTCGCCGTCCAGGCGGGCGGTGGTCTTCATCGCCGCCGGGTCGGAGCCGGCGTGGGCCTCGGACAGTGCGTAGGCGCCGAGCAGGTCGCCGCCGAGCATGTCGGGCAGCCACTTCCGCTTCTGCTCCTCGGTGCCCTTGGTGAAGAGGCCGAAGCAGGAGAGGGCGTGCACCGAGACGCCGACGCCGACGCTCGACCAGACCGCGGCGATCTCCTCGAGCACCTGCAGGTAGACCTCGTAGGGCTGGCCGCCGCCGCCGAACTCCTCCGGGTACGGCAGGCCCAGCACGCCGACCTCGCCGAGCAGCTTGAAGACGTCGCGGGGGAAGGTCTCGGTGGCCTCCGCCTCGGCCGCGCGGGGGAGGAGTTCCTTGGTGGCCAGGTCCCGGACCAGGGCGAGCAGGTCGGTGGCTTCCTCGGTCGGAAGCACGCGGCGCGCAGTCATTGAGGCTCCTCGAATGTGTTCTACGTCATGAAAGATTGATACTGGGAGTAGATCCAAAGTACTCATAGGAGTACCGAAGTGTCACGGTGTCGTGAGCCGAGACACACCAGGCCCCGTTTCAGACCAGGGAGAAACCCGATGACCCCCGACGAGCGCGTCGCTGACCTACTCGCCACCTTCGACAATGAAGGGCGCGACCTCGGCGACCTCCTGTGCGACCGTCACCCGGCCGATGCGGTGGCGTTCACCGTCGTCCAGCCCGACCTGACCTTCCGCGACCTGACCTACGGCGAGCTCGCGGAGAGCTCGCGCCGCTTCGCGGTGGCGCTGGGCGAGCTCGGCGTGCAGCCGGGCGACCGGGTGGCCACCCTGATGGGCAAGTCCGCCGACTTCGTCACCACCGTGCTCGGGATCTGGCGCGCGGGCGCCGTCCACGTGCCGCTGTTCACCGCCTTCGCGCCGCCCGCGATCGGCCTGCGCCTGAAGGGCTCTGCGGCCACCGTCGTGGTCACCGACGCCAGCCAGCGCGCCAAGCTCGCGCCGAGCGAGGACCTGCCGGCTGACGACGCCCGCCGGGTGATCGTGGCCGGTGAGGCGGGCGAGGGCGAGCTCGCCCTGGCCGATCTGCTGGCCGCCGCCGACCCGAGCAAGGCGCCGGTCGTGGAGCGCAAGGGCAGCGACGAGCTGGTCCGGCTCTTCACCTCGGGCACCACCGGCACCCCCAAGGGCGTGCCGATCCCGGTCAAGGCACTGGCCACCTTCGTGATCTACCTGGAGTACGGCCTCGATGTCACCGCCGACGACGTCTACTGGAACGCCGCCGACCCGGGCTGGGCCTACGGCCTCTACTACGGCATCGCCGGCCCGCTGGCCGCCGGTCGCCGCAACATCCTGCTCCAGGCGGGCTTCAGCCCGGAGACCACCTGGAAGGTGATCACCGAGCTCGGCGTCACCAACCTGGCCGCCGCGCCCACCGTCTTCCGCAGCCTGCGCTCGGCCGAGACCCCGGCCCCCGCCGGAATCGACCTGCGCCGGATCTCCTCGGCCGGCGAGCCGCTGAACCCGGACGTCGTCACCTGGGGCGCGGAGACGCTCGGTGCGGAGATCCACGACACCTACGGCCAGACCGAGCTGGGCATGTCGATCGTCAACGGCTGGCACCCCGACGTCTACGCCGACATCCGGCACGGCTCGATGGGGCGCGCGATGCCGGGCTGGAAGGCCGCCGTGCTCAAGGAGGAGTCCGACGAGATCGCCGAGCCCGGCGAGCTCGGCCGCGTGGTGATCGACCTGGCGGGCAGCCCGCTGATGTGGTTCACCGGCTACGTGGACGCTCCGGAGAAGACCGCCGAGCGGTTCAGCGCCGACGGCCGCTGGTACTACACCGGCGACGCCGGCCAGATGGACGCCGATGGCTTCCTCTACTTCTCGGCCCGCGATGACGACGTGATCATCATGGCCGGGTACCGGATCGGCCCGTTCGAGGTCGAGAGCGTGCTGGTCGGCGACCCGCGGGTGGCCGAGTCCGCCGTGGTCGGCGTCCCGGACGCCCTGCGTGGCGAGGTGGTCGAGGCCTTCGTGGTGCTCGCGCCGGGTGAGACTCCCTCGGCGGAGTTGGCCACCGAGCTGAAGAATCGGGTCAAGACCAAGCTCGCGGCCCACCTGTACCCGCGAGAGATTCACTTCGTTTCGCAACTTCCGAAGACGCCTTCTGGGAAGATTCAGCGATTCCAGCTGCGCAAGGAACGTACCGAGGAGATCTCGAAGGCATGACCACTGTGACGACGTCGACCGGCAGGCGGGGAGCGTCTGCGGGTCGACGTCGTCGCACCGCGCGTCAGGTCGATCTGTTGGATCGCCTGGTGGCGCTCTTCGCAGCCGAGGGCTTCGCCGAGTTCACGCTCGACGATCTGGCCGCTCGGCTGCGTTGCTCCAAGACCTCCCTCTACACCCTGGCGGGCTCCAAGCAGGAGCTGGTGACCGAGGCGGTCAAGCAGTACTTCCGGGAGTCGGTGCCGAAGGTCGAGGCCGCCGTGGAGGCGGCCGGTGCCGCGCCTGATGCCCGGGTGGTGGCCTACCTGACCGCGGTCGGCGACTACCTGGAGCCGCTCTCGCGTGACTTCGTCGCCGACATGGCCGCCTTCGCGCCGGCTGCCGAGGTCTACCGGCGCAACACGGCTGCGGCCGCCGACCGGATCCGTGAGCTGATCGCGTCCGGGATCGAGACCGGCGCCTTCCGTGAGGTGCACGCGGCGTTCGCCGCCGAGATGGTGGCCGCCACCATGTTCGAGATCCAGCGCGGTGAGATGTTCTCCCGCCTCGAGCTCAGCGACGCCGAGGCTTATGCCGAGCTGGCCTCGCTGATCGTCCACGCCCTCACCGCCTGACCCGTTGATCGGTGCAGGGCTGCACCCAGCGGGATCGCGGGGTGCAGCCCTGCACCAATCAACGGTTAGGGTCGACGTCATGACGGCGGCAGGTCCCCGCAAGTACGACAACTCCCGGCGCCAGAGCCGCGGTCGTGAGCGGATTCTCGAAGCAGCGCTGGAGCTTGCCCGCTCGAGTGGCAACTGGAACTGGAGCGACATCACCTTCAAGGTGGTCGCCGAGCGCGCCGAGGTCAGTGAGCGCACGGTCTACCGGCACTTCCCGGCGCAGCGCGATCTGCACGAGGCGATGATGGTGCGGATCAACGAGCAGGCCGCGATCTCCTATGACGACATGGACCTGGAGCAGGTGCCGGTCGTGGTGGACCGGCTCTTCAACTCGCTGGCCACCTTCACCCCGCGGGCGACCGCACAGGGGATCCCGCCGGCGGCGGTGATCGCGATGGACCGTGAGCGGAACCGCGCCCTGCGCCGGGCCAGCGGCGGCGACGACCGGCTCGCGGCCGTGCTCGACGTGCTGTGGAGCACCGACGCCTACGAGCGCTTGGCGTTGAGCTGGCGGATGTCGACCCAGGAGGCGGTCGACACGATCACCTGGGCGATCAACGAGCTGGCGGCCGGCGCTGCCCGCTCGGGCTCCGGCGCCGACGCGTCCGGCGCCTCGAGTACGTCCGGTGAGACGGCGACTGACGCGGAGGCCTCGACGGAGGCCTGACCTTGGCCGGAGGCGGCCGGTGAGCACAGTGCTCACCGGCCGCTTCGGCATTTCCGGGAGGAGCCGTCGGCCTCGGTGGGACCCGTGTTGACCGCCCCCGACATTTCGTGTCAGTCTTCTGACTCGAATTGGACGGACCCCGAACGCGAAGGATGAGGATCCCGTGACAGTCGTCTATGAACAGACGCACCTCGACCGGCTGGAGTCGGAGTCGGTGCACATCTTCCGCGAGGTCGCGGCCACCGCCGAGAAGCCCGTGCTGCTCTTCTCCGGCGGCAAGGACTCGGTGGTGATGCTGCACCTGGCGATCAAGGCCTTCTGGCCCGCGCAGGTGCCGTTCGGCGTGATGCACGTCGACACCGGGCAGAACTTCGACGAGGTGATCGAGTACCGCGACCGGATGGTCGAGAAGCACGGCCTGCGGCTGATCGTGGCCAGCGTGCAGGACGACATCGACGCCGGCCGCTCGCACGAGGAGTACCCGGGGGCACCGCGCAACCGGTTGCAGACCGCCGCCCTGCTGCGGGGCATCGCCGAGAACCAGTTCGGTGCCGCCTTCGGCGGCGCACGCCGCGACGAGGAGAAGGCCCGGGCCAAGGAGCGGGTCTTCTCGTTCCGCGACGAGTTCGGCCAGTGGGACCCGCGCAACCAGCGCCCCGAGCTGTGGAGCCTCTACAACGGCCGGCACCGCAAGGGCGAGAACATCCGGGTCTTCCCGCTCTCGAACTGGACCGAGCTCGACATCTGGTCCTACATCGAGCGCGAGGGCATCGAGCTCCCCGAGCTCTACTACGCCCGCAAGCGCACCGTCGTCGAGCGCGACGGCATGCTGCTCGCCGTCAACCGGTTCATCGAGCCGAAGCCGGGGGAGCAGCCCTTCGAGGCGCTGACCCGCTTCCGCACCGTGGGCGACGCGACCTGCACCGGTTGCGTCGAGTCCGACGCCACCACCACCGCCCAGGTGGTCGCCGAGGTGGCGGCCGCACGGATCACCGAGCGCGGCGCGACCCGCGCCGACGACCGGATCTCCGAGGCCGGCATGGAAGACCGCAAGAAGGAGGGCTACTTCTGATGAGCGAACTGCTCCGCATCGCCACCGCCGGGTCCGTCGACGACGGCAAGTCCACGTTGATCGGCCGGCTCCTGTACGACTCGAAGGCGATCTTCGCCGACCAGCTCGACGCCGTCGCCACCACCAGCAAGGCCCGGGGTTCGGACGCTCCCGACCTGGCGCTGCTCACCGACGGCCTGCGCGCCGAGCGCGAGCAGGGGATCACCATCGACGTGGCCTACCGCTACTTCGCCACCCCGAAGCGCAAGTTCATCATCGCCGACACCCCCGGGCACCTGCAGTACACCCGCAACATGGTCACCGGCGCCTCCACCGCCGACGTCGCGATCATCCTGATCGACGCCCGCCATGGGGTGCTGGAGCAGTCGCGACGGCACGCCTTCCTGGCCAGCCTGCTGGCGATCCCGCACCTGGTGGTCTGCATCAACAAGATGGACCTGGTGGACTTCTCCGAGGAGGTCTATGAGGAGATCCGCAGCGAGTTCGAGCAGTTCGCCGCCAAGCTCGAGGTGCGCGACCTCTCGTTCATCCCGATCAGCGCGCTGACCGGCGACAACGTGGTCACCCGCAGCCAGGCGATGGGCTGGTACACCGGCTCCGCCCTGCTGGACCACCTGGAGAACCTGCACATCGCCTCGGACCGCAACCTGATCGACGTCCGGCTGCCGGTGCAGTACGTGATCCGCCCGCACCAGTCGCGCGACGCCGACCTGCACGACTTCCGGGGCTACGCGGGCACGCTCGCCGGCGGCGTCATGAAGGCCGGTGACGAGGTGACCGTGCTGCCGCTCGGCCGGACCACCACCGTCTCCGCGGTCTGGGGCCCGGGCGGCACCAAGCTGGAGGAGGCGTTCACCGGCCAGGCGGTCACCGTCGAGCTCGCCGACGACATCGACATCGCCCGCGGCGACCTGATCTGCCGGCCGCAGAACCGACCGTTCGTCGGCCAGGACCTCGACGCCATGCTCTGCTGGCTCACCGAGCAGTCCAGCCTCGTCCCCGGGCACCGCTACACGATCCAGCACACCACCCGCTCGACGCGGGCCGTCGTCGAGAAGATCGACTACCGCCTCGACGTCAACACGTTGCACCGTGACGAGCAGGTCGACGAGCTCGGGCTCAACGAGATCGGCCGGATCACGCTGCGCACCCAGCAGCCGCTGCTCTTCGACGCCTACCGGCGCAGCCGCGAGACCGGCTCGTTCATCCTGATCGACGAGACCACCAACAACACGGTCGCGGCCGGCATGATCACCGGCCCGGCCTACCAGCACGACAACGTGGTGTGGCACGACGGCGCCGTCGCCCGCGACGCGCGCCCGGCACCCGGGGACGGGCAGGGGATGACGCTGTGGCTGACCGGGCTCTCGGGCTCCGGCAAGTCCACGATCGCTGCCGAGGCCGAGCGCCTGCTCAACGAGAGCGGCCGCGCGGCGTACCTGCTCGACGGCGACAACCTGCGCCACGGCCTCAACGCCGACCTCGGCTTCAGTGCGGGCGACCGTGCGGAGAACGTGCGGCGCACCGGCGCCGTCGCGCAGATCCTGGCCGACTCCGGTCAGGTGGCCATCGTCTCCCTGGTCTCCCCGGACGCCGAGGCCCGCGACCGGGTCCGCGCCGCGCACCAGGCCGCCGGCCTGCGCTTCGTCGAGGTCTTCGTGGACACGCCGCTGGAGGTCTGCGAGGCCCGTGACCCGAAGGGCATGTACGCGCGGGCCCGGGCCGGCGAGATCAGCGACTTCACCGGCGTCGACGCGCCGTATGAGGCGCCGGCGCGCCCCGAGCTCACCCTGTCGCCGGCCGACGGCGGCGTCGACGCGTCGGCGGCGCTGCTGGTGGCGGCCGTCGAGCAGGCGAGCACCACCGTCCCCGGCACCGCGTCGGAGACGATCACGCGAGAGGGCAACGAGGATGACTGAGGACTGGACCGGCTCGTTCCGCGACGCGATCGCGGAGGCCGAGGCACTGATCGCGAACCCGCCGTTCGAGATCACCGAGCAGGAGCGGGCCGAGGGCTACGACTATCTGGCCGGGGGCATCCGCTCCTCGATCCAGGCGGCGTTCGACTACGACCTGGTGCACCCGGTGCTGATGAACGGCACCCACCAGTACGCCCGTCAGGGCCTCGACAACCCCGACGCGATCTACTTCAACGCCTACCTCGACGAGGGCGGCACCTACGAGATCTCCGGCGTCCGCGGCACCACCGTCGACCTCTCCTTCCAGGTGATGGACGGCAACTACTCGGCCGACGGGTCGCCGACGTCGTTGGCCTCCTTCGACGACCGGGATCTGGAGATCGCCGAGGACGGCAGCTTCTCCTGGCGCTTCGGGCCGGAGATGGGGCTGACCAAGGGCACCACGGTGATCATTCGCGAGGTCTCCAGCGACTGGGTCAACGAGCGACGCGGCACCATCCGGATCCAGCGCCTCGACACGGCCGGCGTGCCGCGGGTGCCGCTCACCCGGGCGCAGGTCGCCAAGCGCTACGGCGTCGCAGCCAAGGCGCTGACCGGGCGGATCCGGACCTGGTTCGAGTTCCCGAAGTGGTTCACCTACATGGAGCCGGTCAACACGCTCACCATGCCGAAGTCGACGCCGGGCGGACTGGCCAGCCAGTTCTCCTCCCTCGGTCACTACCAGCTCGGCGACGACCAGGCGCTGATCGTCACCGTGCCGGTCTGTGATGCGGCGCCGTACCAGGCGATCCAGATCGGATCCAAGTGGTACGTCTCCACCGACTACGAGCACTATCAGACGTCGTTGACGGGTGCTCAGGCCCAGGCCGACCCGGACGGCTACTACCGCTACGTGATCTCGACGCGCAACCCGGGAATCGCGAACTGGCTCGACACCACCGGCCACGCCGACGGCGTGATCATGTTGCGCTGGCAACGGGTGGCGCGACCGTTGACCGAGGCCGACGGCCCGCAGGTGCAGCT
Source organism: Nocardioides dubius (assembly GCF_039528155.1). Taxonomy (NCBI): domain Bacteria; kingdom Bacillati; phylum Actinomycetota; class Actinomycetes; order Propionibacteriales; family Nocardioidaceae; genus Nocardioides; species Nocardioides dubius. The sequence continues at coordinate 338,805 of NZ_BAAALG010000011.1, read as the reverse complement.
GGTCTCCTTCGACGACATCGCTGCGCACCTGCCGCACTATGCGCAGAATCAGGTGACCCCGGAGCAATACGCTGGTCGGATCGCGGAGCGCCAGGTCGGCATCGCGCAACGGATGATCTCGTGATCGTGGGCGTTCGGATGCTCACAACCTCGCAGGGCAAGGAGAACGGTGATGAGTGACAACGTGATGGCGCGTGAGCGGGCGAGCGTCGGCAGCTACGAGGAGATCGTCGAGGCGGCGGTCCGCTCGACCGGCCTCTCCGACTTCGGGGACGGCGCCCACGAGGAGGGGCTGCGGATCCTGGTCGACGACCTCAACTCGCCGGCCGCGGGCCTGACCCCGCGGGGCCGGTACTTCCAGCGCTCGGAGGTGAAGAGCGCACTGGTCGGCCGGCTGCTGACCCAGGCCCAGTTCTCCGCGCATCCCGAGCGGCGAGAGGTGCCGATCGAGCGGCCGATCTTCCTGATGGGCCTGCCGCGGACCGGCACCACGATCCTGCACCGGCTGCTGCACGCCGATCCGGCGAGCCAGGGGCTGGAGCTGTGGCTGACCCAGTTCCCGCAGCCGCGGCCGCCGCGCGAGACCTGGGAGGCCGACCCGGTCTTCTCCGGGATGCAGCAGGCCTTCGCCGCGCACCACGAGGCCTCGCCGGACTATGCCGGCATCCACTTCATGGACGCGGCGACCGTGGAGGAGTGCTGGCGGGTGCTGCGCCAGACCGGCAAGTCCAACTCCTACGAGTCGTTGGCCTACCTGCCGCAGTACACCGAGTGGCTGCGTGGCCAGGACTGGACCGACGCCTACGCCCGGCACCGGGAGAACCTGCAGCTGATCGGGCTCAACGACGCCGACAAGCGGTGGGTGCTCAAGAACCCGTCGCACATGAGTGCGCTCGACGCGGTGATGTCCGTCTATCCGGATGCCCTGATCGTCTACACGCACCGGGAGCCGGTCACCTGCATCGCCTCGGCCTGCTCGTTGGCGGCGGAGACCACCGTCGGCCAGTCCGATGCCTTCGTCGGCGAGCGGCTCGGCCGCAGCCAGCTCGACCTGTGGGCACACTCGTACCACGCGTTCCACGACGCACGTGGTGCCTACGACCAGAGCCAGTTCGTCGACATCGCGTTCGGCGATCTGCTCCGCGACCAGGTCGGCACCGCCCGCACGGTCTACGAGGCGTTCGGGCTGGACTGGACCCCGGAGGTGGAGGCTGCCGTCGCGGCCACCGACGAGGAGGCCCGCCAGGGCAAGGCGGCGCCCAAGCATGCCTACGACCTGGCCGACTACGGCCTCACCGAGGCAGACGTGCTGGCCGCCTTCGACCGCTGACGCCACCTGCTCCGCTGACGCCGCCTGTGCGCCGACCCCGCCTGTGAACAGCTGGCGGCCTCACCCGCGCGGACGCCGTCCGAACCTCACCGCTTCACGCCCCTCTGGCACTAGCGGGGGGTGTGGAGGGGTGGAGGTTCTAGCGGGGGTGCAGCCGGTGGCCGGGGGCCGGCGTGTCCAGGCGGACGGCGGGCAGCTGCGAGGCCATCTGATCGCGGAACCGGTCGGCGGGCTCGACGAAGAGTCGCTGCCGGGTCCGTCGGGCGACCTCGAGACCGACCGGCCACAGGGTGCCGTAGTGGACCGGCACGGCCCACTCGGCGCCGACCCGGCGGACCGCCTCGGCGGCCTGCGTCGGGTCGAGGTGGTGCTCGCCGAGGCTCGGTCCCCAGCCGCCGATCGGCACGATCGCCAGGTCGACCGGGGCCACGTCGGCCAGGCCGTCGAAGAGGCCGGTGTCGCCCGGGTACCAGACGCTGTGGGTGGCGTCGGCGAGCCGGAAGCCCAGGGCCGGCGCACGGAGCCGGGAGCCCGGCAGCCGGCGGTCGTCGTGATGGGCGGGGAGCACCTCGATGGTGACCTCGCCATGGCGGACCTGCTGGCCGGGGACCACCTCGGTCAACGGGTTCGGCATCGCCGCGAACAGCGGAGCCGCGCCGCGCGGCACGATCAGCCGGGTGGCGGGATCGAAGCGGCGCAGCGACGGCAGATGCAGGTGGTCGGCGTGCAGGTGGGAGATCAGCACCAGGTCCGCGCGTGGTGCGCGCAGCTCCTCGGGCAGCACGATCCGGCGGCGCAGATGGTAGAGCTGCCGGCTGAAGACCGGGTCGAGGGCGATCCGCGCGTCACCCAGCTCGACCACGCCGCTGGCGTGGCCCCACCAGGTGAACGCGAGGTCGGGCATCGGCGGCTACTGCGCCTTGCGCAGCACGCCCCAGTCGCCGAGCGAGATGCTGATCTCGAAGGCGCGACGATGCAGCACCCAGCCCTTGGCCTGGCGCACCCAGGTGTCGTCGTACTCGCCGAAGAGTTCGAGGGTCTGTCCGGTCTTGTCGCCGGCGCCGATGTGCATCACCCGGCCGTAGCTCCAGACCCGGGCCTTCTCCTCGGAGGCGAAGCTGACCCGGTGGTTGCCCAGCAGGTGCTGCGTGGGGCCGCAGCCGTCGAGGTGCGTGCGCATCTGGGCGATGACCTGCTCGGCGCCGTCGGTGCCGTAGCCACGGGCGTCGTCGGCCAGCAGGCCGCGCAGGGTCACCCAGTCGCGGGCATCGGTGCTTCGGGCGAAGTCGGCGACAGCCTCGAGCACCTCGTAACGAGCAGACATCTGCGGTGAACCTCCCACTTGATTCGCTGGCACCAGTGTGCCGCGTCACGGTAGCGCGCGGGAGCGGTTCCAGGATCTGCGGGCCCGTGCGCTGGGACTTGCTAGGCCAACAAGGCGATCAGCTCGCTGACCGCGATCAGTCCGGTCGCCAGCGAGAGCGCCGCTGGTGCCCGGCCGCCGCGCTTCACGGCGCGGTTGGTGCGGTGGTAGCGCCAGCGGCTCTCGAAGAGCACCCACAGTCCGAGCAGCGCGGCCAAGGAGAGCGGGATGACCAGGAGCACCAGGTCCTCGGCACGCAGCCGGGCCAGGATCGCTGCGCCACCGACGATCGAGAGGGCGGTCCGCTGCCAGGCGAGCGCGGTGCGCTCGTTGGCGATCCCGGGATCGTCGAAGGTGGCCACCGTCAACGGAGCCCGGCCAGGGCGATCGCCGCGGCGACGATCAGCACCAGGGCCAGCCCGGCGCCGATCCCGAACGAGGGCAGGGCGGCGCCGCGCCGCACCGCCCGCTCGGCCATCGCCCAGCGCCCCCAGGCCGCGATGGTGGTGAGCAGGCCGGCCGCGACCAGCAGCACGGCGAGTGCCTTCTGCGCACCGTTCGAGAGCGACAGGTCGACGACGTCGACGGCGACCCCGGCCACCAGCAGCGCCAGCGCGGTCCTGATCCAGGCCAGGAAGGTGCGCTCGTTGGCGAAGCTGAACCGGTAGTCCGGCTCGGCGCCCTCCGCATAGACACTGCGTGGCCAGCGGCGTTCGGGAGCCATCTGCCGGGGTCTCCGTTCAGGTAGGGGCGAGGATCAGGACGGGGCGTCGAGGTCCGGGGTCCAGGCGACGCCGTTGATGTGGCCGCCGCCGTCCACGAACAGGGTATTGCCCGTCACGTATCGGCTGTCCTCGGAGGCGAGGAAGAGCGCAGCAGGAGCGATGTCCTCCAGCGGATCGCCCATCCGCCCCATCGGGTTGGCGTTGTCGGCGGCCGCCGCGATCTCCGGGCGGGCCGCGGCGATCCGCTCGAAGGCGGCGCTGCGCGCGCCCGGGGCGATCACGTTCACGGTGACGCCGCTGGGTGCCCACTCGCGCGCGGCGGTGCGGCTCAGCGTGCGCAGCGCCTCCTTGGCGGAGTTGTACTCCAGGGTGCCCATGTGCGCGTTGACGCCGTTCAGGCTGACCATGTTGACGATCCGGCCCCAGCCGGCCGCCTTCATGTGCGGGTAGGCGGCACGCATCGCCCAGAACGGACCGTAGTAGCCCATCGCGAAGCCGCGCTGCAGCTGCTCGTCGGTCTTCAACTCGACCCGGCCGATGCCGGCGCCGCCCCAGGCGTTGTTCACCAGGATGTCGAGGCTGCCGAGCTCGGCGACGGTGGTGGCGACCATGCCCTCGACCTGATCGCGCTGGGTGACGTCGACCGGGATGAAGAGACCGCCGATCTCCTCGGCGACCTCCGCGCCCTTCTCGGCGTTGATCTCGGCGACCACGACCTTCGCGCCCTCGGCGGCGAAGCGGCGGGCGATGCCGGCACCGATGCCGTCACCGCCGCCGGTGATCACCGCGACCCGGCCGGCGAGCCGGCCCTCAGCCACGACGCTCGCCCTTGCCGCCGGCCGCCATCAGCGCCCGGGTGTCGAGGTCGCCGTCGAGCAGCCGCGAGGTGCGGCGGGTGGTCTGCCAGCCGTCGGCGGTGCGGACCAGCTCCCAGTGGTGGATGCCGGCGCGGGCCGGGATGAACCGCTCCTTGTGGTGCACCATCAGGATCGACTGGCAGACCGCGACCGCGGTGTCGCCGTCGACGTTCACCGCGGCCGGGCCGAGGAAGTGCGCCGAGCCCTTGGCGATCAGGCCCTGGTGGGCCTCGCCGTTGACCATCGCGACGATGTCGGCGCGCGAGCCCATGTACATCTCGTCGACGTCGTAGACGCCGTCCTCGGTCCAGATCGCGCCGACCTCGTCGGCGCAGCCGGCGTCGACCAGGGGACCGTAGCTGGCGATCAGGCGGATGATCTCCGCCTGGTCCTCCAGCACCTGGAGTCGGGCGGTGAGCGCCTCGAGCTGCGCGGCGACGTCGGTCATTCAGTCCTCCTGGATCTCGGCGGAGATGGCGGCGAGCGCTTCCAGCTGCTCGACGTAGTGGGTGGCCGAGTCGGCCTGCACGTGCACGTTGGCGATAGTGGCGCCCGCATCCCGGGTGCGGCGCAGCGCGCGAGCCGTGCGCTCGCCCTCGCCGATCGGGTCCAGGGGGCGACCGGCGCCGAGCACGATCTCGAAGCCCTCGGGCACCTCGACCGCGCTCAGCATCTCGGCGAGCTTGTCGTGGGGGAGGCCGAAGGGGCACCAGCCGTCGCCGTACTTGACGGCGCGACGCAGGCTGATCGGGGTGTGACCGCCGATCCAGATCGGCACCCGCTGCTGAACCGCGTGCGGCTCGACGACGAGGTCGGCGAAGTCGTAGAACGGACCGTGGTGCTCGACCTCGCGCTTGGACAGCGAGCTGCGCAGCGCGTCCAGGGCGTCGTCGGAGACCTTGCCGCGCCTCTCCCAGTCGGCGCTGAGGAGGTCGAACTCCTCCTTGAGCGAGCCGACGCCGAGACCGAGCACGACGCGTCCGCCGCTGAGCATGTCCAAGGTGCCGTAGCGCTTGGCGATCTCCAGCGGGTG
>NZ_BAAALG010000011.1:311693-333424 GCF_039528155.1 Nocardioides dubius | reverse complement strand
CAGCGGGTCCCAGTAGGTGCCACCGCGCTGGGCGGCGATCTCGGCCGGGACGGCGACGTGCTCGGAGCAGGTCAGGTAGTCGAATCCGAGCCGGTCGGCGGCCTCGGCGACGGCGGTCAGCTCGGCGATCCCTGCCGAGCGTTCCCAGGGGGAGTGCTGGCCGGGGAAGGCGGTGACCAGCGGGCTGTTGAGCCCCAGACGCATGGTGACTCCTTGAGAGGTCGGGGTCTTCCATCAAAGGACTCGGCGGACGACGGTGGGGCGACGGGTCCCGTTGATCGGAACGAGTGAGAGGGATTTTCCCTAGAATCAATTTCAGTCCAGGGCTTCCCTTGGGACGTGAGGCGCGTTACTGTCGGGGGCAGAATTCATTTCAGTTTTGTGACTGAGAGCTGGAGGGAGAGACCATGACGATCGCCCCCGAGACCGCCATGGAGTCCGCCGAGGCCGCCGCAGGTGCACGTCGTGACCTGCCGCCGTCGATGGTGGAGCGGATGACGCTGATCCTGGACGTGTTCCAGGGCCGCGACAGCCGCCATACGCTCGAAGACGTTGCCCGGATCACCAACCTGCCCCGCTCGACGGCGCACCGGATCCTCGACCAGCTGGTCCGCCTGGACTGGCTGGCACACACCTCGTTCGGCTACAGCCTCGGCCGCCGCTCGCTCTCGCTCGGCGGAGGGGCCGGCGACCACAGCGAGCTCCGCGCCGCCGCTGCGCCCTACCTGCACGACATGCTGCTGCGCACCGGCGCCGTCGTCCACCTCGGCGTGCTGGTCGGCCACCAGGTCCACTACCTCGACAAGATGGGCGGTCGCTTCGCCGCGATCGCGCCGTCGCGCGTCGGTGGCTGGGCGCCCGCCCACTGCACCGGCCTCGGCAAGGCGATGCTCGCCTGGATCGAGCCGGAGGAGGTCGACCTCCTGCTGGCCGACCACATGAGCAGCCGCACCCCGCGCACCATCGCCGAGCTCGGCGACCTGCACCTCGAGCTGGGCCGGATCCGCTCGCGGCACGGTCTCGCGCTCGAGATGGGCGAGTGCTTCGAGAACATCGCCTGTGCGGCCGCCGCCATCCGTGGCCCGCGTGGCCCGGTCGGCGCCGTCTCCATCGTCGGCGAGGCCAGCATGCCCCTGGAGCGCGTCGCCCCGCTGGTCGTGGACGCCGCCCGCCGGATCTCCCAGGACCTCTTCGGAGACCTGGCCACCGGCCCCAACCGGAACCGCATCGTCAGCGCTCACTGATCGCGCGATTGCGCAAGTTTCAGGACCGACCACCGGGAATTTCCCGGTGGTCGGTTTCGTTCCCCCCTAGATTGAGCGCGTGTTCAATCGAGAAGAGACCTTGCGTGAGCTGGCCACCGAGCGCGGAGTGCTGCGCTACCACGAGGCGGGACCGGCCGACGCGCCCCCGCTGCTGATGCTGCACGGCTCCGGCCCCGGCGTCACCGGATGGCGCAACTTCGCCGACAACCTGGCCACGTTCTCCCAGCACTTCCGCTGCCTGATCCTGGAGTTCCCGGGCTTCGGCGTCAGCGACCCGGTCGACAAGCACCCGATGGCGGCAGCGATGCCGGCGGTCGGCGACTTCCTCGACGGGCTGGGCCTGGAGACGGTGGACATCGTCGGCAACTCGATGGGCGGCATCGTCGGCGGCCGGTTCGCGATGGCGCAGCCCGACCGCGTGCGCCGCCTGGTCACCGTCGGTGGCATCGGCAAGAACCTGCTCAGCCCGGCGCCGGGCGAGGGCCTGCAGCTGCTGATGGACTTCACCGACGACCCGAACCGCGAGCGTCTCGTGCAGTGGCTGAACTCCATGGTCTACAACCGCAAGATGGTGACCGAGGAGATGATCGAGGCCCGCTGGGAGCAGGCCACCGAGCCGTCCACCCTCAAGGCCGCCCGGATGATGTACTCGCGCGCCGCGATGGAGGCGATGGAGGCGTTCCAGGCCGCCTCGCCCGAGCCGCCCTATTGGGCCGAGTTCCACAAGATCAAGGCCCGCACCCTGATCACCTGGGGCCGCGACGACCGGGTCAGCCCGGTCGACATGATGTTGCTGCCGATGCGCACCATCCCCGACGTCGAGGTCCACGTGTTCCCGAACTGTGGCCACTGGGTGATGATCGAGCAGAAGGCGGCCTGGGAGGCCGCCGTCCTGGCGTTCCTGCTGCGTCAGGATTGATGAACCCTCCAGATAGTCCCTGACGTTTTCGTGGTTTCCACGGCGTGTCGACCACGAAAACGTCAGGGACTATCCCTCAGCAGCACCTGCAGCCCTTCCCGATCACTGGGAGGGGCTGTGGCGTTCGGTGGTGGCGCGCTGGGAATCTGGCGACACCGGGAATCGGCCCGGTGTTGAAGAACTGTGGAGGACCCCCCGTGACGAACCCCGTCCTCGAGGCCATCGAGGCCCAGGCTGAGGAGCTTGCAGCCAACGGCCCCGCCAACGAGAAGCTCGGCAAGCTGACCGACCGGTCGGCGGAGCTGCTGCGTGCCAACGGCGTCATCAAGATGCTGCAGCCGGCCAAGTACGGCGGCGCCGAGGCCCACCCCGCGGAGTTCGCGCAGGCCGTCATGAAGCTCGCCTCCCTGGACGGCTCGACCGGTTGGGTGGCCGGCATCGTCGGCATCCACCCCTGGGAGATGGCGATGGCGGACGCCGGCACCCAGGAGGAGATCTGGGGCAAGGACAACGACGTCTGGGTCGCCTCGCCCTACGCGCCGATGGGCGTGCTGAAGCCCGTCGACGGCGGCTACATCTTCAACGGTCGCTGGCAGTTCTCGTCGGGCACCGACCACTGTGACTGGATCTTCCTGGGCGCCATGCTCGGCGACGCCGACGGCAAGGTCGCCATGCCGCCGCAGTCCTACCACGTGATCCTGCCGCGCTCGGACTACGAGATCGTCGAGGACAGCTGGGACGTCGTCGGCCTGCGTGGCACCGGCTCCAAGGACATCATCGTCAAGGACGCCTTCATCCCCGCGGCCCGCGTGATCGCCTACAACAAGCTGATCGACGGCTCGCAGCCGCGTGAGGCCGGCCTGACCAACCCGCTGTACCACCTCCCGTTCAGCACCGCCTTCCCGCTGGGCATCACCTCGGCCGTGATCGGCATCGCCGAGGGTGCGCTGGCCAGCCACCTCGCCTACCAGAAGACCCGCGTGCAGATCACCGGCACCAAGGTCAAGGACGACCCGTACGTGCTCTTCGCGATCAGCGCCGCGGCCGAGGAGATCAAGGCCTCGCGCACCGCGATCATCGAGAACGTGAGCCGCTTCTACGACATGGCGGAGAAGGGCACCCCGGTCAGCCTGGCCGACCGTGCCGCGTCGCGTCGCACCCAGGTCGCCGCTGCCTGGCGCGCGGTCCGGGCGATGGACGAGATCGTCGCCCGCTCCGGTGGCAACGGGATGCGGATGGACAACCCGATCCAGCGCTTCTGGCGCGACGGTCACATGGGCCTGGTGCACGCCATCCACGTGCCCGGCTCGGTCTTCCACGCCACCGCTCTCACCGAGCTCGACGTGACCCCGCCGAACGGCCCCATGCTGGCCATGATCTGAGGATGACATGACGCACATCCGGGGCCTCGGATATCTCCGGGTCCAGAGCCGGGACGTCGACCGCTGGCGCGAGCTGGCGGTCAGGTCCCTCGGCCTCCAGGAGGTGCCGGGCCCGATGTCCGAGGGCCTGCACCTGCGGATGGACGAGCGCAGCTCGCGCCTCGTCGTCCTTCCGGGCGACGTCGACAAGCTGCTCGCCGTCGGCTGGGAGGTGCGCGACCAGTTCGCGCTCGCCGCCGTCGGCCGGGCTCTGGGTGCCTCGGGCACCCCGGTACGCGAGCTCGACCCGGTCGAGTGCGCACAGCGTCAGATCGAGGCCGGCATCCGGTTCGCCGACCCGTCGGGCTCGCCCGTCGAGGTCTTCTTCGGGCCGGTCCTCGATCATCGTCCGGTGCTGACCGCGCACGGTCAGCGCTTCGCCACCGCGGACGTCGGGATGGGCCACGTGGTCCTTCCCAGCGTCCACGTGGAGGAGTCGGTCACCTTCTATACCGAGGTGCTCGGCTTCCTGCCCCGCGGCGCGATCCGTCTCGGATCGGCCTGGGGCAAGTCGGAGTCGGCACCGCACGCGGCCGCCGACGCCGCGCTCTCCGACCCGTCGCTGCACGAGCCGCCGGAGCGGATCCGCTTCCTCGGCGTCAACCAGCGACACCACAGCCTCGCGCTGTGCCCGGCGCCGGTCGGCCACGGCCCCGGCGTGCTCGCCCTCGGCCTCGAGGTCGACTCGCTCGACGCGGTCGGGATGGCACTCGACGCCGTCAACGTCTCGGGCTTCTCGCTCTCCTCGACGCTCGGGCGGCACACCAACGACCGCATGGTCTCCTTCTACGTCCGGGTGCCCGGCGGTTGGGACATCCAGTACGGCACGGACGGCGTCCGGGTCGACGAGACGTCGTACACCTCCGAGGAGATCACCCGCCCCAGCTACTGGGGCCACACCTGGACCACCACCGCACCCTTCCGTCCCGTTACCCCGCCTAGGAGTGATCAGTGACCAAGCCCGTCCAGCTGAGCGAGATCGAGAGCTTCGACCATGAGGTCGACGTCCTGGTGGTGGGGCACGGCTGTGCCGGAGCCGCCGCCGCGATCGAGGCTCGGCGCGCGGGTGCGTCGGTGATCCTGCTGGAGCGCTACAGCGGCTCGGGCGGCTCCTCGGCCCAGTCCGGTGGCGAGCTGTACCTGGGCGGTGGCACGGCCCTGCAGAAGGCCTGCGGCTTCTCCGACGACGACGCGGACAACATGTTCGCCTACCTGAGCAAGGCTCTGGGCCCGCACGCGGACCTGGAGAAGATCCGGCTCTACTGCGACGGCTCGGTCGAGCTGTTCGAGTGGTTCCGCGCGTGCGGCGTCGAGTTCGTCGAGTCGCTCTACGACGCGCCCACCTGGATGCCGCCGACCAAGGACGGCCTGATGTGGCTGGGCGAGAACGCCTGGCCCTACAACGAGATCGCGCGCCCCGTGCCGCGCGGCCACCGCCCGGCTGCCACCGGCTTCGGCGGTCACGCGGTGATGGCGGCACTGAGTGCCACCTGCGATTCGCTGGGCGCCGAGACGCACACCGACACCAAGGCGCTCTCGCTGATCCTCGACGGCGACCGCGTCGTCGGCGTGACGGCGCGCAAGTTCGGCAACGACGTCAGCTACCGCGCCAAGGCGGTCGTGCTGACCACCGGCGGCTTCGTCGACAACGAGCAGATGCTCGCCGACCACGCCCCGGTGCTGCTCGGCCACGGCAAGGTCAGCGACGGCGGCGACGACGGCAGCGGCATCGAGATGGGCATGGCGATCGGCGCGCAGACCCGGCGGATGGGCTTCGTGGAGGCCGCCTACACGGCGCTGCCGGCGATGGTCTGCCGCGGCATGCTGGTCAACGGCCAGGGCAACCGCTTCATCAACGAGGACGTCTACCCGGGCCTGTTCAGCCACGCTGCGCTGCACCAGCCCGGCCCGTGCTGGGTGATCCTGGACGAGGCCGGCTTCGACGACGTCCCGCCCGCCGACCTGTGGGGCGTGCGACCCAGCTACGCCGCGGAGACGCTGGCCGAGCTGGAGGCCGATCTCGGTCTGCCGCCGGGCTCGCTGGAGGCCACCGTGGCCGCCTACAACAGGCACGCCACCGAGAGCGGCACCGACCCGCTCTACCACAAGGACGCCAAGTGGATCCGTCCGCTGGAGGGCCCGTGGGCCGCGGTGGACCCGCGGATCTCGTTCGGTGGCGGCGACGCGAAGGGCACCGGCTTCTCCGGGTTCACCCTCGGCGGCCTGGCCACCGACCTCGACGGCCAGGTGCTGAGCATCGGCGGCGGCGTGGTGCCGGGGCTGTACGCGGCCGGCCGGGCGTCGTCCAGCATGCACGGCGAGGGCTACATCTCCGGAACGTCGCTGGGCGACGGGACCTTCTTCGGACGCCGGGCCGGCGTCCACGCCGCCCGCGCCGTCCAGGACGCAGGCGCCTGATGAGCGGCGCGTCGCGCTCCGCCCTTGCCACTTCCGAGCAGGTCAACCGCGACGCGCTGCTGGTCGAGCTGCTCGCCGATCCGGCGCTGATCGAGGCGCGCGATCGGGTCGAGCAGCTCTACCTGGGCGACCCGTTCTGCGGGCGGAGTGCCGCCGGCATCGCCAGTGCGGCCGACGCTGCGGCGTCGATCACTGCGGCTGCGGTGCAGCACGCCCTGGTCTCGGACCCGTCCCGGCCCGCCTTCCTGTGGTCGGCCTGCGCCGCACACGCCTGGCCGGGGCTGGCGGTCCCGAACTCCGGCTACGGCATCGACAACCCCGATAACGTGCACCGGCGCACCGCCATCGACGGCGTCTCCAGCTACCGGATCTCGGTGCAGGTGCCGCCACGGCCCGCCGCGCAGTTCTCCTTCATCTGCTACGGCCAGCCGGAGGCGGATGGTCCGGTCACCCGCGAGGGTGCCGCGATCGCCTCGGTGCTGCTCTCGCACCAGGTCACCCCGGACGCCGAGGGGCGCTTCGAGGTGACCGTGGGCCCAGAGCCCGTGCCCGGCAGCGCGTACCACCTGGTCTCCGCGCCGACCAGCACCTGGCTGCTGGTCCGGGACGCCTTGACCGACTGGGAGACCCAGGAGCCGCTGCACCTGGAGATCGAGCGGATCGCTGGCCCCGAAGCCCCGCCCGCGCAGAGCCGGGCGGAGCTGGTCGAGATCGCGGTCGCGAACACGGAGCGGCTGAGCCGCTACTGGCTGGCCTACAACAACGAGCTGCTCTACGGCCCGCGGCCGGCCAACCGGCTGCCACAGCCGGTCGGGCGGCCCTTCGGCGCCTCGGTGGCCGCGCCCTTCGCGCTGGGCGCAGGGGAGGGGCTGCTGGTCACCCTGGACCCGGGCGGCTGTGACTACCTCGGCTTCGAGGTCACCGACCCGTGGGGTGTCACCCGGCCTGCGGTCGATGCGCTGGGTGGGCTGAACAACCGTCAGGCACTGGCCAATCCGGACGGCACGATCACCTATTGGGTGGGCCCGGCCGACCCGGGCGTGCACAACTGGCTGGACACCGGGGGCCTGGACGCCGGGCTGATCACCGCCCGCTGGCAGGGCGGCACCCTGGACGCCGAGGCACCGCCGGTGCGCTCCACCGAGCTGGTGCCGCTCGCCGAGGCCGCGGACCGGTTCGGTCCCGAGCATCAGGTCAGCGCGCAGCAGCGTGCCGACCAGCTGCGTCGTCGCGCAGCCGCGTTCGCCCGCCGCCTGGGCTGAGCTCGTCGTCCAACGGCACGAGGCCCGCTGAGAACGGATGTTCTCTCAGCGGGCCTCGTGCGTGCGGGAGCCGGGGGATGTGCCGGCCATCGCGGTGCCGTGGTTGCGGCAGCTCAGTGGTGGGGCACCATCATCTTCATCATCTTCTCGGTGCCCAGGACCAGCTTGGCGCGGTCGCTGGTGGAGCGCATCTCCACGACCTTCTCGTTGCCCGGCATGATCCGGACCGGACCGTCGGGCAGCGCGGCGAGACCCTCGCGGGCGGCGTCGACCGGCTCGGTGACGTTGACGCCGGGGATGTCGAAGTTCAGGCCGGCGCGGATCATCGCGGGCGTGCGGGTCAGGCCCAGCACGAACTCGCAGACGTCCACGTTGTGCTCGCGCAGCTCCGCCCACAGGCCCTCGGCGAAGATCTTGCTGAACGCCTTGGCGCCGCCGTAGATGCTCTCCGAGGACGAGCCGACGTAGCCGGCCAGCGAGCCGATGAGCAGGATGCCGCCGCGCTGGCGGTCCTTCATCTTCGGCGCGTAGTGGTGGACCAGCGCGAGCATCGCGGTCACGTTGAGGTCGATCACGCCCTGGAAGCCGGCGAGCTCGCCGTTCAGGAACGCACCGCCGTAGCTGTTCGCGCCGGCGTTGTAGACCAGCAGGCCGACCTCGACGTCGGCGGTCGCCTCGGTGATCGCGGTGATCGACTCGGGCTTGGTCAGGTCGGCGGCCACGGTGCGGACCTCGACGCCACGCTCGCGGACCTTGGCGGCGGTCTCCTCGAGCGGGCCCCGCTTGCGGGCGATCAGCAGGAGGTTGAAGCCATCGGCTGCGAGCTGGTCGGCGAACTCGGCGCCGACGCCCTCGGAGCCACCAGCGATGACGGCCCAGGGGCCGTACTTGGCGAGGTCGGTCACTTGTGTCCTTCCGGGTTGATCTTCAGGGGGTCTTCGTCCTGGATCTCGATGCGGCCACGGACCGCGGCCTCACGCACCGACTCCTTGAGCTTGCCGCAACCGAGGAACGCGTTGCGGTTGGGACGCTCGGTGCGGGGGAGCGGGTTGTTGCGCTCCTCGCACCGAGCCAGAGCGTCGGCGTGCCACTGGATGGAGGTCTGGTCCCAGCTGCTCTTGCGCACCTCGACGCAGGCGCCGCAGGCGGAGCACTCGACCGGAGCCATCGGCCCGTCGTCCAGGCGGACGTCGGGCCGTGGCGGTCGGGGCTTCGCTACGCCTTCGGCGGTCATCAGGACTGAGCCGCCTGGCGGGCGGCCATGTTCTCGGCGACCTCGGCGCGCCAGGCCTCGTTGGGCCGGGTGGTGTCGATCTCGAACTCGAACCGCTCGGTCATCTCGGGAGTGACCTCCTCGACGTCGACGTAGAACTGCTGGTACCAGCGACGCAGCTGGTAGACCGGGCCGTCCTCCTCGCACAGCAGCGGGTTGTCGATCGGGGCCTTGCTGTTCCAGATCGCGACGTCCTGCTCGAAGCCGTACTTGATGAACTTCGCCGTCTTGGCGGCCATCAGCTCGGCCTCCTCGGCGGTGACGCCCTCCTTCTGCTCCACGATGACGCCGTACATGAGCACGAAGTTGTTCTCGTCGATCGGGTAGTGGCAGTTGATGAGGATGGTGTCGACGTCCATGTCCTCGTAGTGGTACGTGACCTCGTCGATCATGAACGACGGGCCGTGGTACGCGGCGACGGAGGTGGTGCCCATGACGGCGGGGTTGCTCTTCGACGGCTTGGGCGGGCGGACGTCCTCGCGGCCGTCGCCGTTCATGTACTGGTAGGCACTCTGGCCTTCGAAGACGTTCTTGAAGTACGTCGGGAACGAGTAGTGGATGTAGAAGAAGTGCGCCATGTCGACGACGTTGTCCACGATCTCGCGGCAGTTGGAGCCCTCGATGGTGATCTGGGTCCAGTTCCAGTCGGTCCAGTTCTCGGCGGCAACCTGCGGGATCCGGGGGATGGTCACGTCGGCCGGCGGCGGGTTGCCTTGCGGGTCGTTCCAGACGAAGACCATGCCGTCTTGGACCATCGTCGGCCAGGAGGCGGTGCGGGCACGCAGCGGAACCCGGCGGGCGTAGGGGATGGACTTGCACTTGCCGTCGCCGCCCCAGCGCCAGTCGTGGAACGGGCAGGCGATCTCGTTGCCCTTGACCGTGCCCTGGGAGAGGTCACCGCCCATGTGGCGGCAGTAGGCATCGAGTACGTTGATCTCGCCGTCCTCGCCGGCGAAGACCACGAGCTTCTGACCGAAGCCGTTGATCTGGTGCGGCTTGCCGTCGGCGAGGTCACGCTCGAGACCGATGCAGTGCCACCCGCGCGCGAAGCGGGTCGGCAGTGAGTCGTTCTCGATCAGACGAACCTCGGTCTCGTTCTTGCTCGTGGTCATGACACACCTTTCCTGGGGCCAGTGTTGCTTGACTGCGAGTTTGGCCCGGGTCCACGAACTGGACCCCCTGAGAATCCCACTGAGCGGTAGGTAAGCCTGAGCCTGGTGTGTCAGGCTCGACACTGCATGTTGTGACCCGAGACACAGATGTCTCGGGCGGTGAGCCCTGGAGAGAGGAATGGGGTCGAGGTGCCTCGGATCGCGGGGGATCGTGAGCCGGCTCAGCCGGTCTCCGCAGAACAGAAGGAGCGGTATGCGCGGATCCTGCGCGCTGCCGCACGCCTAGGCTCCAAGCACGGCTCGGACCGGATGCAGATGAACGACGTGGCCAAGGAGGCCGGCGTCGCGATCGCCACGCTGTATCGGTACTTCCCGTCGAAGAACGACCTGTTCGTGGGGTTGATGAACAGCCAGGTCCACCGGCTGTCGTCGGCACCGGCGCCCGCTGACGGTCTGCTGCCGTCGGAGGCCGTGGCAGAGATCCTGGTCGTGGCCAGTCGCACGATGCTGGAGCGTCCGCTGTTGGCGACGGCGATGCTGCACGCCAACAACTCGGCCCAGCTGAGTGTCGGGCGGGAGGGCAGCAGCGCGAGTCAGGCCTTCCACGTGGTGCTGCACCGTGCGCTGGGCACCGAGGACCCGACGCCGCAGGACAAGCGGTTGGTGCGGTTGATCGAGCAGGCCTGGTACGGCGTGCTGGTCTCGGTGCTCAACGACGTGATCACCATGCAGGAGTGCGAGGACGACATCCGGCTGACGTCGAAGCTGCTGCTCGGTCCCACCTATGACCCCGCCCCTCCGCTCGGGAGCTCGCCCGTACTGGATCGAATGGAGAATTGATGAGTCGCAAGATTGTGGTCACCGGAGCAGCCTCGGGCATCGGTGCGGCTACCGTCGCGCTGATCCGCGCTCGCGGTGACGTGGCGATCGGCGTGGACCTGCGCGACGTCGAGGTCATCGCCGACCTCTCCACGCCGGCGGGGCGCAGCGAGGCTGTGGCGAAGATCCTCGAGGCCACCGACGGCCAGATCGACGGTCTGATCACCTGCGCTGGGTTGAGCAACAACTCGACCATGCAGGTCAACGTCAACTTCTTCGGCACCACCGAGCTGGTCGAGGGGCTGCTGCCCGCGATCACCGCCTCGGGTGGCAAGGTCGCGCTGGTCGCGTCGATCTCGGCGACCCAGCCGTCGGACGCCGCCACCGTCGAGGCGTTGCTGGCGGGCGACGAGGAGGCCGCGGTCGAGGCTGCCGGCAAGGTCGAGCGCGTGCAGGCGATCTACCCCTCCACCAAGTTCGCTCTGGTGCAGTGGATGCGCCGCAATGCCGGTACCCCGGCCTTCGCCGGTGCGGGCGTGCCGATGAACGCGATCGCCCCTGGCGTCGTGCTCTCTCCGATGACCGACGCGCTGATCGCCGACCCGAAGATGAAGGCGATCATGGACGCCGCCGTCCCGTCGCCGCTCGGTGGCTACGCCTCTGCCGCTGAGATCGGCCAGGCGCTGCTGTGGCTGGTGGCTGCGGAGAACACCAAGATGACCGGACAGATCATCTTCGTGGACTCCGGCGCCGAGGTGACTCTCCGCCCGGCCGACCACTTCTGAGTCGCCCCACGACGTCGTAGGCCCGGAGCACGGGGGTGCTTCCGGGCCTTCGGCATCTGGTCACTCCTCGAGCAGTCCAGTGGCGAACTGGGCCACGGCGGCTGCAACCTCCTCGTGCCGGCGTACGGACGGGTGCCGATCGGTGTCCTCCAGTTGGTGGTCGGCGCCGGGGATCTCGAGCACCTGGCCGGTGCTGCGGAAGCCCGGGCTCCACAGGTCGTCCGCCATGCCTCCCACGGTGAGGCTCGCCTCGGGATAGCTGCGAAGCCGGTGGGCCAGCTCCCGGCTCTCCGTTGGCATGGGGTGGAGGCCGACGGCCTTGAGCGGCGGCGTCAGCCAGACAGCGGGGTACCCGCGCTCGGCTGCCCAGTGCGCGCTCAAGGTGCCCAACGACTTGGCGACGACGAGGACTGGTCCGGGTGTGCGCTTCGTCCGGTCCAGTAGGCGGGCGGCGCCCTCGACGAAGGATCGGGGTGCCTCAGGGAGCGTGGGCAGCGTCCACGCCGCTTGGACCACTGCCCAGGGGGCGGCCTGCAAGGCCAGTGTCGTTCGAGCGAGGAGCGAGCTCTCGCAGGATGACGCTCGCCCCGGGAGCATCAGCACGGTGCCGACAGGTTCCGCGGCCTGCCCCTTGCCCGGAGCCCACCGGACCGTCCATGCCTCCGCCATGGGGCCTCCCTGTGGTCCGCTTCGCTTCGTGGGTGCAGCCTATGACGGCCCGGGCGTCCCCAGTCTTACTGTCGGAGGTGCCTGATGGACTGTTCGCATGATCGAGATCGACGCCGCGCACACTCCGTATGAGGTCAGTGACCTCGATGCGGGGTGCTTGCTTGCGGTGATCTCGGAGGGCCGCCACTCGGCGCTCGTGCTGGGGCGGCAGCAGCTGCGGCTGGCGCACCAGTGGTGCGTGGTGAACCCCGTCGTTCCTGGTGGTTCGTCGGCTTCGTGGTGTGACGACGCCGCGTTCGCATCCTTGGATCTGGACGACTTCCTCGGTGGTGAGGGAACGCCTGCGGTGGCGGCGTTCGCGGCGGAGGAGTTCGCGGCGGCATCGGGTGTCTCCCGTTATGCGGCGCTCTCGTTGTTGGCCGACGCGCTGGATCTGCACCACCGGCTGCCGCTGTTGTGGGCGCAGGTCGAGCTGCTGGAGGTGCCGGGCTGGAAGGCTCGCCGGGTCGCGGAGCTGACCCGCAAGCTCTCGAGTGAAGCGGCCACGTGGTTCGACCAGACGCTGGCGGACGGCGAGCGGTACGGCTGGCCGACCATCGAACGCACCTTGGCGATGGCGGTGGCGAAGTTCCACCCGGAGCTGGTCCGCGACACGACCGGGCCGCTCACCAAAGCGGACTGGGACGTCAGCCTGAACCACCGCTACGGGCCCGACCGTTCCGCCTCGGGCACCTCGACTCTCGACGTAGTCGGTGACTCCTTGGATCTGGCGCGGTTCCACGACCTGGTCTGCGACGAGGCGGAGAAGTTGAAGCGCGCGGGTGACACGGACACCCTCGGTCAGCGCAAGGCCAAGGCCTTGGGCAGCATCGCAGAGCAGCAGGGCACGCTGGACTACGAGGCCGCAGGCGACACCGGCGGCGGGGGAAGCGAGACGGTGCCGCAAGGGCGTCGCCAGGGCCGCGGGCTACGGGTGTTCGTGCACACCACCCTCGCCGACCTCTTCTCCACCGACGACCTCACCCTCGCCGACACCGACCGCCTCGGCCCGATCCTCATCGAGCAGTTGACCGACTGGCTCCAGCGCCACGGCTCCATCGCCTCGATCACCCCGGTCATCGACCTGAACCGCTCTGGTTCCGTCGACCGCCACGACCCACCAGCCTGGATGGCCGAGCAGGTCCGGCTCCGGGACCCGCACTGCGTCTTCCCGCACTGCACCCGATCCTCAGCCGATGCGGACCTCGACCACATCGACCCGTTCAACGAGACCGGACCACCGGGCCAGACCCGGCCCGAGAACCTGGCGCCGCTCTGCCGCCGTCACCACCTCGCCAAGACCTTCGCCGGCTGGCACTACGTCCGCAACCGAGACGGCACCTACACCTGGACCAACAAGCACGGCCACACCTGGCTGGTCACCGCCCTCGGCACCATCCAGCTCGACTAGCGACAGCACCCCCGCCACCTCCGGCAGCCACCAGGTCACCGGAGGCATCGGCGCGCCCCCACGCGCTCGCGCGGCTCGACCACCGTGCCCGGATACGCGAACGACCCGCCTTCCGAGGGAAGGCGGGTCGTCAGGCGTGCGGGGGCTCAGCCGAAGTGGGCCTGACCGCCGTCCAGCGGAACCGTGGCGCCGGTGAGGTAGCGCATGTCGGGGCCGCAGAGGGCCACCACGGCACGACCGATGTCGGTCTCGGGGTCGCCGATGTACTTCATCGGGATCGCCGCGACGAACTCCTCGGCTTCCTCGGGGTTGTTCTCGGTCCACCACTTCAGGCCGGGGGAGAGGGCGTGCGGGGCGACGCTGTTGACCCGGATGCCGTCTTGGGCCCACTCGACCGCGGCGGTGCGGCTCAACGAGCGCAGCGCGGACTTGGCCGAGGCGTAGGCACCGTAGGTGCTCAGGTCCCAGCGCACCATCGCCGAGGTGACCAGGTTGACGATCGAGCCGCCGCCGGACGCGACCAGGTGCGGGTGCGCCGCCTTCATGAACTCGAAGGCAGCGAACGGGCCCGAGACGTAGCCCTTGGTGAAGCTCTTCAGGTCCAGGTCCAGCAACTTGCCGAGATTGCCCGAGTAGGCGTTGTTCACCAGGATGTCCAGGCGCCCCATGTCGGTGGCGACCCGGTCGACCAGGGGAGCGATGCTCTCGGTCTTCAGCACGTCGAGCGCGTACGGCCGGGCCTGGACCCCGCGCTCGCGCAGCAGCTCGCAGGTCGTCTCCAGCTTCGCCTCGGTGCGGCCGACGACCGCGACGCTGACGCCCTCGGTCGCCAACGCCAGGGCGATGCCCTGTCCGACGCCCTGACCGGCGCCGGTCACCAGGGCGACTTTGCCCTGCAGTGCGCTCATTGCTCCTCCTGATGAGTACGGATGTTGCGCCAGTGTGTTGGAGAGTGTGACCTGGGCTGCATTCCCCTCCCAGTCATCGGGAATGACTCGGCGCGGCCGGTGAGCCGCGCCACATACTCGCTACTCGGCACGGGGGTGCCGTACCTGTACACAGCATTGACGGAGGGAACACCGATGGAGACCACGACCGACCCGGCGCTCGCAGCCCAGCTTGCGGCGCAGAAGGTGATCGCGGGACTGACCGGCCCGGGGGCTCCGTTCGAGATGGCCCCCGCCGAGGTCCTCGGCACCGAGGTCCCGGTCTTCGTGAACCGTCACCGTGCGCTGCACGAGATCGTCGCCCGCTCGGTCGAGCAGGGCGACCGCACCTACCTGGTCACCCGCGAGGAGACCATCAGCTTCGCCGAGCACGCCCGCCGGGTCTCCTCCATCGCCCAGGCGCTGCGCGAGGACTACGGCATCGAGAAGGGCGACCGGGTCGCCATCGCCTCGGCCAACAACGTCGGCTGGATCCAGGCCTTCTGGGCCACCGTCTCGATCGGCGCCATCGCCGTCGGCTACAACGCCTGGTGGTCGCCCCGCGAGATCGAGTACGGGCTCGAGCACGCCACTCCCAAGCTGGTCTTCGCCGACACCAAGCGCCTCGCCCAGCTCGCCGAGCTCGACGTCGACATCCCCGTCCTCGACGTCGACGCCGATGTCAAGCGGCTCGCCACCGCCTACCCGGACGCGCCCCTGCCGTCGGCCGACGTGGCCGAGGACGACCCTGCCGTCATCCTCTACACCTCCGGCACCTCGGGTCGCCCCAAGGGCGCCGTGCACTCGCAGCGCAACCTGGCCAGTGTCGCCGCCTTCCTCGGCTACACCGGTGCTCTCTCGGCTGCCTTCGGTGACCCGGTCCCGCCCCAGGACAAGGTCCACCTGATGGCGATGCCGCTGTTCCACATCGGCAGCCTGCACAACATCGCCGTCGCCTGCCTCTCGATCGGCTCCACGGTGGCGATCCACCTGGGTGCCTTCGAGCCCGGCGCGGTGCTGAAGCTGGTCCAGGACGCCCGCGTCACCAACTGGGGTGCGGTGCCCACCATGGCCAACCGGCTGCTCAACTTCGAGGGCATCAACGACTACGACACCTCCAGCCTGGCAGCGTTCTCGCTGGCCTCGGCCCCGTCGTCCCCGCAGTTCAAGCAGCAGCTGCGCGAGAAGCTCCCGTTCGCCAGCGCGCTCGTCGACTCCTACGGGATGACCGAGACCTGCACGGCGATCGCCGTCGCCACGCCGATGGACCTGGCGGAGTCGCCGGGCACCCTCGGCCGGCCGAACATCGGCGTCGAGGTGGAGGTTCGCGACGCCACCGGCGCTGTCCTGCCGGTCGGCGAGGAGGGGGAGATCTACACCCGCTCCGCCTACGCGATGCTCGGCTACTGGAACAACCCCGAGGCCACTGCCGCCGCCTTCACCGAGGACCGCTGGCTGCGCACCGGAGACCTGGGCAGCATGGACGAGCAGGGCCGCATCCGGCTCTCCAGCCGGCGCTCGGACCTGATCATCCGCGGTGGCGAGAACGTCTACCCCGCAGAGGTCGAGGCCGCGATCAGCGAGCACCCCGACGTCGCCGAGGTGCTGGTCATGGGGGTCGCCCACAGCGACCTCGGCCAGGAGGTGGCCGCGGTCGTCGTGGGCAAGCCGTCCGCGAACGCCGATCGCGCCGTCTTCGAGCAGGAGCTGCGCGGCCACACCGCGGAGCGTCTGGCGCACTACAAGGTGCCTTCGGTGTGGCGGATCGCGGAGCAGCCGCTGCCGCGCAACGCCACCGGCAAGGTCATCCGCACAGCGGTCTCCGTCTGAC
Source organism: Nocardioides dubius (assembly GCF_039528155.1). NCBI lineage: Bacteria > Bacillati > Actinomycetota > Actinomycetes > Propionibacteriales > Nocardioidaceae > Nocardioides > Nocardioides dubius. The sequence continues at coordinate 317,274 of NZ_BAAALG010000011.1, read as the reverse complement.
GCTGCGAGCCCCACCAAGCCCAGGCCCCGATGGCCTGAGCCCCGTTCCGAACACCCGTTTCCGGTGAGTGGGACAGATCACATTCCGCCATCTTTGCCGATGAGAGATTTCGACTGTGTTGCGCCAATTCGTGCTTAGGATCCTCGAGCTGATCGCGGTCCTGCTGCTGGTGAGCTTCGGTGTGTTCGCGCTCCTCTCGCTGGTGCCCGGTGACCCTGCGGTCGCCGTGCTCGGTGAGGGTCGCCCGCCGGAGGAATACGCCGCGCTGCGGGACCAGATGGGGCTCAACGACCCCCTGTTCACTCGCTACTTCGACTGGCTGGGCGGTGTCCTCCGAGGTGACCTCGGTGACTCGCTCGTGCCCCCGATCATGCCGGTCTGGGACCGCCTGCTGGATGCCATCCCCGTGAGCTTCCAACTGGCCGGAACCGCCCTCGTGCTGGCCCTGGTCATCTCCATCCCGCTGGCCATGTGGTCGGCCTACAACGAGGGCGGCCGGATCGACCGCGTCATCGGCGCGGCCACCTTCGGTCTGCTGTCGCTGCCGTCGTTCCTGGTCGGCCTGGTGCTGATCGCGGTGCTCGTCAACTCGCTGGGCTGGTTCCCACGAACCGGTTGGGTGCGCCCCTCGGAGAGCCTGAGCGGCAACATCAGCCATCTGCTGCTCCCAGCGCTCACCATCGCGCTGATGGAGCTGGCGATGTACACCCGCATCCTGCGCAACGACCTGGTCACCACGCTGCACGAGGACTACATCCTCGCGGCTCGGGCCAAGGGCATGCCGCCGCTGCGGATCATGTTCAGCGACGCGCTGCGTCCCTCCTCCTTCTCCCTGGTCACCGTGATCGGCATCAGCCTGGGCCGGATGATCGGCTCGACGGTGATCGTGGAGTACCTGTTCTCGCTGCCCGGCATGGGCCGGCTCATCATCGAGTCCGCCAGCACCGGCAACTACCCGATGGTGCAGGGCGCCGTCTTGCTGATCGCGATCATCTACGTGCTCAGCAACGCCCTCATCGACCTCTCCTATGGCTATCTCGACCCGAGGACGCGCCGTGCCCGAGCCTGACCTGACTCCCGCCAGCCCCGTGGAGGTGCTGAGCGTTCCTGCGCCCGAGTCGCAGCTGTCCAACGCCGCCCCGTCACGCAAGCAGCTGCTGCTGACCGGCGTCCCGCTCCTGGTGGGCGGCCTGGCCCTGGCCGGGTTCGGCCTCTCCACCGACCTGCTGGTCACCCTGGTGAAGGTGCTGCTGATCGTCGTCGGCATCTTCGCCGCGATCAACGGCCTTGGCCGGACCGCCGAGGGCATCCGTGGCCGCAAGGTCGACGTGGTCTTCGGCCTGGGTGCCGCGTGGCTGATCCTGCTGATCACCATCGCCGCGCTCGCCCCGGTTCTGCCGCTGGGCAACCACAACGACTCGGCCGCGGGTCTGAGCGCGCCGATCTTCGCGAGCCCGAGCCTCGGCTCGGAGTACCCACTGGGCACCAACAACTACGGCCTCGACCTGCTGGCCCGTGCCATCTACGGTGCCCGCACCTCGCTGATCGTGGCTCTCTTCGCGATCCTGATGGGAATGACCGTCGGCGGTCTGATCGGCATGGTGGCCGGCTTCTTCGGCAAGGCCACCGACCGGATCGTCGGCATCTTCTCCAACGCCCTGCTCGCGGTCCCGCCGCTGGTGCTGCTGATCGCGCTGGGCACGGTGCTCGACCCGAACCTGCGCAACCTGTCGATCGCGCTGTCGCTGCTGACCATCCCGAGCATGATCCGGGTGGCCCGTGCCAACACGATCACCTTCGCCCAGCGCGAGTTCGTGCTGGCGGCGCGCTCGATGGGCGCCACCCGCTGGCGCCTGCTGCGCAAGGAGCTGCTGCCCAACGTCGTGCTCCCGGTGCTCTCCATGGGCGTGGTGATGGTCTCGATGCTGATCGTGGCCGAGGCATCGCTGTCCTACCTGGGGCTGGGCATCCAGGCCCCCGAGCCCACCTGGGGCAACATGATCGCCGAGGGCGAGGGCGGCGTCATGGAGGAGCATCCCTTCGTCGTCATCGTGCCCGGTCTGTGCTTGTTCCTGACCGTCTTCTCGTTCAACCTGTTGGGCGAGAAGGTGCAGAAGCGCTGGGACCCGAGGAGTGCCAAGCTGTGAGTGCCAACAACGTTTCCGAGAAGGCGCCGATCCTCGTCGCCGAGGATCTCCGCACCGTCTTCCACACCCCGCGTGGCGACGTCCGCGCCGTCGACGGCGTCTCGCTGACGCTGCGTCCCGGCGAGACCCTGGGCCTGGTCGGCGAGTCCGGCTCCGGCAAGTCGGTGCTCGGACGGACCCTGATGGGCCTGATCTCCAACGACTCGCGGACCACCATCTCCGGCAAGGTCACCTTGGCCGGCAACGACGTGCACGCCATGAAGCGGGCCGCCCGGCGCAAGCTGTGGGGCACCGAGGTGGCGATGGTCTTCCAGGACCCGATGACGTCGCTGAACCCGGTCAAGCGGGTCGGCACCCACCTCACCGAGGCACTGCGCTACCACCTCAAGTGCTCGCGCAAGGAGGCCACCGACCGCGCTGTCGAGCTGCTCAAGCAGGTCGGCATCCCGGAGCCGGCCCGGCGGATGACGCAGTACCCGCACGAGATGTCCGGCGGCATGCGGCAGCGCGTGGTGATCGCGATGGCGCTGGCCTGCGACCCGCGCCTGCTGATCGCCGACGAGCCCACCACGGCCCTCGACGTCACCGTGCAGAAGCAGATCCTCGACCTGCTCGGCTCGCTGACCGCAGAGCGTGACATGGCCACCATCCTGGTCAGCCACGACCTCGGCGCGATCGCCGGCCGCACCGACCGGGTGCAGGTGATGTACGCCGGCCGCACCGTCGAGCAGGGCCTCACCCGTGAGGTCTTCGACTCCGCGCGCCACCCCTACACCGATGCGCTGCTCGCCTCGATCCCGCAGATCGAGAACGCGCCGCACACCATCCTGCGCGCCATCGACGGCAGCCCGCCGGACATGGCCCGGCCGCCGGCCGGTTGCCGCTTCGCCCCGCGCTGCAAGTTCGCCGACGCCACCTGCACCAGCCAGCTCCCGCAGCTGGAGAAGGTCGCCGGCTCCGAGGGTCGCGCAGTCGCCTGTTACCACCCGCTCCAGATCTCTGGAACGCATCGAATGGAAGTGAGCTGACGATGGCCGGAAGTGGAACCGCACACCTGCGCTCCGACGACCAGCGGGCGCTCACCGTCGAGAACCTGGTGGTGGAGTTCCCGGTCTCGGGCGGAACCGTGCACGCGGTCTCCGACCTGAGCATCGACCTGCTGCCGCGCGAGACCCTGGGCATCCTGGGGGAGTCCGGCTGTGGCAAGTCGAGTGCCGGTCGCGCCCTGATGCAGCTGCCGTCGCCGACCTCGGGCAACGTCCGGCTCGGGGACGTCGAGCTGACCGGTCTCAAGCCGAAGGCGATGCGCGAGGCGCGCGCCAAGATGCAGATGATCATGCAGGACCCGGTCTCCGCGCTGAACCCGCGGCGCAAGGTCAAGGACCTGGTCGCCGAGGGGCTGGAGATCTGGGGCTTCTCCGGCGAGGACCGCGCGAAGTTCATCGACGACCTGCTCCGCTCGGTCGGGCTCGACCCCGACGTCGTCCGCGACCGTCGTCCGCACGAGCTCTCCGGCGGCCAGTGTCAGCGCGTCTGCATCGCCCGCTCGCTGGCGATGGACCCCGATGTGCTGATCTGCGACGAGCCGGTCTCCAGCCTGGACGTGTCGGTGCAGGCGCAGGTGCTCAACCTCCTCGAGGAGACCCGTGAGCGCTACGACCTGAGCATGATCTTCATCGCCCACGACGTGGCAGTGGTGAAGAACATCAGCGACCGCGTGATGGTGATGTACCTCGGCAAGACCTGCGAGGTGATCCCCAGCGACGGCATGGAGAACAAGGCCCTGCACCCGTACACGAAGCTGCTGCTGACGTCGGTGCCCAGTGCCTCCGACGCCGCGGCCGCGCCCAGTGGTCCGGTCAAGGCCGTCGAGCTGCCGTCGCCGTTGAACCCGCCGAGCGGCTGCCGGTTCCGTACCCGGTGCCCGTTGGCGACCGAGCAGTGCGCGGCCGAGGAGCCGCAGCTGCGTGAGATGCGGCCGGGCCAGTTCGTGGCCTGCCACAACGTCGAGGCATGAGGGAGTTCGGATGAGCCAGCCGTTGGATGCGATCGCGACCGCCGAGGCGATCGCCTCGGGTGAGGTCAGCGCCCGCGAGGTCGTCGAGCAGGCGATCGCCGGGTTCGAGGCGAGGAAGGATCTCAACCTGCTCGTCGCCGACCGGTTCGAGCAGGCGCTCGCCGACGTCGACGCCGGCCTGCCGGCCGGCCCGCTGACCGGTGTGCCCACCGTGTTCAAGGATCTCGGGATGAACGTGGCGGGGATGCCCACCACGCGGGGCAGCCGGCTGTGGGAGGGCGACGTCCAGAGCGAGGACAGCACCCTGGTGGCGCGCTACAAGGCGGCCGGCATGGTGGTCCTGGGGATGAGCAACAGCCCGGAGCTCGGCAAGAACGCGAGCACCGAGCCGCTGGCGCACGGTCCGAGCCGCAACCCGTGGAAGCCGACCCACTCCACCGGCGGCTCCAGCGGCGGTGCGGCCGGTGCGGTCGCGGCCGGCATCGTGCCGGTGGCGCACGGCAACGACGGTGGCGGCTCGATCCGGATCCCGTCCTCGATGTGCGGGCTGTTCGGCCTCAAGCCGTCGCGTGGCCGGGTCTCGGCCGCGCCGGTGCCGAGCGTGATGGGCTACCCGCTGGGCATCAACCACGCGCTGACCCGCTCGGTGCGCGACTCGGCACTGCTGCTCGACATTGGCGGGCAGCCGCTGGACGGCGACCTGATCGGCGCGCCCGGTCCCGAGGCCACCTTCCTCGAGCAGATGCGCCGTGAGCCCGGCACGCTGCGGATCGGCCTGGTCACCGACCGAGCCGACGGCGGCGTGGTGGACGCCGAGTGCGCCGCCGCTGCGAAGGAGGCGGCGGAGTTCCTGGCCGGCCTCGGTCACGAGATCGTCCCGGTGTCGTGGACCTACGACCCCGAGCAGCACATGGGCGCCTTCGGCGTGGTGATGGGCGTCAGCCTGCTCTCGCAGGTCGACGGCCGCCTGGCCCAGCTCGGCCGCGAGCTCAAGGACGACGACCTCGAGCCGTTCACCCGGATGATGTACGACCACTACCGCGGCACCATCGGCGCGGTGGACTACGCCGACGCCCTCAACGGCCTGCAGGTGACCAGCTGGCAGGTCGCGCAGATGTTCGCCGGGCTCGACTTCGTGCTCACCCCGACCATCGCGCGCCGGGTCCCGGAGCTGGGTGTCCTCGACACCACCAACCCCGCAGCGATGTGGGAGCGGGCCGGCGACTACTCGGCGATGACCGGCATCTTCAACACCACCGGCCAGCCGGGCGTCTCGCTCCCGTGGAGCCACGACGCCGACGGCCTGCCGATCGGCGTGCAGGTGATCGGCCGCCTCGGCGACGAGGGCAAGCTGCTCTCCCTCTCGGCGCAGGTCGAGCAGGAGCGGCCGTGGGCGCTGGTCGCCCCCTGACGCCTG
>NZ_BAAALG010000011.1:284621-311661 GCF_039528155.1 Nocardioides dubius | reverse complement strand
ATGCCTGGCTACGAACGCAGGTCGCGGTGGTCGACGCCACCCAAGGCGCCGATGCCGATCTCCGCATTGTGGGCGTGGGCGACGTGGTGCAGTCCGAAGGCGGCCTCGGTCCCGATCCGGAGTCCTTGGGCGTCCTCGGCGAGGTTCACCGCACGTTTGGCGAGGCTGAGCCCGAAGGCCGGCAGGGTGCTGATCCGCTCGGCCAGGCGGCGGGTGGTCGAGCTCAGCGCTGCCCGCGGCACCACGTGGTTGACCATGCCCAAGGCGTGCGCCCGTTCCGCCGAGATGGGATCGGCGGTGAACAGCAGCTCCTTGGCCGCGCGCGGGTTCGTGACCCAGGGGTGGGCGAAGTACTCCACTCCGGGGATGCCCATTCGCACGACCGGGTCGGCGAAGTAGGCGTCCTCGGAGGCGACGATGAAGTCGCACGCCCAAGCCAGCATCAGGCCGCCTGCGATGCAGGCGCCCTGCACCTCGGCGAGCATCGGCTTGGGCAGCTCGCGCCATCGTCGGCACATGCCCAGGTAGACCTCGCTCTCGCGCGCCATCCGGGCGTCGGCGCCGTCGCGCCCTACGTGGTCCCAGTGCATCACCGCGCGGCGCGGGAAGCTCTGGTCGGCGTCGCGCTCCGGAGTGCCGATGTCGTGTCCTGCGCTGAAGTGCTCGCCAGAGCCCTGAAGCACGATCACCTTGATCTCGGCGTCCTCGACGGCGCGCTGGAACGCGTCGTCGAGCGCGTAGGTCATCGCCGAGTTCTGGGCGTTGCGGTAGCGCGGGCGGTTCATCCGGACGTAGGCGATCCGGTCCTCGGTGCGGTAGGTGACCACGGGTTCGGTGGCGGACATCAGGCTCCCTTTCAAGGCTAATTCATCATGAGGAACTGTGGTACGTTGTGGCTCGGAACACAACTTGGGCTACTCAGAGTGAGGTTGCGATGAAAACTGCGAGGTCGTTTGCCGGGTCGGTCGGAAGTGCTGCGGAGCTGGGCCTTCCGGGCGAGGTCGACGTCGTCGTGGTCGGCTCCGGAGCATCGGGAATGGCGGCGGCCCTGAGCGCCGCGGTCGACGGGGCCTCCGTGCTGGTCCTGGAGTCGGAGAACCTGATCGGCGGCACCACCGCGATCTCCGGCGGCGCCGTCTGGGTGCCGAACCATCGCTTCTCCTACGGTGCGCTCGGCACCGACGACTCGCCGGAGGAGGCGCGCACCTACCTCCTGGGCCAAGGCCGCGACCAGACCCTCGATCACGACATCATCGACACCTTCATCGACCAGGCGCCCAAGGTCGCGCGCTTCGTGGAGGAACACACCTACCTGAGCTGGATCCCTGTCGCCTGGCCCGATTACACCTCCGACATCCAGGGCGCCTCGAGCTTCCGCTCCCTGTTCCCAGGTCCGTTCGCACCCTCGGTCCTCGGCGATGCGGCCGCACTTGTGCGCCCGCCCAAGAAGTCCGGCATGGCGCGCAATCCGCTTCCGCTGTGGCTGATCAACGGGATCCAGGGCGTCTGGATGGCCGGCTACGCGATGATCGGCTCCTTCCTCGAGGCCTGCCTGGTCAAGGGTGTCGACGTGCGCACCGAGGCTCGTGTCGTCCGGCTCGGCCGCAGTGATGCAGGTGTCGACGCCGTCGACGTCCAGACCGCCGCCGGCACCCGGAGCGTCGCGGTGCGCAAGGGCGTGGTGATCGCCACCGGTGGCTTCGAGGACTCCGACGAGCTGACCACTCGCCACCTCGGCAAACCGTTCCCGATCCAGGTGAGCCCTCGCGGCCATCGGGGCGACGCGCTGGCACTCGTCGAGGAGGTTGGTGCCGACCTCGTGGCGATCGACCAGGCTTGGTGGCAGCCGGGCATCCAGGTTCCCGGCGAGGAGCTCGATGGCCGCCCGATCAGCAGGCTGGTGCAGGGCGAGCGGGCGCTGCCGCACACGATCATGGTCAATGACGCTGGGGAGCGCTTCGCCAATGAAGCCGTGTCCTACAACGACCTCGGCGCGGTGATGCGCACCCCCGACGAGAACGGCGAGATGCCGAACTCGAGCGCCTGGATGATCTTCGACGAGTACTACCACCGCCGCTACAGCTTCCTCGGTGTCGAGCCGGGCGGCGAGTACCCTGCGAACGTCTACCAGGCCCCCACTCTCGAGGAGCTGGCCGCGAAGATCGGGGTGGACCCCGATGGCCTGGTGCGCACCGTCAAGGCCTACAACCCCGAGGCCGCCAAGGGGCGCGACCCCTGGTTCGGGCGCGGCACCTCCACCTTCGAACGCTTCTTCGGCGACCACAACCCTTTCCTGGGCAGGCTCTCGCTGAACGCCTGGGCGCCGACCTTCGCGGAGCGGATGCGCAAGCGGATCGCGAAGCTGATCGGCCCCGTGGCCGGCCTGGTGCTGGGTCGCGTGGCCCGCGCACGTCGCCCTGACCGGATGCGCAAGCAGTTGGTGCGCCCCCTGGTCACGCTGATGCGGCCGGCGCTGAAGAACCCCGCGACCGGCGCACTCGGTCCGATCGACAAGCCGCCCTACTTCGCGGTGCGCATCGAGACCAGCGCGATCGGCACCATCGGCGGCCCCCGCACCGACCACCAGGCGCGCGTCCTCGATGCCAGTGGCGCGGTGATCCCCGGGCTTTACGCGGCCGGCAACGCAGGCGGTGCGACCACCCAGGGCTTCTATGGCGGCGCCGGCGGCACGATCACGCTCGGCATGACCTTCGGCTACATCGCCGGGCGCGATGCCGCGTCCCGATGAGGGTCGGCCCGTTCCAGGTCCAGGCGCGCTCCGACCACGCACCGCTGACGGTGGAGGACTGGCGCCGGCGTGCGCGGCGCCGCCTGCCGCGGATGGTGTGGGAGTACGTGGAGAACGGCGCTGACGACGAGTCTGCGCTGCGTGGGAACCGGCAGGCGTTCGCCGCTTGGTCGTTGCGGCAACGTGCGCTCGCCGGGATCGCCGAGGTCGACCTCACCGCGAAGATCGCGGGTGAGGAGCTGAGCCTGCCCGTCGTGCTGGCGCCGACCGGGCTGATTGGCGCCGTGCACGGGCAGGGCGACCTCGCCGCGGCGCGTGCCGCTGAGCGGGCTGGCACCCGGCTGGTGCTGAGCACCGGCTCCAGCTACTCCATCGAGGAGGTCGCCCAGGCGACGTCGGCCGACCACTGGTTCCAGCTCTACCCGTGGGGTGATCGTGAGCTGACCGGGGGGCTGCTGGCTCGTGCGAGACGATCCGGCTACACCGCACTCTTCGTGACGGTCGATGTCCCGGTCGTCGGCAACCGGTTGGGGGAGCGCCGTCACGGTATGGGCATCCCTCCGGTGCTCACCCCGGGGCGGATGCTGTCTGCGGGCCTGCGACCTGCCTGGTCCGCGCGCTACCTGCGCCACCGCCGGGTTGCGCTGCGCAACCTGGTCGAGCCCGGCCAGAGCGCCCGGATGCTCGAGACGGCTCAGCGCCAGGCGGTCAACCTACGTCCGGACCTTGCCTGGTCCGACCTTGCCTGGATGCGGGATCAGTGGGCCGGTCCGATGTTCGTCAAGGGCATCCTCGACGCCGAGGACGCCGTGCGTGCTGCAGAGATCGGCGCCGACGGTGTCGTCGTCTCCAACCACGGTGGCAGGCAACTCGGCTCCGCGCCCGCCACGCTCGATGCGCTGCGCGAGGTGGTCGCCGCGGTCGGTGACCGCCTGGAGGTGCTCATGGACGGCGGCGTCCGCTGTGGCACCGACGTCGTCAAGGCTCTCGCGCTCGGCGCGAACGGCGTCCTGGTCGGACGACCCTACGTCTACGGCCTGGCGGGTGCGGGTGAGGCCGGGGTCGCCGACGTGCTTGCCATCTTCGAGGCCGAACTGCGGCGCACCCTGCATCTGATGGGAGTTCGAGCAGCGACCGACCTCGGCCGTGAGCATCTGTTGCCGGCTCGCTGAGGGCGCGCTGCAGCCTGATCCACCTACGGCCCACCGGCCGGGAGCGGAGCCGCCCCGGCCGGCAGGGCATTCTCAGTTGGTGTGCGCGATGTAGACGTCGCAGGGCGCGTGCTGGGCGACCGCGGCTGCGACGCTGCCGAGGACCCGGGCCAGGCCCTGGACGCGCTTGTTGCCGATCACGATGAGTGAGGCGCCGAGTCGTTCGGCCTCGGCCGTGAGGACCTCGGCGGGCCGGCCCTGGGCAGCGGTGCTGGTCACCGTCGTGATGCCGGCACCGAGTGCCTTCGCGGCGCGCGCCGCGATGTCAGCGGACTCCTTCGCGACGGAGACCTGCAGCGTGCTGTCGTCGAACTCGACCTCCGCAACCTGTTCGCGGGCGTAGGCGCAGACCACGTGCAGTGCCGCGCCGGTGGCGCGGGCCAGGTCGGCGGCCACGCCGGCTGCCTGCTCGGCGGGCTCGTTGCCGTCGACTCCGACGATGATGATGTTCGCCATGGCGTTCCTTCCGTCGAGGGCCGCGGGACCGGCCCGACTCGATGAATCTAGCAGTATGAATAACCTGGTTGTGGTGTTGCGGCGAGGCCGGTGGCTCAAGCGGTGAGCAGGATCTTCCCGGCGTGGTCGCTGGCCTCGAGCATCCGGTGCGCCTCCGCCGCCTCGGCGAGCGGCAGGCGGGCATGGATGATCGGCCGGATCCGGCCCGCGGCGACCAGGGGCCACACGCGCTCCTCGACCTCGCGGCAGATGGCGGCCTTCTCCTCGATCGGGCGTGGCCGCAGCGAGGTCGCGAGCACGGTGCCTCGCTTGGTGAGCAGCTTGCCGATGTTGAGCTCGCCGCGCGTCCCGCCCTGCATGCCGATGATCGCGAGCCGCCCGCCCATGGCCAGCGCGTCGACGTTGCGGCCCAGGTAGGAGCCGCCCATGTTATCCAAGATGACGTCGGCGCCGTGGCGGTCGGTGGCTGCACGCACGATCTCGACGAAGTCGTCCTCGCGGTAGTTGATCACGCCCTCCGCTCCGAGCTTGAGGCAGAGATCGGTCTTGCGCGAGCTGCCCGCGGTGGCGAAGACCCGTGCGCCGAGAGCGCTGGCGACCTGGATCGCGAAGGTGCCGATCCCGCCCGCGCCGCCGTGCACCAGGAAGATCTCGCCGCTGCGCAGGCCGGCGCCCATGAAGACGTTGGACCACACGGTTGCGGCCACCTCGGGGAGGGCGGCCGCCGAGGCGACGTCCACGCCGTCCGGCACGGCCATCACCTGACCTTGTGGGGCGATCACTCGGGTGGCGTAGCCGCCGCCGGCGAGCAGTGCGCACACCTCGTCGCCTGGTGCCCAGCGGGTGACGCCGTCGCCGACGGCAGCGACCACGCCGCTGCATTCGAGGCCGATGATGTCCGAGGCCCCAGGTGGGGGCGGATAGTAGCCCTGGCGTTGCAGGGTGTCGGCCCGGTTGACGGCGGTTGCGACCACGTCGATGGCCACCTCCCCGGGGCCGGGCTCGGGGGTGGGCAGATCCTGCAGAGCGAGGACGTCGGGCGTGCCTGGTTCAGATGCGATGACTGCTTTCACGAGGCGAGCATAGGTCGAAATAATTCGTCATGAGAAATCTTGACGGAGGGCGATTCTCTTGCCAGACTCTGTGGTCGGCGTCACGCAGGGCGACGTCATCTGCAACGGAGTGGATCTTCGAAAATGCCCCCAAGTCACAGCCATCGTTCGCGCTGGTCTCAGGCCGGCGATCTCGCCATCGAGGTGCCCGCGGTCATCGTCACGTTCGTGATGATGGTGCACGTCACCCTCAACGCGGTTCTGCGCAAGTACTTCGGCAGCCCGATCGACTACACGCTGGAGATCACGCAGTACTGGTACATGCCGATCCTCGCCTTCCTCGGCTTCATGGCCGCGCAGCGCCGGGGCCAGCACATCGCCGCCGACCTGATCTTCCAGATGCTGCCCACGGTGAGCCGGCGCTTCGTGCTCGCCTTCTTCTACCTGGTCGCGGCGGTGCTGGTTGCCGCACTGGCCAAGTTCGGCTGGGGCGAGGCGCAGTTCGCCCGGGAGATCGGCAAGCACGCGGGGATCACCCCGGTGCCTGCCTGGCAGCCCTACTACCTCGCACCGCTCGCCTTCGGCGTCATGACGCTGCAGTTCCTGCACGCCGCATACACCGCGATCCGCTTCGGGGTCGCTGAGGAGTCGATCGAGGAGGCCGAGCTCAACGAGTTCATCGGCACCGACGAGCCGACCGAAGCCAAGGAGGCCCTCCGATGACCACCGAAGTGTCCGAGCGTCCCGCACCCGCTGCCGCGGACGGACCCGCGCCGTCGATGGTGACCGGCCTGCGCTCCTGGTCGATCTTCAGCATCGGCCTCGGCACGGTCGCCGCCTGCACGATCGGCATGTTCCTGCCGCTCGTCCCCGAGGCGATCGGACTGCTCGGCTGCGTCATGATGCTGGCGCTCATCTTCCTGCGGATGCCGGTGGCACTCGCGATGATGATCCCCTCGCTGCTCGGGCTCTACGCGCTGCGTGGGACGATGCTGGTCGAGTCGACCATGGCCACCATGCCCTATGGCGAGACGGCGACCTGGTCGCTCAGCGTGATCCCGATGTTCGTGCTGATGGGCCTGCTGCTCTGGAAGGCCGGTCTCACCGACTCCATCTACTCTGCGGCACAGCGCTGGCTCGGCTGGGTGCCGGGCGGACTGGCCGTGGGCACCAACCTCGCCGGCGCCGGCCTCGCCTCCGTCAGCGGATCGTCGGTCGGGATGACCTACACGCTTGCCCGCATCGGCATCCCCGAGATGCTGAAGGCGGGCTACGACAAGCGCATGGCGATCGGTGCTGTGATCGTGGCCGGACTGCCCGGCCAGCTGATCCCGCCGAGCATCATGCTGGTGATCTATGCCGGCATCGCAGAGGTGCCGGTCGGTCCGCAGCTGATGGCCGGCATCGGCCCAGGCGTGCTGGTGGCCGTGATGTTCACGATCATGATCGTCGCGCTGGCGATCATGCGCCCTGCCTGGTCCGGCGCCGACACCCGGCTCGCGGTCCGGAGCGAGACCACCTGGCCCGACCGGTTCCGCTCGCTGCTCCCGATCTGGCCGCTCCCGGTGCTGGTCGCCCTGATCATCTGGGGCACGCTCTCGGGCACCTTCACGGCCACCGAGTCCGGCGCCTCCGCCGCACTGCTGTCCTTGCTGATCACCCTGTGGTGGCGCCGCAAGGACGGTCCGTTCCGGGCCGTCGCCGACGCCGCCGTGGCGACCATCAGCAGTGTCGGTGCCATCTTCTTCATGCTCATCGGCGTCGAGATGCTCTCCCGGATGATGGTCCTGACCGGGATCACCAACGGGTTCTCCGAGTGGGTCGAGTCGATGGACCTCAATCGCACCACCTTCCTGCTGATGATGCTGGTGGTCTACATCGTGCTGGGCACGTTCCTCGAGCCCCTGCCGATGCTGGTGCTCACCGTGCCGATCCTGATCCCGACGCTGGAGAACCTGGAGATCTCGTTGCTCTGGTTCGGAGTGTTCGCGGTCTTCATGGGAGAGCTCGCGGTGGTCTCGCCACCTGTCGGCATCTTGTCGTTCATCATCTACAGCATCGTCAAGGACCCCGAGGTCAACGGCGGTCAGCGGATCACGCTCGGCGACGTCTTCGTCGCCGCGGCCTGGTTCCTGCCGATGGCCATCATCGTCAGCCTGCTGCTCATCTTCTTCCCAGAGATAGCCACGACGATCCCCGATCTGACCAGCGGGTGAGGCGAGGCCGCCGTGACTCGGCCCGGCGCCCCGTCCCCGCACGCAACCACGCACCCCTGCCATCTGGAGGCAACATCATGAGCAACCCCCGACGTCGCAGTCTCGCCGCTCTCGGCGCCCTCGGCCTGATCGGCACCCTCGCCCTCTCGGCCTGTGCCGAGGACGCCGCCGGCGACCAGTCCGGCGGTGAGGGCGTTTCCTTCGGCGCCACCAAGGAGGAGTACCAGGAGGCGTTCGCCGACATCGAGCCGATCTCGCTGTTCACCCAGTCGCCGGCACCGAAGGGCTCGCCGGTCGGCAAGAACTTCGAGGACTACTTCGCCGCCGTCGAGGAGTGGTCGGACGGCAAGATCACCTTCGACATCTCGTGGTCCAACGCGACCGCGGCGCCCACCGAGGTCGACGACGCGCTCGCCGACGGGCGCCTCGACGTCGGCAGCGTGATGGCGGGCTACGAGCCCGACCTCTACCCGACCTACGCAGCGCTCTCCGACACCAGCTACATGGGCAACGGCAACCCGCTGGAGATGGTGATGGCCCCACACGGGTACATCACCGACATCGTCAACAGCGACGGCGCGGTCGGCGACGAGTTCGCGGCCCGCGGGATGAAGGTGCTGGCGCCGGCCTTCACCGGCGGCATCAACGGCATCTTCTGCAGCGACGCTCGCCGCGACCTCGACTCCCTCAAGGGCGCCCAGGTGCGGATCTCCGGAAGCGCCCACTCGGCTGAGGCGAAGGCACTGGGGATGAGCCCGGTCTCGCTCGACTACGCCGAGGTCTACGAGGCACTGCAGCGCGGCGTCCTCGACTGCGCCTACGCCGGGGCGACGGTCGTCCTGCTCGGCGACCTGCTCTCGGTGGCCCCGCACGTCATCTTGGACTCCAAGACCTCCTTCGGGCAGGTTCCCTCCGCGCTGGCGATCAGCCAGGCCAAGTGGGACGAGCTGCCCTTGGTGGCCCAGCAGTTGATGTACGACCGCGCCGACGTGTTCGTCCAGTCGAACATGGAGGGTCTGCTCGACATGTACCGCCAGGTGCTGGAGCTCGTGCCTGAGAAGGACGGCACGATCGCTGGTCTCGACGAGGCCGCCCAGAGCGAGCTTGACAAGGGCAACGAGGAGTTCCTCAACGCCGTCGCCGACAACAAGGCGATCCAGGACGGCAGCGCCCTGGTGGAGGCGATCCGCTCCGGGGCCGACACCTGGAAGGCGAAGGTCGGCGAGCTCGGCTACGACACCGAGGTCGACTACGCGGATCTGCCTGAGCACCTCGCGGAGAACGAGGTCGACTTCACCGCGTTCATGGATGCCTGGCGCGAGGTCGCCAAGGCCTCGCGGCCGTCCTGAGTCCCGTCCGAAGCCTGAGGAGCGAGTTCGCACATGAACGATCAGATCCCCACGGGGAGCATCGACGAGGTCACTGTTGCGGCCGAGGCCGCCCGATTCATCGAGCGCGGCGTGGTGCCGCACGTGATCGGAGGCAAAGAGGTCGACTCCCTCGACGGCCGCACCCGCGAGATGGTCAACCCCTCGACCGGGCGTGCCTTCGGCAGCGTCGCGCGGGGTGGCGCCGATGACCTCGATGCCGCGGTCTCTGCCGCCCGGGCTGCCTATGAGGACGGTCGGTGGCGGCGGCTGACGCCGCGGGCCCAGGAGGCGATCTTGATCCGGCTTGCCGGATTGCTCGAGGAGCACGCCGAGATCATCGGCGACCTCGACGCGCTCGACGCGGGCATCCTGCGCCGGTACGCGGGCTTCATCGCGAACTACTCGGCCAACGCGCTGCGCTACTTCGCCGGCTGGCCCACGAAGCTGGCCGGATCGCTCCCGCCGGTGGGGCCGGACTACGTCGTGCAGGAGCGGATCGAGCCGGTCGGTGTGATGGGCGTGATCAAGCCGTGGAACGGCCCGGGCGCGATCTTCGCCCAGGTCGCTCCGGCGCTCGCGGCCGGCAACTCGGTCGTGCTGAAGCCGGCCGAGCACACCCCGCTCAGCGCCACCTACATGGCTCGGCTCGCGCTGGAGGCCGGGGTGCCCGAGGGCGTCTTCAACGTCGTCCACGGCGACGGCGAGGTCGGTGCCGCGATGGTTGCGCACCCCGGCATCAACCGGATCTCGTTCACCGGCTCGGTGCGGACCGGCCAAGCGCTTGCCGCCGCAGCCGCGCAGACCTTCAAGCGGGTGAATCTGGAGCTGGGCGGCAAGTCGCCCGTGCTGGTCTTCGCCGACGCCGACCTGGAGGCCGCGGCTGCCGCGGCAGCGGGCTCGGTGTGGAACAACTCGGGACAGGTGTGCACCGCCGGAACCCGGACCCTCGTCCATGCCGACATCTACGACGACTTCCTCGAGGCGGCGATCGCCGCATCTACCGACCTGCGGGTGGGCCACGCCTTCGACGAGGCCACCACCATGGGTCCGTTGATCACACCCGACCAGCGCGCCAAGGTCGAGCGATACGTCGAGATCGGGCAGCAGGAGGGGGCCTCGGTGGTCTGGCGTGGCAGCGTCGGGGACGCCGAGGGCGGCAACTATGTGGCGCCGGTGATCTTCGCCGGCGTCCGCAACGACATGACCATCGCCCGCGAGGAGATATTCGGCCCGGTGATGTCGGTCCTGCGGTTCACCGACGAGGCGGAGGCCTACCGGTTGGCGAACGAGACCGAGTTCGGGCTCGCCGCAGGCGTCTTCACCCGCGACATCGCGCGGGCCAACCGGGCCGCCGATGCGCTCGACGTCGGCACGGTATGGACCAACTGCTACCAGGTGACCGACGCGGCGGTCTCCTACGGCGGTGCGAAGGCCTCGGGATACGGGCGAAGCCTCGGCGCGCCCGCTCTCGACGAGTACACCCGGCGCAAGAGCGTCTGGTCCAAGAACTACTGAGGAGACCGGTGAGGAGATACGAGAACCGGATCGCCCTGCTGATCGGGGCAGGCTCCGGCATGGGCCGGGCCGCAGCACTGAGGATCGCCGAGGAGGGCGGTCACGTGTGGGTGGCCGATCTGAACGAGGAGAGCGCCCGGGCGGTCGTGGACGAGGTCACCGCCGCTGGCGGGCGGGGCACGCCCGTCGGATTGGATGCGACCGACGTCGAGGCGTTGCGCAAGCTCTATGCGCGCATCGAGGCCGAGCACGGGGTGCTCCACGCCGTCCACTACCAGGTGGGGATCCCCGGCCCCTCCGGCCTTGCGGTGGACGAGAACCAGTGGCAGCAGGTGATGGACGTCAACCTGAAGTCTGCCTACTACTCCGCCACTCTCGCCTTCGATCTCTTGGAGAAGGCCGAGGGCAAGGGCAGCATCACCTTGACCAGCACCGCGGCCGCGATCATCGGCTCGGCGCGCAGCCCGCTCTATTCGATGTCGAAGGGCGCGCTGCTGCCGTTCGTGCGTGGGCTGGCGGTGGTCGGCGGCCCGCGGGGCATCCGGGCCAACGCCGTCTGCCCGGGAATGGTGGAGACGCCGATGCTGAGCTCCTTCTTCCCAGGGCAGGAGGACCGCGACAGCAGTGAGCTAATGGCCGGCTTCAAGACGGGCGTGCCGCTCGGTCGTGGTGCGCAGCCGCGGGAGATCGGCGACGTCATTGCCTTCCTCAACAGTGACGACGCCAGTTACGTCACCGGCGTCTCGATCCCGGTCGACGGAGGCGTCACCGTGCTCTGAAGCCTGTATCCAACAAGCGACGAATCCCCTTGCTTGCAAGGGGATTCGTGCATTTCTGGGCGCAGCTCTATTCCTCCCGAGAATTCCTTGACAGCCAAAGATCATGAGGAATATCGTCCTGTGATGCGGGGCACACTCTCAGTCTCCGCTCACAGACGGGAGACACTGAGTGAGTACGAGCCGGCCAACGCTGGAAGCGGCCCCGACGACCTGGCGGGCGCCCGACGGGCTGCGGATCGCGGGGGAGAGGCTGGGCTCCGGTGAGCGCGGCACGGTGATCTTCGCCCATGGCATCGCGCAGAGCCGGCACTCCTGGCGCAAGGCAGCCGCCGAAGCGGCAGCGGCAGGCTTCGCCGCCGTCATCTTCGACTCGCGCGGGCATGGCGACTCCGACCACGCACCGGGCGGCGAGTACTCCTCTGCCGGCAACGCCCAGGACCTTGCGCCGCTGTTGGTCTCGGCCACCGCGCCGGTCTATCTCGTCGGCTACTCCCAGGGCGGCGACGCCGCGATCGAGGCGCTGGACCTCGGCACCGTGGTAAGCGGCCTGGTGCTCGTCGACGTCGCCCCGTGGGTCGAGCCCGCGGGCGTGGGCGACGTGCAGCGCTTCTTGGAGGCCAGCCTCTCCGGCTTCGACGCCGCCGAGCAGGCGGCAGCTGCGCTCGGCCTGCTCAACCCCGACCAACCCGCACCGCCGGCCACGGCCGTGACGCGCAGCCTCGTCGAGCGCGACGCACGGCTCTACTGGCGCTGGGACCCACGGGTGTTCGACACCGACCCCGACCTCGACGCGCGGGGGCGCCGGCTGGATGCGGTGCTGTCCCGCTTCGAGTTGCCGGTCCTGCTGCTGCGGGCGCGTGAGTCGCAGATGCTGAGCGACCGCTCGGTCGCCAGGTTGCGCGAGGTCCGACCCGGCGCCGAGGTGCGGGTGCTGGACGGCGTCGCGCACGGCGTGAGCGGCTCGACGAACCACGTCTATTGGCGGCACATCCACGACTTCATCACCTCGCTCGAAGGAGCACGCAATGACTGAGCTCGAACTCGGCGCCTTCCTGCCGCAGGACGAGATGCGCACGCCCGACGACGTGTTCGCGTGGGCTGAGGGCATCGAGCGTCTCGGCTACCGCTACGTGGTGATGGCCGACCACGTGGTGGGACTCGACCCGGTCGTGCACCCGCAGACCGCGCCCTTCGGGCGTCCTGAGCCGTACACGACCAAGAACCGCTTCCTGGACCCGCTGGTCCTGATCCCCGCTCTGGCCGCGCGCACCGGGCTGCGGTTCATGACCGCCGTGATGCCCCTGCCGCAGCGTCAGGCCGTGCTGGTCGCCAAGCAGGCCGCCACCCTCGCCTGGCTGTCGCAGGAGCGGCTCACCCTCGGCATAGGCCTCGGCTACCTTGAGCCGGAGTTCCAGGCGCTCGGTGTGCCGTTCGCCGCGCGGGCGCGCCGGGTGGAGGAGCAGATCGAGGTGATGCGGCGGCTCTGGCGTGATGAGGTCGTGGGCATCGACGGCGAGTACCACTCCTTCGCCGGAGTGGGGCTCAACCCACGCCCCGCCAGCGGCGCCGTGCCCATCTGGATCGGTGCCAGCACACACGCCGCGCCCCTGGCCCGAGTCGGGCGACTGGCCGACGGGTGGCTTCCGCTCCGGGTGCCCAAGCACGGCTTCGAGGAGGACCTCGCCGTCGTCCGCGCCGCCGCAAAAGAGGCTGGGCGAGGCGACCTGCCGCTCGGCATCGAGGGCCGCGTGCAACTCGCCTCGGGCGGACCCGACGTTGCCGCGAGGCGTGCCGGCTCGTGGTTCGCAGCCGGCGCGACCCAGGTGTCGGTGGACGCCGAGCATGCGGGTCTACGTGGGGTGGACGCTCACCTGGAAGCGCTGGCTGCGGTGGTCCGCCAGGTTCGGGAGGCGCGGCATGCCTGAGTCGGAGGCCAGCATCAAGCGGGTTCCGCTGATCGCCTCGGGGAGCCGGATGCTCGGGGCCGACTTCGACCGGATCGCGGCGGCTACTGCCGCGTGCGCCGACGACGGCAGCCGCGTGCTGGTGCTGGGCTCGAGCACGCCCGGCATGTTCACCACCGGTGCCGATCTCGACGAGGCACGCGCCGCGCTCGACGACCCGGCAGCGTACGTGCGCCGGGTGAGCGCAGCGGTGCGTGCGATCGCCGAGTGCCCGGTCCCCACCATCGCGGCGGTCGGGGGACCCTGCGTGGGCATCGGCTTCGAGATCTGCCTCAACACCGACTTCACCCTCGCCTCCGCAGACGCCTGGTTCTGGTTTCCGGAGATGGGGTTCGGCCTGCCTCCGGTCGCCGCAGCAAGCACCTTGGCGCAGCTGGTCGGGCCGCGCCGGGCAATGGCCCTGATGGTGCGGGCCGAGCGGATCCCGGCCGAACAGGCGCGGGCGGAGGGATTGATCGACGACGTCGTCGCCGGGCAGCAGCTCGCTGCCGCGGTCACCGACCTGGCGGCTCTGCTTGCGGGGCGGAGTGCGGATGCGGTGCGCGATCTGCGCGCCGCGGTTCGCACCGGGCCGAGTGCCGATGCGCTCGACGAGCAGGCCACCGGCTGGCTGGTCCGTGCCTTGGCAGGAGGTGCCTGATGATCGAGCACACCATGCAGGACGTCCAGCTGACCCTGGACTCGCTGATCCGGCACGGCCGATCGGTGCACGCGGCGAAGCGCGTCGTGAGCGTCACCGACGACGGCCTCCGCACCGACACGTTCGCCGAGGTCGCGGAGCTCGCCGATCGCCTGGCCACCTGGCTGTGGGCCGAGGCCTGCCCAGCGGGTGGCGTGGTCGCCACGATGATGTGGAACCAGGTCGAGCACCTCGTCACCTACCTGGCCGCCACCTCCACGGGCCTGGTGCTGAACCCGATGAACCCGCGACTGGACGCAGCGCAGAACGCTCATGTACTGAGCCAGGTACGCCCCGACGTGGTCGTCGTCGATCACACCATGTTCGAGCAGTGCCGCGAGGCGCTGGCCGAGACCGACCTCGCGCCGGTGCTCGTCGTCGTGGGCGAGCCGGCCGCCAACATGCCTGGCGTGGTCCGGTTCGCGGACGCCGTCGCCACCGAGGCCTCGGCGGAGCTGCCGCGTCCGGTCTCGGAGCAGCAGGCGGCGGTGATCGCCTACACCAGCGGCACCACCGGGCCCCCCAAGGGCGTCGTCTACTCGCATCGCAGCATCTGGCTGCATGCGCAGATCATCTGCACCCCGAACGTCTACGGGATCGGTGAGGGCGACCGGATCCTCGCCTCGGTGCCGATCTACCACACCAACGCGGCGAGCCTGCCGCTCGGCGGGTGGATCTCGGGTGCCGACCTCGTGCTGCCGGGCAGCTCGCTGGGCCCGGCCAATCTCGGCGGCCTGATCGAGGAGAGCGCGGTCACCCATGCAGTCGGGGTGGCCACGCTGTGGAACGACCTGCTGCGCTGGTGGGAGGAGGGTGGCGTCGACCTCTCCAGCCTGAAGCTGGTGGTGTCCGGTGGCAGCGCGCCCCCGGCGCACTTGATCAAGGGATTCCGGGCCCGTGGCGTGCCGATCATCCAGGGCTGGGGGATGACTGAGTCGATCGGCATCAACTCGATGGGCCACCCGCCTGCAGCCGCCGACGCGCAGACCAGCCTGGAGTACCTGCGCACCTACGCCGGCCGGATCGTGCCCGGCGTCGAGTTGCGCGTGCGCGGCGACGAGCACGCCGAGCAGCCCGGCGAGCGGGCGGTGGGGGAGTTCGAGGTCCGCGGCCCCTGGGTCACGGCCGGCTATATCGGGATCGCCGATCGCGCGGACTGGTTCGCCACCGGCGACGTCGGCTATCTGACCGACGACGGGTACGTCGCGATCACCGATCGGCTCAAGGATGTGATCAAGTCCGGCGGCGAGTGGATCTCCTCGCTCGAACTCGAGAAGGCGCTCGAGACGCACCCCGAGGTGGTGCGCGCGAGCGTGGTGGCGATCCCTGATGAGCGATGGCAGGAGCGTCCGCTGGCGTTGGTGGTCGCCCGGGCGGGCGCGGTCGACGTGCCGGAGCTCAAGCGGTGGCTCCAGAGCCGCGTTCCGCGCTGGTGGACCCCGGAGCGGTGGGTCGCGATCGAGGAGATCCCGCTGACCTCGATGGGCAAGCCGGACAAAGCACGGATGCGCCGCGCCTACGCGGACGGCGCCTACAAGGTCTTGACGTGACGGCTGCCGCAGGGGCGGGGCGTCGAGTTCTCGGACGAGTTAACCCAACAGTGAACGAGAGAATGGTGAAGGCAAGTGCGTAGAACAAGAAGTGTCGCCCTGGCGGCGGTCATGGGTGTGGTGCTGTCCGGCGCGCTTGCTGCATGCGCCGAGGACGGCGGAGGTTCGCAGTCGGGTGGCGACGGCGTCGCCGCCGGCGCGACCCAGGACGACTACGTCAAGGCGTTCGAGGACGTCGACGCGATCACGCTGGTCGCGCAGACCCCGGCCCCCAAGGGGTCGGTCACCGGTCTTCTCTACGAGGACTACTTCAAGGAGATCGAGGAGTGGAGCGGCGGCAAGCTGAAGTTCGACGTCAACTACGCCTACGCGATCGCTCCGGTCACCGAGCAGGACGACGCTCTGCGTGACGGCCGTCTGGACATCACCTTCATCAGCCCGATGCTCGAGCCCGACCAGTACCCGGCCAACGCCGCGCTGGTCGACATGACGTTCGTCGGCAACCAGTCGCCGACCGTGGGCCCGCTGCAGGGCCACGGCACCTGGAACTCGGTCGCCTTCGAGCACCCGCAGGTGCTCAAGGAGCTGGAGGATCAGGGCATGCATGTGCTGATGCCGGCCTTCGCGGGCGGGCCGAACGGCATCTTCTGCACGGAGAAGCGGGCCACGGCGGCCGAGATCGACGGCACGTCGATCATCGCCAGCGGCACGCTGCAGGGCAAGCAGCTGCAGGCCTTGGGCGCCAGCCCGGTCTCGATCGACTTCACCGAGGTCTTCGAGGCGCTGCAGCGCGGCACCGCCGACTGCGCGGCGAACAGCCTGCGGGTCACCGAGCTCAACGGCCTGGCTGAGGTGGTCCCGTACGCGGTCTTCGACGAGAGCCTCGCGCTCGGTCAGAGCCCCGGTGCCTTCGCCGTCAGCAAGGCGCGCTGGGACGAGCTGCCCCTTGTCGCGCAGCAGTTGCTCCACGACAAGATGGACATGTTCCTCAAGTCCAACATCTCCGGTGCCAACGCGATGGCGGTCACCGCGCTGAAGTCGCTCGACGCCGCCGGTGGCTCGGTGAGCGGCTACGACGATGCCGCACGCACCAAGCTCGAGGAGTTCAACTCCTCGGCGCTGGCGGGCATCGCCGACAACGACAGGCTGGACGACGGCCAGGCGCTGGTGGACACGTTGACCGCCTCCTCCGAGGAGTGGGCCGGCATCGTCGAGGAGATGGGCGTCGAGAGCGTGGCCTGGCCGGACTACGTGGCCTGGTCCGGCTCGAACGAGGTCGACCTGGACGCATTCGTGGCGACCTTCATGGAGAAGGTCATGTCGCCACACCGCCCCAGCTGACCCAGACCCAGTCGCGGGGGAAGGTCGCCGATCGGCGACCTTCCCCCGAACCGCATCCCGGCCGAAATGGTCGGGGATTTCACTTGCTTCATTTCTCATGATGAATTAGATTTCGTGGTGAGGGTCACGGTCGCGGGCCCACGAGGAGGAACCATGGATCAGCCGGATCTCGCCGCTCGTCTTCAGAGCGTGGTCGACGACCTGGAGATCCGCCGCGTCGTGCACGAGTACGCCGCCCGGGTCGACCTGCGGGACTGGACCGCGCTGCGCCGTGTGCTCGCCGACGACGTCGAGGTGAACTACCACAACGGGCGCACGATCGTGACCGGCGGCGACGAGGTCGTCGAGTACATCCGCACCAACACCGCCCACCTCGCCTGGCAGCACCACAACGTCACCCCCTACGACGTCCAGGTCAATGGCGATCACGCAGCGGGCCGCAGCTACCTGATCTCGCACCAGGTGCTCACCGACGCACCGACCGAGGTGCTGATGATGGCCGCCTTCTACGACTGCGAGTTCGTCCGCGTCGACGGCGCTTGGCGGCTCCACCGGATGGTGCACCAGATCAAGGTGGCCACCTTCCACCCGATCCAGTCCCAGCCGACCGCGTCGGCCGACATCCCGCCCGCGGTCCAGCACTGATCCCGGCGCCCCGCCCGAACCACACCTGCTAGGAGACTCCGTTGAACAACAAGATCGTCGACCCCGCCGAGGCCGCTGAGGCCACCGCCCGCCTCGAGCGCGCCAAGGCCGCGGGCTGCCCGGTGGTGCACTTCGACTACACCACTCCCAAGCCGGCGCTGAGCTACTTCGACGAGTTCGACAAGCTGCGGGCCGAGACGCCGGTCGCCTACAGCGACTACGGCCCGGGGTTCTGGATGCTGCTCACCGCCGAGCTGGTGCGCGACGCCTACCAGGCCCCCGAGATCTTCAGCTCCAGCGCCACCATCCCGACGGTGCCGCACCCGGACTGGCAGTGGATCCCGACCATGATCGACCCGCCGGAGCACGCCGACTTCCGGCGCGTGCTGAACGTGGCGTTCTCCCCGCGCTTCGTGCGCAACCTCGAGGACGTCATCCGCCAGGACTGCGTCGACACCATCGAGTCGTTCCTGGCCGACGGCAAGGTCGACTTCCTCGATCAGTTCGCCAAGGTCTTCCCGACCCAGGTCTTCCTGCGCATCCTCGGGCTTCCGCTCGAGCACACCGACATGTTCATGGGCTGGGTCGAGACGGTCTTCGAGGGCCTGGGTCACTTCGGCGACTTCGCCGACGACCAGCTGCAGGCGCAGAAGGAGATCCACGCCTACTTCGCCGAGGTCCTGAAGGATCGCCGCGCCAACCCGCGTCCGCAGGAGGAGGGCGACTTCTTCACCATCCTCGCGACCAGCAAGGTCGGCGACCGGGTGATGACCGACGAGGAGTTCCTCAACATGTCGGAGGTGCTGCTGCTCGCCGGGCTCGACACGGTGAAGAGCCAGCTGAGCTACATGTTCTACCACCTCGCCACCACCCCGTCGGACCGCGAGTGGATCACCCGTGAGCCGGAGATCATCCCCAACGCGGTCGAGGAGTTCCTGCGCGCGCACACCATCGTGATGGGCGCCCGCCAGGTCGCCCAGGACACCGACTTCGGGGGCTGCCCGATGAAGAAGGGCGACATGGTCATGGTCGCCGGGCCGTCGGCGTCGCGCGACGAGGCCGAGTACGACAACCCGGCCCAGATCCAGCTGGACCGCAAGGTCAACCGGCACTTCTCCTTCGCCGCCGGGCCGCACCGCTGCGTCGGCGCCCACCTGGCACGCACCGAGCTGGCCATCGTCTTGGAGGAGTGGCACAAGCGGATCCCGAACTACCGGGTCACCAACACCGAGGGTCTGGTCGAGAGCGGCCCGCAGGTGGGCATCGAGGCGCTCCACCTGGCCTGGGACTGACCGAGCTTTCGAGCGCGGAGGGAGAACACGATGAAGCTGACTGTCGACACCGGCAAGTGCAGTGGTCACGGACGCTGCTACAGCCTGGCCCCCGACTACTTCGACTGCGATGACGAGGGGTTCCCCATCGTCTTGCGACCCGACCTCACCGCAGCAGACGTGGTGGCCGTAGGCGACGCCGTCGCCAACTGCCCCGAGCGTGCCATCGCCATCCTCGAGGAGGGCTGAGGTGCCGAGCAGCCCCGACACCGAGGGCGCCGAGCTGGCCGCCTGGGTGGAGCAGGCCCGCGCCTGGCTGGGCGACAACGCCCCGGCAGAGCGGGCGGTGCGCGACCCGCACGACGTCTCGGTGTTCCACAACCTCAGCCATGACGACGAGCTCGCCATCCTCGACCAGCTCCGCGCCTGGCAGCGCCTCAAGTTCGAGGCCGGCTACGGTGCGATCTCCTGGCCCACCGAGCTGCACGGCGCCGGACTCAGCAGCGCCCACGCCGACGCCTTCAAGGCGGCCGAGGGGGAGGCGGTGGCGCTCACCCGTCACGAGCTCTTCTCGGTGACCATCAACCTGATCGCGCCCACGATCCGGCTCTTCGGCAGCGACGCCCTCAAGTCGAGGGTCTTCCCGGGCCTGCACGACGGGTCGCAGCTGGCCTGCCAGCTCTTCTCCGAGCCCGCCGCGGGCTCCGACCTGGCTGCGGTCGCCACTCGCGCCGTCCGCGACGGCGACGACTGGGTGCTCAACGGCCAGAAGGTGTGGACCTCCGGCGCGCAGTTCGCCGAGTGGGGTCAGGCGCTCGTGCGCACGGACTCGTCGGTGGCCAAGCATGCGGGGCTGAGCGCCTTCCTGGTGCCGATGGACGCCCCGGGTGTCGAGGTCCGCCAGATCAAGCAGATGTCGGGCGGCACCAGCTTCAACGAGGTCTTCCTGACCGACGTGCGGGTTCCCGACGCCTACCGGCTCGGGGAGCCGGGCGACGGCTGGAAGGTCACCCGGGCCACGCTCGGGTTCGAGCGTGCCAACGCCTCCAACAAGTCGGGAGTGGGCGGCAGCTTCGAGCAACTGCTCGAGGTCGCCCGCCGCAGCGGCGCAGACCGGGACCGAGCGGTCCGCGCCCGGCTCGCCGAGATCCGGGCCCGCGAGGTGGCGGCCGAGGTGTCGCTGCACCGCGAGCAGCGGGCGCGCGACAGCGGCGAGCCCCCTGGCGCGAGTGGCTCGATGCGCAAGCTGCAGTGGGTCCGCAAGCTCGGCCTGGTCTCCGAGACCGCCCGTGAGCTGCTCGGCCCCGAGCTCATCGCCGACGACGGCCGGCCCGGTCGGTTCTCCTGGAACGCCCATGTGCTGGGCGCGCCGGGCTACCGGATCGCCGGTGGCGCCGACCAGATCCAACGCAACATCGTCGCTGAACGTCACCTGGGCATGCCCGCGGACAAGGCTCCGCAGCCCGCCGTGGCGTCCCCCGCAGTCAAGGAGCAGACCTGATGAGCACCCTCATCGACCTCAGCGGCCGCGTCGCTGTGATCACCGGCGGCAGCCGGGGCCTCGGCCTCGAGATGGCGCGGGGCTACGCAGCCGCAGGCGCCGACGTCGTGATCGCCAGCCGCAAGCAGGAGACCTGTGTCGAGGTGGCCGAGAAGCTCAGCGCCGAGTACGGCGTCCGTGCGCTCGGCATCGGCGCCCACGTGGGCGACTGGGACGGCTGCCAGGCCCTGGTCGAGGCGACCATGGACGAGTTCGGCCGCCTCGACGTGCTGGTCAACAATGCCGGCATCGCCCCGCTCTACGAGAGCCTGGAGACGGTGAGCGAGGCGCTGTTCGACAAGACCTTCGACGTGAACCTCAAGGGCCCGTTCCGGCTCACCACGATCGCTGCGCCGCGGATGAGCGAGGGCGGCTCGGTGATCAACGTGAGCAGCATCGCCTCGGTTCGCCCCAAGGTCAGCGACCTGGTCTATGCCGCGGCGAAGGCCGGACTCAACACGCTCACCAAGGGGCTCGCCCAGGCCTACGGGCCCAAGGTCCGGGTCAACACGATCATGGCCGGGCCGTTCCTGACCGAGATCAGTGAGGCCTGGTACACCGACGAGTGGCGCGCCCGGGCCCAGTCCTTCCCGCTGCAGCGCGCGGGCCGGCCCGACGAGGTCGTCGGCACCGCCCTGTACTTCGGCAGCGACCTGTCCAGCTTCACCACCGGAACGGTGCTCCCCGTCGACGGCGGCCGTACGGCCATGTCGTGACCCGCCGCCCGTCCCCGACCACTCCTCTCCGAACGGAGGACCTCATGACCGTCGCCACCGAAGGCGCCGCGACCCCGACGCCCGACCCGAGCCGCCGCCCGGTGCCCCGGGTCGGCCCGTTGGCCGGCGTGCGGGTTGCCGACTTCTGCTGGATGGGCGTCGGCTCGGTCGCCACGCGCATGCTCGGCGACTTCGGCGCCGAGGTGATCAAGATCGAGAACCGGCGCCGCATCGACCGGCCGCGTCTGCTGCCCATCTACAAGGGCGAGGCACGCAACTACGGCGAGGAGATCGCCGACGCCGACCCCAATCGGGGCGGGCTGCACAACAACTACAGCCGCAACAAGCTGGGCATCACGGTGGACATGAAGACCGCCAAGGGCCGCGAGCTCGTCGACCGGCTGATCGCCGCCTCCAGCGTGGTCACCGAGAACTTCGCGCCCGGCGTGATGGAGCGTTGGGGACTCACCTACGAGGCGCTCAACGAGCTGTCGCCGGAGGTCGTGTACGGCCGGATGAGCGGCTTCGGCCACTCAGGGCCGCACGCGCACTTCAAGAGCTACGGCCCGATCGTCCAGGCGGTGAGCGGACTCTCCTTCATCTCTGGGCTGCCCGGCCGTGAGCCGTCAGGCTGGGGCCTGTCCTACATGGACAACCAAGCCGCCTACTACAACTCCGCGGCGCTGATGATGGCGATCCTGCGTCGCAACAAGACCGGCAAGGGTGCGGAGGTCGACGTCTCCGCCGTCGAGGTCGGCATCTCGATGATCGGTCCCGACATGCTGGACGTGACCGTCAACAAGAACGCCACCCGCCGCCCGGACTTCCCACGTGGCAACCGGCTCGACGACCCGGCCGCCGCCCCGCACGGCGTCTATCCGTCGGCCGGCGAGGACCGCTGGGTCGCGATCGCCGTGCTCGACCAGGCCGAGTGGGAGAGGTTCGTGCACGCCATCGGCGATCCCGACTGGACCCGCGACTCGCGCTTCGCCACGCCGTCCGAGCGACACGCCCATCAAGACGAGCTCGACCGACACGTCAGCGCGTGGACCGTGCAGCGCACCCGCCATGAGGCGATGGAGACCCTGCAGGCCGCCGGCGTGCGTGCCGGCGCGGTGCAGGACGCCGAGGACCTGAACGAGACCGACCCCCAGCTCGTGGCACGCGGCACGTTCTTCGAGCTGGACCACCCCGTGATCGGCGAGGCCCGGTTCGAGGGCACCCCCATCGCGTTCTCCCGCACCGTGCAGCAGACCTGGCGCTCGGCGCCGCTGCTCGGCGAGGACAACCACTACGTGTTCGGCGAGGTGCTCGGGCTCTCAGGCGAGGAGATCGCCGAGCTCGAGGACGAAGGAGTGATCTGAGATGTGGGACGGACCCACCGGTGAGCTGACCTACAGCGGGCTCCGCGTCGTCGAGCTCGCCGAGGAGGCCTACGGCGAGATCGTCGGCAAGCTTCTCGCCGACGAGGGCGCCGACGTGGTCAAGGTGGAGCCGCCCGGCGGCTGCCCCGGACGCCGCATCGGCCCGTTCGCCGACGGTGCCGACGATGACCCGGACGCCAGCTTGCACTTTTGGACCTACAACACCGGCAAGCGGAGCGTCGTCATCGCTCCCGACGACGTCGCGACGCGTGATGCGCTGATCGCCACCGCCGACGTGCTGATCACCTCGGATGGTCCGGCAGCGTTGGCAGCCCGGGGGATCGACCTCGACGCCCTGGTCGCGGCGCACCCCGGCCTGATCGTCGTCTCCGTCTCGCCCTACGGCCTGACCGGACCGTGGGCGGACCGGCAGAGCAGCGATCTGGTGGCGCTCGCCGTCGGCGGTCCGCTGCTCAGCTGCGGCTATGACGATCACTCGATCCCGCCGATCCGTCCCGGCGGCAACCAGGGCTTCCAGATCGCGGCCAGCTTCGGCCACACCGGTCTGCTGCTCGCGCTGCTGGAACGCCAAGCCACCGGCGCGGGTCAGATCGTCGACGTCTCGATGCACGAGGCGGTGGCGGTGAGCGGCGAGCTCGCCAACCCCTACTGGTTCTACCCGCGCGTGCACCTGCACCGGCAGACCTGCCGCCACGCGCAGCCGTCGCCGACCCAGCCGGCGCTCTTCGAGTGCGCGGACGGCGTCAGCGTGTACTTCGCGCTGATCCTGAGCGACACCCGTACCTGGCAGACGCTGGTCGCGTGGCTCGACACGATGGGGCTGGCGCTCGACCTCGGTGATGAGGCCTACCTCGCTCTGAGCCACCGGCAGGAGCACTTCAGCCACATCCAGACCATCATGGAGGCGTTCTTCATGATGAAGGACTCCGCCGACGTCTACCGCGAGGCGCAGGAGCGCGGCCTGCCGCTCGGCCCGGTGCTCTCACCCGAGCAGCTGCTGGAGGACCCGCACCTGATCGAGCGCGAGTTCTTCGTGCCGGTCGAGCTGCCGACCGCCGGCGAGGCGCTGTTCCCGACGAGTCCGTACCGGTTCTCCTACGGCAACGGGCGCCCCGGGACGCCGCCTCGTCTCGGGCAGCACACCGAGCAGGAGCTGGCTGGAGTGTCGGATGGCTGACGACGTGAGCTACGACTGGGCGCCCGATGCGTGTGCCATCGCCGGCATCGGCACCACCGAGTACACCAAGGCGTCCGGGGTCTCGGTGACCGCGCTCGCAGCCGAGGCCTCCCTCGCTGCGATCCGCGACGCCGGGCTGGAGCCGGGGGACATCGACGGTTTCGTGCGCAGCGACTACGACGAGACGTCGCCGGCCGCGCTGGCCGACTCGCTCGGCATCACCGATGTCGGCTACTGGGGCCAGACCGGTGCCGGTGGGGCAGCGCCGTGCGCGATGGTCGGACAGGCGGTCGCTGCGGTGCGCAGCGGCCTGGCCAAGAACGTCGTCGTCTACCGCGCCCTCAACGGCCGCTCGGGACGCCGGCTCGGCAAGGGCGTCGCCGCCACGGGCGCCGTCGGCGGAAACTCCACCTACCTCGAGCTGTTCTCGCCGTGGGGGATGACCTCGCCGGGACAGTTCTTCGCGATGATCACTCGTCGCCACATGCAGCAGTTCGGGCTCACCGAGCGCACGCTGGCCGAGATCGCGATGGTCTGCCGTCGTCGCGCCAACGCGAACCCTGCCGCGCTGATGCACGACCGGACGATGAGCCTCGACGACTACTTCGCGGCCCGGATGATCTCCTCCCCGCTGCGGCTCTTCGACTTCTGCCTGGAGAACGACGGCGCTGCTGCTGTGGTGGTCACCTCGACCCCGCGGGCTCGTGACCTGGCGCAGAAGCCGGTGCTGATCCGCTCGGTGGCGCAGTCCACCGGTACCACGCGGATCGGGCCGGGGCAGATGTACCCGGTGCTGATGAGCGATTCGCTCACCGAGCTCCCGTCGCGGCGGATCGCCGAGCGGCTCTACCAGCGTGCGGGCCTGACGGCCGCGGACGTCGATGTCGCCCAGCTCTACGACTGCTTCACGATCACGCTGTTCCTGCAGCTGGCCGACTACGGCTTCTGCAGCCAGGAGGACGCCGCCGCGTTCGTCGAGAGCGGAGCTCTCGACCTCGGTGGGGCGATCCCGGTCAACACCGCAGGAGGCCAGTTGTCCGAGTCGTACATCCACGGCATGAACCACGTCATCGAGGGAGTCCGGCAGATCCGGGGTACCTCGACCGGGCAGGTGGAGGGGGCAGAGGTCTCCCTGGTCACCTCCGCACCGCCGCCGGGAAGCAGCGCATTGCTGCTGGTGGCGCCGTGAGCGCCGCGGAGACCGGCGTCGGCATCGAGCCGGTGACCGACGACCCGGACACCGGGGGATTCTTCGCCGCCGCGCGCGAGGGGCGCCTGGTCGCCCAGGAGTGCGTCGGGTGCGGCAATCTGCAGCAGCCGCCCCGGCACCGGTGCGTGGCGTGCCTGTCCACCGACCTCGCCTGGCACGACCTCCCGCCCCGCGGCACGGTGCACACCTGGACCGTGGTCGAGCACCAGATCAACCCGAACTTCCCGGCGCCGTACACCGTGTTGCTGGTGGACGTCGAGGACGCGGCGAGCAACGTTCCTCTGCGCTTCCTCGGACGGATCCCCGGTCGCGTCGAGCCCGAGCTCGGCGCCGCCGTCGAGCTCGTCTTCGAGACCGTCGGCGACGCCGTCCTCCCCAACTGGCGTCTCGCCTGAGTCACCCGACCTTCGCCGGCGCAGCCGGCACCCGACCACGCTAGGAGCAGCCCCATGGGATGGGACTTCCAGACCGACGCCGAGTACCAGGAGAAGCTGGACTGGGTCGAGCAGTTCGTCCGCGAGGAGATCGAGCCCGCCGACCGGATGTACGCGCACCCCCTCGACATGAGGGACCCGGTGCGCAACGCGCTGATCAAGCCGCTGCAGGTACAGGTCCGCGAGCGTGAGTTGTGGGCCTGCCACCTCGGCCCCGAGCTCGGCGGCCCCGGCTACGGCCAACTTAAGCTGGCGCTGCTCAACGAGCGAATCGGCACCACGCTGTCGGGCCCGGTGGTCTTCGGCACCCAGGCACCCGACTCCGGCAACGCCGAGGTGCTGGCCCACTTCGGCTCCGAGGAGCTGAAGGACCGCTACCTCAAGCCGTTGCTCGAAGGCGAGATCGCCTCCTGCTTCTCGATGACCGAGCCTGCCGGTGGCTCCGACCCGACCGGGTTCACCACCCGCGCCGTGCGCGACGGTGACCACTACGTCATCAACGGCGAGAAGTGGTTCTCCTCCAACGCCAAGTTCGCCGAGTTCCTGGTGCTGATGGCGGTCACCGATCCTGACGCCGAGCGCCACAATCGGGCCTCCATGTTCATCGTCCCCGCGGACACGCCGGGCTTCGAGATCGTGCGCAACGTCGGGGTCACGGGTCACGCCGGCCACGAGGGCACCCACGCCTACGTGCGCTACAACGACGTGCGGATCCCGGCCGAGAACCTGCTGGGTGCGGAGGGTGAGGGCTTCGCGGTCGCTCAGGTGCGCCTCGGCGGCGGTCGCATCCACCATGCGATGCGCACGGTCGCGCTGGTGCGTCGCGCCCTCGAGATGATGATGGAGCGTGCGGTCTCTCGCGAGACGCGCGGCAAGCGGCTGGCCGACCTGCAGCTCGTGCAGGAGATGGTCGCCGAGTCGTGGGTGCAGCTCGAGCAGTTCCGGCTGCTGGTGCTCCAGACGGCGTGGAAGATCGACCACTACAAGGACTACAAGTTGGTCATCAAGGACATCGCCGGGGTGAAGATGGCGATGCCCAAGGTGCTCCAGGACGTCGCCGGCCGGGCGCTGCAGGTGCACGGCTCGCTGGGCATCTCCACCGAGATGCCGCTGGGCAAGTGGGTGCTCGAGAGCTTCCACATGGCGATCGCGGACGGCGCCACCGAGCTGCACAAGCAGCAGGTCGCCCGGCAGCTGCTGCGCGACGTCGACCCGGCCCCCGACCTCTTCCCGTCGCAGCACACACCGCGTCTCGAGGCTGCCGCGCAGGAGAAGTTCGCGCCGGTTCTCGCCGCCCTGGCCGCAGAGGGTGCACAGTGATCCTCGCCGACCTCGAGCTCGCCGAGACCCGCGCCGAGCTCGTGGACGTGGTCGACGCGATGGTGCAGCGGGTCGCCCCGCGCACTGACGCGGTGCTGCGTGCCGACAAGGCTGCAGGCGGCGTCATGGACGACGCCCTCTGGCGCCGGCTCAACTCCGAGATCGGCGCTGCCGGCCTCGCCGTGCCCGAGGAGTGGGGCGGGAGCGGGGCCAGCCTGGCCGAGCTCGCCGCTGTCGCCGAGATCCTCGGCGCGCAGCTCACCACCGTGCCGCTGCTCGGCACCTGGTTGGCCCTCGAGACCCTGGTGCGCAGCGGCGACGCCGCGCAGACCGCGACGGTCGCCTCCGCGCTGGAGGCCGGCGACGCGCTGGCGGTCTCGTTCGACACCGCGCAGGTGCGCGCCGAGCAGCTCGACGGCGGCTGGTCGCTCACCGGTGAACTCGACCGGGTGGTCGAGGT
>NZ_BAAALG010000011.1:275754-284616 GCF_039528155.1 Nocardioides dubius | reverse complement strand
CGCCGAGGCGACGACGCTGGTGCTGGCGGCTAGGGCGACCGACGAGGTTCGCTGGTTCGTGCTGCCGACCTCTGCCGTCGAGGTGACCCGCCGCGACGCACTCGACCTGACCCGCTCGCTCTCGCTGGTGCGACTCGACGGCGTTGCGGCCCAGCCTGTCGAGGTCGCGGATGCCGCAGCCCTGCTCAGGACGATGCGTGACATCGCAGCGGTGCTCATCGCGGCCGAGCAGCTCGGGGTCGCCGAGCAGGCGGTTGCCGATGCCGTCGCCTACGCGAAGGAGCGCGAACAGTTCGGTCGCGCCATCGGCTCCTTCCAGGCGATCAAGCACTGTGCTGCCGACATGGCCACCGAGGCCGACCTCGCCCGCTCCCTGGTGGAGCACGCGGTCTGGGCGGCCGTCGAGGCACCCGCCGCGCTGCCCGGCGCGGCCGCCTCCGCGCTGGTCGAGGCCTCGCGGAGCGCCTGCTGGGTGAGCGCCGAGAACGTGCAGATCCACGGTGGCATCGGGTTCAGCTGGGAGCATCCGGCCCACCTGTACTTCCGCAAGGCGCGGAGCAACGAGATGCTGTGGGGCGACGTCGCGGCTTGGGCGGAGCAGGCCTTCGACGCCTACGCCTACGCCGCCGACGCCGGAGTGGGCGAGTCATGAGTGAGGCGCGGGTGAGCCCCGAGGCCACGATCGTCGTGGTCGGCGCGGGCCTGGCCGGTGGCCGCACCTGTGTCGCGCTGCGCCAGCTGGGGCACCGCGGCCCGGTGATCCTGATCGGCGCCGAAGAGCACCTGCCCTACGACCGCCCGCCACTGAGCAAGGCGGTGCTGGCCAGCGGGGCCGACCCGGGCCTCGGACTGGAGCTCGACGGTGTCGACGTGCGCCTCGGCGTCCGGGCGACCGGACTCGATCTGGCTGCCACCACGCTGACGACCGACGCCGGCGAGGTCTCCTACGACGTACTCGTGCTCGCCACCGGCGCCGAGCCGGTTCGGCTGCCGGGCGAGGGACGGCAGGTGAGCCTGCGCACCCGCGAGGACGCGACGTTGATCCGCGCTGAGCTGCGCCCAGGCTCGCGCGTGGTGCTCGTCGGCGCCGGCTGGATCGGAGCCGAGGTGGCCACCGCAGCGGTCGCTGCTGGGTGCCGGGTGACCTGCCTCGAGGGCGGTGCCGCCCCGCTGGCCGGCCCACTCGGTGCCGAGGTCGCAGCCCGCTTCCTGCCCTGGTGGCGAGAGGTGGACCTGCGCACCGGCGTCCAGGTCGAGGAGATTACCGCGGACGGCGTCCGCTTGCGGGACCAGACGCTGGCGCCGGCCGACCTCGTGGTGACCGGCGTCGGCGTGCGTCCGGCAGTGGGGTGGCTGGCGGAGTCGGGACTCGAGCTTGCGGGCGGCGGGGTGGCGGTGGACGGTGATGGCCGCACCAGTGACCCCGCGGTCTTCGCGGTCGGCGACGTCGCAGCCCGCTGGTCGCCGCGGCTGGGGGCCCGGGTGCACTCCGGGCACTGGGACGAGGCGGTCAACGGCGCGAGCGCGGTCGCGCAGACAATCGTCGGTGCCGCCGCGGGGGCGGACCGCGTGCCGTACTTCTGGAGCGATCAGTTCGGCCGCAAGGTCCAGTACGTCGGCCAGCACGGACCGGCCGACCGGGCGGTGCTGCGTGAGCACGACGATCCGGAGAAGTGGGGCGTGGCGTGGCTCGCCGAGGACGGGCGGCTGACCGCGCACCTCAACGTGGGCTACCCGAAGGCGATGGTGCAGGCCCGGGTCGCCGTCGAGGAGCAGCGCCGGGTGGACGACGAGGCGGTGCGCAGGCTGGATGCGGCGCTGTAGTCGTTCGAGACGGGCTCAGGCGCGACGTCTTGTGACTAATCTCATGATGAATTAAGTTCGTCGCGGGACACCCTCGACCGAGGGTATCTGTGATCGACGACGAGTACCAGCATCAGCGAGTCAGGGGCAAGCGATGGCCAAGAAGAAGAGCAAGACGGCACAGGCCGGCGGGGGGATCCCGATCGCGTCGGGGCGCTCGCTGCTGCGTCCGCTGAAGGCGGCGGAGGTGGTCGCGCGCGACGTCGTCCGCGACATCGGTGCGGGCGGTCTGGCTCCCGGCGACAGCCTGGAGTCCGAGGCAGAGATGCTGAAGAAGTACGGGGTCAGCCGCGAGTCGCTGCGCGAGGGACTCCGCCTGCTCGAGGTGCAGGGGATGATCAACATCCGCCGCGGCCCCGGAGGCGGGCCCTCGGTCGGCACGATCGACCCGGCCAACCTCGGCCGCATGCATGCGCTCTTCTTCAACCTCTCCGGTGCCACCTACTCCGAGCTCTTCGAGGCCTGGGTCTTCGCGGAGTCGGCCCTCGCAGGCTTCGCCGCCGCGAATCCGGACGACGAGCTGCGCCGCTCTGCGATGAAGGGGTTCCTCACCCCGGAGGCGCATCAGCACGAGCACATCGACCTCGAGCAGTTCGTCGAGGGGCATGAGACCTTCCACAGCACCGTGGCCATGCTCAGCGGCAACCGCGTGCTGGAGCTCACCTTCCGCTCCTACGGGCTGCTGGTGGCGCACCACGTGGCGACGGTCGGTGACCCGAGGCCCATGAAGGACACGCTGGTGGAGGACCACCTGCGGATCGCCGAGTCGATCAGCGCGGGCGACCGCGCCGAGGCGGAGCGGCTGATGCGTGAGCACCTGCAGCAGGTGATTGAGATCAACATCGAACAGTTGGGTGACCTGGTCAGCGGACCGGTCGAGTGGCTCTAGCGAGGTGCTCTAGCCGCACTCCGACGCAACCGCAAGGAGAGAAGAGATGAAGTTTCACGAGGCTCTGGCCCGGACGCTCAAGGCGCACGGTGTCCAGAAGATCTTCGGCTTGATGGGTGACGCCAACCTGTACGCCGTCGACAGCTTCGTCCGCGATGCCGGCGGGCAGTTCTTCCCGGTGGTCAACGAGGCCACCTGTGTGCTCGCAGCCAACGGCTACGCGCGGATCTCCGGCGAGTTGGGGGTGGCGTCGGTGACCCACGGCCCGGCCCTGACCAACACCGTCACCGCGCTCGTGGAGGGGGTGCGCGAGCGCACCCCGATCCTGGTTCTCGCCGGCGACACCGCGGTGGTGGACAAGGAGAACATCCAGAGCATCTCGCAGCGTGACATCGTGATGCCCACGGGCGCCGGCTTCGAGCAGTTGCGCACGCCCGAGACCCTGGGGGAGGACGTAGCGGTCGCGATCCACCGCGCACACACCGAGCGCCGGCCGGTCGTGCTGAACATCCCGGTCGACTTCCAGTGGCTCGACGTCGACTACGAGGAGCCCCAGGGTGTCTGGTGGGTCCGGCCGTCCGCGGCCACGCCCGGCGCCGACGACCTCGACGTGGCCGCAGGCATCGTGGCGTCTGCGAAGCGTCCGATCGTGCTGGCCGGGCGAGGCGGCGGGCAGGCCCGTGAGGCCCTCGTGCGCCTGGCCGAGCGGATCGGCGCACCGCTCGCGACCACCCTGCGCGGGCGCGACCTCTTCCGTGGGGAGCCCCACGACCTGCACATCTTCGGCACCCTCTCGCACGAGATCGCGAGCGAGGTGATCGCCGACTCCGACTGTGTGATCGCCTTCGGTGCGGGCCTGAACAAGTGGACCACTGCCGACCACACCCTGCTCAAGGGCAAGGCGGTCGTGCAGATCGACTCCGACCTGGAGGCGATCGGTCGCTTCGAGGGCGTCACCGCCGGCGTCCACGGCGACAGCGGTGCGGTCGCCACCGCACTGGCCGACCTGCTCGACGAGGCCGAGGTGCCGTCGTCGGGCTACGCCTCCGAGGCGCTCGCCAAGCGGCTGGCTGAGTTCCGGGTCGAGGACACCTTCGTCGATCAGTCCACCGATGAGACGGTCGACATGCGCACCGCCATCCTGAAGATCGACGCCGCCTTTCCGCAGGACCGCAGCCTGGTCTTCGACGGCGGCCGCTTCGTGATGCACAGCTACCACCTGTTCCACGTCAAGCACCCCAATGACTACGTGCACA
The DNA here is from genome assembly GCF_039528155.1 of Nocardioides dubius. Classification (NCBI taxonomy): domain Bacteria; kingdom Bacillati; phylum Actinomycetota; class Actinomycetes; order Propionibacteriales; family Nocardioidaceae; genus Nocardioides; species Nocardioides dubius. The sequence continues at coordinate 280,608 of NZ_BAAALG010000011.1, read as the reverse complement.
CGGTCAACTTCGGCTCGATCGGACTGGGGCTGGGCAATGCGATCGGCGCCGCGCAGGCCTCCGACCGGCCGACCCTCCTGGTCGCCGGCGACGGTGGCTTCATGCTCGGCAACGTCGGCGAGTTGAACTCCGCGGTCCGGCACGGGGCCGACCTGGTCGTGGTGATCCTCAACGACGGTGCCTACGGTGCGGAGCACGTCCAGTTCCGGGCGAAGGGGATGGACCCGACGCCGTCGATGTTCGACTGGCCGGAGTTCGCCGACGTCGCCGAGTCGCTCGGCGCTCGCGGCTACACGGTGCGCAACCTCAAGGAGCTGGACGAGGTCCTAGCTGAGCTGCCGAACCGCGATCGGCCGGTGCTGATCGACGTCAAGCTCGACCCCGACAAGGTCACCATCCCGCACTGAGATGGGTTGCTGATCGCCGACATGCGATCCGGGTGGGTGCTGCAGAGCGCCCGCCCGGATCTTTTTTGTGCCCGGGCAGCGCAACGGGTTGACCTAATCATCATGAGGAATTAGTGTTCCTGGTGTTCGCCCCGCCCGATCAGGAGGAACAGTGACCAAGACCGAGGTCCTCAGCGACGTCGCCCCGGTGCGCCCCGGTGAGGAGCTGGACTGGGACCGTCTGCGCGCGCACCTCCTGGCCGAGCTTCCCGAGCTCGACGGTGACTTCTCGGTGCTGCAGTTCCCCCGCGGCTCGGCCAACCTCACCTATCGAGTGCAGGTGGGGGAGCGGCTCCTGGTCGTACGGCGACCGCCGTTCGGCCAGCTCGCCGCAGGCAGTCACGACATGGGCCGCGAGTATCGAGTCCTCTCCCGGCTGCACCGGGTATACGACCGGGCGCCGCGGGCGCTGCTGCACTGCACCGACCCCGAGGTGATCGGTGCCGAGTTCTTCGTCTCCGAGTACCGTCAGGGCGTCGTCGTGTGGGACCACGTTCCGGCTGCCGTCTCCACCGACGCCGACGCCTCGCGTCGCGTGGGGTTTGCCGTCGTGGACGCTCTGGCCGACCTGCACCAGGCCGACCCCGCAGCGTGCGACCTCGCCGACCTGGGCCGCCCCGAGGGCTACCTCGGCCGACAGCTCGCCGGCTGGCAGCGCCGGTGGGCGGCGGTCGCCGACCACTCCGACCTGCCCGATGCCGAGAAGACCCGCCGCGACGTCGAGCGCCTGGGAGGGCTCCTGCGTAGCGCCGAGCCGGCCAGTCAGCGCGCGGGCTTCGTGCACAACGACTACAAGATCGACAACTGCCAGTTCCGGCCCGGTGAGCCCGACCGGGTGCACTCGGTCTTCGACTGGGACATGGCCACGACCGGGGACCCGCTCTGCGACTTCGGCACCCTGCTCAACTACTGGCCCGACCACTCGCTCCCCGACGGCCACCCCGAGGCGTTCATCGCGGCGTCCGCCACGCGGAGCCTGGAACTGCCCACTCGGGCCGAGGTGATCGAGCGCTACGGCACGACCAGCGACCTCGACCTGAGCAGCATCGCCTGGTACGAGGCGTTCGGATGCTGGAAGACGGCAGTGATCTTGCAACAGCTCTACGCCCGCTACCTGCGCGGCGAGAGCACCGACGAGCGGATGCGTCAGCGCGGCGAGATGGTCGCCCCGCTCGCCGCCCGCGCCCTGCACCTCCTCGAGTCGTGACTGACGACCGAGCCCTGACAGCCCCATGATGGATATGAGGAACCGATGAAGACTGGAATGAGACTGGCGAGCGTCACCTGCGCCACCGAGGTGATGGTGGTGCGTGCTGCCGACGTCGCCCTCGAATGCGGCGGCGCACCGATGGTAGAGGCAGGCACGGATGCTGCCCCGGCCGGCGCTCCCGCCTCGGGCCTGGACGCTGGCACCGAGCTCGGCAAGCGCTACGTCCACGCGGCCTCCGGCGTTCAGGTGCTCTGCGTGAAGCCGGGCGCTGGGACGCTGTCGGTGGCCGGCGAGCCGTTGGAGCTGGTCGCGAGCAAGCAGCTCCCGTCCTCGGACTGAGAGCCACCGCGATGAACCTGATCATGCTGCTGGACATGGTGGCCCAGGCGGACCCTGACCGGATCGCCGTCACCACCGGCGATCGCAGTGTCAGCTACGGCGAGCTGCTCGCGATGGCGCACGAGCTCGCGGCCGGCATCGGGTCGGCCCCGGTCGCGGCCTACCTCGGCGAGAACTCGCCGGAGGCGGTGGCGCTCCTCTTCGGCGCGTCGGTGGCAGGCGTGCCCTATGCCCCGATCAACTACCGCTGGACGGATGCGCAGATCGCCGAGGCCCTGGACCGGATTGCGCCCCTGGCGGTGCTCGCCGACGCTGGCTGCGCGAGCCGCGTTCCGGACAACGACGCTGTGCGACACCTGACCCAGGTGCCCGGCGGATCGGTCGACGGCGCGGTGCCCGACGAGGAGTCGCCGGCGGTCCTGCTGTTCACCAGCGGAACGACATCCGCGCCGAAGGCCGCCGTGCTTCGCAACCGGCACCTGGTGCCGTACGTGCTCGAGACCATCGACTTCCTCAACGCCGACCCGGACGAGGCGATCCTGGTATCTGTTCCGCCCTACCACATCGCGGCCGTCAGCTCGGTGCTCACCTCGGTCTACTCCGGACGCCGGATGGTCCAGCTGATCACCTTCGATCCCGACGAGTGGGTGCGCACCGTCCGCAGCGAGCGGGTCACCCAGGCGATGGTGGTGCCGACGATGCTCAACCGGATCCTCGACGTCGTCGAGGCCGACGGTCTGGGGTTGCCGCACCTGCGCCACCTGTCCTACGGCGGCGGCAGGATGCCGGCGCAGGTGGTCGAGCGCGCGATGGCCCTGCTCCCGGATCTGAACCTCGTCAACGCCTACGGCCTGACCGAGACCAGCTCCACGATCACGCTGCTCAGTCCCGATGACCACCGCACCGCGGCTGCGAGCGAGGACCCGGCGGTGCGGGCCAGGCTCGGATCGGTGGGCAAGGCCCTGCCGTCTGTGGAGATCGAGGTGCGCGGCCCCGACGGCGTGGTGCTGCCCTCCGGCGTGGCCGGCGAGATCTTCGTGCGTGGTGACCAGGTGTCCGGCGAGTACCTGTCGCACACCGCGACCGAGGAGTCCGGCTGGTATCCCACCCGGGATCGTGGTCACCTCGATGCCGACGGCTTCCTCTTCCTCGACGGTCGTGCCGACGACGTGATCGTCCGGGGCGGGGAGAACCTCTCGCCCGCCGAGATCGAGGACCGGCTTGCTGCCCACGCGAGCGTTGCCGAGTGCGCGGTGATCGGTGTTCCCGACGCCGAGTGGGGCGAGCGGGTCGAGGCGTTCGTGGTGCCCGCCGAGGGCGGCGCACCCGACCCCGAGGTGCTGCGTGGATGGGTCCGCGAGGCCCTGCGCTCCACCAAGGTGCCCGCCGCCATCCACGTGGTCGACGAGCTTCCCTACAACGAGACCGGCAAGCTGCTGCGCCGCGAGCTTCGCGCGCGCCTGGCGGTCACTGCCTGAGGACAAGGACGAGACGCGATGAGCAGTACGGACCGAGTGGTCGTGGTGACCGGCGCCGGCGCCGGGATCGGGCGCGAGCACGCCCTCGAGCTGGCCCGGCACGGCGCCCGGGTGGTGGTCAACGACGTGGCCGACCCCGAGGCGGTGGTCGCCGAGATCCGGGACCTGGGTGGGGAGGCGATCGCCAATCGCTCCGACATCTCCGAGTGGGCGGGCGCCGGACAGCTGGTGGCCGACGCCGTCGAGGCGTTCGGGACGCTGGATGCCGTCGTCAACAATGCCGGCATCCTGCGCGACAAGATGCTGGTCAACATGGACGTGGAGCAGTGGGATGCGGTCCTCAAGGTGCACCTGCGCGGCACCTTCTGCGTCACCCGCCATGCCGCCGGCTACTGGCGCGAGCGCAGCAAGGCGGGGGAGCCGGTCGAGGCGCCGCGGGTGGTCAACACCTCCTCGCCCAGCGGGCTGTTCGGCAACGTGGGACAGATCAACTACGGGGCCGCCAAGGCCGCGATCGCCTCCTTCACCGTGATCGCTGCCGACGAGCTCGCCAGGCTGGGAGTGGGAGTCAACGCGATCGCGCCGACCGCGTTGACCGAGATGACCTCCGGCCTGGATTCTTACGTGCAGGCCGTCGCCGCGGAGAAGGAGCGCACCGGCTTCGACGTCGGCGATCCGGCGAACATCGCCCCGTTGGTGGTCTATCTGGCCAGTCCCGCCTCGGCGGGCATCACCGGCCGGGTCTTCACGATCAAGGGCGGCGAGCTCGCCGTGGCCGAGACCTGGGTGAAGGGGCCGCGCATCGAGCAGTCCCGGCGCTGGGAGGTCGCCGACCTCGCCGAGCGGCTGCCCGGCCTGGTGGCGCAGGCGCGGACCAACAGCCAGATCAACGGAAGCCCGCGCTGATGAGCCCGCGGGTCTTCGCCACGCTCGACGACTTCCGCGCCGCATGCGGCGAGGAGCTCGGGGTCGGGGAGTGGGTCGAGATCACCCAGGAGAGGGTGAACGCGTTCGCCGACGTCACCGAGGACTGGCAGTGGATCCATGTCGATGCCGAGCGTTCGGCGCAGGGTCCGTGGGGTGCGCCGATCGCGCACGGCTACCTGACGCTGTCGTTGATCCCCCGGCTCGGTGGCGAGATCTTCCGGGTGCAGGGCGCGCGGATGGGGGTCAACTACGGTCTCGACAAGGTGCGCTTCCCGCAGCCGGTGACGGTCGGCTCCTACCTGCGGGCGAGTGCCACCTTGACCGAGGTGTCCGAGGTGCCCGCCGGGCTGCAGGCGGTGGTGCGCTACGTCGTCGAGATCCGCGGGCAGAGCAAGCCCGCCTGCGTCGCGGAGACGATCCGCCTCCTGGTGGCCTGAGCCCGGCTGTCATCCAT
>NZ_BAAALG010000011.1:261272-275722 GCF_039528155.1 Nocardioides dubius | reverse complement strand
AGCGAAGAGGCTGCGGCGGTCGAGGGCGAGGAAGAGCGCGGCTACGAGGGCGACGAGGATCGCCATCGCGGTGAAGAGTCCTGGGTAGCCCCAGTAGGGAAGCGCCAGCCCGAGAAGTGGCGGGCCGAGGGCGACGCCGCCGTCCAGGGCCAGGTAGAAGGTCGAGGCCGTCACCGCGATGCGACCGGGCGGAGCGATCCGCACCGCCAGCACGGTGGCGCTGCACAGCACGGTGCCCATGCCGGCGCCACAGACCAGGCCAGCCGCGACCATGAGCCCTGCCGAGTCCATCAGGGCCAGCAGGACGAGCCCGAGTGCCACCGTGGCCAAGGCGGGCAGCATGACCACGGCCGGCGGCGTCGAGTCCATCAACCGGCCAGTGATCGGTCGGCTCAGCACGACCATCGTCGAATAGCAGACGAAGAACCAGGGCGCCCACGCGGTGAGGCCCTGGGAGACGCTCCACGCGTCGAGGTAGCCGTAGATGCTGGAGTAGACGATGCCTGCGCACGCGATGAAGACGCACAGCGGCAGGGCGGCCGGCTCCAGGAAGCGGCGCAGGCCCGAGCTGCGGCTCGCCGGGCCGGGTGCCGGGCGTGGCTGGCGTGGGAGCAGAGCTGCGGCGACGCAGCCGAGCATGCCCAGGCCGACCACGGCGGCGATCACGGTGTCGTAGCCCCACCGATTGGCGACGAAGAGCCCGATCGCCGGTCCGATCGCGCCGGCCAGGCTGTTGCTCAGGCCGAACCAGCCGGTGCCGGAACCCCTGCGCTCGCTGGGAAGTCCGGCGACGGCGACGGCCAGGGTGGCGGTGCTGGTGATCCCGAAGGCGAGCCCGCTCACGAAGCGCAACAGGGTGAAGACGGTCAGCCCGACCGGCAGCAGACAGGCCGCGGTGGCCAGCGTCATGGTGCTCATGGTGAGTACGAGCAGGGCGCGCGCGGGCAGGGCGTGCAGGGCTGGCCCGGCCAAGGGCCGGGCGACCACGCCACCCGCCAGCAGTGCGCCGGCGACGAGGCCGCCGACGCTCAGCGGCGCGTCATAGCGATGGTGGACCAGCAGGACGGTGATCGGGACCAGCAGGAAGAAGTTCGACGTGGCGAAGAAGTTGACGAACGCCGCGCCTAGGAACCGTCGCGACAGGAGGAGTGAGCGGCCGGTTCCCGCTCGGGTCATGCGCTGGCGGGGGAGGAGTGCCAGGCGACGTGCTGCCACCTCTCGCCGCGGGTCCAGACGGCGGTGTAGCGGATCGGGGTGACGGCCTGGCTGTCGCCCGCCCGGGTGGTCAGCACCACCAGGCCGGTGACGACGGCGGTGTTGTCGTGCAGGGTGATCCGCTGGTCGCTGGGGCTGATGTCGAGGTACCGCAGGCCCCCGCTGGCGAGCCGTTGCAGGAAGACGCCCTTCGAGTCGACCAGGCCGTTGGAGTGCGTGTAGGCGAGGTCGTCATGGAAGAGGGTGGCGAGGGCGTCGGTGTCGGCAGCCAGCAGGCCATCCCAGCGGAGGGCCTCCAGCGCGGCGACATCGGAGTAGGTCTCAGGCATGCGACTAAATTATCATGAGAAATAGAGTCGTTCGCCGTTGTCTTTGGTTTCGTCATGATGAATGATCGGGGGATGAGCTCTCTGCTGACGAAGAAGGCGGTCCTGGTCACCGGGGCCGGGAACGGCCTGGGCCGCGCGATCGCCGAGCTGGCGGCCGAGGAGGGCGCTGCCGTCCTGCTCGCCGACGTGGACCTCGCCGCCGCGACCGCCGCGGCGGCGGAGCTGTCGCGGCGCGGCCTGGTGGCGGTGCCGTGTGCCGCCGACGTCTCCGACGAGGCGCAGGTGGAGGCGATGGTCGCCCGAGCCGTCGCCGAGTTCGGGCGGTTGGATGCGGCGGTCAACAATGCCGCCCTGATGCCCGACCGGCTGCCCATCGTGGACCTCGACGTGGAGGCCTTCGACCGGATCGTCGCGGTGAACCTGCGCGGGGTAGCGCTCTGCATGAAGCACCAGGCGCGGCAGTTCCGGGCCCAGGGTGCGGGAGAGTGGGGGATCGTGAACATCGGCTCCGTCAGCTCCGTCCGGCCACGGATGGGCAATCCCGCCTATGTCGCGGTCAAGCACGGGGTGGTGGGGCTGACCAAGACCGGTGCGGTCGAGATGGCCGGCCTCGGGGTACGGGTCAACGCCGTCCTTCCTGGTGGCATGGACACGCCGATGATCCGCGCGGCGCGCGAGGCACAGGGCCGGTCCCCGGAGGAGGGGGAGTTCGAGCTGAGTCTGTTCGGCCGCCTGGCGCAGCCGCGCGAGGTGGCCGAGGCGGCGGTCTGGCTCGCCTCCCCGCGTGCCTCCTACGTCACGGGAGCACTGCTCGCCGCCGATGCGGGGTACATCGCCAGATGAGCAGGTCGGGTCGGAGAGTGGTGGGGTCGACTTCGGCCCATGCTGCCGCCAGGGCCCTGTTCTGGTAGGGATGCTGTCGTGAGCACCCGTGTCGAGACACTGCGTCCGGAACAACTCGCGCAGCGCCGGCTCGCCGGCCAGCTGCTCGACCTGGCCGGCGATGGCTCCGCGGCTCCCGCCGTGCTGGTGCTCGAGCTCGACGAGGTGATCTGGTCGCCGTCGTTCGTCAGTGAGACCTGCGCGATCCTCGACGAGCTCACCCCGGTCCTCATCGGCGTTGCCGCCGAGCCGCTCCCGCGGGAGGCGGCTCCGGTGCTCGAGCGGTTGACGACGACGCTGGCCCCCGGCGGGCCCGGCAGGTCGTGGGTGGCCATGGGCTCGGTCGAGGAGCTGCTGAGGGCGGTGTGCGCCCACCCCGACGCTGCACTGGTCCTGCATGGGCTGCTCCGCGCGACCCGCGCGCTCCCGGTCCCGGACGCCCTTGCCGCGGAGGCTGCCGCCTATTCGGCACTGCTGGCCGGGCCGGAGTTCGGCCGCTGGTTGGCGGCCGCGCCGACGCGCCGCGGAGGGCTCCGCGAGGACGTCGTCCGTCTTGAGCGCGACGGCGGCACCCTGCAGATCACGCTGGACGATCCGCTGCGCCGCAACGCCTTCGGCCGCCGGATGCGTGACGGGCTCGTCGATGCGTTGCAGCTCGCGCACCTCGACCCCACGGTGACCCTGGTCCGGTTGGTCGGCGAGGGCCCCAGCTTCAGCGCCGGCGGTGACCTTTCCGAGTTCGGCAGCGCGGCCGATCCGTTGGCGGCCTACCGCGCCCGTCTGGGACGCAGCGCAGCCGGTGCGTTGCATCGCGTGGCCGACCGCACCGAGGCCGTGGTGCACGGGGCGTGCGTCGGCGCCGGAATCGAGCTGCCGGCCTTCGCCGGCCGGATCGTGGCCAGTCCCGACGCCTGGTTCTGCCTGCCGGAGCTCGCGATGGGTCTGGTGCCCGGCGCGGGTGGCACGGTCAGCATCCCTCGCCGGATCGGGGCCTCGCGGACCGCGTGGATGGTGCTGACAGGAGCTCGGATCGATGCCGAGACCGCTCGTTCCTGGGGGCTGGTGGATGTCGTCGGCTGACCAGCAGGTGCTGCGCGGGTGGGCTGATGCCGGACTCGTCGCGCTGACCGGCCCTGCCGCCGGTCCGCCGCAGGTCGGGCCGGGGGATCCTGCCGGCCAGATCGTGGAGGGCCTTCGGCGGATCGCCGAGGCGGGCAGGCAGCGCACCGGTCGGGTGCCCGGACTGCCCGGCGTGGGGCTGCTCGCCGAGCGGGCCGCGCTGTTGGGACTGGGCCGGCGCGCACCGCTCTCCGTGGGTGGCGCGTTCCGGGCCGTGGCAACGACGGACGGTCACCTCGGACTCTCGCTGGCCCGGCCGAGTGATCGCGAGTTGATCCCTGCACTCGTCGAGAGCGACCTGGCTGCGGGCCGCGAGGGGGCGGAGATCTGGGAGGCGATCGCTGACTGGGCGCGCGACCTGCCGGCCCGGGAGGCGGTCGAGCGTGCCCGCCTGCTGGGGCTGCCGGCTTCTGAGATCCCCGCAGTCGAGGAGGTCACGCCACCGCCACCGCCACCGCCACCGGCGGAGGCGGTGCCGGCCGGCGGCGCTGCGCCGGTGCGTGAGCGACCGCTGGTGGTGGACCTCTCCGCGCTCTGGGCCGGGCCGCTGTGCAGTGATCTGCTGAGGCGGACGGGTGCGCGGGTGGTCAAGGTCGAGTCGGCGGCACGTCCGGATGGGGCGCGGCGTGGCGAGGGCGCCTTTTTCGACTTGGTCAACGAGGGAAAGCAGATGGTGGCCCTCGACTTCGCCTCGGCGCGTGACCGCGGCCGGTTGGCCGAGCTGATCGCGCGCGCCGACCTGGTGATCGAGGCCTCGCGGCCCCGAGCGCTGCGCGCGCTGGGCGTCGACGCCGACGAGGTGGTGGCGGCTGGAACCCGTTGGCTGTCGATCACGGCGCGCGGTCGCGACAGCGATGCCGTCGGCTTCGGGGACGACGTCGCGGTGGATGCGGGGCTCTTCGTCCGTGACCGGGACCAGACGCCTGCCCCGATCGGTGATGCCATCGCCGATCCGTTGACCGGAGTGGCGGCTGCGGCGCTGGCGGCGGAGGCATTGCTCGAGGAGAGGGCCACGATGATGGCTGTCTCGATGTGGGCGACGGCTCGCGCGGCGCGGGACCGGTGCCCGGTGCCGCCGGAGCACGAGGTGGTCGCCGACGGCGCCGGCTGGTCCTTGCGCACGCCCGGAGGCAGGCTCCCGGTCGCGTCGCCCAGGGCGCGGCGGGCGTTCCGCTCCGCCGGCGGGCTCGGCGCCGACACCCGGGAGGTGCTCGGATGAGGCTCTGGCTCCAGAACGTCGAGGTGGCTGGCCAGCGTGCGGACGTCGAGGTGGCCCGCGGGCGGGTCGTCGCCCTGCACCCGGCCGGTGGGCGGGTCCCGGTTGAGGCCGAGCACGTCGTCGACGGTGCCGGAGGCGCGTTGCTGCCCGGCCTGCATGACCACCACATGCATCTGCTGGCGCTCGCAGCGATGCGGTCATCGGTGGACTGCGCCCCGGCTGCGGATCTCGCCGCTCTTGGGGACCTGCTCCGCGCGGACCGCCATCCGGATGGCTGGATCAGGGCGGTCGGATACGACGAGGAGCGGATCGGGCGCCTCGACCGCCGGGTGCTCGACGCCTTGGTGGGGGAGCGCCCGGTCCGGGTGCAGCACCGCAGTGGCGCGCTGTGGGTGCTCAACAGCAGCGCCTTGCAGCAGGTCGAGGCGGTGCTCGGCGCGGACTCCGATGTCGAGCTGGATGCGGAGGGGCGCCCCAACGGGCGGCTGTGGCGCTACGACTCCCGGCTCAGCGCGGTCCTGCCGCGTCGGGTGCCGGACCTGGCCGCGCTCGGGCGGGAGCTGCGATCGCTGGGGCTCACCGGTGTCACGGATGCCACGCCCGACCTTGACCCGCAGGCGCTGGAGCTGCTGCGCGGAGCGGTGGCGACCGGCGAGATGGCCCTCGAAGTGACGGTTCTGGCGCAGGGGGCCCGGCCAGAGGAGGTGGCACCCCTGCGGGTGGGGCCGGCCAAGCTGCTGCTCGCCGACCACGACCTGCCCTCAGTGCCGTGGCTGAGCGCCCGCATCCGGTCGCACCACGGCGCCGGTCGCCCGGTTGCCGTGCACTGCGTGACGGCGGAGTCGCTGGTGCTCACCCTGGCTGCGCTCGAGGAGGCAGGGGTGCTGGCCGGGGACCGGATCGAGCATGCCTCGGTGGTGCCCTTCGGCCTGGAGCCCGAGCTGGCCCGGCTGGGGCTGCGGGTGGTGACGCAGCCCGGCTTCCTCAGCACCCGCGGCGAGCGCTACCGGGCCGAGGTCGAGCCCAGCGACCTGCCGATGCTCTATCCGGTGGCCCGTCTGCTCGCTGCCGGGGTGCCGACCGTGTGCTCGAGTGATGCTCCGTTCGGCGTCCTCGACCCCTGGCAGGTGATCGCGGCGGCGCGGGACCGCCGGACCGAGGCCGGCCTGGTGTTGGGGGAGAGCGAGCGGGTCGGGCCAGAGGTGGCGTTGTCGGGCTACCTTGCGCCGCCGGCCGATCCGGGCGGCGAGGTGCGACGGGTCGCACCTGGGGAGCGGGCCGACCTGCTGCTGCTCGCCGGGCCCCTCGCGGCCGCGTTGGCGACCCCGGACCGCGGCTGGGTGCGGACGACTTTCCGTAACGGACAACCGTTCGCGTAATTCTCATGATAAATTCGCTCGGACGTTGTCGAGCGACGAGAAGGAACCGCGAGCGCCATGCCCTACGTGATCACCCAGCACTGCTGCAATGACGCGTCCTGTGTTCCGGTCTGCCCGGCGAACTGCATCCACCCGACGCCTGACGAGCCCGGCTACGGCACGGCGGAGATGCTCTACATCGACCCGGAGGGGTGCATCGAATGCGGTGCCTGCCTCGACGCCTGTCCGGTCGGCGCGATCGAGCCCGACTACGACCTGCCGGACGGGTCGCTGCCTTTCCTCGAGCTGAACGCGGCCTACTACGACGCCCCCGGGCGGCGCGACTACGACAGTGAGCCGTGGCAGGAGCGCTCGCCGCGCAGGTGGGAGACGGGGGAGGAGCTGCGGGTCGCGGTCGTCGGCACCGGACCGGCTGCGACCTACGCCGTGCAGTATCTGCAGGAGCAGCGCGGTCTGGACGTGAGGATCGACGTCATCGAGAGGCTGCTCACCCCGGGCGGGCTGGTCCGCTTCGGGGTGGCCCCCGATCACCAGTCCACCAAGGCGGTCGCGGACTCCTTCGACCGGTCCCTGGGCCAGCGCAACGTGCGGGTGCTGCTCGGCGTGGAGGTGGGCAAGCAGGTGAGCCACCAGCAGCTGGCGGAGCGCTATCACGCGGTGATCTACGGAGTGGGTGCTGCGCAACCGCGCCCGCTCGGCATCGACGGCGAGGGGCTGCCGGGCAGCCTCGGGGCTCCGGACTTCGTCGCCTGGTACAACGGCCACCCCGACCAGCGTGACCTGGAGGTGGACCTCAGTGGCCGGCGCGCGGTCGTGGTCGGCAACGGCAACGTGGCTCTCGACGTCGCCCGGGTGCTCGCGGCCGGGTCGGAGCATCTGGGGCGCACCGACATCGCCGACCATGCGCTCACCGCGCTGGGCGCCGGATCCCTCGACGAGGTCCGCGTCATCGCGCGTCGTGGAGCGGCGGCGTCCGCCTTCACCACACCGGAGCTGCTCGGGCTGCGGGAGCTGTTGGGCGATCGCCTGATCCGCTCCGAGGAGCTGGGGCCTGAGTCGGAGCGCCTCGATCCCATCACCGCCTTCAAGGTCGCGGCGATCAAGGCGCTGCCCACCCGGGCGCCGGACGGCGCGGGACCGGTCGTCGTCCTCGACTACTGCCGCTCGCCGCAGGCCCTGCTCGGCGACGGGCGGGTGGAGGCGGTGCGCCTGGTTCGCAACGAGATCGATCCGTCGACCGGCAGTGCGATCCCGACTGCGGACGTCGAGGAGATGCCCGCCGACCTCGTCGTCAGCGCTGTCGGCTACCGAGCCCGTCCACTGGCCGGGCTCCCGTTCGACGATGCCCGCGCGGTGATCCCGCACCAGCAGGGACGGGTCGTCGACCCGGCGTCCGGAGCTCCGCTCGGCGGTGTCTACGTGACCGGATGGGCCAAGCGCGGTGCCTCCGGAGTGATCGGCACCAACCGGCGTTGTGCCCGGGAGACGGTCGACGCTCTGCTCGCCGACTGGGCGGACGGCGCGCTGCCGACCCCGACCGTCGCCGGCGACGTGGGTGAGCTGGTCCCCGGTGCGATGGACCTCGACGCCTGGCGGGCGATCGATCGCCATGAGCGTGCCGCGGGACGGGCAGCCTCCCGGCCCCGGATCAAGACCACCGACCTGGCCGGCCAGCTGGCCGTCCTGCAGTCCTAGGAGGACGACACGATGAGGGTTTCACTGATGTTCGCCGGCGGCGGCGGGATGAAGGTCCAGGACATGGTCGAGCTGGCCGTGCGCGCCGAGCGGGCGGGCGCTGCCGGTGTCTACCTGCCCGAGGCGTGGCGCTCCGCGTTCGTCACCATCACCGCGATCGCCGCCGCCACCGAGCGGATCGAGATCGGTCCGTACGTGCTGAACGCCCACGCCCACAGTCCGCTCTTCACCGGCATCGCCGCCGTCGACCTCGACGAGCTCTCCGGCGGTCGGCTGGTGCTCGGAGTGGGCAGCGGCAACAAGATCACCAACGAGCAGTACCAGGGGATCCCCGTGGTGCGACCGCTGGCCAAGATGCGCGACTACGTCGAGGTTCTGCACCGGGTCACCCGGGCCGGTACCGGCGACCGGGTCGACTTCGCGGGGCCGATGCACTCCACCACGGGCTGGCACGCGCAGGTGACGCCTGCACGCGACGACCTTCCGGTGGTGCTGGCAGCGACCTCGCCCAAGATGTCGCGGCTCGCCGCCGAGGTCGCCGACGGGATCGCGATGGGCAGCCTGCTCGGCACTGCCCACCTGGAGAAGCTGCGCGTCGAGGTGCTGCACGACGTGGCGCCCGGGTTCCGGGTGATGGCGTCGGCCTTCGTCGCGGTGGACGACGACCGCGAGCGGGCCCGGGCGGCGGCCCGCAGCGCCGTCGTCAACCTGTACGCCGGCAAGCCGCACCCGCACTACGACTCGTTGCTGCGCCAGCAGGGCTACACCGCCGTGGCCGATGCGATCACCGCAGCGGTCGCCGCCGACGACATCGACGCTGCGCATAGGGCGGTCAGCGAGGAGGTGCTCGACGCGCTGACCATCTGCGGCACCCCGCAGGAGTGCGTGGCCGGCATCGATCGCTATCGCGGGGTGCTGAGCGACCTGATCCTGGTCAACTCCTCGGGGATGCGCTACCAGGAGGGCGAGCGCGCGGTCGGCACCTCCAGTGCCGAGCTCCTCGACTCGTTCGAGCCGATCCTCGATCTGCTGACCAGGATCGCCGACGGCCCGCACGGACCGTGAGCGAGCCCTTGCGCCTGATCCTGCCCGGGTGACTGGTTGGATGGGTGCATGAGCGAGGCAGTCGAGATCGATATCACCACCGACGTCGTGGAGCTGACCCGCCAACTCGTGGACATCGAGTCGGTCAGTCGCAACGAGCAGCAGATCGCGGACGCCGTCGAGGCGGTGCTGCGTGGCGCCGAGCACCTGGAGGTGATCCGGCGCGGGCACACGGTGGTGGCGCGGACCGACCTCGGGCACTCCGAGCGCGTGGTGATCGCCGGCCACCTCGACACGGTGCCGCTCAACGACAACCTGCCGGCCCGCCTGGAGGACGGCCTGCTCTGGGGTCTGGGCAGCTGCGACATGAAGGGCGGCGTCGCCGTCGCGCTCAAGCTGGCCGTCGAGCTGGCCGCGCCGAACCGCGACGTCACCTATCTGTTCTACGAGGCCGAGGAGATCGAGGCCCGCTTCAACGGCCTGAACCTGCTCACCCAGAGTGACCCGCACCTGCTGGCCGCGGACTTCGCGATCCTGATGGAGCCGTCCAACGCCGGCGTCGAGGCCGGCTGTCAGGGCACCATGCGGGTGGAGGTCCGGACCCGCGGCGAGCGAGCGCACAGCGCACGCAGCTGGATGGGCCGCAACGCCATCCATGACGCCGGCGAGATCCTGGCCCGGCTCAACGCGCACCTGCCGCGCACCGTGGAGATCGACGGCCTCACCTACCGTGAGGGCCTGAACGCCGTCTTCATCTCCGGTGGGGTGGCCGGCAACGTGATCCCCGACGAGTGCGTGGTCACCGTCAACTACCGCTTCGCCCCGGACCGCTCCGAGGCCGACGCGGAGGCCTTCCTGCGGGACTTCTTCGCCGGCTACGACGTCCGGGTCACCGACACAGCTCCGGGCGCCCTGCCGGGCCTTGCCGTCCCCGCCGCTGCGGCCTTCGTGGAGCGCGTGGACGGCCCGGTCAACCCGAAGTTCGGCTGGACCGACGTCGCCCGCTTCTCGGCACTCGACATCCCGGCGGTGAACTTCGGCCCCGGCGACCCGATCCTGGCGCACAAGCAGGACGAGCACGTGCCGGTCGAGCAGATCCTGCGCTGCGAGCAGGTGCTGCGCAGTTGGCTCAGCGAGCAGCTGCCGGCCGGTCGATCGAGCGAAGGACAGGAGCAGTCGTGAAGGAACCTCGCAACCGCCGTCGCGGACCGGTGCTGATGCGCCGCAACCAGGTCCAGGACTCCACCACCGACCAACGTCTGCTCGACTCGCGCGGCCCGACCGACTGGGTGCACACCGATCCCTGGCGGGTGATGCGGATCCAGTCGGAGTTCATCGAGGGCTTCGGCGCGCTCGCCGAGCTCGGGCCGGCGATCGCCGTCTTCGGCTCGGCCCGCACACCCCTCGACAACCCCTCCTACGCCGACGCCGAGGCTTTGGGCGCCAAGCTCAGCGCGGCCGGCTTCGCGGTGATCACCGGCGGCGGTCCCGGCGCCATGGAGGCGGCCAACAAGGGCGCCAGCGAGTCCGGGGGAGTGAGCGTCGGGCTCGGCATCGAGCTGCCCTTCGAGGCAGGGCTCAACCAGTGGGTCGACATGGGCATCAACTTCCGCTACTTCTTCGCCCGCAAGACGATGTTCGTCAAGTACTCGCAGGGCTTCGTGGTGCTGCCCGGCGGCCTGGGCACCCTCGATGAGCTGTTCGAGGCGCTGACCCTGGTGCAGACCCGCAAGGTGACGTCGTTCCCGGTGGTCCTGATCGGCACCGCCTACTGGGGCGGGCTGGTGCAGTGGCTGCGCGACACCGTGCTGGCCGAGGGCAAGATGTCGCCCGAGGACCTGGACCTGATCACGGTCACCGACGACCTCGACCACGCCGTCGACATCATGGTGGCGGCACGTGAGGGCCGGGCTCCCGGCGTGACCCCGCACCGGCCGGAGTGATCGCGCGATGATGTGGCTCTTCGCAGCACTGGCAGTTCTGGCATTGGGTGCCATCGCCGTCGTCGCCTCCGGGCGCGGCGAGCCGATGCGCGAGGCCGGCCCGGACCGTGCTCCGTTCACGGTGGGGGAGGCCGGCCCGCTCGGCCCGGGCACCGCGCTCCGCGGTGAGCACCTGCGCCAGGCGCGCTTCTCGACGGCGATCCGTGGGTACCGGATGGACGAGGTGGATGCGCTGCTGGCCCGGTTGGCGACCCAGCTGGAGCAGGCCGAGCAGGCCACCGAGCAGCGCGCCGAGCCGGCCGTCCCTGGCGCGAACCCCACCCCTCCCGGCTCGATGCGTGGCTTCGTTGACGAAGCGCCGTCGTCGTAGGGCAGACTCGACCCGTGCAATTGCCCTGGATCGTCTACGGCCTCACCCCGCTCGCGCTGGTGGTCGTCGTGCTCACGCGGGTCCGGCTCGCTGGGCGCAAGCCCTCAGCCGGCCGCCTGCAGACCTCGCGCGGAGTGCTCAACGTGCACACCGTCGCCGGCCTCGCGGCGGTCGCGACGTGGACGGTCTTCCTGTTCACCGGCCGTGGTGACGGCACCGGCGACTCCCAGATCGGGATCCTCTCGCTGGCGCTGTTCTGGATCACCGTGGTCGCCGGCCTGATGATCCTGGTGCGCTGGATGCCGACCCGCGGCAAGCGCGCGGCGAGCGCGGTCAGCGACTCCTGGAGCTCCGGGCCCGGTCTCTCCCTGCTGGCCCACCTCGGCATGCTGGCCGGGGTCGTCCTCTTCACCTACGCCTACCTGATCTCCGAGGTGTGACATGCGAACTGCCAGCGCTCTGACGGCCACCATCGTCGCTGCGCTGGCGGTGAGCCTGGCACCCGCCTGGCCGGTCGCTGGGGCGACTGCGGCCGACCTCGCGTCCCGCGCCGACGCCGCCGCGCCGACGCCGCACCCGGCCGACCGGGCCCGACCTGCCGTGGTCGAGCGCAAGGTGATCGGTCACTCGCGACGCGGACGCAAGATCATCGCCTGGCGGGTCGGGGACCCGGACGCCAAGCGCACGGTGGTGGTGCTCTCCACCATGCACGGCAACGAGCCGCACACCCGCAAGATCCTCTACGCGCTGCGTGATGGCCGCCCGATCCGCGGCGTGGACATGTGGCTGATCCCGGTGCTCAACCCCGACGGCCTGCACCGCCGTACCCGCAAGAACGCACGCGGGGTCGACCTGAACCGCAACTATCCCTACGACTGGAAGCGGCTGGGCGGCAGCTACTACTCGGGGCCCAAGCCCGCCTCCGAGCCGGAGACCCGGGCGCTGATGAAGTTCCTGCGCCAGGTGCGCCCGAGCCGCCTGGTCAGCTTCCACCAGCCTCTGCACGGCGTCGACACCGACACCAAGAACCCGCGCTTCGCGCGTCGGCTGGCGCGCGAGCTGCGGTTGCCCCGCAAGCGATTCGTCTGCGGCGGGGTCTGCCACGGCACGATGACCGGCTGGTACAACCACTACTTCGCGGGCGCGGCGGTGACGGTGGAGTACTCCGCGAAGCCGTCCACGGCCATGCTGCGGGGCCCGGCCGCCCGGGGCCTGCTCCGGGTCTTCGGCGCACGTCGCTCAGCGCGCTGAGCGACGCTCCCGCTTGTTGCGGTACATCGCCGCATCGGCGTCGTGGAACGCCTGGACCAGGGTGAGCTCGCTCGGCCGGGCCGCCGCCGAGCCGGCCGAGGCGGCGATGCCCTCGCCGGCCAGCGCCTCGACGATCTGGGCCACCCGCGCCTCGCGCTGGGCATCGGTGGCGCCACTGAGCAGCAGGGTGAACTCGTCACCGCCGTAGCGCGCCACCCGATCGCTGCGTCGCACCGAGCCGGCCAGCACCTTGGCGGCCCGCTGCAACAGCTCGTCGCCGGCCACGTGCCCCTGCTCGTCGTTGATCTGCTTGAGACCGTCGAGGTCGAGCACCGCGACGCCGATCAGGTCGCCGTAGGCGTCCACCCGGGCCTGGGCCTCGGCGAGGGCGAGGTCCCACCCGCGCCGGTTGAGCAGTCCGGTCAACGCGTCCGTCTCCGCGGTGCCCTGGGCGATCCGGGCATCGCTGACCGCGAGGTCGAGGCGGCGCGAGGTGACCAGCTGCGCGGCCAGCAGCTCGCCGAGCAGGGCGAGCAGGCTGGCGTCGACGTCGCGGGCATCGTCCAGCGGCTTCTCGCTGACCCCGCACAGCACGCCGAACAGCTCGCCGTCCGGTGCCGCCAGCGGCGTTCCGGCGTACGCACGGATGGCCGGCACCGCCGGCAGGTCGCGGTAGGCCGGGTCCAGGGTGGAGTCCGGGACCACGTTGGCCGCGCCGCCCACCATCTTGCGGCAGAACGTCTCCTGCCAGGCCACCTGCATGCCGGGCTGGAGGAGATCGGTGCCGTCGGTGTGCAGGTGCACCTGTTGGGTGTCGGCCAACCGTGACACCGACCAGCTCGGCAGTCGGGTGGTGCGGGTCAGGTACGCGACGACGTCATGGGCGGACTGGGCGAAGAGGGCGGCGCCGTCCGTGGCCGGGGTGATCACCTGGTTCAACGATCCTCCTTGTCAACAAGGCACATCATGCCCGGCGCAGGGCCGGACGAACCAGTTCCGGGGCTGCGGCGCGCGGCAGCTTCCAGGGGTTGCACCGCGCAGCGGGTTCATCTGGGATAATGGACGGTGCGGGCTGTGTCACAAGGCGCGGTCCGGGGAACCGAACGGAAGAGGTGTGCGGATGGCGGCAATGAAGCCGCGGACGGGTGATGGTCCGCTGGAGGTCACCAAGGAAGGTCGCGGAATCGTGATGCGCGTCCCGCTCGAAGGTGGTGGCCGACTCGTTGTCGAGCTGAACGCCGAGGAAGCCACGGCGCTCGGCGATGCCCTCAAGGGCGTCGTCGGCTGACGTCGGTGTCTGCCTCCTCCGCAGCACCACAGCTTCCTGCTCAGGTGACGCCGCCGGCGTTCACGCTGAGCCGGACGCTCGACGGCAGCGCCGCCACGGACGTGGTGGCGCTCGGGGTGTTCGCCGACGACGGGCCTCGGCTCACGGCGTCGGCGAGCACCTTCTCCGAGCAGGTGGGCCTCGACCTGGTCGGCGCGCTGGCCCTGCTCGAGGTCACCGGCACGACCGGTGAGGTGGTCCGCCACGTCACCGGCCTCCCGCACGCACCCGTCGTCCTGCTCGTCGGCCTCGGTGCCGGCGGCGCCGTCGACCACCGCCGCGCGGGGGCCGCACTGGCCCGCGCGACCAAGAACGTTGCGACGCTGGCCACCACGATCACCGACGGTGCCGACGACGACGCCTTCACCGCCTTCGTCAGCGGCCTGGCGCTCGGCTCCTTCGAGTTCCACTGGCGCTCCGGCGGGCCTCAGGCCACCCCGGTCGCCGAGGTGCTCCTCGCCGACTCCGCGCCGCGCGCGCAGCTGCTGACCCGCGCCGAGGCGCTGGCCACCGCCAGCTGGCGGGCGCGCTTCTGGTGCACCACGCCCTCGAACCTGAAGAACCCGCAGTGGCTGGCCGAGGAGGCCACCAGTGCCGGCACCGCGGCCGGCCTCGAGGTCTCCGTGTGGGACGAGGCCGATCTCGCCCGGGACGGCTTCGGTGGCCTGCTCGCCGTC
>NZ_BAAALG010000011.1:257958-261264 GCF_039528155.1 Nocardioides dubius | reverse complement strand
CCCGCCACGTTTGATCCGCCTCGACTACCGCCCGGGCAAGGGCGTGAAGAAGGTCAAGGGGCACATCGCCCTGGTCGGCAAGGGGATCACCTTCGACACCGGCGGTCTGTCGATCAAGCCTGGCGACTCGATGGTGAACATGAAGCGGGACATGACCGGCGGCGCCGTCGTGCTCGCCACCATGCTCGCCCTGGCCGAGGTCGGCTGCCCGGTCCGGGTGACCGGCCTGATCGCCGCCGCCGAGAACGCCATCGATGGCACCGCCTACCGCCCCGGTGACGTGATCACCCACTTCGGCGGGCGCACCACCGAGGTCACCAACACCGACGCCGAGGGGCGCCTGGTGCTGGCCGACGCGCTGGCCTACGCCGTCGCGGAGGTCAAGCCCGATGCCGTGGTCGACATCGCCACCCTGACCGGCGCGATGAAGGTGGCCCTCGGGCTGCGCACCGGAGGCTTCTTCGCCGACAACGAGGCGCTCGCGGCCTCCCTCCAGGCAGCCGCCGACCGCTCCGGCGAGGCGCTGTGGCGGATGCCGTTGGCCGGTGAGTACGAGGAGAAGCTCTCCTCCAAGGTCGCCGACGCCGACAACGCCGCCGGCGGACCGGGCGCGATCACCGCGGCCCTGTTCCTGCAGCACTTCACCGGCACCGTGCCCTGGGCACACCTCGACATCGCCTCGGTGGGCGACGCCCTCGAGGACTACGACGTCTGGACCAAGGGTCCCACCGGCTTCGGCGCACGTGCGCTGCTCGCCTGGCTGGAGACCGACAACCCCCTGGAAGGAATCCGATGAAGGGCCTGACCGTCCGTTGGTCGCTGGCTGATGCGCCGGCCGAGCTGTCGGCGTCGCTGCCGGGCTATGTCGCCGAGGGCTCGCACGCCCGCTTCGAGGGCATGCCCGGGCTGGCCTTCAAGACCTGGCGGATGCGTGCCGGCGAGTGGTTCGAGGGCAGCTACGTCTTCGAGTCCGACGAGGCCCGTGCCTCGTTCCAGGAGACCTTCACCGCAGGTGCCGACTCGGCGCCGATCTCGCAGCTCACCGGTGCGGCCCCGATCCTGATCGAGGCCTGCGACATCGTCGCCGTAGCCGAGGGCGCGGCCGGCTTCGCCTCCACCCCGCAGGCCTGATCCGCTCCGGCGTCGGGAGCCCCCGGCGCCGGAGGCCTCAGCCCTGCTCGGGGTGCCAGACCTTCTTCGCGGCCAGCAGGCCGTCGCCGACCGGCAGCAGCACCGGCACGAGCGCCTCGTTCTCGGCGACGGCGCGGCCGAGCTCCCGGATCGCGACCGTCTCCTCGTCGCGCTGGGCCGGGTCGGCGACCCGGTCGTGCCACAGGGCGTTGTCGAAGCAGACGACGCCGCCCGGGCGCAGCAGGCGCAGCGCCTCGGACAGGTAGTCGGCGTACTCGCGCTTGTCGCCGTCGCAGAAGACCAGGTCGTAGTGGCCGTCGGTCAGCCGCGGCAGCACGTCGAGGGCCGGGCCGGCGATGGTGCGGGCCCGCTGGGCGGGGATGCCGTCCTCGGCGAAGCCCTCCTTGGCCAGCCGCTGGTGCTCGGCCTCCACGTCGACCGTGGTCAGCACGCCGTCGCTGCGCATGCCGCGCAGCAGCCACAGCCCGGAGACGCCGGTGCCGGTGCCGATCTCGACCACGGCGCGGGCGTCCAGCACCGAGGCGAGGAAGCGCAGCGCGGCGCCGACGCCGGAGCCGATCGGCACGACGCCGACCTCCTCGGCGCGGGCACGGGCGGAGGCCAGCACGTCGTCCTCGGCCACGAAGCTCTCGGCGTAGGCCCAACTCTCCTGGTTGATCGGCGTGGTGATGACGGCCTCCTGGGCTCGGCTCGGTGCAACGGGAGTGACCTTACCAACGCGGGAACACTTCGCGCCCGCGGCTCGTTGGGCAGTTCGAGGTCTTCTGAGCGAGTCTGCGGGATTCGTTCAGGTTCCTCTCAGCCCAGATCCCTACGGTGAGGAGGTCAGATGCGACGACGCCAGCACGAGGAGCGCACGGTGACCACAGCTTCCAGCCCAACCGAGGTTCCGACCTGGGACCAGATCGTGGCGGAGCACTCCGAGCGCGTCTACCGCTTGGCGTACCGGCTGACGGGCAACGCCGCCGACGCCGAGGACCTCACCCAGGACGTCTTCGTCCGGGTCTTCCGCTCCCTCGACAGCTACAGCCCCGGCACCTTCGCCGGCTGGCTGCACCGGATCACCACCAACCTCTTCCTCGACGGCGCGCGGCGCCGTCAGCGGATCCGCTTCGACGCGCTCTCCGACGAGCGGGCCGCGCGGCTGCGCAGCCCGCAGGTCGATCCGCACGACGCCTACGCCGACCAGACCTTCGACGACGACATCGAGCGTGCGCTCGGCCAGCTGCCGCCGGACTTCCGCGCCGCGGTGGTGCTCTGCGACATCGAGGGCCTGAGCTACGAGGAGATCGCGGAGATCCTGGGAGCCAAGCTCGGCACGGTCCGCTCCCGGATCCACCGCGGCCGCTCGATGCTGCGCGAGGCGCTGGCGCACCGGGCGCCGACGCAGGGCCGCGAGCGCTACTCCGGGCCGGTGCCCGGTCCCGCCTCCCGTGCCGAAGGAGTCGTCCGGTGATCGGCGGCCACCTCGGCGACCGGGTCAGCGGTCTGATCGACGGGCAGTACGACGGCCCCGTCGCCGACAAGCTCTGGGCGCACGTGCACGGGTGCTGCGCATGCCGCGAGCAGGTGGAGTACGAGGGCTGGATCAAGTCCCGGGTCGCCGGGCTGTCCGGCAGCCAGCGCCAGGCGCCGTCCTACCTGGCCAGCATGCTGGTCGAGCCGTCGTCGTCCGCGGCCCCGGCCTTCGCCGCGGTCGCGGCCGCACCACGTCGTCCCTCGATGGCCGCTGCCGTGGTCGGCGCGGGATCGGTGGGCGCAGCCGTGCTCGGAGTGATCGCCCTGGCCGGTCCGGTCGCGCCGGTCGACCGCCCGCTGGATCGGCGCGGCCCGGCGAGCAGCATCTTCCGGTCCCCGGAGACCAATCCGGTCTACGGGCCGACGGTGGTGCCGAGTGAGGGCGCGACGGCGTTCGGCGGTGCGGTGCCGGTAGCGGGCCGTAGTGTGTCCACACCCGCTTCCCCTCGCAGCGCGCAGCCGTCGGCTGATCCGTCGCTGCCTCGCCGATAGTTGAGAATCCCTCTGTGAACGATCAGCACACGCCGGATCCAGACCGCGACTCGGGTGAGTCCGACGCCGAGTTGACCGCCCCGATCACGCCGCAGCCCGCGGCCGACCCGGAGCCGGCTCCGGTCGAGCCCGTGGGGTTGGGCG
>NZ_BAAALG010000011.1:256574-257934 GCF_039528155.1 Nocardioides dubius | reverse complement strand
GGAGCCGGCCGCCGACTCCGCGCCGCAGAGCGACGAGCGCCCGACGCCGACCCGGCAGTTCCCGCCGCCGATGGAGGGCTCGCGGGTCAGCGGCCCGCCGAGCCAGGTGCCCGGCGCGCCCGCCGTGCCACTCGGTGCACCCGCTCCGAGCAGTGGCTGGGCCGGCGCTCCGCTGCCGCCCGCCGGTGGCCCGCGTGCGGTTCCCGGATACGGATATCCGCCGGCGCCGCCGGCACCGCGGGCCAAGCTCGCCAAGGGCGTGTGGCCGGTGGTCTGCCTGGTCTCCCTGCTGCTGGGTCTGCTCGGCGGCGCGCTGGGCGCGATGGGCTACGACACGTGGCAGGACGAGAACACCGAGCCCGGTCGCTCGCGCGACGGCCTGGCCGGGGTCGAGACCCAGGAGACGCCGCCGCTGGCCAAGGACAACAAGTCCATCGAGGCGGTCGCGGCGAAGCTGCTGCCCAGCACCGTGCAGATCATCGCCGACTTCGAGGGCGAGGAGGGCGGGGCGACCGGCTCCGGCTTCGTGCTCGACCGCCAGGGGCACGTGGTCACCAACAACCACGTGATCGAGGACGCCGCCAAGAAGGACGGCCGGATCCGGATCGTGCTGCACGACGGCACCCGGTTCGACGCCACGGTGGTCGGTCGCAGCACGGTCTACGACCTCGCCGTGCTCTACAGCAAGGACGCCGCCGACGAGCTGATCCCGGCCGCGATGGGCGACTCCGCGACCCTGCAGGTGGGGGAGGGCGTGGTCGCCTTCGGGTCGCCGCTCGGGCTGACCAGCACCGTCACCGCCGGCATCGTCTCGGCGCTCAACCGCCCGGTCACCACCGGCGGCACCGACGACCTCAACTCCTACATCAACGCCATCCAGACGGATGCCGCGATCAACCCGGGCAACTCGGGCGGCCCGCTGGTCAACCTCCAGGGTCAGGTGATCGGCGTGAACTCCGCGATCGCCACCACCGGCGGCGGAGGCAGCAGCGAGTCCGGCAACATCGGCGTCGGCTTCGCGATCCCGGTCGAGCAGGTCCGCGTCACCGCCGACCAGATCCTCAAGGACGGCGAGGCGCAGTACCCGGTGATCGGCGCTCAGGTGATCACCGCCGACAACGGCGAGGGCGTCCGGATCGACAAGGTCAATCCGGGCAGTGCCGCCGACAAGGCCGGCCTGAAGAAGGACGACGTGGTCGTGGCGATCGACGACCAGCCGGTCAGCGACAGCCCGAGCCTGATCGTCGCGATCCGCTCCTACCTGCCGGGCGAGAAGGTCACGCTGACCGTGCTGCGCGGCGATGACGAGCGCTCCATCGACGTCACGCTCGACTCCCAGGTCGGCTGAGGCCGGCTACTC
>NZ_BAAALG010000011.1:255818-256536 GCF_039528155.1 Nocardioides dubius | reverse complement strand
CGAGCAGGTCGGCCACCTGCTCCACCACCAGGGTGAGCACCAGGGCCTGGAGCTCCTCGCGTCCCTCGCACCGGTTCTCGATCGGGCGCCGGAAGAGCACCAGCCGGGTCGGCTGTCCGCCGATGCCCCGTACCAGGGACGAGAGCGGCACGGCGTCGTCGTCCCAGTCGTCGGGGACGATCGGCGTGTCCTCGACGGCGTACTCGACCAGACCGAGCCGGCTGCTCCATCGCCGGTCGATCTCGGTGACGATGCCCAACACCACGGCGTCGAAGCGCTGCTTGGCGTTCGGGCGTCCGCGCACCGCGAGGTCACCGGGCGCCCTCGGCGGTGCGATCGCCGGCCCGCGCGCTCCGCGTCCGCGACGATCTCTACGAGGTGAGCTCACGGGTGTGAGCCTAATCGGCCGGTGGTGCACCGCGAGCCTCAACGCCATCTGCGGGGACGCGAGGTAGCGTGTCGCTGTGAATCCAGCCCGTCGTTGTTCGCGTACGGCGTGTGGCCGACCCGCCATCAGCACGCTGACCTACGTCTACGCCGACCAGATCGCTGTGCTGGGGCCGCTGGCCACCTTCGCCGAGCCGCATGCCTATGACCTCTGCGAGGTGCACAGCGAACGGCTCAGCGCCCCGCGCGGCTGGGAAGTGATGCGCCTCGCGCCGGACCCGTCGGCCGCCGAGCCGACCAGCGACGACCTGCTCGCGCTCGCGGACGCCGT
>NZ_BAAALG010000011.1:222054-255801 GCF_039528155.1 Nocardioides dubius | reverse complement strand
GGCGGCGCGGCCCGCTCCGGCCCCGCAGCCGCCGGCCAACGAGAGCGGCCGCGAGACCGCGCGCCGCGGCCATCTGAGGGTGCTGACCTCCGACTGAGCACGGGTGCCGATAGGCTCCGTCCATGCCCGAATCCGCGACCCTCTCCCCGGACAACCTGCACGCCATCTTCAAGGCGTATGACGTTCGCGGCACCGTGGGGGACCAGCTCGACGAGGCGCTCGCCGAGCGCATCGGCGGCGCCTTCGTTGCCATCACCGGAGCCCCCACCGTCGTGGTGGGCTACGACATGCGCCCCTCCTCGCCCGGCCTGGCCGGCGCGTTCGCCCAGGGTGCTGCCGCAGCCGGCGCCGATGTGGTGATCATCGGGCTCGCCTCCACCGACCAGCTCTACTACGCCTCGGGCGCGCTCGGCCATGCCGGTGCGATGTTCACCGCGAGCCACAACCCGGCGGCGTACAACGGGATCAAGATGTGCCGCGCCGGGGCCGCGCCGATCGGCATGGAGACCGGTCTCGCCGAGATCCGCGACGCGGTGGCCACCGTGCACCGGGCCAGCCGGGTCGGCACGATCACCGAGACCGACGTCCTGGCCGGCTACGTGCAGCACCTGCACGGCCTGGTCGGCTGGGGTCCGCGCCAGCTCAAGGTCGTGATCGACGCCGGCAACGGGATGGCCGGCCTCACCGCGCCCGCCGTCTTCGCCGAGATGGGCGCCGTCGAGATGGTGCCGATGTACTTCGAGCTCGACGGCACGTTCCCCAACCACGAGGCGAACCCGATCGAGCCGGCCAACCTGGTCGACCTGCAGAAGCGCGTGCTCGCCGAGGGCGCCGACATCGGCCTCGCCTTCGACGGCGACGCGGACCGCTGCTTCCTGGTCGACGAGCGCGGCGAGCTGGTGACGCCGTCCACGCTGACCGGGTTGATCGCCGCCCGCGAGCTGGCGCGCGAGCCCGGCGCCACGATCATCCACAACCTGATCACCTCGCGCGCGGTCCCGCAGATCGTCACCGAGCTCGGCGGCACCCCGGTGCGCACCCGGGTCGGGCACTCCTACATCAAGGCGACGATGGCCGAGACCGGCGCCATCTTCGGCGGCGAGCACAGCGGCCACTTCTACTTCCGCGACTTCTGGAAGGCCGACTCCGGGATGCTGGCCGCGCTGCACGCGCTGGCCGCTCTCTCGGAGACCGACGGCACGCTCTCGGAGCTGCTGGCCGACTACGACCGGTTCGCCTCCTCGGGCGAGATCAACTCGACCGTGGCCGACCAGAGCGGCGTCGTCGAGGCGCTGGTCGAGGCCTGGTCGAGCCGTGACGGCGTCCAGGTGGACCGGCTCGACGGGCTCACCGTGGCGCACGAGGACTGGTGGTTCAACGTGCGCGCCTCGAACACCGAGCCACTGTTGCGCCTCAACGTCGAGGGACGCGACGATCAGACCATGGCCGGCATCCGCGACGAGGTGCTGGCCGAGATCCGGAGGGACGCCAAGTGAACATCGACTCCAAGCTGCTGGAGATCATCGTCTGCCCCGACTGCCGTGCCGGCCTCGAGCCGCAGGGCGAGGAGCTGGTCTGCCTCGGGTGCGGGCTCGCCTACCCGGTCCGCGACGACATCCCGGTGCTGCTGGTCGACGAGGCGCGTAGGCCTGGCTGATGGGCACCTGGTTCGACGAGTCCCGTCTCGACGGTGAGGCCGCGCAGTCCGATCCGGCGCTGCGTCACCTGGCCGAGTCGGGCGCCCGGGTGCGCCGGGCGGCGGGGGAGTCGGCCGAGGCCATCGAGGAGGCGTTGCTCCACAACCGCGATCAGCGTCCGCGCGCGGTGATCGCGGCCGGGCCGGACTCGCGCCTGCTGCGGGCCGTGCTCGAGCCCTGGTGCCCGGTGCCGTTCGTGGCCTGGCCCGGTCCGGGCCTGCCGGGATGGGCAGGGAGCCTCGACCTGGTGGTCATGCTCGCTCCCGAGCGCAGCGACCCGGCGGCCGCCTCCGCGGTCGCCGAGGCGGTGCGTCGCGGGTGTCAGGTGGTGATCGCCTGTGCGCCCGACTCGATGGTCGCCGAGCACGCCGCCGGCCGCTGGACCAGCGTGCTGCCGACCGGCGACGGCGACCAGCTCGCCACGGCGGTGGTGATGCTCGACTTCCTGCACCGCGCCGAGCTCGGCCCGGTCGCGGACGCCGAGGAGGTGGCCCGTGCGCTGGACGAGGTGGCGATCGCCTGTTCGCCGCACCGCGACCTCGCCGTCAACCCGGCCAAGATGCTGGCGATCGCCCTGGCCGATGCCAACCCCGTGGTCTGGGGCGGCTCGGTGCTGGCCGCACGCGCCGCACGTCGGATCGCGGAGTCGATCCGCCGCGCCACCGGCCGGGGCGCCCTGGCCGGCGACGCCGAGCACCTGGTGCCGGTGCTGCAGGCGACCGCACCCCGCAACGTCTTCGACGACCCGTTCGCCGAGGGCGCCGACGAGGCCCGCCCGGTGCTCGTCGTCCTCGACGACGGCAGCGACGACCCGGTGGTGCGCGAGCAGCGCGGCCACCTCCAGGCGGTCGCCGCCGAGCGCGGCGTCCGGGTGGAGACCGTGGAGACCACGGCCCGCACCGAGGTCGCCCGCTACGCCTCCCTGCACCTCAGCGGCAGCTACGCCGCCGCCTACCTCGGCTACGCCCTCGTCAGCGACTGAAACCCTGGCCGCCGTCCAACTTTCCGGATAGTCCCTGACGTTTTCGTGGTTTTTCGCGCCGAGAACCACGAAAACGTCAGGGACTATCCGGAGGGTCGCGGGTGGCCGACTACGCTGCGCGGTGTGAACGCAGAGCGGTGGGAGAAGCGATGAGTGGCGGTCTTTTTGCCCTGCTCGACGATGTGGCGGTGCTGGCCCGGATGGCGGCTGCCTCCATCGACGACGTCGCTGCGGCTGCGGGCAAGGCGACGGTGAAGTCGGCCGGCGTGGTCATCGACGACACCGCGGTGACGCCGCAGTACGTGCACGGCATCGCTGCCGAGCGCGAGCTGCCGATGATCAAGAGGATCGCGATGGGATCGGTGCGCAACAAGCTGCTGATCATCCTGCCGGCGGCGCTGATCCTCAACGCGTTCCTGCCCGGGCTGCTGCCGATCATCCTGATCCTGGGCGGTGGCTTCCTCGCCTTCGAGGGCGCGCACAAGGTCTGGCACCACTTCCTGCCGCACGACGAGCACCACGAGGAGGCCGCCACCGAGCTCGGCCCCGACGCCGAGCGGCAGATGGTCGCCGGTGCGGTGCGCACCGATCTGATCCTCTCGGCCGAGATCATGGTGATCGCGCTGGCCTCGGTCGCCTCGGAGAGCATCTGGACCCAGCTCGGCGTGCTGATCGTGGTCGCCCTGGTGATCACCGTCGCCGTCTACGGCGTGGTCGCCCTGATCGTCAAGATGGACGACGTCGGCCTCAGCCTCGCGCAGCGCACCCCGCAGCTGGCCAAGAGGGTGGGCCTGGCGCTGGTGGCCGGGATGCCCAAGCTGCTCACCGGGCTCTCCGTCGTGGGCACGGTCGCAATGCTCTGGGTGGGTGGCCACATCATGCTGGCCAACGTGCATGAGGCCGGTTGGTGGGACGCCCCCTACGACCTGGTGCACGACCTCGAGCACGAGATCGAGCACGCCGTCCACGGCGGCTTCGGTGCGGTCCTCGGCTGGCTGGCGAACACGGCCGTCTCGGCCGTGGTCGGATTCGTGGTGGGCTCGGTGATCGCCGGGCTGGTCAGCCTGTGGCCGAGCAAGGAGAAGCCGGCCGCCGGGCCGGCCACCCGCGCCGCCGCGCACTGACCTCCGCAGAATTGCCCGGCGGGCCGCGCCCGCTTGTAGTGTGGGCCACGGTCATGCGCGGGAGATCCCGTCGAAGCGCAGATGCGCCGCAGGCCGCACATCTTGTCTGAGGTGGATATTCATGGACTACAAGGTCAAGGACCTGACCCTCGCGGAGTTCGGCCGCAAGGAACTGACGCTCGCCGAGCACGAGATGCCCGGCCTGATGGCGATGCGCGCGCGCTACGGCGCCGAGCAGCCCCTCAAGGGAGCCCGGATCGCCGGCTCGCTGCACATGACGATCCAGACCGGCGTCCTGATCGAGACGCTGACCGCGCTCGGTGCTGACGTCCGCTGGGCGACCTGCAACATCTTCTCCACCCAGGACCACGCTGCGGCTGCGGTCGTCGTCGGCCCGAACGGGACCCCGGAGAACCCCCAGGGCACCCCCGTCTTCGCCTGGAAGGGCGAGACCCTCGCCGAGTACTGGGACGAGGCCGAGAAGGTCTTCGACTTCACCGACGCCGAGGGCAACAAGGTCGGCCCCAACATGCTGCTGGACGACGGCGGCGACATCACCCTGCTCGTGCACAAGGGTGTCGAGTTCGAGAAGGCCGGCGCGGTTCCCGGCCAGGACTCCACCGACAACGAGGAGTTCAAGGAGGTGCTGCGCGTCCTGGCCCGCTCGCTGGAGAACGACCCGCAGCGCTGGACCAACATCGCCAACGGCATCAAGGGCGTCACCGAGGAGACCACCACCGGTGTGCTGCGCCTCTACGACCGCTTCAAGGAGGGCTCGCTGCTCTTCCCGGCGATCAACGTCAACGACTCGGTCACCAAGTCGAAGTTCGACAACAAGTACGGCTGCCGCCACTCGCTGATCGACGGCATCAACCGAGGCACCGACGTGATGATCGCCGGCAAGACCGCCGTGGTCTGCGGCTACGGCGACGTCGGCAAGGGCTCGGCGGAGTCGCTGCGCGGCCAGGGCGCTCGGGTGATCATCACCGAGATCGACCCGATCTGCGCGCTGCAGGCGGCGATGGACGGCTACGAGGTCAAGCGCCTCGAGAGCGTCGTCGACTTCGCGGACATCTTCATCACCACGACCGGCAACTTCGACATCATCCGCGTCGAGCACTTCGAGCGGATGAAGAACCAGGCCATCGTCGGCAACATCGGCCACTTCGACAACGAGATCGACATGGCCGGCCTGGCCAAGATCCCGGGCATCGTCAAGGA
Organism: Nocardioides dubius; assembly: GCF_039528155.1. NCBI lineage: Bacteria > Bacillati > Actinomycetota > Actinomycetes > Propionibacteriales > Nocardioidaceae > Nocardioides > Nocardioides dubius. The sequence continues at coordinate 250,777 of NZ_BAAALG010000011.1, read as the reverse complement.
CGAGATCAAGCCGCAGGTCCACCAGTGGATCTTCGCCGACGGCAAGAAGGTCATCGTGCTCTCCGAGGGCCGCCTGCTGAACCTCGGCAACGCGACCGGTCACCCGTCCTTCGTGATGTCGAACTCCTTCACCAACCAGGTGCTGGCCCAGATCGAGCTCTTCACCAAGCTCGAGGAGTACCCGATCGGCGTCTACGTGCTGCCCAAGCACCTCGACGAGGAGGTCGCCCGGCTGCACCTCGACGCGATCGGCGTCGAGCTCACCGAGCTGAACCAGGCCCAGGCCGACTACCTCGGCGTCCCGGTCGAGGGTCCGTTCAAGTCGGAGCACTACCGGTACTGAGATAGCGGATGAATTCGATCGACAGCAAGGGGCGCATCCTCGTCGTTGACGACGATGCGTCCCTTGCCGAGATGCTCACCATCGTGTTGCGCCAGGAGGGCTTCGACTCCCAGGTGTGCACCCGCGGGGACCGCGCGGTCGCGGAGTTCCGCGACTACAAGCCGGACCTCGTGCTGCTCGATCTGATGCTGCCCGGCAAGGACGGCATCGACGTGTGCAAGGAGATCCGCGCCGAGTCCGGCGTGCCGATCGTGATGCTCACCGCGAAGGGCGACACCATCGATGTGGTCGTCGGCCTGGAGTCGGGTGCCGACGACTACGTGGTCAAGCCGTTCAAGCCCAAGGAGCTGATCGCCCGGATCCGCGCGCGGGTCCGCCGTCTCGACCAGCCGGTGCAGGAGAGCCTGACCATCGCCGACCTGGTGATCGACGTCGCCGGGCATGCGGTCACCCGCGCCGGCCAGGCGATCAACCTGACCCCGCTGGAGTTCGACCTCCTGGTCTGCCTGGCCCGCAAGCCCTGGCAGGTCTTCACCCGTGAGGTGCTGCTGGAGCAGGTCTGGGGCTACCGCCATGCCGCGGACACCCGCCTGGTCAACGTGCACGTGCAGCGACTGCGCTCCAAGATCGAGCACGACCCCGAGAACCCCGAGGTCGTGGTGACCGTCCGCGGCGTCGGCTACAAGGCCGGGACGTCGAGCTAGCGCCGATGCCGCGGCGAAGCGTCTCCTCCACCGTACGGCGCGGCCTCACCTTCTGGCGGCGCTCGGTGCAGGCGCGCGTGGTGGCCAGCACCGTGCTGCTGTCTGCCATCGTGGTGGGTGTGGTCGGTTGGTTCCTGCTGCAACAGACGCGCGACGGCCTGGTCGATGCGCGGGTCGACCGCGCGGTCGCGGAGGCCACCGACGAGACCAACCAGGCCCGCACCCGACTGGCGGCGCTGCCCGGAACCGACGACGACGTCTCCACCCAGCTGCGCCAGCTGGCCGACCCGATCCTGCAGCGTGCCGAGGTGCGGGGCTTCTCGGTGGTGCTGGCCGGTCCGGTCACCGAGGAGCCCATCGACGTCGCGAGTGCCGGGGCGCGCTACTCCACGGACCTCGACCTGGACAGCGTGCCCGCGTCGCTGAGCGCGCACTTCACCGAGTCCCTGGACCCGGCCTGGACCTTCACCACGATGCGCTACGTCGACGATGCGGACCGCCCCGAGATCGCGGGCGTCGCGGTCGCCTCGGCGATCCAGCTGCCCGCCGACGGCAAGTACTACACGCTCTACTACCTCTTCCCGATGCAGCAGGAGGAGGACACCCTGGCGCTGGTCTCCCGGGCGCTGCTGACCGCGGGCGGTCTGCTGCTGGTGCTGGTCGCCGGCCTGACCTGGCTGGTCACCCGCCAGGTGGTCACCCCGATCCGGATGGCCCGGCGTACCGCCGAGCGGCTGGCGGCCGGCCACCTGGAGGAGCGGATGTGGGTGCGTGGCCACGACGACATCGCGCGCCTGGCCACCTCGTTCAACCAGATGGCCTCCAGCCTGCAACGCCAGATCCGCCAGCTCGAGGAGCTGTCGCGGGTGCAGCGGCGCTTCACCTCCGATGTCTCCCACGAGCTGCGGACGCCGCTGACCACGGTGCGGATGGCCGGCGACGTCCTGCACGACGCCCGCAACGAGTTCGACCCGGTCACCGCGCGTGCCGCCGAGCTGTTGCAGACCGAGCTCGACCGCTTCGAGGGACTGCTCAGCGATCTGCTGGAGATCAGCCGCTTCGACGCCGGCGCCGCCGCACTCGAGCTCGACGACATCAACCTGATCGACGTCGCGCACCGCGTCGTCGACATCACCCGTGGCCTCGCCGAGCAGCGGGGGATGACCGTCACCGTGCAGGCGCTGCGCGAGCCGGTGCTGGCCGAGGCCGACACCCGCCGGGTCGAGCGGATCGTGCGCAACCTGGTCAGCAATGCGATCGACCACGCCGACTCCGGCCCGATCGTGGTGCTGGTCAACGGCGACGACCACGCCGCCGCGATCGCCGTCCGCGACCACGGGGTGGGGCTGGCTCCCGGCGAGGCAGCGCTGGTCTTCAACCGCTTCTGGCGCGCCGACCCGGCCCGCGCCCGCACCAGCGGCGGCACCGGGCTGGGGTTGGCGATCTCGCTCGAGGACACCCACCTGCATGGGGGCTGGCTGCAGGCCTGGGGCCAGCCCGGCCAGGGCGCGCAGTTCCGGCTGACCCTGCCCCGGCGGGCCGGGCAGCCGCTGCGGCATAGTCCGATCCCGCTGGTCCCCGACGACGTGGAGGCGCTATGAGACGCCTCTCTGCCCCGGTCGCCGTGCTGGTCCTGCTGCTCTGCGCGGCGTGCGTCAGCCTGCCCACCGACGGCAAGGTCCGGGTCACCGAGGAGAGCGCGGACGCGCGGCCCGACACCGGATTCCCGTACAACCCGCGGCCGCCCCAGGAGGGGGAGACGCCGGCGGAGATCGTGCGCCACTTCCTGGACGCGATGACCGCGAACCCGATCTCCACGGCGGTGGCGCGCGAGTTCCTCACCGCCGAGGAGCGCCAGTCGTGGCGCCCGGACGAGGCGATGCTGACCTACGCGGACCTGACCACCCCGCTCGGCGGCTCCACGGTCGAGGTGAACCTGCTCGGCGGGCACCGCCTCGACGGTCGCGGTGCCTGGCAGGGCGCCCTCAGCGCGGACGACGCCCGGTTGCGCTTCACGATGGCCAGCGAGGACGGCGAGTGGCGGATCGCCGAGGCACCCGACGCGATGATCGTGCCGGACTCCTGGTTCGCCGACCGCTACACGCAGGCGTCGCTCTTCTTCTTCGATCCGACCGGCACGATCCTGGTCCCGGAGCCGGTCTTCGTGCCGCGCGGGGACCAGCTCGCCACCGCCCTGGTCTCGGGCCTGCTGCGCGGCCCGGTGGCACGCCATGCGGACGTCACCCAGACCTTCATCCCGCGTGGCCTCAAGGTCGACTTCTCCATCCCGGTCCCGCAGGACGGCCTCGCCGAGGTGGCGCTGACCGGCGAGGCGCCCACCTTCGACGCCGACACCCTGGAGCTGCTGACCGCGCAGGTCGCCTGGACCCTGCGCCAGGACCCGTCCATCGAGCGGTTCCGGATCACCCTCAACGGCAACCCGGTCACCGGCACGGGCGTGCGCTCGGACGTCGACACCTCGATCGCCGAGGTCTTCGACCCTGCCGTGCGCGACAGCTGGCTTGCTCCCTTCGCGTTGCTCAAGGGGCGGCTGGTCTCGGTCAACGCCTCCGGCGCGCAGCCCCTGGACGGGCCGTTCGGGGTCCGTGACTACGGCCTGCGCTCGATCGGCGTGGACCTGGACGCCGAGCGGGTCGCCGGGATCACCGACGACGGCAGCACCGCGCTGCTCGGCCAGGTCGAGAGCGGTGGCGAGGCAGGCACCGTGCTGCAGGGGGCGAGCAACCTGCTGAAGCCCGCCTGGGACCACAACGGCGCGCTCTGGCTGCTGGACGCCGCGCCCGCGGGGGCGCAGGTGCGGGTGCTGGTCGGCAACCGGCTGCGCACGGTCGAGGTGCCCGGCGTGAGCGGGGAGCGGGTGGTCGACTTCCTGGTCAGCCGCGACGGCTCGCGTCTGGTCGCGATCGTGGCCGGGGCCGGCGGTGACCGGGTCGTGGTCAGCCGCCTGGCCCGGCGCGGTGCCCGGATCCGTGGCGTCGGCGGCGGCTCGGTCTGGAACGAGCCCGGCGAGAAGCTCGACCTGCGCGCCCTGGCCTGGCGGACCCCGACCGAGGTCCTGGTGGCCCGGGCGATCACCCGCGACCTGACCCAGGTCACCCGCCGATCGGTGGACGGCTCCACCGCACTCTCCACCGGCGACGTCGCCTCGGAGCTGGTCCGCGACCGGGTCACCGGCCTGGTCTCCGCTCCGCTCTCCGGCTACCCGGCCTGGGCGGTGGGCACGGACGGCCAGGTGCATCTGGTCGCCTCGCGCGAGGACGGCTTCGTGCCGTCCGCGCAGCTGCGGGCGCTGGCCTACGTCGGATAGGACGAGTCCCCGGGCGTGTCTCCACAGCCGGGCATCGGCGTCTTGTCCGGTCTCGGCCCGGGTGGTGTGCTGGCCCGATGCGCGCCGTCCTCGCCGACCTCTTCGCGGGTGCCTCCTGCCCGGGCTGCGCGACCCCCGGCGAGCTGCCGTGCCGGGCATGCGGGGCCCGGCTGCGCGGGCGCACCGGGCCGGTTCCGGGGGTGCCCGGGGCGTGCAGTGCCGGAGCGTACGAGGGCCTGCTGCGCCAGCTGGTGCTCGGTCACAAGGAGCGGCGCCAGTTCGGGTTGCGGGCTCTGCTCGGCGAGCTGCTGGCCGATGCGGCGGCGGCACTCGCCGGCGAGGTGCCGGGCCAGCGCCTGCTCCTGGTGCCGGTGCCGTCGCGCGCGGCCGCCGTCCGGGCCCGTGGCTACGACCCGACCCGCGTGCTCACCCGTCGGGCGGCTGCGGCCTTGCAGGGCAAGGGGATCGCGGCCGATGCGGTGTCGCTGCTCCGGGTGCGCCAAGTGCGCGACCAGGCCGGCCTGAGCCGCGTCGAACGGGCGGAGAACCTGGCCGGCGCGATGGCATGCCGGGCCTCGGGGCTGGCGCGGCTGCGCGGCACCGCCGCCTGGGCGGTGGTCTGCGATGACGTGGTGACCACCGGTGCGACGGCCGCCGAGGCGTGTCGGGCACTGCGCGCCGTCGGCGTGGGAGTGCTCGGGGTGGCGGCGGTCGCGCACACTCCGCAGACGACGCCACACCCGTTGTCCGGGTGAACGCTGGAAAAGCAGCAGGCAACCGACTAGCGTCTGGTCATGGAGTCCGTCCGGGTCCGTGGTTGCGTCGTTCTCAGTAGTTCGGCGTCCGCAGCCCTCGCGTCGCGCGAGGTGGTGCGGGAGCCGGTCGAGGGTGGACGGCAAGCCGATGCCAGTCGCAGGCGAAACGGTCCACGTAAGTCCCCTCGGGGACGATCACGGTGCGGCTTAGAAGTAAGTCCTGCCCCGTCGCCGACATCAGATATGCCGGCGCAGCGGGAGAAGGCGGGTAGTGGCAAGAAGCTGCGAGAGCCTCAGCAGGCGGCTGTGGGGTCGAAGACCAGGTCGGCCGGACGGACTCCATCTCATCGTCCGGCGTCCGCGTTGCGGAACGCCGGCGGCATGGTGACACCAACCAATTGCACGGGAGGTCTACATGGACGTTGTGGTGAGCGCTCGACAGTGCGAGGTGACCGAGAGGTTCCGCAGCCACGTTGAGGAGAAGCTGTCCCGACTCGAGAAGCATGACCAACGCATCATCCGGGTCCAGGTCGAGGTCAGCAACGAACGCAACCCCCGTCAGGCGGATCGCGCGGTCCGCGTCGAACTCACCGCCTTCTCCAAGGGGCCGGTGATCCGCGCAGAGGCAGCGGCCGAGGACAAGATGGGCGCGCTCGACCTCGCGATGGACAAGATGGCATCGCAGTTGCGCAAGGCGGCCGATCGTCGCCGCGTGCACCGCGGCCGCCACACCCCGGTCTCCGTGGGCCAGGCACTGGCCAACGTCGCGGCACCCGTCGTCGAGGAGGACGACGTCGTGCCCGAGCGGCAGGTCGGCCCGATCACGGTGAGCGGCGACGGCCCGCTCGTGGTGCGCGAGAAGACGCACCCGGCCGTGAGCATGACCCTCGACCAGGCCCTCTACGAGATGGAGCTGGTCGGGCACGACTTCTACCTGTTCGTCGACAAGGAGAGTGAACGGCCCAGCGTGGTCTATCGCCGCAAGGGATATGACTACGGAGTGATCTCTTTGGACCTCATGTCCTGATAGTCCATGGCACGGACGGGCCGCTCTGCAGTGCGACAGAGATGGCCCGTTCGTGCCATGATGAGCCCGTGACTGATAGCGACGCGACCGCCGAGGCGGTGAGGGTCCTGGTCGTCGATGACCAGGAGCTCTTCCGACGGGGCCTGACCATGTTGTTGGGCGTGGAGCCCGGCATCGAGGTCGTCGGTGAGGCGGGCGACGGTATCGAGGGCACCGACCTGGCGGCGCTGACCGCGCCCGACGTCGTCCTGCTCGACGTCCGGATGCCCAAGCGCTCCGGCATCGAGGCCTGCGTGGCGATCAAGGAGGCCGTGCCGGCCTCGAAGATCATCATGCTCACCGTCTCCGACGAGGAGGCCGACCTCTACGAGGCGGTCAAGAGCGGTGCCTCCGGCTACCTGCTCAAGGACTCCTCGATCGACGAGGTGGCCCAGGCCGTGCGCGTCGTCGCCGACGGCCAGTCGCTGATCAGCCCGTCGATGGCGGTCAAGCTGATCGACGAGTTCAAGCAGATGACCAAGCCGGAGCGGGACCAGGTCCCGGGTCTGCGCCTGACCGAGCGCGAGCTCGAGGTGCTGCGCCTGGTGGCGCGCGGCATGAACAACCGTGAGATCGCGCGCGAGCTGTTCATCAGCGAGAACACCGTGAAGAACCACGTGCGCAACATCTTGGAGAAGCTCCAGCTGCACTCGCGGATGGAGGCCGTCATGTACGCGGTCCGCGAGAAGCTGCTCGACATCCCGTGATCGGTCGCGCCACGATGGCGCCATGACGTCGTCGCTGAGCCTGGCCCAGGCACGCCGGATCGCCCTGGCCGCCCAGGGCTTCGCCGATGCCCCGCACGCCCGGCCCACGATGCGCACCTTCGAGCGCACCCTGGCGCGCACCGGCGTCCTGCAGATCGACTCGGTCAACGTGCTGCAACGCGCGCACTACATGCCGCTGTACGCGCGGATGGGCCCCTACGACGTCGACCTGCTGCACCGTGCGGCGCAGTCGCGACCGCGCCGGGTGCTGGAGTACTGGGCGCACGTTGCCGCCTTCATGCCGGTCGACCTGTGGCCGCTGATGCAGCACCGGATGGCGCGCGCGCACCTCGACGCCTGGGGCGGCCCGCGCTCGATCGCGGAGGAGAACCCGGCGCTGGTGAAGGACGTGCTCGACGACGTCCGCCGGCACGGTCCGCGCTCGGCGCGCGAGATCGATGCGGACCTGACCGGTGGCCTGGACCGGGCCAAGGAGCACTGGGGCTGGAACTGGTCGGAGGTCAAGAAGGCCCTGGAGTACCTCTTCTATGCCGGTGAGATCACCGTGGCTGCCCGCAACGGGCAGTTCGAGCGGCTCTACGACGTGCCCGAGCGGGTGGTGCCGGCCGCGATCCTCGACGCCCCGACCCCGGAGCCGGCCGAGGCCCACCGCGAGCTGGTGCGCCGGGCGGCGCGCAGCCACGGCGTCGCCTCCGAGCAGTGCCTGCGCGACTACTACCGGATGGGCGTCGCCGAGACCCGCGCCGCGCTGGGCGACCTGGTGGATGCCGGCGAGCTGGAGCCGGTCCGGGTCGAGGGCTGGAGCCGGCCCGCGTACCTGCACCGCGACGCGCGCGTGCCGCGCCGGATCGCCGCCGCCACCCTGCTCTCCCCGTTCGACCCGATCGTGTGGGAGCGCGCGCGCACCGAGGCGCTCTTCGACTTCCGCTACCGGATCGAGATCTACGTCCCGGCGCCGCAGCGGGTGCACGGCTACTACGTGCTCCCGTTCCTGCTGGGGGAGCGGCTGGCCGCCCGCGTCGACCTCAAGGCCGACCGCGCCGGGCGGCGGCTGCTGGTGCTCGGAGCCTTCGCCGAGCCCACGGCACCGGCCCACACCGCGGAGGCGTTGGCCGCCGAGCTGCGGCGGCTCGCGGGCTGGCTGGAGCTGGACGACGTGAGCGTGCGCGGGAACGGGGATCTGGCCCCAGCGCTTGCCGCTGCGCTGTAGCGTCGGTCCCGGGTTTCCGGGAGGGGTGGGACGCTGACCACGCCGCGGGTAGCATTGCCGAGGTTCTGGACTTCCCAGCCATCCGCCACGCGAACAGGGAGCGAGCTCGTGCCTTCCATCCTCGACAAGATCCTCCGCATCGGAGAGGGCAAGATCCTCCGAGAGCTCGAGGCCATCGCCAAGGCGGTCAATGCCATCGAGGACGACTTCGTCGCGATGAGCGATGAGGAGCTTCGCGGCCAGACCGAGGAGTTCAAGAAGCGCTTGGCCGAGGGCGAGACCCTCGATGACATCATGCCGGAGGCGTTCGCCACCGTGCGCGAGGCCGCCAAGCGCGTGATCGGCCAGCGTCACTACGACGTGCAGATCATGGGCGGCGCCGCCCTGCACAAGGGCAACATCGCCGAGATGAAGACCGGTGAGGGCAAGACCCTGGTCGCCACCCTGCCGTCGTACCTCAACGCGCTCGCCGACCAGGGCGTGCACGTGGTCACCGTCAACGACTACCTGGCCAAGTTCCAGTCCGAGATGATGGGCCGCATCCATCACTTCCTGGGCCTGACCACCGGCGTGATCCTGCCGAGCATGACCCCCGACGAGCGGCGCGCGGCGTACAACTGCGACATCACCTACGCCACCAACAACGAGCTGGGCTTCGACTACCTGCGCGACAACATGGCCTCGAGCATCGACCGCTGCGTGCAGCGCGGTCACGGCTTCGCCATCGTCGACGAGGTCGACTCCATCCTGATCGACGAGGCGCGCACCCCGCTGATCATCTCCGGCCCGACCCAGGACGAGGTCCGCTGGTACGCCGAGTTCGCCAAGATCGCGAACACGATGGAGCGCGAGAAGGACTACGAGGTCGACGAGAAGAAGCGCACCGTCTCCGCTCTGGAGGGCGCGATCTCGAAGGTCGAGAACTACCTCGGCATCGACAACCTCTACGACTCGGTCAACACGCCGCTGATCTCGTTCATGAACAACTCGATCAAGGCCAAGGAGCTCTTCCACCGCGACAAGGAGTACGTGGTGATGAGCGGCGAGGTGAAGATCGTCGACGAGCACACCGGCCGCATCCTCGACGGCCGCCGCTACAACGACGGCCTGCACCAGGCGATCGAGGCCAAGGAGGGCGTGACCGTCCGCGAGGAGTACCAGACCCTCGCCTCGATCACCCTGCAGAACTACTTCCGCATGTACAAGAAGCTCTCGGGCATGACCGGTACCGCGATGACCGAGGCCTCGGAGTTCGACAAGATCTACGACCTCGGCGTGGTGCCGATCCCGACCAACAAGCCGGCCCTGCGCGTCGACCAGGCGGACCTGGTCTACCGCACCGAGGAGGCGAAGTACGACGCCGTCGTCGCCGACATCGCCGAGCGCAACAAGGCCGGTCAGCCGGTGCTGATCGGCACCGTCTCGGTCGAGAAGTCCGAGCTGCTCTCGGGCCTGCTGAAGAAGAAGGGCGTCCCGCACACCGTGCTGAACGCCAAGCAGCACGAGTCCGAGGCGAAGGTCGTCGCCCTGGCCGGTCACAAGGGCGCGGTCACCGTGGCCACCAACATGGCCGGTCGTGGTACCGACATCATGCTCGGTGGATCGGTCGAGTTCCTGGCCGACGAGGAGCTGCGCAAGAAGGGCCTCGACCCGGTCGAGACCAGCGACGAGTACGAGGCCGCATGGCCCGGCGCCGTCGAGCGCTTCAAGGCCCAGGTCGCCACCGAGCACGACGAGGTCAAGGAGCTCGGCGGCCTCTACGTTGTCGGCACCGAGCGCCACGAGTCTCGCCGCATCGACAACCAGCTGCGTGGTCGCTCCGGCCGTCAGGGCGACCCGGGCGAGTCCCGGTTCTACCTGTCGCTGCAGGACGAGCTCATGCGCCTGTTCAAGTCCGACTGGGTGGACCGCGTGCTCACCGTGCTCAAGGTTCCGGACGACGTCCCGATCGAGAACAAGCGGGTCACCGGCGCGATCGCGAACGCCCAGGGCCAGATCGAGTCGCAGAACTTCGAGTCCCGCAAGAACGTGCTGAAGTACGACGACGTGATGGACCGCCAGCGCAAGGTGATCTACGACGAGCGCCGCCGCGTGCTCGAGGGCGCCGACCTCGGCGAGCAGATCCACACCTTCATCGACGACGTCATCGACGGCTACGTCAACGGCGCGACCGAGGGCTTCGCGGAGGAGTGGGACCTCGACGCGCTCTGGACGGCGCTCAAGCAGCTCTATCCGATCACCCTGCGTCACCAGGACGTGGTGGACCAGGCCGGCGGCATCGCCGCGCTGGGCCGCTCCGAGCTGGCCGAGATCCTGAAGAAGGACGCGCAGGCCGCCTACGCGGCCCGTGAGGCCGAGCTGGGCGAGGAGAACACCCGCGACCTCGAGCGTCGCGTGGTGCTCTCGGTGCTCGACCGCAAGTGGCGCGACCACCTCTACGAGATGGACTACCTGCGCGAGGGCATCTACCTGCGTGCCTACAGCCAGCGCGACCCGCTCGTGGAGTACCAGCGCGAGGGCTTCGACATGTTCGGCGCGATGATGGACGGCATCAAGGAGGAGGCTGTCGGCTTCCTGTTCAACCTCGAGGTCGAGATCGTCGAGGCGGATGAGGACGAGCTGGTGCTGGAGGGCGACGGCGAGGTCGAGGAGACCCCGGGGCACACCCACATCCACGCCAAGGGCCTCGAAGGCGCCCAGGAGCCGCAGCGGCTGACCTACTCCGGACCGGACGAGGACGGCGAGCCGGAGACGGCGGGCACCGGCACGGTGACCAACGCCGACGACCCGTTCGCCGGCATCGGCCGCAACGAGGACTGCCCCTGTGGCTCGGGCAAGAAGTTCAAGAAGTGCCACGGCGCTCCGAACGGCCCGACCGGCCTGACCACGCGGGTCAACGGCTGATCGCTCCCTGACGCACGGCTTCCGAGAAGGTCGCCGGACGCTCGCTCTCACCCGAATCTGATCTGGGTGCACTGCCAGCGGCCGGCGACCTTCTCCATGCGTGCGGCGACGCAGCGGCTGCGCGAGGCGTGACGGACCACGGCGCAGACCTCGACCCGGTCGGTGGCCAGGAAGCAGGAGTGCACGCTGGAGACCACCAGCCGGGCGTTGACCCGGCGGGCGCGCAGCAGCCCCGGTGCGCTGCCGGCCGCGGCGGCGACGGTCTCGGCGCGGGCGGCGATCTCTTCGTGGATCTCCGGGGTCGTCCAGCGGACCAGCTGAGAGACCGGCCGCTCGCCGAGGATGGTCTCGACGCAGGCCTGGACGAAGGCGTTGGCCCACCGGTGCAGCTCGGCGCGCAGGGCCGGGCTGACCCGGATCGCGTCGGCGCCGTGCGGCATCGGCGGCCCGGCCCCGTCCGGCTCCGCGGTGGCGACGCGCAGCACGGCGGGCGCCGGCGGTGGGGCGAGCGGTGTGGGCAGGACGAGGGCGAGCGTTCCCTGGAGCGCGGTGGCCTGCTCGGCGAGCGCGACCGCGCGGCGGTGCGCGCGGCGCGGGGTCAGATCGGCGCTCATGACCGCAGCTCCTGGCCGGGGCGGATCAGGTCGGGGTCGTCCCCGATCACGGCCCGGTTGACCCGCCAGAGCCGGTCGGCCTCCTGGCCGATCTGCTCCGGGGTCGCGGAGCGGGGCAGCGAGCGGGCCGCGATCCGCCACAGGGTGTCGCCGCCCCGCACGGTCACCGCTGCCTCGGGCGGTGGCGCCGCTGGGTCAGGCATGGGCGGCGCGGTGAGCGGCAGCTCGGGAAGCGGGAGGCCGGCGACGGCGCTGCGCGGCGTGAACGGACCTGCGGTGCTCGGGTCGGGGTGGCCGGCCTGTGCCGGCAGGGGAGCGGCGGCGAGCAGCGTGCCGCAGCCGAGCAGCACCAGGCTGCGCAGCCAACGCGGAGCCGGGACGCGGCTGCTCCCGCCGCGGGCGGCGTCGACGACGAGCAGCGTGCTCAGCAGCCACAGCCAGCAGACCCCACCCGCGATCACCAGGTGAGCGGCTGCCACCACGAGCTGGTCGGGCAGCGGCGGGGAGGGTGTGCCGTCGAGGCTGCGCAGGGTGGCCCAGACGGCGGGCCGGCTCGGCAGGCTGGTGCCGAGGGCGACCGCGGCCAGTGCCGTCGCAGCGGCCCAGGTGGCCAGGCAGCGCAGGCGCACCCGAGCCGAGGTCGAAGTGGTGATCGCGTCATCCCGAGCTGACATGGCCAATACCTTCGTTTGCGTGTGTTTGCGTCAGTCAACGTCTGGTTGCACGCGTTGTCAATCAGTTCTCCACAGGTCGCGGAGCCTCAGGACGTCATGCGTTCTGAGGCTCCGGGCGCTCGCTGGATGACGCCCCGGGAGCGGGGGCGTCCGGGGAGAAGGGCGGGTCAGCGGGCGGGGCGGGAGAGCCGGTCGAGGAAGGCCACCAGCAGGGCCTCGCGCATGGCGGGGGCAGCGACGTCGAGCAGGGCGTTGACCTCGGCCATCCGGGTGGGCAGCGCGAGGGCGCCGTCCTCGGAGGTGCCGAGCAGGCCGGCCGCAGCGAGCAGGCCGTCGAAGTCGGCGTCGGTCAGCGCCGCCGGATCGAGCGCCTCGATGAAGGCGACGACGTCCGGATCGACCACGACCGGACCATGGGCCACCGCACGGTCCACGGCCGCCCTGAGCGCACCTAGGAACTCCTCGACGCTGGCCAGGGTCGCCGCGCTGACCGAGAGATGGATCGTGGCGGGCCGGCCCGCGAACGCCATCTGCGGCTGCACGAACCAACCGGCTTCGGCCATCTCGTCGCAGATCGTGAACGGGTCGCAGGTCGCGTCGGTGGCCAGGGCGATCAGCGTCGAGTCGGGCTCGGCGACCACCGAGAGCGCGCCGATCGAGGCGACGCCGTCGACGATCGCGTCGACCGCCGCGAAGACGTCGGCAGCGAGCCGCTGGTAGCCGTCGGCGCCGATCGCGCGGGTCACCGCCCAGGCGCCGGCCAGCGGGCCGCCGGACTTCGTGGACTGCATGGTGGCGTTGAGCATCGTGTAGCCGGGCCATGCGGCGCTCGCGAAGAACTGCGGCTTGCGGAGCGCGGAGTCGCGGTGCAGGAGCACCGAGGTCCCCTTGGGCGCGTAGCCGTACTTGTGCAGGTCCACCGAGATGCTGGTGACGCCGTCGACGGCGAAGGTCCACGGCGTGACGTCGCGGCCCAGCCGCGGCGCGAACGGCAGCACCCAGCCGCCGATGCAGGCATCGACGTGACAGCGCACCCCGGCGGCGGCAGCGGCCGCCGCGAGCTCGGGCACGGGGTCGATCACCCCGTGCGCGTACGACGGCGCGCTGGCCACCACCAGCACGGTGTCGGCATCGATCGCCGCCGTCATCGCCGCCACGTCCGCGCGGTAGTCGTCGCCGACCTCGATCGCGACCGCCTCGACGCCGAAGTAGTGCGCGGCCTTGTGGAAGGCGGCATGCGCGGTGCTCGGGATGATCATCCTCGGCCGGGTGATCTCGCCTCGTGCGTCGCGGGCGCTCTGCACCGCCAGCAGCACCGACTCGGTGCCGCCGGAGGTCACGGTGCCGACCGCGCTCGCGGGGGCGTCGAGGAGGTCGGCGGCCATGCCGACCACGTCGTTCTCCATCTGCAGCAGCGAGGGGAACGCGGTCGGGTCCAGGCCGTTGGAGCCGGCATAGGCAGCCACCGCGGCCCGGCCCAACTCGTCGACCTCGCTCAGGCCGGAGTCGTAGACGTAGGCGAGCGTGCGGCCGCCGTGCACCGGCAGGTCCTGGGCCTGGAGCTCGTGGAGCCGGGTGCGGATGTCGTCGAGGTTCATAGGTCAGCCTCCGTGAGTCGGTACCGAGAGAGCCAGAACAGCGAGATCAGGGTCAGCAGTGCGGGCAGCAGGGAGAAGCCGAGCACGATCGCGGTCAGTGCGGAGTCCGGCTGCACGGCGTCGCCGTCGGTCGAGGAGCGGTAGTCCCCGAGCGCCAGCACCAGCGCATAGAGCGCCGGACCGGCCGCCAGGCCGAGCGTCTCGCCCGCCGTCCAGACGCCGGTGAAGACGCCCGCCCGGTTCTCGCCGGTGCGCTTGGCATCTGCCGCGGCGGCGTCCGGAAGCATCGCCATCGGGAAGACCTGCGCGCCCGCATAGCCGACGCCGACCAACGCGACCGCGACGAAGACCAGCGCGGCCGCCGAGTCGAGCAGGGCCACTGCGGAGAGCGCGGCGCCGCCGGCCAGGATCACCGAGGAGACCAGGTAGCCGGTGCGCTTGCCGAAGCGGGTGCCGAAGCGCGCCCACAGCGGCGTCAGCACCAGCGCAGGGCCGACGAAGCAGACGAAGAGGATGGTGGAGGCACCATCGCGCTCCAACACGTCGCCGGCCAGGTAGTCGACCCCGGCCAGCATCGAGCCGGTGGCCAGCGCCTGCAGCACGAAGGTGGTCAGCAGCAGCCGGAAGTCGCGGGCGCCGGCGACCACCCGCAGCTGGTCGCGGACGCTGCCGGCCCCGGCGTCGAGCGCGGTGAACGGTGCCCGACGGGTGCCGTAGTAGCTGCCCAGCACGCCGATCGCGATGATCACCGCCATCGCCACGCCCATCACCCGGTAGCCGTCGCGTCCGCCGACGGCGTCGCGGATCGCGGGCGCGCTGGCACCGGCGAGCAGGATGGTGAACGCGAGCACGGCCACCCGCCACGCCATCAGCCGGGTGCGCTCGTCGTAGGAGCTGGTGATCTCCGCCGGCATCGAGACGTAGGGCACCTGGAAGAAGGCGTAGGCGGTGGCGCAGGCCAGGAACGCGAGCAGCACCCAGAGCGCATCGGCCAGGGTGGAGCCGAGATCGGGCCCGACGAAGAGCAGCGCGAAGCAGACGGCGAGCGCGAGCCCGCCGCGGAGCAGGAAGGGACGGCGCGGACCGCGGGGATCGGTGCTGCGATCGCTGATCCGGCCCGCGATCGGGTTCAGCACGACGTCCCAGGCCTTGGGCGCGAAGACGATCAGGCCGGCCCAGATCGCGGCGACCCCGAGGCTGTCGGTCAGGAACGGCAGCAGCATCAGGCCCGGGACGGTTCCGAACGCTCCGGTGGCGACTGAGCCGGTGGCGTAGCCGAACCGGATGCCGGGGCTCAGCGCGCCGGCCTGTTGTGCTCCTCCCATGCGCGCACCCTACGGCCGGAGGCGGGCCGCGCACGGCAAAGTCGCCCAAACCCGTCGATCGGGTTTGNNNTTGGGCCCGGCCCCGAAGCGGGAAGTGGCTCTGACGTGTGTGCACTTCTCGGGTGCACCCTCGGACACAGGAGTCGCCATGTCTCAGGACCCTTCGACCAACGGCGGAGTGCCGCATCCGACCTGGCAGGTGCAGCCGGGCCAGGTGGCCGGCTTCGGGCAGCCGGAGCCGAGCCGGGACGCCGAGAGCCCGGCCGAGCGGACGGCGGAGCAGCCTGCGGTGCGCGTCGACGCCGCCCCGGGCCGCCGGATCGCATCGCCGGAGGCGGTGGCCGCGCAGCCGCCGAGCGCCCCGCCGGCACCTCCGGCCCCGCAGACCGCGCCCTACGCGGGCGATCCGTCGCAGACGGCGATCGCCAACGGCTACCAGCCGGCGGCGGGTCAGGTGCCACCGGCCGGCTACCAGGCGCCGCCTCCCGGCTACCAGCAGGGCCAGCCGGCCGGCTACCNNNNCGGCTACCAGGCACCGCCGGCCGGCTATGACCCCACGCTGCCGCCCGCACCGCCCAGCCACGTGGCTCCGCAGCCGGAGCGGGTGCCGACCGCCCAGGACTTCCTCCAGGGGCGGCACCAGGCGCTCGACATCGGGCCCGCCACCTGGGGCTGGCGGGGCTGGGTGCGCCGCGCCTCGTTCGGCCTGATCAAGCCGCGGATGGGGCGCAAGGAGCGTGAGCACCGCGAGGCGCGGGCAGCGGTGCAGCGCTCGTTCTCCGGGCCGCGCACCATCGTCTTCGCGAACCCGAAGGGCGGTGCCGCCAAGACCACCAGCGTGCTGGCGGCCGGCTACACCTTCGGCACCATCCGCGGGGGCGGCGTGGTGGCCTGGGACAACAACGAGACCCGCGGCACGCTCGGCATCCGGGGCGAGCGGGCCAACCACCAGAACACCACCCGCGAGCTGCTCGACGACCTCTCCCGGTTCAGCGACGTGTACGAGTCGCGGATCGGCGACCTCGGCGCCTTCGTCCGCTCGCAGGGCGACGCCCACTTCGACCTGCTCGCCTCGGACGAGCGGGCCGACGTCACCGGCACCATCCGGGCCACCGACTTCGGCGCGGTGCACCGGCTGCTGGAGCGCTTCTACCACCTGATCCTGATCGACACCGGCAACAACCTGCGGGCCGAGAACTGGCTCGCCGCGGCTCAGACGGCCGACCTGATCGTGGTCACCTGCACGGTGCGCGAGGACACCGGCTACAGCGGGCTGTGGATGCTCGACGCGCTCGCCGACGCCGGCCACACCGACCTGCAGAACCGCGCGATCACGGTGCTGGCCGACCCGTCGCCGTCGGTGGACGATCAGCTCGCCAACGACCTGGTCGACGTCTACGCCAAGCGCACCCGCGCGGTCTTCCGGATCCCCTACGACCCGGCCCTGGTGGCCGGCTCGGTGATCCAGTACGGCCAGCTCTCGCCGGCCACCCAGGCGGCGTGGCTGAAGGCCTGCGCCGAGATGGCACGCGCCCTCTAACCTCAGTGTGACCTCAGCGCTGGAAATACAGCCTCAGGCCGACGCTGAGGTCACATTGAGCTAGGTAGGGCGTCACTGGCCCAGCGGCGCAGCCACTCGTCGAGCACCAGCCAGGTGGTGTGCCGGGCCGCGCGTCCGGTGAGCATGCCCAGATGGCCGCCGGGGACCACCTCGAAGCGGACCTCGGGGGAGCCGGTCAGCAGTGGCACCACGGCGCGCACGCACTCGACCGGTGCGATCCCGTCGGTGGCGCCGGCGAAGACCAGCACCGGGGCGGTGACGTCCTTGAGCTCGACCCTCTTCTCGCCGAGGCTGAGGTAGCCGCGCACCAGCTCGTTCTGCTTGACGAAGCGATGGTAGAGCTGGCCGAAGGTCCGGCCCGGGTAGGCGATCATCGCCGCGGTGAAGGCGTCCACCGCCTCGATCTGCGCCAGGAACTCGGTGTTGTCCAGCTGCTGCAGCTTGACGATCGGCTTGGTCACCAGCTTCTGCGCCGCCGTCAGCTGGAAGGCCCAGCGCACGAACGGCTTCGGAGCCCCGCCGAGCGCACGGTAGACCCGGGTGACCGGACCGCCGCCGGACTTCACCCCGCCCCAGGTGCCGTCGGTGAGCTTCAGCAGCGGCCGCAGCGGCGCGATCATCGGCACTTTCGATACGTCGAAGGGCGAGCCGACGATGGTCATCGAGGCGATCGGCAGATCGCCGTGGTCGGCCGCGGCGAGGGTCATGAAGATGCCGCCGAGGCTCCACCCGACGACGTGCACCGGGCGGCCGCCGGCGTGCTCGGAGACATGCCGGATCGCCTCCGGGACGACCTCCTCGATCCAGTGCTCCATGCCCAGGTTGCGGTCCCGGAACGAGACCTCGCCGTACTCCAGCAGGTAGGTGCGGTGCCCATGGGTGAGGAGGTGCTCGACCAGCGAGCAGCCCCGGCGCAGGTCGTAGCAGCTGGACGGCGCGGCCAGCGGCGTCACCAGCAGGACCGGGTCGCCCTGCTCGGTCGCCGTCCCGGCCGGGCGGTAGTGGTAGACCTGGCGCAGCAGGCCCTCGTCGATCAGGGTGCGTGGCATCTTGCGAAGGTCGGCGACGCCGCCGTAGAGCACCTTGTGCGCCACGTTGCCGGCGGCTGCGACCACCTGATCGGGCTTGGGCAACAAGTCCATGGCGGCAACGTACCCTGCCTCGACATTCACCGTCTCGCGTACTAGACACTGGTGTCATGGGATGGAAGTCGTTGGTCGGAACCGGGTTGGCGGCGACGGGAGCGGTGGTCGCCTACGACCTCACGCAGCGCAAGCACGCGATCCTGCGGAACTTCCCGGTGGTGGGTCATGCGCGCTACCTGCTGGAGAAGGTCGGGCCGGAGCTGCGCCAGTACATCGTCACCAGCAATGACGAGGAGCGTCCGTTCAGCCGCGACCAACGCCGCTGGGTGTACGCGTCATCGAAGATGGAGAACAACTACTTCGGCTTCGGCACCGACAACGACGTGGAGAACTCGCTGGGCAAGACGGTGATCAAGCACCGCACCTTCTCCACCGTGCACGCCACCACGCACCCGCATGCCGAGGAGGGCGTGCACCTGCCGTCGGCGAAGGTGATGGGGCAGGCCCGGGGCCGGGCGCGGGCGTTCCGGCCGAACTCGGTGGTCAACATCTCCGGGATGAGCTTCGGCTCGCTGTCCGGCAACGCGATCAGCGCGCTCAACAAGGGCGCCGCGATCGCCGGCTGCCTGCACAACACCGGCGAGGGCGCGCTCTCGCCCTACCACCGCCAGGGCGGCGACGTCGTCTTCCAGATCGGCACCGCGTACTTCGGCTGCCGCGACCGTGACGGCAACTTCGACCTGGCCCGGCTCAAGGACCTGGTCGCCGGCGCCCCGATCAAGGCGATCGAGATCAAGCTCTCCCAGGGCGCCAAGCCGGGGCTCGGCGGCATGCTGCCCGGCGCGAAGGTGACCAAGGAGATCGCCGAGATCCGCGGCATCGAGGAGGGCAAGGACTGCGCCAGCCCGGCCCGGCACAGCGAGTTCGACGACGTCGACTCGCTGCTCGACTTCGTGGAGCTGATCGCACAGACCACCGGGCTTCCGGTGGGGATCAAGTCCGCCGTCGGCGACACCGGCTTCTGGGACGACCTGGTCGCCGCGATGAGCGCGGACCGCCAGCGCGGCGTCGACTTCGTCAACATCGACGGGGGCGAGGGCGGAACCGGTGCGGCGCCGTTGGTCTTCGCGGACTCGGTGGCCTATCCGTTCCGGCTCGGGTTCACCGAGGTCTACCGCCGCTTCGCCGCGGCCGGCCTGGCGGACGACGTCACCTTCATCGGGGCGGGCAAGCTCGGCCTGCCGGAGAACGCGCTGGTGGCCTTCGCGCTGGGCGCCGACATGGTGAACGTGGGCCGCGAGGCGATGATGGCGATCGGCTGCATCCAGGCTCAGCGCTGCCACAGCGACGACTGCCCGACCGGTGTCGCGACTCAGAGCCCGTGGCTCTCCCGTGGCCTGGACCCGGCCTCCAAGGCGGTCCGCGCGGCGAACTACGTGGTCTCGTTGCGCCGTGACCTGCTCAAGGTCTCCGGGGCGATCGGCGTCCCGCACCCGGGGCTGATCCTGCCGTCGGACATCGACCTGGTCGACGGCACCCGGACCCGGCAGGGCCTCGCCGAGCTCTACGACTACCAGCCGGGCTGGGGCGCCCTGTCCACGGCCCAGGCCGACACGATCACCCGGCTGATGCTGGGCGAGCTGCCCGACGAGGAGCAGCAGCCCTCGACGCGCCGGTAGCCACCTCCAGCCGGGAGTTGCCGGGCGCACCACGCTCGGCAGGACTAGGCTGCGCATCACCTGACCTACGGCCGAGCATCGGGGGATCTCGCCGCAGAGCACCGAGGAAGGAGCCCCGATGCCGATCGCTGCGTTGCCCTCGAGGCGGGAACGGCATGTGGCGAACCGGTTCTCCTACGGGTGGACGCCGCAGCTGAGCCGACAGATCAAGGCCCGGGGCGGCTCGGCGAAGTGGTTCGCCCGCCAGCTCCAGGTGGGGCGCCTCGACGACTCCTTCCAGGCCGCGTCGTTCCGCTGGTGGCCGACCCTGCGGATGACCCCGGAGCAGATGTGGCGCGCGCAGCAGCGCGGCGACATCGGCATGTGGGAGGTGATGGAGGACTACCGCCGCTGGTGCCTGGTGCGCCGGGTGCAGGCGGTGCCCCAGGTGCTCGAGGTGATGACCGAGCTGTGGGAGAACCACCTCCACGTGCCGGCGATCGGCGAGGCCGAAGCGCCGTACCGGGTCTCCTACGGCCGCGGCATCCGGCAGCGCGCGCTCGGTCGCTACGCCGACCTGCTGAACTACGCGATCACCCATCCGGCGATGGGGGCGTATCTGAACAACCTGAACTCGACCGCGTCGTCGCCGAGCGAGGACCTCGGCCGCGAGCTGCTGGAGCTGCACACCGTGGGGCGGGGCGTCTTCACCGAGACGGACGTGAAGAACTCGGCGCGCATCCTCACCGGCTACACCGGCGACCTGTGGGACACCTGGAAGGTCGGCTACAAGCCGGGCAACCACTACCGCGGCAAGGTCAAGGTGCTCGGCTTCACGCACAAGAACACCGCCGGCGACGGTCGTCCCGTCGTCCGGGCCTACCTGAACTACCTGGCCCGGCACCCGGCCACGGCGCGGCGCGTCGCCCGGCTGCTCGCCGTCCGGTTCGTCTCGGACCGCCCGCCGGCAGCGCTGATCACCAAGCTGGCCAAGGTGTATCGCAAGCACGACACCGCGATCAAGCCGGTGCTCAAGGCGCTCTTCGAGTCCAAGGCGTTCGCCGCGGCGGTCGACAGCAAGGTGCGCACGCCGGAGGAGGACGTGGTCGCCACCTACCGGGTGCTGGGCTATCGCATCCACGCGACGACGGGCAGCGACTCCGCCGCCGAGGCGATCGTCTGGCAGGCCGGCGACCTGGGGCTGGCACCGTTCACCTGGCCGCGTCCCGACGGACGTCCGGACCGTGGCGACGCCTGGACCTCGACGTCGCGGATGCTCGCCTCCTTCGACCTGCACTACACGATGTCGGGCGGCTGGTGGCCGTCCAAGGGCTTCAGCCGGACCACGGGGACGGCGTGGCTGCCGGCGAGCAAGGTGCGCTTCGACGTGCTGGTGGACCATCTCAGCCGGACGCTGACCGGACGCCGGGCGCCGTCCTGGCTGGTCACCGCGTGCGCGCAGGCGGTGAAGTGCCAGCCGGGGGAGACGATCACCGCCGACCATCCGGTGATCCGCTGGTACCTGCCGCGCCTGCTCACCACCGTGCTCGACCAACCCGCCCACATGACGAGGTGACCCGGTGACCGAGGAGAAGTGCTGTGACGAGTTCGCCGGCCTGAGTCGGCGCGGGCTGTTCAAGGCGGGGTTCGGGCTGGCTGCCGGCCTGAGCGTGGTCAGCACGTTCGGCCAGGCGGTGCTGCAGGAGACCCGCGCCGCGGCGCCGGGACCGGCCGACGCGGTGCTGGTGGTGCTCTCGCTGCGAGGTGCCTGCGACGGCCTGAGTCTGGTGGTGCCGCACGGCGATCCCGTCTACGCGCAGGCGCGGCCCACGATCGCGGTGCCGTCGAGTCGGCTGCTGGCCAAGGACGGCTTCTTCGGGCTGCACCCGGAGCTCGCCCCGCTGCTGCCGATGTGGAACGCCGGCGAGCTGGCTGCCGTGCACGCGACCGGCCTGCCGGTGGCGAACCGGTCGCACTTCGCGGCGATGGAGGCCGTCGAGGACGCCGACCCCGGGTCGTCGGCGCGGGTCGGCTGGTTGAACCGGCTGGTCGGGCAGAGCGGAGCCAACGACCCGCTGCGGGCGTTGCAGGTGGGCAGCGCCTCGGTGCCGACCTCGCTGGTCGGGCCGCAGCGCACCGCGGCGATCCGCGAGGTCGACCGGGTCCGGCTGGCCGGGCAGGACGACGAGTTCGAGCAGGCGCGGCTGACGTCGATGCAGACGGTCTGGGGCCGGGCCGGCGGGTCGCTGGGCACCGGGGGCCGTTCGGCTCTCGGGCTGGTGGACTCGTTCGCCCCGATCCGGGCCTCGGCCCCCGAGCCGACCCCCGGCGTCGTCTACCCCGAGAACGACCTGGGGCGCGCACTGGCGGCTGCGGCGCGGACGATCCGCGCCGACCGTGGCGTCGAGGTGATCGCGCTGGACCAGGGTGACTGGGACATGCACGCGGGCCACGGCACCTTGGAGTGGGGCGAGATGCGCTCGAACACCCGCCAGCTGGCCCAAGGGCTGGCGGCGTTCTTCGCCGACCTGGGCGCGCAGCGCCGCAAGGTGACCCTGGTGACGATCAGCGAGTTCGGACGACGGGTGCGCGAGAACGCCAGCGGCGGCACCGACCACGGCCATGGGAACGTGATGTTCCTGCTGGGGGAGGGCGTCAACGGTGGGCGCTACTACGGGCGCTGGCCCGGGCTGGCGAACACGCTCGACGCCGACCTGAGGGTCACTCTCGACTACCGCAGCGTGCTCGGTGAGGTGGTCGCCAAGCGGATGGGCGCCTCGACGGCGAAGGTCTTCCCGGGCGTCACGATGAACATGCTGGGAGCGGTCAAGGCCCGCTGACCGCGTGCCGATGCCTCCGGCGGCCGGGGTGGCCGCCGGAGGTGGCGTGCTGTTCGGTCGTTCAGTCGTTCAGTCGAGTTGGATCGTGCCCAGTGCGGTGACGAGCCAGGTGTGGCCGTGCTTGTTGGTCCAGGTGTAGGTGCCGTCTTGATTGCGGCGATACCGCCAGCCGGCGAAGGTCTTCGCGAGGTGGTGACGGCGACAGAGCGGCGCCAGGTTCTCGGGTCTGGTTTGGCCCGGCG
The DNA here is from genome assembly GCF_039528155.1 of Nocardioides dubius. Lineage (NCBI taxonomy): Bacteria > Bacillati > Actinomycetota > Actinomycetes > Propionibacteriales > Nocardioidaceae > Nocardioides > Nocardioides dubius. The sequence goes on along the minus strand of NZ_BAAALG010000011.1, from coordinate 228,142 downwards.
GCCCCGTCTCGTCGTAGGCCGTGATGTGGTCGAGGTCCGCGTCGGCTGAGGAACGGGTGCAGTGCGGGAACACGCAATGCTGATCGCGTTCCTTGACCAACTCCACCATCCAGGCGGGTGGGTCGTGGCGGTCGACGGAGCCGGTGCGGTTGAGGTCGATGACCGGGGTGATGCTGGCGATGGAGCCGTGGCGTTGGAGCCAGTCGGTGAGCTGCTCGATGAGGATCGGGCCGAGGCGGTCGGTGTCGGCGAGAGTGAGGTCGTCGGTGGAGAAGAGGTCGGCGAGGGTGGTGTGCACGAACACCCGTAGCCCGCGGCCCTGGCGACGCTCTTGCGGCACCGTCTCGCTTCCCCCGCCGCCGGTGTCGCCTGCGGCCTCGTAGTCCAGCGTGCCCTGCTGCTCTGCGATGCTGCCCAAGGCCTTGGCCTTGCGCTGACCGAGGGTGTCCGTGTCACCCGCGCGCTTCAACTTCTCGGCCTCGTCGCAGACCAGGTCGTGGAACCGCGCCAGATCCAAGGAGTCACCGACTACGTCGAGAGTCGAGGTGCCCGAGGCGGAACCGTCGGGGCCGTAGCGGTGGTTCAGGCTGACGTCCCAGTCGGCTTTGGTCAACGGACCCGACTTGTCGCGGATCAACTCCGGATGGAACTTCGCCACCGCCATCGCCAGGATGCGTTCGATGGTCGGCCAGCCGTAACGCTCGCCGTCCGCCAGCGTCTGGTCGAACCACGTGGCCGCTTCACTCGAGAGCTTGCGGGTCAGCTCCGCGACCCGGCGTGCCTTCCAGCCCGGCACCTCCAGCAGCTCGACCTGCGCCCACAACAGCGGCAGCCGGTGGTGCAGATCCAGCGCGTCGGCCAACAACGAGAGCGCCGCATAACGGGAGACACCCGATGCCGCCGCGAACTCCTCCGCCGCGAACGCCGCCACCGCCGGGGTGCCCTCGCCCCCGAGGAAGTCGTCGAGATCGAGCGAGGCGAAGGCGGCGTCGTCGCACCACGAAGCCGACGAACCGCCAGGAACGACCGGGTTGACCACGCACCACTGATGCGCCAACCGCAGCTGCTGACGCCCCAGCACCAGCGCCGAGTGGCGGCCCTCCGAGATCACCGCAAGCAGACATCCCGCATCGAGGTCACTGACCTCATACGGAGTGTGCGTGGCATCGATCTCGATCATGCGAACAGTCCATCAGGACCCTCCGACAGAAAGATCCGACCGAACGACGAAGGCCCGTCGACCTGTCAGCGGGCGCGGGCCGCGTTGCGGGAGATCGCGTCCGCGAAGGTGTTCCACAGTGGCTTGGGCAGATCGTGGCCCATGCCGTCGATCAACAGCAGGTCCGAGCCGGGCACCGCGGACGACGTGGTGCGCCCGCCCGAGACGTGCACCATCTTGTCGGCCAGGCCGTGGATCACCAGGGTCGGCATCGGCAGGTCGGCCAGGGACGTCGTCCGGTCGGGCTGGGTGAGAATGGCGACCATCTGCCGCATCACTCCGGCCGGGTTCAGTCCCCGGTCCCAGGTGTCCTCGGCGCGTCGCCGGGCGCTCTCCTCGGGCTCGGGGTAGCCGGGGGAGCCGATCACCCTGCCGTAGGCCACCGACGTCGTCACGTACGCCTCGCGCTCGGTGTCGCGCCGGCCCAACAGGCGGGGCAGGATGCTCGGGTGCTGCCAGCCGACCGTGCGCTTGCCGGTCGTCGACATGATCGAGGTCAGCGAGCGGACCCGCTCCGGCCGCGACAGCGCCATCGTCTGCACGATCATCCCGCCCATCGACATCCCGACGATGTGGGCGCGCTCGATGCCGAGGTGGTCCAAGAGGCCGAAGGCGTCGTCGGCGAGGTCGGCCATCGCGTAGGGCACCTTGGTCGGCAGGCCGGAGGCGGCGCGCAGCAGGGTGAGCCGGGAGACCCGGCCGCTCAGCTTGCTGGAGCGGCCGGCATCGCGGTTGTCGAAGCGGATCACGAAGAACCCGCGCCGGGCCAGCAGCTCGCACAGGTCGGCGTCCCACCAGGTCATCGGCCCACCGAGGCCCATCACCAGCAGCAGTGCCGGATCGCTTGCCTCCCCGAACGTCTGGTAGCAGAGCTCCACCCCGGGGCTGACCGGGGCGAAGAGCTCCTCAGAGCGGGGAGACACGGCGGCGCTCAGTCGGCGAAGTTGATCGCCGAGTAGGCCTGCAGCTTGGAGAGCCGGTGCTCGCTGATGATGTTGCGGATCGTGCCGCTGCGCGAGCGCATCACCAGCGAGTGGGTGGTGGCGCCGCCGCCGCGGTAGCGCACGCCCTTCATCAGCTCACCGTCGGTGATGCCGGTGGCCACGAAGAAGCAGTCGTCGCCGGTGACCAGGTCGTCGGTGTGCAGCACCTTGTCGAGGTCGTGGCCGGCGTCGATGGCGCGCTGGCGCTCGTCGTCGTCGGTGGGCCAGAGACGACCCTGGATCTTGCCGCCCAGGCACTTCATCGCGCAGGCCGAGATGATGCCCTCGGGCGTGCCGCCGATGCCCATCAGCAGGTCGATGCCGGTGTCGGGCCGAGCCGCCATGATCGCGCCGGCCACGTCGCCGTCGGTGATGAACTTGATCCGGGCACCCGCCTCGCGGATCTCCTTGACCAGGTTGGCGTGCCGCGGGCGGTCCAGCAGGACGACGGTGACGTCCTCGGTGCCGCAGCCCTTCGCCTTGGCGACGCGGCGCACGTTCTCACCGGCGGGCAGGCGGATGTCGACGACGTCCGCGGCCTCGGGGCCGGTGACCAGCTTCTCCATGTAGAAGACGGCCGACGGGTCGTACATGGTGCCGCGCGGTGCGACGGCGAGCACGGAGATGGCGTTGGCCATGCCCTTGGCGGTCAGCGTGGTGCCGTCGATCGGGTCGACCGCGACGTCGCACTCGGGACCGGTGCCGTCGCCGACCTTCTCGCCGTTGTAGAGCATCGGGGCGTCGTCCTTCTCGCCCTCGCCGATCACCACGGTGCCGTTCATGCCGATGCCGGAGATCATCAGGCGCATCGCGTTGACCGCGACGCCGTCCGCCTCGTTCTTCTCGCCGCGGCCGACCCAGCGGCCGGCAGCCATGGCGGCCGCCTCGGTGACACGCACCAGCTCGAGGGCGAGGTTGCGGTCAGGGGACTCGGGCGCGACACGGAGTTCGACAGGGCGGCTCTTGGGCATGAGGCGAATGTTACCGGCCACCTGCCCCGGACGCCGTGCCGAGGCGACGGTCAGCGAGAATCGAGGGGTGAGTCAGCAAAGTGGTGGTGGCAGGTACGAGCGCAGCATGAGCGGCATGATCGGCGCGATGCTCGTGACGGTGCTGGTCGTGGCGGCCTATGTGGCGTTCCGGGCGATCAACCGGGACGACCTCGAGCTCGAGCGTGAGCCGATCGACTACCTGCCGGTGGTGTCCGCGCTCCAGGAGGCGGGCAACGACGGCATCGCCTACCCGCCGACGCTCCCGAACGGCTGGAACGCCGTCGACGCCAAGCAGACCCCCGAGGGTTGGGCGTTGGACCTCTACACCTCGCAGAACCGCTATCTCGGCCTGCGCCAGCAGGACCGGCAGCTGCGCGACATGGTCGCCGAGTTCCTCGACGGCGAGGCCGAGGAGGGCGACGAGGTCGAGATCCCCGGCGACCTCGGCCCGACCTGGCAGACCTTCAGCGACCGCGACGGCGACCACGCGATCGCCACCAAGGTCGGCGAGGAGTACGTGGTGGTCTTCGGGTCCATCGACCTGGACCAGATCAAGGTGTTCGCCGGCTCGTTGACCACCGAGCCGCTGCCCGACGCGAGCGCCGCCGCGGAGTAGCCTCAGCCGCGGCCGCGCAGCGCGACCGGGGCGCCCAGGAAGCGCTCGAAGGAGGCCAGGTTGGCCTCGTCGATCTGCCACATCTGGCCGGCCCGGGTGTCGCGCATGACCTGCACGGTCTCGGCGAGTGCGGCCGGCGGGCCGTCGGGGGCGGTGCGGATCTCGGTGCCCAGGGTGAACGAGGTGCGCCCGATCTTGCTGACCCACATCCGGGCCAGGTAAGGCTGGAACGGCGAGAAGAACATCTCGCTGCGGTACTCGACGGTCTGCGAGGCGACCAGCTCGGCGACCCCGGCCGGCAGCTCGCTGAAGAGGCCGGGGCGCTCGCCGCCCAGATCGGCGTAGCGCAGGAAGAGCACGCGGGCCTCGGAGATCACCCGGGCGATCTCGACGTTGTCGACATGCCCGCCCACGTTCAGATCGCGCAGTCGAACCTGGATCTCGCAGTCAAATACCTCGCCACTCATGGCGCTGATCGTCGCATCACCTGTCGCTGCGGCTGCGAGCAGGGCTCACTCGTCGTCTGCGGCGACGGCTGCGTCGAGCCGTTCGCGGGCACCGTCGAGCCAGGTCTGGCAGGTGCGGGCCAGCGTCTCGCCGCGCTCCCACAGCGCCAACGACTCCTCCAGGGTGGTGCCGCCGGCCTCCAGCTGCTGGACGACGGCGATCAGCTCTTCGCGGGCCTGCTCGTAGGAGAGTTCGGGAGTGTCGCTCATCAGGCGTCGCTTTCGTCAGGTTCGGCCACGGGAGTGGCGGGATGGAGGGAGTCGACCGTGGCGCTGAGCCGGCCGTCGGCGACCCGAACGGAGATGGCGGCACCGGCAGCGAGCTCGCCGAGCGAGGTGACCACGTGCCCGCCCTCGCTCTGCAGCACCGCGTAGCCGCGGCGCAGCGTCGCCAACGGCGAGAGCGCGGCCGCCCGCGCGGCCTGGTGGTGGATCTCGTCGTGGGCCCGGTCCAGGCGGTGCCGCAGGCTGCGCCGGGCCCGCTCGCGCAGCGAGGCGACCTCGTCGAGGCGGGCGTCGATCAGGGTGCGCGGATCGGCCATCGCCGGGCGGCTGCGCAGCGCCGTCAAGGCCGCCTGCTCGCGCTCGACGGTGCGGCGCAGGGCGGCCCGGACCCGCTCGCGGGCCTGGCTCACGCGTGCCTGCTCCTCGGCGAAGTCGGGCACGATCCGCCGCGCTGCATCGGTCGGCGTGGAGGCCCGCACATCGGCGACCAGATCCAGCAGGGGCTGGTCGGCCTCGTGGCCGATCGCCGAGACGACGGGGGTGCGCACCTTCGCGACGGCGCGGATCACCGCCTCGTCGGAGAAGGGGAGCAGGTCCTCGATCGAGCCACCGCCGCGGGCGATCACGATGACGTCGGTCTCGGCGTCACGCTCCAGGACGTCGAGCGCCTCCATCACCTCGCGGGCGCAGTTGGCCCCCTGCATCCGGGCCGCGGCCACCCGCACCCGGACCGCGGGCCAGCGGCGCCGGGCGTTCTCGATGACGTCGCGCTCGGCGTCCGACCCGGGGGCGGTGATCAAGCCGATCTGGCGTGGCAGGAACGGCAGCCGGCGCTTGAGCTCGGGGGCGAACAGGCCCTCGGCGGCGAGCAGCTGGCGGCGCCGCTCGATCCTGGCCAGCAGCTCGCCGAGGCCGACCATCCGGATCTCGCGGGCGTGCAGCGCCAGTGAGCCGCGGCCGGCGTAGAAGGACGGCTTGGCGTGGATCACCACGCTGGCGCCCTCGACCAGCGGCGGGTTGAGGCCGTCGAAGAGGGTGCGCGCACAGGTGACCGAGATCGAGAGGTCGGCGACGGTGTCGCGCAGGGTGATGAAGACGGTGTTGAGCCCGGGCCGGCGGCTGAACTGGGCGATCTGACCCTCGACCCAGACCGTGCCGAGGCGATCGATGTACTGCGAGATCGCGTTGGCCACCGCGCGCACGGGAGCCGGTGACTCGGCGGTGGCGTCGCGCAGGGAGGACATGGCGCAGAGGCTAGAGCATCGCTCCGACACCGCGGCAAGCCGATCGCAAGCCAACCCCAAGCGGCCGCAGCCAGCCTGGGCGCATGAGTAGACGACTTCTCCCGGCGCTGATGGCGGCGATCGCCCTGTCCGCGACCCTGACCACGCTGCCGGCGGCCGACGCTGCGACCCCGCGCTGCGACGGCTTCAAGGCGACCATCGTCGGCAGCGACGGCGCCGACCGGATCAAGGGCACCAACGGCCGCGACGTGATCGTGGCCCGCGGCGGCAACGACGTGATCGACGGCCGGGGCGGCCGCGACA
>NZ_BAAALG010000011.1:206588-222028 GCF_039528155.1 Nocardioides dubius | reverse complement strand
GGCGCCGGCAACGACACGATCCGCTCCGGCAAGGGCGCCGGCGGCCTCCTCTACGGAGACGCCGGACGCGATGTGATCGTGGGAGAGGCGGCGGACCTGGGCATCTACGGCGGCGCGGGCAACGACACCCTCTCCACCAAGCACCCCGACACGCTGTTCGAGGGCGGCGGTGGCAACGACCTGATCAACGGCAGCGAGCACCCCGACGTCATCGACGGCGGCCCGGGCAACGACCGGATCAACGCGGGCGGCGGCAAGGACCGCCTGGTCACCGGCGGTTCGGGCGACGACACGATCTACGGCGACGGCGGCACCGACGTGCTGCGTGGCGGGCCGGGCAACGACACCATCACCCTCGGCTCCGGCGTCGGTGGGTTCGGGTACGGCGAGGCCGGCAACGACACCGTGGTGGCCGGCGACGACGGCCAGGCGCTCTACGGCGGCGACGGCAACGACCTGATGAAGACCGCGCTCGAGGGCACCCTGCTCGACGGCGGCAAGGGCGACGACCGGCTCTACGGTGGTGCCTACCCGGACACCATCAACGGCGGCGACGGTGACGACACGATCTCCGCGGCGGGCGGCGACGACGTCGCCCTGAACGGTGGCTTCGGCACCGACACCTGCCACGGCGGGCCCGGCCGCGACCGCTGCCACGGCGGTGCGCCGGGCGGTGCGGCGAACTCGCCCGACGACCCGGATCAGTGCACCGCCGAGGTGATGGTCTCCTGCAAGGGCGAGGAGTTCCCGCAGCGCTGGCTGGCGACGGTCAGCGGCACCGAGGTGACCGACCAGGAGACCCGGAACTGGACCCTCTCGATGGTGCTGGTCCGTCACGGCGACCCGGCCACCACGGCGATGTGGCGCCAGGAGTCGGTGACCGGTTCGTTCGCGATCACCGGCGCCGACGAGAACTGCACCTGGAGCCACAACGGCGAGCTGGGCAGCAACGACTTCACCGGTGACTTCGCCCTGGTCACCGCCCAGGACCTCTACTGGCTCGACGTGGTGGCCGGCGGCTACGGCGACAAGGTCAAGTCGTGTCGCGGGGGCGGGCCGAGCACCACCTCGACCTACTTCCAGGCCTGGGCCGCGACCGAGGGCGGGCCGGACGCGATCGCCTGGGACCGCAGCAAGCGTGAGGTCACCGGCGGCTGGGAGCACGACAACGGCTACGAGGCGGTCGACTTCGAGTGGGTGATCACCCCGTTGGCGTAGTCGCGGGGGAGCGGGGATGTCGCGGGTCGGCCGATAGACTGCCCGACATGAGCACCGACCTCGGCGTCCCCGCCGTCCTGAGCCCCGACGAGGCCGAGCGCGCCGTGCGCCTGGCAGCCCCTCGCGGCTACTGCGCCGGCGTGGACCGCGCCGTGATCACTGTGGAGAAGGCCCTCGACCTCTACGGAGCCCCGGTCTACGTGCGCAAGCAGATCGTGCACAACAAGCACGTGGTGGCGAACCTGGAGTCGCGCGGCGCGATCTTCGTCGAGGAGCTCGACGAGGTGCCTGCCGGGCAGACCGTCGTCTTCTCGGCGCACGGCGTCTCGCCGGCCGTGCACGCCCAGGCCGCCGAGCGTGAGCTGAAGACGATCGACGCCACCTGCCCGCTGGTCACCAAGGTGCACCACGAGGCGAAGCGGTTCGCCGCGGAGGACTACGACATCCTGCTGATCGGCCACGAGGGCCACGAGGAGGTCGAGGGCACTGCAGGCGAGGCTCCCGACCACATCCAGCTGGTGCAGGGCCCCTGGGACGTCGACAAGGTCGAGGTCCGCGACCCGAACCGGGTCGCCTGGCTCTCCCAGACCACGCTCTCGGTCGACGAGACCCTGGAGACGGTGGCCGCCCTGCGCAAGAAGTTCCCGGCGCTGCTCGACCCGCCGAGCGATGACATCTGCTACGCCACCCAGAACCGCCAGCTGGCGGTCAAGGAGATCGCCCCCGACGCCGATCTGGTGATCGTGGTGGGCTCGGCCAACTCCTCCAACACGGTCCGGCTGGCCGACGTCGCGCTGGAGTCCGGGGCCAAGGCCGCGTATCGGGTGGACGACGCCTCCGAGATCGACGACGCCTGGCTGGCCGGCGTGAACACGGTCAGCGTCACCTCCGGCGCCTCGGTGCCCGAGGAGCTGGTCCAGGGCGTGCTCGGCTACCTCGCCGACCACGGCTTCCCGGACGCCACCGCGGTGCACACCGCGGAGGAGTCGCTGATCTTCGCGCTGCCGCCCGAGCTGCGCCGCGACATTCGCGCCGCCGAGGCAGCGGCCCGCAACTCCTGAGCAACACGACGCGGCGGCGACCGGTCCTCGGACCGGACGCCGCCGCGTCGCTGTCTCGGATGCCGGCTCAGGCCGGGATCTTGGAGCGCTCGCTGAGCGCCAGCGTGGACAGGATGCTGATCGCGGCCAGCACCGCCAGCATCACGCCGACCGCCATGCTGCCGAAGTCGGCGGTCAGGCCCGGCGCCAGCAGCGGCGGGATCGCGCCGCCGAGCAGGCCGCCCAGGTTGTAGCCGGTGCCGGCGCCGGTGTAGCGGAACCGGGTCTCGAAGAGCTCGGGCAGGAAGGCGCCGACCGGGCCGAAGGCGATGCCGAAGATGCTCAGCGTCCCCACCAGGCCGATCGCGAACGCGGTGCCGGTGCCCTGGTCGAGCAGCGGGAAGAGCACGAAGGCCCAGCCGAGGGCGGCCACGCTGGAGGCGAGGATCACCGGACGACGTCCGACCCGGTCCGAGAGCCAGCCGCCGAGCAGGGTGGCCGCGGCCAGCACGAGCGCGGCCACGATGCCGAGGCTGAGCACGGTGCGCCGCTCCAGGCCGATGCCCTCGGTGCCGTAGGCGGTGAGGTAGGCGGTGCCCATGTAGAAGAAGGCGAACGGCACCGCCATCAGGCCGGCGGAGAGCAGGATCTCCTTGGGCTGGGTCTTGATCACGTCCAGGAACGGGGTGCGCGACCTGGGCGCCGCCTGGGCGCGGTTGGCCTGCTCGGCCGCGAAGACCGGGGTCTCCTCGATGCTCATCCGGATGTAGAGGCCGACCAGGACCAACGCGCCACTGAAGATGAACGGGATCCGCCAGCCGTAGTCGAGGAAGGCGCCGTCGGTGCCGAGCGCGATGTCGCTGACAAGGAAGGTGGTGCTGGACAGCGCGAACGCGAAGGCCGGGCCGAGCTGCGGGAAGACCGCGTAGAAGCCACGCTTCTCGACCGGCGCGTACTCCACCGCGAGCAGGTTGGCGCCGGCCCATTCGCCGCCGACCGCCAGGCCTTGGGCGAAGCGCAGCAGCACCAGCACGATCGGAGCCAGCACGCCGATCGTCTCCGCGGTGGGCAGCAGGCCGATCGCCACCGTCGAGCCGCCCATCAGGAAGAGCGTGGTGACCAGGGTCTTCTTGCGGCCGAGCAGGTCGCCGTAGTGGCCGAAGATGATCGCGCCCAGCGGGCGGGCCACGAAGGCGACCGCGAAGGTGGCGAACGAGGCGACCACGCCGGCGGTCGAGCCGAGGGCGGGGAAGAAGAGGGTCGGGAAGACGAGTGCGGCAGCGGTGCCGTAGATGAAGAAGTCGTAGTACTCGATGGTGGTGCCGACGCAGCTGGCGACGGCGACGCGGGCCATCGAGGTGGGCCGCTTCCTCTCAGCCGCGGGCGGCGGGGTCGGGGCGGAGCGGGGGATCGTCGTGCTCATGTGAGGTCTCCGAGCTCGGGCGCCGGTGGGTCCGGCCGCTTCGGGCCCAATCTTGTGGCGTGGGTCACCTTCGCAATACCCTCCAAAGTGGGTGCTGGGCCGGTCGGGGCTGCGTTCTGCGCCGGATGGTCCGTGTCGGGCCGTTCAACGCGTGAGAGATGCCGCCGGGCGCACGGGGAGTTCCGTTGGCGATCAAGGTGATGCAGATTTCTGCGCATGCGCCGGGAACGAGGGGAGGGCGCCGTGGACCGCTCGGCCACCGAGACCGAGGCGATCGCCCGCGTCCTGGAGCGGGGCCTGGCCGAGGCGCAGCGTCTGAGCGGGCTGCCGGTCGCCTTCGCCGGCCTGGTGAAGCCGGACCAGCAGGAGTTCTCGATCGTGGTGCTGCGCGGGGTCGACACCGACTCGCTGGCCAACCTGCAGGTGCAGGTGGGCGAGGGCCTCGGCGGGATGGCCCTGGCCCTGCAGCGGCCGGCGTCGGTGATCTCCTACCCGGAGGCCCGCGGGATCACCCGCGCGTACGAGCATGCGGTCGCACCCGAGCGCCTGCAGTCGATCCTCAGCGTGCCGCTGGCGGTGCCCGGCCGTGGTCCGGTGGCGGTGCTCTACCTGGCCGAGCGTGACCAGGTCGGCATCGGCGAGCGGATCCAGACCCAGCTGCGGCCGCTCACCCAGCGGCTCGCCTTCGACCTCCAAGTGGCCACGGACGTCGAGCGGCGCTTCGCTGCGCTGCGGCGCGACCTCACCCAGGTCAGCATGGCCGAGCGCGGCGACCTGCGCGGGGACCTGGTCGCGCTGATGGACGCCACCGCCGACCCGCGGACCAGGCGCGGTCTGGAGGAGCTGCTCGGCAAGATCGCGCCGCCGGCGGCCAGTGCCGAGGTGCTGGTCGCCTCCCCGTTGACCAAGCGCGAGACGGAGGTGCTGGCCGAGGCCGAGCACGGTGCCTCGAACCTGCAGATCGCGCTCGCCCTCGGCGTCACCGAGAGCACGGTGAAGTCCTACATGAAGTCGGCGATGGCCAAGCTCGGCGCGGAGAACCGGATCAAGGCGACCCGGATCGCCCGCGAGCTCGGCTACCTCGGCTGAGCGGCCGGCGCGTCGCCGTCCCGGGTGGGCGTCCAGGCGCGGCGCTCAGAGGTGCGCGCTCACAGGTGTGCGTCGGACTCGTAGTCCTCGGTGAGGCCGTGCGGGGTCTTCTCCCAGCGGTGCGGGTCGCCGATCACCTGATAGGCGGCCCGCCAGGCGGCGAAGCTGTGCAGCAGCCAGTAGACCGGGGAGAAGATCGCGAAGACGCCGATCCGCCAGTTGTAGCGCCAGGTCGCGGCCACAGCGGCGGTGCTGATCATCAGCAGGTTCCCGAAGACCATGGTGATCACGCTGGAGGCGACCACCCACGAGGGCAGGTCCAGCCCGATCACCTGCACGCCGACGTAGGTGGCCAGGCTGAAGCCGAGCGAGATCGGATAGACCAGGAAGGCGAGCGGCGTGGCCAGGATCAGGCCCAGCATGCCGACCACGCCCCGCCACCGCACGTCGCGCGCGAACTGCACCGGATTGCGGGTGTTGACGGCCGCCGTCACGATGTAGCCCTTGATCCAGCGGGTGCGCTGCCGGATCCACGCTGCCGTCTGGGCGCAGGCCTCCTCGCCGGTGGTGGATTCGATCACGGTCACCCGGTAGCCCATCACCGAGGCGCGCAGGCCGAGGTCGGCGTCCTCGGTGACGTTGAACGGGTCCCAGGCGCCGAGCTCGCGCAGGCGCTCGGTGTGGAAGTGGTTGGAGGTGCCGCCGAGCGGCAGCGGGATCGAGGAGTCGTCCATCCCCGGCAGCATCGCCTCGAACCAGTGCGCGTACTCGACGGCGAACATCCGGGTGAGCACGTTGTAGTCGGCGTTGAAGTAGTGCAGCGACGCCTGCACGCAGGCCAGCGGATGCTGGTCGTAGCCGAGCTGCTCGCGCTCGAACTCGTCGCGCTCGAAGGCGGCGACCGCCTTGCGCAGCTGGAGCCGCTCGGGCCGGTCCTCGGCGTCGTAGATGACCACGTACTTGCCGCGGGCGAAGGAGAGCCCGTAGTTGCAGGCGCGCGGCTTGGTCTGCGGGTGGCCGGGCGGCACGATCACCAGTCGGATGTACTCCGGCGGCCGCATCGCCTTGGCGACCTCGATCGTCTCGTGGTCGTCGGCCTCCATCAGCAGCAGCACGTCGAGCTTGCTCTTGGGGTAGTCCAGGGAGCCGATGTTGGCGATCAGCTTCTCCACGATGTTGGCCTCGCGGTAGACCGGCATCAGCACCGTGTAGATCGGCAGGTCGGCATCGCTGGCCCGCGTCCGCCAGCGCGGCGACAGGCCGCGTCGGGCGCGCTCCTCCATCTCCAGCAGCTCGTCGCGCTGGATCCGGCGATGGCGCAGCGGCGCCCGCAGGGCGGCCACGCTCTTGAACAGGATCGCGGTCAGGAAGACGACGTTCGCCAGCGTGATCACCAGCGCGAACGAGTGCTTGGGGGCGAAGACGAAGCCGACCATCATCACCGCGAGCAGGATCAGCGGCGTGCGCAGCTGCCACGGGGTGAGGCCGTCGCGCGCGGAGTGCAGGGGGCTCTCCTCGGCCAGCTTGTCCTGCGACTCGAAGAGCAGGTCCTGGCGGTTGGCCTGCTCGACGGCGTGCCAGATGTCCCAGTCGGTGGTGGTCACGAAGCGCGGCTCGGCACCCGGGAACCGGGCCCCGACGGCGGCGCGCAGCTCGTCGTCGGGCGGCGTCGCGATCGCCACCCACAAGGTGTCGCCGTCGCGACGATGCGGCACCCAGCCCTCGCGGAGCAGATCGCCGTAGGCGACCTGGTGCAGCAGGTCCGGGTCGGGTGGGGAGGCGATCAGGTCGATCCGCGGGGCGTCCCAAGCCTCCGCCAGGGTGTCGTAGAGCTCGAGGCGGCGGACGGCGCCGGCGAGGGTCAGCTGGTGTCCCAGGGTGCCGCCCTCGGTGCGCTGGCGCTCCAGGGCGTCGTCGAGCTGCTGCTGGTCGATCAGCCCCCGCTGGAGCAGTGCCTGACCGATCGGGAGGGGCGCGGTCATCGGGCGGCTCCTTCGGTCCGGCGGTAGATGCCGACGTTGTCGACGGCGTAGACCAGCTCGTAGCGGGCGAAGAACTGAGGATCGTCGGCCAACGCCTCGGTGACCAGGTCGATCGAGGCCTTGGTGCTGGAGGAGACCAGCTGCTCGCGGTGCATGACCACCCAGCGCACATGGCGCGACGGATCGGCGAGCACCTCGTCGAAGATGGCGCCGGAGCTGCGGTTGTAGTACTCGGTGAGCCGGATCCCCACCAGGGGCTGGAAGGCGAACTCGTTGCCGGCGCTCTCGTCCAGCAGGATCCGGCCGCCGTCGTAGGCCTCGGCCAGCCAGCGCGCGGCGTCCCGGGTGTTCTCCGCGGCCCGGGCCACCTCGCGGCCCTCCTGGATGATCGTCATCCGGTCCTCGGCCGCGGCCGCCCACCAGGTGACCTGCCAGGTCAGGGCCAGCGCGATCAGCACGCTGACGCCGGCCCGAGCGGCGCGCAGGGAGCGCCACTGGCCGAGCAGATAGCCGGCCAGCACCGCGATCCAGGGCACGGCGGAGAGCACATAGCGGTTGTTGTAGGCGCCACTCGGCAGCGAGCGGTCGTTGACCATGATGTGCTGGCCGGTGGTGAGTGAGAAGAGCAGGAACGCGGTGGCGGTGCCGAGCAGCCAGACCACCAGCGCCTTGTCGTTGATGCCCCAGCGCACCGTCATCACGCACAATCCCGCGCCGGCGAGCAGCAGCGGCACGATGCCCGAGGTCTCCAGGATCGCCCAGGACAGCACCTGCAGCGAGAGCCCGAAGTTGCCCTTGGTGGTGAGCTGGCCCTGGTCGATGAAGACCTCGGTGAAGGCGGCCGCGGAGTACTCGCCCTGCAGGAACTCCAACGGGTTGCCGTACCAGGCGGCGTTGTAGGCCAGCCACCAGGCGATCGCGACCGCCGGGACGGCGGCGAAGCTGGCGATCAGCTGCGCGGCGCGCTTGATGCTGTCGCCGCGGCGCAGGCAGACGAAGGCGACGAAGATGCTGCCGCTGATCACCAGGGCCCAGGCCTCGTAGCGGGTGAGCACGCCGGCGGCCGCGGGGATGCCCGCGAAGACGGCCAGCTCCCCGCCGCTGAGCCGGCGGCTGCTGGTGGCCCAGCCGGCCAGACCCGCCACGCAGGCGGTCATCGCTGCGATCAGCACCGGCTCGGTGAGGGCGGTGGTGGAGGCGTAGAGCAGGCTGAGGTTGGTGAACAGCACCGCCAGCCCGACCAGGCGACCGATCGCGTCGATGCCGATCCGGGCCATGATCCGGAAGACGGCGGTCGCGGTGATCGCCAGGCAGACGGTGCCGACGATGCTGGCCGCCACCCCGGTGCTGAACAGCCACAGGTTCATCACCAGCGGCAGCAGCAGCAGGTGGGGCAGCGGGAGCCAGACGGTGCCGAGCTGCTGGAGCCCCGGCGAGTGGCTGTCGACGATGCGGCGCGAGATGGTCAGGTGCGCCATCGCGTCGCCGTACTCCAGGTTGGTGCCGTTGCGCACCGTGTAGACCGACGCCGCAGCACCGACCAGCAGCCCGAAGACGAACACCCAGCCGGCGCCGGCGATCCGGCGCCCGGTCGGCTCGGCCCCGAACGCGCGCCAGGCGGTGGGCACCAGCCCAGACCTCGCGCCCATCACTCGGTCCGGTCGGCCCGCTCCTGGGCGTCGACCAGGCGACGCACCCGGCGCTTGCGGTTGCGGCTGATCAGGTAGTTCACGCTGAGCAGCACGAGCAGCGCGGCGACTCCGCCGAGGAACCACCAGGCGTTGCTGCGGCGCTCGTCGGCGACCTCGTCCTGGGGGACGATCGCGTTGCTGTCCAGGGTGAACGGATCGCTGCTGGAGGTGGCCACCAGCACGTCGTCGGCCAGCGTGGTCCACGGGCGCAGCGCGGTCGCGTCGGCGGCGCGCGCGATCAGCGGCTCGACGTCGGCGGTCTCGGAGGGCGACCAGCCGCCGAGCAGCAGCACGTCGCGCCGGCCCACGTTGACCGCCTGCAGCGCGGCGTACGGCTGGTCGGTGCCGACCTGGAGCTCGCTCTCGACGTAGTCCATCAACCGCATCCGGTCGAGGCGCAGCGGCGCCTTGAGGGTGGTGCTGTCCTCGTGGGTGGCGCCGATCAGGATGCCGGAGCGGTCGCCGTCCACGAACGCGTCGGCGTCGGAGAGCTCGACGCTGAGCTGGCGTGCCGCGGAGCGCTGCAACGAGGTCAGCAGTGCTGCCGCGTCGCCTGCCTGGGTGATCCGCTGCGGACCGTCGCCGCGCAGCGCGACCGGCACCTGGCCGGCCAGCACCTGCGGGAACCGGGCGAACCCGGCCAGGGTGCCGGCGCCGCGCGAGCCGCGCAGCTCGGAGGCGTCGGCGTCGAGGTGCAGCTCCAGGGGCAGGTGCCGCCCGTTGCCCACGCACTGGTCCTCGGCCGGCATGCCGCTCATCCGCAGCTCCAAGCCGTTGTCGGAGCTGAGCTGGTGGGCGGCCACCGTCGCCTCGAGGTGGAAGCCGGTGCCGTCGGCGAGCTGGGTGGAGGCGAGCAGGTCGCCGTTGAAGAGCAGGTCGAGCTGGAGCTGGGCACCGGCCGGCAGCGCGGTGTGGGTGCCCCTGAGGTCGATGTCGAGCTCGTCGATCGGACCGCCGAAGGCGTCCTGGCGCACGCTCACGTAGGCGGTGTTGGTGCCGTAGCCGGTCAGCGTGATGGTGTCCCGGCCGGTCACCTCTCCCAGCGAGCGCACCAGGTTGGTGGCATCGGCCAGCGAGGTGCTGGACAGGCCGCTGGTGTCGGCGGCGTCGGCCAGGGCGAGAGCGGGGGAGGAGAGGGCGCGGGCGGCGTCGGTCAACGCCTCGTCGCTGCCGGTGATCACCAGGTTCGGCACGCCGTCGCGCTGCTCGATCGCGGTGCTGACCGGGTTGGCGCCGTGCTCGAAGGTGATCTGGCGGACGCCGGCTCCCGCCGGGGTGGCCGGCGTGGTGGTCAGCGCGATGGCGGTGTTGGCGTCGTAGCGCTCGGCCAGCGCGGTGACCGCGTTGAGCGCGGCGTCGAGCACGTCGTCGCCGGCGGCCTTGTCGACGACGACGTCGATCGCGGGACTGTAGGCGGGCAGGAAGGTGCCGACGCTCTCCGGTGCGGTCTCGATGCCGGTGGCCTCGAGGGTGATCTCCTCCAAGGTCGCGGAGCTCGGCAGCACGTAGCGACAGGTCGCCTCGGTGCCGCGCTCGAGCACTTCGCTGATCGTCACCTCGAGGTAGCCCTCCGCGGTGACGTCTCCGGGCCGGACCGGGAGCGTGACCTGCTCTGCGTCGCGCGCCGGCGCATCGTGCACCTCACGGCCGCCGACGGTGAGGATCACCCGGGCGTCGCGCGGGTTCTCCACGCGGAGCGTCGCCCTCAGGCGCCGGGGCTGCAGACCGTCGGGCACAGCCACCCGCAACCGGCCGGTGGTCTCCGGCACGGCGCTCACCGAGTCGGGGACGGCGACCCGCGCGGTGTCGTCGGGGGCGGCGCCGGCCGGCGGGGCCGGCACGAGCAGCAGGGTGAGGGCGATCAGCGCTGCAGCGGGGGCAGCAGGCAGGGCATGGCGGCGTCGACGCATCGAGGGGTCCTTAGACGGGGGCTGGTCGGGCGGTGCCATCCCCCGAGTAACCGCCGCGCTGATCCTACGGGGTGCGTCGAGCCACTAGGCTCGGGACATGGCCCGGTACGTCGACATCCACCCTGACAACCCTCAGCCCCGGCTGGTCTCCCAGCTCGTCGAAGCGTTGCGCGACGACCAGCTCATCGCCTACCCGACGGACTCCGGCTACGCGCTCGGCGCGCAGCTGGGCAACCGGGACGGCCGGGACCGGATCCTGAGGATCCGCGACCTCGACGACAAGCACCACTTCACCCTGATGTGCAGCGACTTCGCGCAGCTCGGCCAGTTCGTGCAGGTCGACAACGCGTCGTTCCGGGCGATCAAGGCCTGCACCCCGGGGCCGTACACGTTCATCCTGCCGGCGACCCGCGAGGTGCCGCGCCGGCTGATGCACCCGAAGAAGCGCACCGTCGGCGTCCGGATCCCGGAGCACACGCTGGTCCAGGCGCTGCTCGCCGAGCTGGGCGAGCCGATGCTGACCAGCACCCTCATCCTGCCGGGCGAGAGCGAGCCGCGGACGATGGGCTGGGAGATCAAGGAGGAGCTGGACCACCAGGTCGACATCGTGGTGGAGGCCGGGGAGTCGCCGGCCGTGCCGACGACGGTGGTGGACCTCTCGGAGAAGGTTCCCGAGGTGCTCAGGGTCGGTGCAGGGGACCCGACTCGCTTCGAGAGCTGAGCGCCATCAGCAGATCCTTGGCACCGAGCCCGTGCACCTCGGGCCGCTCCGCGATCTCGGCGGCCGATTGCGGGGCCCCGAAGCGCAGGCCCTGACCCAGCGGGATGCCCAGCTGGTGCGCCAGCTCCAGCTGGGGGCGGGTCTCGATGCCCTCGATCACCGTGGTGGTGCCGAGGTCGGCGAGCATCCGGGCGACGTGGGGGAGCATCACCGAGCCGCGCTGACCCATCCGGGTGAGGAACGAGCGGTCGAGCTTGACCCACTTCCAGTCCCACTCGCTGACGATCGCGAAGCTGGCGTGCCCGGCCCCGAAGTCGTCGATCGCCATCTCGATTCCGCCGCCGCGCAGGCTCTCCGCGAGCGCGTTGTGCATGCTGTGCCAAGCGCCGATCTGTCGCTCGGAGAGCTCGAGGATCAGATCGATCGGGGCTTCGAGGTGGCGGGTGCGCAGCCACTGGAGCATCGGGTTGCCGTCGTAGAGCTGCTGGAACTCGATGTTCAGGGAGAGTGCGAGGCGGCGGCCGAGGGACTCCGCCACCTGACCGACGGTGGTGATCGCCTGCTCGGCAACGATCTCGGTGATCTCGTCGAGGATCCCGAGGCGCATGGCGGAGCCGATGATCTGGAGTGGGGAGAGCTGGCCGAAGCGGGGGTGGCTGCCGCGGATCAACGCCTCGTAGCCGAAGAGCTCGCCGGTATGCAGGTCCACGATCGGCTGATAGGCGACGCTGATCCCGCCCTCGTCGACCAGGTCGCCGATCAGGTCGAGCTCGCCGGCCCAGCGCGGCTGGGTGTCCTCGCGGGCCCGGCTCTGGCGGCGGCGCATGTCTCGCTCGGCCTCGCCGATCAGCGAGTCGTGGTCGCTTCCCTCGTGGGAGATCGCGACGCCGATGGTGGCGTCGACCTGGAGCACCCAGCTGTCCACCGTCATCGGCTGGTGCAGGGCGGTGGCGATCCGGTGCCGGGTGGACTCCACGTGTGCGGCGCTGTGCGCGTCCTTCATCAGCACCAGGAACTCGTCGCCGCCGAAGCGGGCCGGGGTGGTGCCGGCCGGGAGCGCGGTCAGCAGTCGTTGGCCCAGCTGGCGCATCACCAGGTCGGCGTTGAGGTGCCCGAGCTGCTCGTTGATCCGGTTGAACCCGTCGACATCGATGAAGAAGACGGCGATCCGCTGGCCGGGCGCGAGCTTGGCCAGGGTGTCCTCGACGGTGACGGTGAAGTGCGGGACCCGCCACAGGCCGGTGAGGTCGTCGGTCTTCGCGGCGTGCTGCAGCCGTTGCTCGTGGGCCGCCTGGTGCCGGGAGGCCTCGGCCATCGCGACGAGTGAGCGGGCCAGCTCCTCCTCGCCCTTGCGGAAGGAGAGGTCGCCGCGCCCGCGGCGCAGCACGAGGTAGCGGCCATCGCTCATCGGCAGGCTGAGCGAGCCGCGGGGGCCGGGTGCGCGGGAGAAGCGGGCCCGTCGGGCGCGGGCACCGCTCTCGGCGGCGCTGAGCAGGGTGGCGTCGATCCGGCCGTTGGGCCACGGCATCGCGGTCGCCGCGCGGGTCAGGGTGGCGACGCTGAGGGTGGCCGTGTCGAGGCGGGCGATCAGGATGGTGAGCCAGATCAGCAAGATCGACAGCAGGATCGCCGCGCCGAGGCGCGGGGTGGTGTCGGGGCCGTCGGCCAGCAGGCGCAGGGTGCCGAGCAGGCAGGCCGCATAGAGCAGGGCGACGACGGCGAACAGGACGTTCTTGAGGTCGAGGTCGTTGTCGCGCCGGCCCTCCGCGTCGGGGTTGTTGCGCGGCAGGTCGAGGACGATGACGACGAGGAAGTAGGCGCCGAGGCCGGCCAGCGCGCGGTCGTAGGGCGGTGGGCCGACGTCGACGACGGCGCAGACCTGGACCAGCGTGTAGCCGGCGATGACCTGGATCGCGGTGCGGGGCGCGCCCTTGAGCGGGTCGCCCTGGAAGAACGGATAGCTGACCGCAAGGATCACGGCCCACAACGGGAAGACGTGACTGGCCCGGTCGAAGTCGCCGGCGTAGAGGACGGCGGGGGCCAGGCCGATCGTTGCCGAGTAGGAGGAGGCGGCGACCGGGAGGCTGTGGCGCACCAGCACCGGTACCGCGGCGAGCGCGACCAGCACCAGCAGGCGTAGGTCGGGGAGCTCGTTGAACCATTCGAGAAAGCCCAACGTGACGAGGGCGACGGCGAGGCCGACGACGGCATAGTCGTAGGCGACCCGGAGCGGGTGGGTGCCGAGCGGATTCATCGGCGACGCTCGGACACGTCGTCTCCGTCCCCCAGGGGGTGGCGGGCGAGGAACCGTTGCCGGATGCCCAGACACAGCAGGCAGAGCACGAAGCCAGCGGCCAGGGCCCCGGCGTGGTGGGTGAGCCCGGTGACCAGTGCCTGGACGACTCCGTCGCCGGACTGGGCGATGCTGCCGGGGCCGGCGATGGCCAGGACGAAGAAGCTCACGATCATCAGGATCGGCGGCAACATCGCAATCGTGAGGAAGTCGCGCGGATGTACCCGCAGGGCGAGGATCACGCTGAGGATGACGAAGAGCACATCGAAGATCCAGGTGAGCTCGCCGCTGATCAGCAGGTTGACGACGGCGATGGTGAGGGTGGCGGCAGCACCAAGAAGGACGACCTGGCGACCAGGTTCGGTGCCTTCCTCCCAGATGGTTCGTGCTCGCGTCACGCCTCAGGGTATCTGTCAGGCGCGCGTGGGCGAAGTGTGCAGGTTGTTACGGAGTGAGCGTGTCGAGCTCGGGAGCGGTGATCGGTCGCGGCTCCTCACTCACCCGTCGCGGGACGGTGAGCGTGCCGGGCGTGCCGACGCCGAGGTCGTCGAAGTTGCGTGCCGTGACCAGGACCCGGTTCTCCAGTGAGCCGACGGTGGCGTTGTAGGCCTCGACCGAGGCCTTCAAGGAGCGGCCCAGCTTGTCGAGATGGCCGCCCATCACGCCGAGCCGGGCGTGCAGGTCACGGGCGAGCTCGTGGATCTCGCGTGCTCGCTCGGCGATCTGCTCCTGCGACCAGCCCAGGGCGACCGTCTTGAGCAAGGCGATCAGGGTGGTCGGGGTGGCCAGCACCACCTGCCGCTCGGCGGCGTACTCGAGCAGGGAGCGATCGGCGTCGAGGGCGGCGGAGAGGAACGACTCGCCGGGCAGGTAGAGGACCACGAACTCCGGGGAGGCCGGCACTGCGCGCCAGTAGCGCTTGGCGCTGAGGGCGTCGACGTGCTGGCGGACCTGGCGTGCGTGCCGCTCGAAGTGCAGCGCGGCGGACTCGGCGTCGTCGGTGCCGGTGGCGTCGAGGAACGCGTCGAGGGGGACCTTGCTGTCGACCACGACGCAGCGGTCGCCGGTGAGGCGGACCAGCAGGTCCGGGCGCAGCGCGCCGTTCTCGCCGGCGAAGGTGCTCTGCTCGGAGAAGTCGCAGCGGTCCACCAGACCGGCCAGCTCGACCGCCCGGCGGAGCTGCAGCTCGCCCCAGCGGCCGCGAACCTGCGGCTTGCGCAGGGCGGTGCCGAGGGCGGTGGTCTCCCGGCGCAGCTCGGTCGCGCTCTTGCGGACCTCCTCCACCTGCTGGCGCAGCTGGGCCTGGGCAGCGGCGCGGTCCCGCTCCAACCCGGTCAGCTGCTCGCCGATGCGGGCCAGGCCGTCACGGACCAGGGCGTCGTCGCTGACCCGGCGCTCGAGCGCGGCGACGGCGGCCTGCTGGGAGACCTCGGGTGCGGTGCCGCGCTGGCGCAGCGCCATCGCGCCGGCACCGATCAACACACCGAGGGCCAGGCCGAGAAGCAAGAGCACGATCTCCATGGGGTCAACCCTGCCTGGGACCTCCGACAGAGAGCGGGAGGACGCGGCGTGAGGCGTGGACTAGCGCGGCGAGGGGACCGCCGCGAGCCGCGGCTTGGTGAGCACTCCACAGCCCCGGTTGGTGCAGGCCCAGACCGAGAAGACGGTCTGGTCGCCGTCGGCGTTGGTGATCTCCAGCATGCTGATCTCGGCCAGGTGGGAGACCGAGCTGGTGGTGACCCGCCAGGGCGACTCGGTCATGAAGTAGGGCGCCACTGCTCGGAACATGGCCTCCAACGCGCTGGTGACGTTCGGGTGGTGGACAGCGCCCAGCGAGGTGATCGCGGGGGTGGAGGAGGTCGCCATGACGGCGTGGAATCCAGTAGGCATGCGCCAAGGCTGCCCGGCCTCGGCCCTGTTCGCGAGGGGGTTCTCGCGACTGACCCCGGAACTTGTCACGTGTGAGATAAGTCGAAGGTCAGGAATGTCCGATCGGTCAATCTCCTCCGGGCCTTAGGGCCCGGAAGAGGCTGGTCCCTTCGAAGGATCGCGACAGATCGCAACGTCCCGGGC
>NZ_BAAALG010000011.1:132575-206538 GCF_039528155.1 Nocardioides dubius | reverse complement strand
CGACCACCGGCGCGTGGTCGGACGGCTTGCCGTCGCCGAGCGCGGGGTTGCGCTCGTCGAGGTCGACGAAGGCGTGGGTGACTCGGGCGGCGAGGGCGGGGGAGCCGAGCACGAAGTCGATGCGCAGGCCGCGGTTGCGCTCGAAGCGCTGGCGGTAGTAGTCCCAGTAGGTGTAGGAGTCGGGGCCGGGCGTGTGCTCGCGGGCGACGTCGACGAAGCCGTCGTCGAGGAAGCTCTGGAACGCGGCCCGCTCGCGCGGGGTGACGTGGGTGGAGTTGCGGAACTGCCTCATGTCGAAGACGTCCTCGTCGCGCGGGGCGATGTTCCAGTCGCCGACCAGCGCGGTCTGCTCGCCCAGCCACTCGCCGGAGGCGGCGCGCAGGCGCTCCAGCCACTGGAGCTTGTAGGTGTAGTGCGGGTCGTCGATCTTGCGGCCGTTCGGCACATAGAGCGACCAGATCCGCACGCCGCCGCAGATCGCGCCGATCGCCCGCGCCTCGGCGGCGGCGGGCTCGCCGAAGTGCGGCATCTCCGGGAAGCCGACGGTGACGTCGTCCAGGCCGACCCGGCTGATCAGCGCCACGCCGTTCCACTGGCTGAAGCCGGAGGCGGCCACCTCGTAGCCCATCGACTGCAGGCCCATCAGGGGGAGCTGCTCCTCCTTGGCCTTGGTCTCCTGGAGGGCCAGGACGTCGACGTCGTGGCGCTCCAGGAAGGCTTCGACGCGCCCGATGCGGGAGCGGAGGGAGTTGACGTTCCAAGTGGCGATGCGCACCCGGCGAACTCTAGTTCAGGCGGATCCCCCACCCGTTGAGTGGCGCCGTGCTGCACCGCTCGACCCCTGCTGGTGCGGCGCTGCACCGATCAACGGGTTCGCAAGGCGAGTGTGATCTGTAACTCATTGTTCGACTTCTCGTTACACCTGACATGTCGATGATCCGTGCGGTAGTCCTCCGCCTGCTGGCGGTTGTCATGGTGGTGGCGGCTCCGGGCCTGGCCGCCCCGGCCGCGCTCAGCGCCGCGGCCCCGCCGACGGCGTGGGAGCCGGGTCCGGCCAGCTACGACGTCGTCGTCACCGACGACATCCCGATCACCATGCGCGACGGCCGCGTGCTGCGCGGAGCGGTCCATGCGCCCGCCGACCCGGCCACCGGGCAGGCGGCACCGGGACCGTTCCCGGTGATCCTGGTGCAGACCCCGTACGGCAAGACCATCGACGGGCAGGTGAGCGAGTACCTGATCAGGCGCGGCTACATCTTCCTGACCGTCGACGTCGGCGGCACCGGCGGCTCCGAGGGCCAGTCCCAGCTCTTCGGGCAGGTCGAGGCCGAGGACGGCGCGGAGCTCGTGGAGTACGCGGCGGACCTGCCGCACAGCAACGGCAAGGTCGGCGCCACCGGCTTCTCCTACCTCGGCATCGACCAGGTCTTCACCGCGGCCGAGGTCGGTCCGGGGTCGCCGCTCAAGGCGATCTTCCCGGTCTTCACCGCCGCCGACCCGTACCGCGACCTCTTCGTCAGCGGTGGCGTGGTGAACATGGAGTCCAGCCTCGGCCTGATCGCCTCCTACTTCGGCCTGCGCACCTTCAGCCCGCTGCTGGAGCGGCGCAACGACCCGCTCGACGCGCTGCGCCTGGTCCTCGAGCACGGGCTCGCGGCGATCCCGTTCGAGCTGACCACCGGCCTCAACGTGCTCTTCCAGCAGGGGCGCGTCCACGACTCCGAGTACTGGCAGGAGCGTGCTCCCCAGCGGGTGCTGAAGAAGGTCGTCGACAACGGTGTCGCTGCCTATCTGGTCGGCGGTCAGTACGACGTGTTCCAGCGCGGTGAGCCCTTGCTGTACAGCGGATTGCAGAACGCCGCCGCCGGGCGCCCGGTGACCGCGCCGATGCTGCCGGACCAGGATCCGACGTCGAAGTACCAGCTGTTGTGGGGGCCGTGGGACCACGGCAACCAGGGCGAGGGGATCGACCTGGAGCGGATCAAGCTGGCCTGGTTCGACCAGTGGCTGAAGGGGATCGACACCGGGATCCTCGACGTCGACAAGCCCTTCCAGGTGCTGGAGGCCGACGGCACCACCTACCGGATGGGCTCCTTCCCCTCGGAGTCTGCCCAGGTGAAGCGGCTGCACCTCTCGCCGGGAGCCAAGCTGACGGCGTCGCCGCTTCCGGGAGCCAACCAGGCGATCTTCTTCAAGGGCATCTCCCTGGCCTGCAACCAGGCGATCAACCAATGGGCCGCCGGCGCGCTGCGCGCATTCGTGCAGTTCTGCACCAGCGCGCCCTTGCTGCAAGGGCTCCTCGACATCCTGCAGCCAGGCGACGCCGTCTACGACACGGCTCCGCTGACGTCGCCGATGCGGCTCTCCGGTCCGCTCTCACTGACCTTGAAGGCGACCTCCAACCGGCCCGAGACGATGTTCGTCACCGAGGTCTACGACGTCGCCCCGAACGGCACGCAGCGACTCGTCACCGGCGGCGCGCAACTGGGCTCGCAGCGTGCGATCGACCCGCAGCGCAGCTGGGCCGCGGGCGGCGACTGGATCATGCCGTACCACCCGCTCACCGAGACTGCGACGAGCCCGGTGCCGACCGGAGCGACCACGCGCTACGACATCGAGATCCGCTCCTCGTTCTACACCGTGCCGGCCGGGCACCGGCTCCGGCTCAAGGTGAAGAGCGGCGACACCCCGCACCTGCTGCCGCCTCCGATGAAGCTGCTCGACCTGCTCGGCGGGGTCTACGGAATCCAGTCCAGCAGCACGCTCAACCTCACCGTCGCGAACTGACCGCTGCCGCGAGGTCCCACCTGCCGAGGGTGGGGGAGACCTCGCGGATCAATGCGACGGCGATCGCCCGGTCGACGTCGCGCAGGGCCACGAACTCGTTGCCTGCGGCGGTGGTGGCGGTGAGCGTGACGAGATCGTGGCGGCGCTGGAACAGGCTCTGGCGCATCGTCCAGCCGATCACGCCGCGCCGCGCCAACACGGTGCGGATCCGGGTCAACGCACCCCGGCCGACGACCAGATGGGTGCCGGTCAGTGCGTGGCCGAGGTGGGCGTAGCTCATCTCGCCGACCAGCACCCCGAGGCCCGCGCCCGCCAGCACCGCGACGACGGCCCAGCCGGCGCCGATCACGTCGACGAGCACGCCCGCGACCGCCAGGGGGAGCAGCCAGCCGGTGGTCATCCACTGGGCGCGCACGTGGCCGCGGCGCCGGGCGAACCGGCCGTGCTGGGCCAGTGGCGCCGACAGTCCCGCGCCGCCGTCGTCCAGCACCTGGCTGCCGACGTCGCGGGCGAATGCCACCGGGCACTGCGGCAGCACCGGGTAGACGCCCTCGTCGAGCCCGGTGACCAGCGACTTCAGCTCGGCACCGCGGACCATCCGCAACAGCACCGGCTCCTGCAGCTCCACGCCGCGGATCCGGTCCTCCTCGACGGTGGTGGAGGTGGTGGTGAACAGTCCGCGGGTGAGCGTCAGGTTGCCGTGCTCGCGGGCCAGTCGCAGATCCCACCACGAGACCAGGTAGCTCAGCGCGCTGCCGACGCACCACAACGAGATCAGCCCCAGCGCGAGGCCGATGCCGACCAGCCAGATCGAGGCCTGCACCGCCCAGTTCCACACGTCCTGGCCGGTCTCCTCGACCGGCAGGTCGAACTGCCAGATCGCACCGACCAGGCCGGCCACGACCGCCAGCCGGGCCAGGCTGAACGGGGCGAACCGGGCCCAACGCGGGTCGAGCCGGGCCAGCACCACCGGCGCCGGCGCGGCGGGGAGAGCGGTGCTCTCGTGGAGGCCGACCGAGCTGGCGTCGAGGCCGTCCTCTGCGGTCGCCGGGACGGCGGCCGGTCGGCTGCCGAGCAGGCGCTCGCGCAGGTCCTGGGCCTGGGCGACGGAGAGCGAGTCGAGCTCGATCCGTCCGTCGTCGACGCCGGTGCCCACCAGGACCTTGCGCAAGGAGAGCAGCCGGTGCAGCACCGTCGCCTCCAGATCGACCGAGCGGACCCGCTCGATCGGGGCGGTGAGCTGCTTGCGGTTGAGCAGCCCGGTATGCACGAGCAACCGCTCGTCCTCGATCCGGAAGCGCGTGGTGAGCCACGGGATCACGCCGAGGACGACCGCGCCGATCACGAAGAGCGGAGTGAGCAGGAGCAGGGCCCGGGGCTGCTGGGAGCCGATGCCGACCATGGCGATCACCGCCGGCACCACGAGCTGGCGCGCGGCCTCCACCGGGCCGATCAGCAGCACCCGTGGATCGAGTCGCTGCCAGTCGCTCACGTGGCGTCGCCCTCACTGGCGGCGGTGACGGTGGTCAGGTGGGCGACCACCTCGCGCGCGGTTGCGGCGTCGAGCCCGTCGATGCTGATGGAGCCGGCCGAAGAGGCGGTGGTGACGGTGACCGAGGCGAGGCCGTAGAGGCGCATGATCGCGCCCTGCTCGACGTCGACGGTCTGGACCCGGCTCAACGGGGCGATCGCGACCTCGACGTTCAGCCATCCGGTGCGCGCATAGACGGCCTCGTCGGTGACCTCCCAGCGGTGCACCCGGTAGCGGAGGCAGGGGGAGAGCAGCGCGTAGGCCACGTCGGCGATCAGCACCAGGGCGGCGATCACCCAGGCCCACCACGACCACCAGGGCAGGAAGAGATAGAGCCCGGCGATCACGATCAGGGAGACCGCGGTGCTGAGCCACGCCGTCATCCGCCACATCCGCACCGCCTGCTCGGAGACGCGATGACGGGGCTCAGGCAAGGTGCTCACGCGTCCCATCCTGCCTGGTCGGTAGAAGGGCGCGCGGTGCGGCGTCGTGGCCGCCCTCGGCTAGGGTGGGCTCGATCCGTCGGACGGTGCTTCGTCCGGCGCCCACCATTCCCGGACTTGGGGCGGTTGATCCACTGCGCACGCGGCTTATCGCGGGCGCCGTCCCGCCCTGCCCGCGAGCCGAACGCTCGCCGACCTCCGGAGAACCCGTGAATCGCTCTGCCCTGCACGCCCTTGCCCTGCCCGCCGCCGTCCTGCTCAGCGCCACGCTGCTGAGCGGATGCGCCGAGGACAAGGACGAGGCCCCCGCCGCGAGCCGCGCCGTCGGCTATCCCGTGAAGCTCGACAACTGCGGCACCCAGGTCCAGCTCGACGCCGCCCCCGAGCGGATCGTCACCATCAAGTCCACCACCACCGAGCTCGCCCTGGCACTGGGCCTCGGCGAGAGGATCGTCGGCACCGCCTTCAGCGACGGTCCGGTGCTCGAGGAGTACGCCGACCAGGCCGCGGACCTGCCGGTGCTCTCGGACCAGGCGCCGTCCAAGGAGGTCGTGCTCGAGGCCGAGCCCGACTTCGTCTTCGCCGGGTGGGAGTCGAACCTGGCTGCCGACACCGCCGGTGAGCGCGCCGATCTGGCCAAGCTCGGCGTCGGCAGCTACGTGGCGCCGTCCGCCTGCCAGGAGCCGGAGTACCAGCCGAAGAAGATGACCTTCCCGCTGCTGTTCGAGCAGTTCCGCGAGGCGGGCGAGGTGTTCGGCGTGGGCGACCGCGCCGACGACCTGGTCGCCGAGCAGGAGGCGGCGCTGGCCCAGGTCGGCAAGGCCGTCGACGGCACCACCGCGCTGTGGTGGTCCTCGGGCGAGGACACCCCCTTCGTGGGCGGCACGATCGGCGCACCGCAGATGGTGCTCGACGCCGTCGGCCTGAGCAACATCGTCACCGAGAAGGCGACCTGGACCTCCTACGGCTGGGAGGCGATCATCGAGGCCGACCCGGACGTGATCGTGCTGGTCGACGCCGCCTGGAACCCCGCCGCGGACAAGATCAAGACCCTGGAGTCGACGGCTGCCACCAAGAACCTCACCGCGGTGAAGGGCAAGCGCTACCTGGTGATCCCGTTCCCGGCCGCCGAGGCCGGCGTCCGCTCGGTCGCCGCCGCGGGCGACCTGGCCGGCCAGCTCGACGACCTGGGTCTGCTGAAGGGCTGAGCCGATGAGTGCGCCGTCCCTGGAGCGTCCGGTCGAGCAGCGAGGTGCCCGGCCCGCGATCCTGCGCGACCGGCCCGGGGCGGCGGCTGCGCTCACTCTGCCGCTGCTGTTGCTCGCCCTGGTGGCGTCGGTGCTGGTCGCCGTCACCATCGGTGCCGCCGATCTGAGCGTGCGCGAGGTGTGGTGGTCGATCGGCGATCACCTGAACCTGATCGACGCCGACCTCAGTGTGCTGCGCGACGGCATCGTCTGGGAGATGCGGCTGCCCCGGGTGCTGACCGCTGCCGCGGTCGGAGCCGGGCTGGCGGTCAGCGGCGCGGTGATGCAGGCGTTGACCCGCAACCCGCTGGCCGACCCGTACCTGCTCGGGCTCTCCGCCGGGGCGTCGCTGGGCGCAGTGCTGGTCCTGCTCACCGGCCTGGCGGTCTCGCTGACCGTCGCCGCGTTCTCGGGGGCGATGATCGCCTTGCTGGGCACGCTGATGCTGGCCCGCTCGCTCGGCGTGATCACCCCCAGCCGCACCGTGCTGGCGGGGCTGGCGGTCTCCTCGTTCGCCGGGGCGATCACCTCGCTGGTGATCTTCTGGAACACCCAGGGCGACTCGTACCGGCAGATCCTCAACTGGCTGCTCGGCTCGCTGGCCGGTGCGGACTGGGGCACCACCAAGGTGGCCTGGGCGACGCTGCTCCTGGTCGGCATCCCGGTGATCGTCTACGGCCGCGTGCTGGACGCGTTCGCCTTCGGCGACACGGCCGCTGCGGCCCTGGGCATCAACGTGTCGCGGACCCGCTGGCTGCTGCTCGGCGGCACCGCGCTGCTGACCGGCGCGATGGTGTCGGTGAGCGGATCGATCGGCTTCGTGGGCCTGGTCCTGCCGAACGCGGTGCGGCTCGTCGTGGGCTCGCGGCACCGGCTGCTGCTGCCGCTCTCGGCGCTGGTCGGGGCGATCTTCATGATCTGGGTGGACACCGGCGCTCGCACGCTCTTCGAGCCCCGTGAGCTGCCGGTGGGGATCATCACCGTGCTGGTCGGCGCACCGATCTTCGTGCTGATCCTGTTGCGCAACCGGGAGCGGGCATGACGACGGTGCCGACCTCGCTCGGGGCCCGGCTGGAGGTGTGCGGGATCGGCGCCGAGGTCGGTGGCCAGCGGCTGATCGACCAGGTCTCGTTCAGCGTCCCGGCCGGTGCGGTGACCGCGCTGGTCGGACCGAACGGGGCCGGCAAGTCCACGCTGTTGCGGGCACTGTCCGGCGCCGGGCCGCGCAGCTCGGGCGTGGTGCTGCTCGACGGCGAGGACCTCTACGCGCTCGGACGCCGGGACCGGGCTCGCCGCTTGGCCCTGGTCGAGCAGGAGGTGCGCAGCGAGTTCGCGCTCACCGTGCGGCAGACCGTCGAGCTCGGGCGCACTCCGCACCAGAGCCTGTGGTCGCTGGGCAGCGCGGACGACGAGACGATCGTGGCGCAGGCGTTGGAGCGGGCGGACGCCGCCGGCTTCGCGCACCGTCAGCTGGGCACCCTGTCGGGTGGTGAGCAGCAGCGGGTGCAGCTGGCGCGGGCCCTGGCGCAGCAGCCCTCCCTGCTGCTCCTCGACGAGCCGACCAACCACCTCGACGTGCGTGCCCAGCTGCACACCCTGCGGTTGCTGGGCTCGCTGGCCGGTGAGGGGATGACGGTGCTGGCGGCGCTGCACGACCTCAACCTGGCGGCTGCGTTCTGCGACCACGTAGTGGTGCTGGCCGACGGGCAGGTGCGTGCGGTGGGCCCGGTCGCCGAGGTGCTGACGCCGGAGCTGATCGGTGACGTCTACGGGGTGCGGGCCGATGTGCTGAGCCATCCGCGCACCGGGCGGCCGCTGATCGCGTTCTCCTGACGCTCGGCTCGCGCTCCGCCTCGGGGCTCGGCGCCCGACTCGTGGCTCGGCGCTCGTCTCGCGCCCCGTCTGGGCGGGGCGTCCTGCGTTGCGTGGGCGGGGGCGCACGGTTCGGATGACGCCGTGGGGTGCCTACGATGAGCCCGCAAGCAGCGACGAGGAGGGCGCATGGGCCGGATCGGCTACGTGACCGCGACGGATCGGGTGCGTCCGCGCGAGGCGGTCGACCTGGCCGTGCTGGCCGAGGCGGCCGGCTTCGACGGCACCCTGGTCACCGACCTCTTCCAACCGTGGCTGCCCAGTCTGGGTCAGGCGCCCAACGTGTGGGCGATCCTGGGCGCGCTGGCCGAGCACACCCGCAGTGACTTCGGGCCGGGCATGGCGGTGCCGGGGCACCGGGTGCATCCCGCGGCGCTCGCCCAGTCCAGCGCGACCCTGGCCGCGCTGCACCCGGGACGGCACTTCCTCACCGTCAGTGCGGGGGAGGCGTTGAGCGAGCACGTCACCGGCGGCTACTGGCCCGAGGCACCCGAGCGGATCAACCGGCTCTTCGAGGCCGTCGAGCTGATCAAGCGCCTCTTCGCGGCCTCCGCCGCGGGGCGCGACGTGCGGTTCTCGGGTGAGCACTTCCAACTGGAGAGCACCCGGCTGTGGACCATGCCGGACGTCGTCCCGCAGGTGTTGGTGGCGACCGGGGGACCGGTGACCGCCAAGCGGGCCGGCCGCTCGGCCGACGGCCTGCTCGCGGTCGGTGTCCCGTACGACCAGGCCGCGGTGGTGATCGACCGGTTCCGCGTCGGCGCGCAGGAGGTCGGCAAGGACCCGGCCTCCCTGCCCACCTGGGTGCACCTCAACGTCTCCTGGGCCGAGACCGACGAGGCGGCGTTGCAGCAGGCGCTGGAGTGCTACCCGATCGGTGCCATGCGCTTCGCGCGCGGCGACCTGCGCTCGCCCGCGATGATCGAGCAGATCGCGCGGCTGGTGCGACCGGAGGATCTGGCCGGCCGGCTCCCGATCAGCGCCGACCCGGACGTGCACCGCGCCGAGATCCAGCGCTACCTCGACCTCGGCTACGACCGCGTCTTCGTGCACAACGTCGGCCGCAACCACGCCGCCTTCCTGACCGCCTTCGGCCGCCACGTCCTCCCCTCCCTCTAGCCCAACCCGCGCTTGTTCACCCCCGAACCTGCGCCTGTTGACAGCCGAACCTGCGCCTGTTGACAGCCGAACCTGCGCCTGTTCACCGCGGGCGGCGAGGTGAGACAGCGCCGATAGCGGCAACCTGCGCCGCGGCCCGTAGAATCTGCCGACGTGGCTCTCACCATCGGCATCGTCGGACTCCCCAACGCAGGCAAGTCGACGCTCTTCAACGCACTGACCAAGAACGACGTCCTCGCGGCGAACTACCCGTTCGCGACGATCGAGCCGAACGTCGGCGTCGTCGGTGTGCCCGACGAGCGGCTGGCGAAGCTGGCGGAGATCTTCGGCTCGGAGAAGATCCTTCCCGCGACCGTGGAGTTCGTGGACATCGCCGGCATCGTGCGCGGCGCCTCGCAGGGCGAGGGCCTGGGCAACAAGTTCCTCTCCCACATCCGTGAGTCGTCGGCGATCTGCCAGGTGACCCGCGTGTTCCGCGACGAGGACGTGACCCACGTCGACGGCGAGGTCAACCCGGGCAACGACATCTCCACCATCCAGACCGAGCTGATCCTGGCCGACCTGGAGACCGTGGAGCGTGCGGTGCAGCGACTCGAGAAGGAGTCGCGCAAGAACAAGGACCTGGTCGCGAACCTGGAGGCGGCGAAGGCTGCCCAGGAGGCGCTGGAGTCCGGGACCCCGATCATCGCGACGTCGATCGACCGCTCGCTGCTGCGTGAGCTGTCGCTGCTGACCGCGAAGCCGTTCATCTACGTCTTCAACTGCGACGCCGACGAGCTGCAGGACGAGGAGCTCAAGGCGAAGATGCGCGAGCTCGTCGCGCCCGCCGAGGCGATCTTCCTGGACGCCAAGTTCGAGTCCGAGCTGATCGAGCTGGACGAGGAGGAGGCCGCTGACTTCCTGGCAGACGCCGGTGTCACCGAGCCCGGCCTCGAGGTCCTGGCCCGCGTCGGCTTCGACACGCTGGGGCTGCAGACCTACCTGACGGCTGGTCCCAAGGAGACCCGCGCCTGGACGATCAAGAAGGGCGACACCGCGCCCGAGGCCGCCGGCGTGATCCACACGGACTTCCAGAAGGGCTTCATCAAGGCCGAGATCGTCTCCTTCGACGACCTCGTCGAGGCCGGCACCATGCAGAAGGCCAAGGAGGCCGGCAAGGTCCGCATGGAGGGCAAGGACTACGTGATGGCTGACGGCGACGTGGTGGAGTTCCGCTTCAACGTCTGATGGCCGCACGGCCGCAGTTCAGAGCTTGTGGCGGAAGGCGGCCTCATGCGGGCGGCACTGTTCTGGCCCCTGGCACTGATCTCCCGGATTGGGTCTGCCCGATCCGAGGGGCGACGTGTCGGATGCTGAGGACATGGCTATCCCGGAGGACGATGTTGCGCGGATTCGACGGCCCTGTGAGAAGCAGGTTCCGGCTTAACTGCTGGACCGAGTGCGAGTGGAGCATCGCGTACTTGGTCGTACTGTGACGATCGTCGAGTACCAGGCGCCGTGGCCGGAGCTCAGCTCGGAGTGGATAGAGGTGCCGCAAGCTCGGATGAAGTACGACGAGCAGACCCTGGGCCGGACCTTGTGCTGGTTCGAGCGAACTCCCGAACCCATCGCTACGACCTGGTGGAGCCTCGCCAGCAGATCGAGCGCCTGTTGGCGGAGTGTGACGAAGACCTGACCGGCATCTTCAAAGGCTGACCCAGGCGGAGCCCAAAGAGTTTCTCATTATTGACACAAACGGGCGTTTGATTAAAATGAGAAACATGCCAGCCGCTAGCCCGTACACCAGCCCGGAACAACAGGCCGATCTCGAACGCCTGGGTGCTCGGCTGCGTGCACGCCGAAAGGCGCTCGGTGTCACGGCCGTCGCCTGTGCCGAGGCTGCTGGCGTTTCGCGTGTCACCCTGCACAGGATCGAGGTTGGCAACCCCTCGGTCACGATCGGCGCCTACGTCAACGTTGCGGCCGCACTCGGACTTCATCTCGTCGTCCCGATCCTCGACGCTCCATCGGCAGATCCGGCGAAGATCACGGTCGGCGACTATCCCGGCCTTCGCGCTCTGGCATGGCAGACCGAGGCCGGCACCACCATCACCGAGACGGAGGCGCTCAACCTCTACGAGCGCGGTTGGCGACACCTTGATCACGAAGCCCTTACTGACCAGGAGAAGGCGTTCATCCAGCACCTGGCGGACACCTACAGCAACGGGAAGCTCCTTGTTTAGGCGGCTGCACCATCAACGGGTGGCCGAGGTGCTGTCGACGCTCGATGCACCTCTCCTGGCCGAGCACAACTGCTGGTTCGGAGGTGGAACGGCGATCGTCCTCAGCAGCGGGGAGTTCCGTGAATCGGTCGACATCGACTTCCTGGTCTCCGACGCGAGGTCCTACCGCGAGTTGCGCCAGATGGTCAGGGGTCACGGGCTCGAATCGCTGGCTACGCGCGAGCTGGAGGTAGGTCGAACACCTGCTGTGGACGGTTACGGAATCCGGACGACGGTGCTCGTCGCAGGGGTCGCGATCAAGTTCGAGATCATTCACGAAGGGCGGATCGACCTCGACAGGCCCTCGCCGGGCAACGAGATCTGCGGTATTCGGACTCTGACGCGAACCGATCAGGTCGCCAGCAAGCTGCTTGCGAATGACGACCGCTGGGCTGACACCTCGGCGTTCAGTCGCGACCTCATCGACCTGGCCATGATGAAGCCCGACGCGGTTGCATTGAAGGCCGGCGCACGCAAGGCGGTCGATGCCTACGGCAAGACGATCGGCGAGCCTCAACAAGGCCATCGCCTACCTTCAAGACAATCCACGCCGTCTCGACGAATACATCCGAGCACTCAAGATCGAGGCGCCCCGAGCAGTTGTCTGGCAGAGCATCCGCGACCTGTCCGCCCGATCCGCGAAGATCGAAGGGCTGGGTCGGGTCTCGGACTAGCCCTTGGGGCGGCACTCGCCTTCCCGCTCACCTGATATCGCGCACACAGGGACTACGCAAGTCGAGGAGGGTGCCATGACCGCGGCGAAGGTGGGGATCAGGGAGTTCCGCGCCGGTCTGTCAGATTTCGTGGACTCCGACGCCCCTGTCGCCGTAACCCGGCACGGGCACACGGTCGGATACTTCATCCCGGTCAAGGAGGACCGCTCCGCTGACGTGGCCGCTCTGAGGGCCGCTGGCGAGAAGTTGGACGCCCTGCTGAGCCTGACTGAGGACGAGGTCGACGCTGCGATCGAGGACTTCAAGGATTTGCGGCACAAGGGCAAGAAGAAGTCGTAGTGCCAGCGAGAGGCGCGACCCCGACGACTGGCCCATTCTTGCGACGGCGATGGCGTTGGACTGCCCGGTCTGGACTGAGGATCAAGACTTCTTCGGCGCAGGGGTGCCGACGTGGACAACGGACCGAGTAGAGATCTACCTCGCTGATCACGAGTCTCGCTGAGGCGAACCGCGCGGGAAGCCGGCGCGTCCACGGGAGCCCAGCGTCCGCAAACGGACCCGGACACCCGTCGAGACGGCCTAGGATCGCGCGGAGACGGCAGCGGACCGTCGTTCGTCGTTCGGGGGAAGCATGCGTCGACTGGTGGGAGCCGTCTGCTCCGTCGTGATGGCCGTAGCTCTGGTGGCCTTCGTGCCGGCGCAGGCGCAGGCCTTGGCGCCACAACTCGTGCTCGTCTCGCCCGACACGTGGCCCTCGGTCATCGACCCCACTGCAGGCGGCTCGCTCTCCGTGCGGGCTACCAACTTGGGGGAGGGGACTGGCACCCTCCAACTGGGCGGGCGTGCTCCGCAGACCGTGAACAACAACGAGATCGTGACCTTCGACCTCGCGACGCTGCTCCCGGGCAACCTCAAGCTCAGGCTGACTCTGTGCGACGAGATCCAGGGCTGTCGGAGCACCTCTCGCATGCTGGTGGTGCGCACCGCGCCCTCGATCGAAGTCTGGGGCAACGACAGGCTCCTCAACGAGAACGGAGACGGGCTCTGGGAGTCCGCCACACCTCGGATCCGACTCGATCCTGACGTCGACGTCGCCGTCCAGTGGAGCGTCAAGTCCGGCAGTCGCCTCGTCGCTGGGCCGTTCCCGCTGACTCAGCAGCAGATCGGAGTGGCACGGGCCGGCATGGAAGGAGTCGGCGTCCCGATCCATGCGCAGACCCTCGGGAAGGGGCTTCCTGCCGGTGACTACTCGGTCGAGGTGCGGAGCACCGGCGTCGAGGAGGACTTCACCAAGTCGGCGGTCAGGAGCTGGGAGCTCCACGTCAGTACAGCGCCCGCGATCACGGCGCTGACACCTCGGACCTCGGTGTTCTACCCGCGCGACGTCCAGACTGGGGTCGCCCACGAGATGGCGCTGAGCCCTCGGCTGGATCCTCGCGTCGTGCGTTACGGCGTCGGCTCGTTCGAGGTGCTCGACGCGAAGGGCCAAGTCCTCGCCAACTTGTCACTCGATCCGGCCGAGGGCATCATCCGCTGGACTGGCATGTACCACCCGGAGACCGGCGGCGGCCATCAACTCGCACCGGCGGGGATCTATCGCATCCGTCTCTCAGCCTGGGACGACGGTGTCGAGACCGCTCAGGTGTCAGCGCCGTTCCGCCTCTCCCACGCCTATCGCACCATGGTGGAGGTGGTCGGCCCGAAGCGCAGGGCGGCAAGCACGCGGACGGCGACGCTGACCACACGAGCGGCGAGCGTTCGTGCGGTCGGCGGGAGCCTCATCTACCGCAAGCACCGCGGTGCCGAGCCTCCTTCTGGCCCGCTCGTGCAGACAGTGCACAAGATCCGCGTTCCCTCGTCTTCCATCAAGAATGTCCACCCCCTCCTGAGAGTGCACGGTCGCTGGGCCTACGACACCGACATCGACGTCCGGATCGTCACCCCGCGGGGGAAGGTCGTCGAGATCATCAGCGCCCTGGCGGACCGCCGACACCGCTACGTCTTCATCCGGCCGCGCTGGATCCGGCCCGACGGAACGGTCAAGTTCCACCTCCGCTGGCGAGGTTGGGGAAGTAGCGGCCGGGTGGACAGCATCGCGGTCTCCCGCCACACGTACCGCTGGCGCACCTGACGCCCAGAGCCCGCGGGCGCGCGGGCGCGCGTGGCTAGGAGTACCGGTGACTCTTGGCGGCGTGCCCCTTCTCGCGGGTGCAGGTGCGGCCGCTCATGTTGCGGTGCCCGCACAGCTCGTCCGTGGTGGCGGACGGCGTCGCGCTCGGAGCCGTCTTCTTCGACGCCGGCGCCTTGGCCTTCGGGGCGGCTGGCGGCTTGCTCGCCGCGGAGCGCGTTGCCGGCTTCGCCGTGCCCGCAGCGCGCTGCGCCGCTGCGTACTTGGCCTCGCGCATCGCCCGCAGGTTGTCCATCTTGCTCATCGGTTGATCACCCCCAGACCCTACGGTGGATCACCGACAGAGCAGCCGCTGGGCCGCCGTCGCGTCCCGATGTCGCTGCCCGACGACGCGGATGGCACGCTAGAAGCACCCGCACCCGATCTGGGAGGCCGCCATGGTCCGGATGACTCCGCGCACGGTCGTGCTCCACGGCCACGAGCTCTCCTACCTCGACAGCGGCGCCGGGCCCGCGGTCCTGTTCATCCACGGCATCCTCGGCTCGCAGCGGCAATGGCGCTATCTCGTCGACGAGATGGACGACGAGAACCGGGTGCTGGCCCCCGATCTCTTCGGCCACGGCGACTCCGCCAAGCCGATGGGCGACTACTCGCTCAGCGCCCACGCCGCCACCATGCGCGACCTGCTCGACCACCTCGGCATCGAGCGGGTCACCCTGGTCGGGCACTCGCTCGGCGGCGGCATCGCGATGCAGTTCTACTACCTCTTCCCCGAGCGGGTGGAGCGTCTGGTGCTGATCGCCACCGGTGGACTCGGCCGGGAGGTGAGCGTGGCGCTGCGCTCCGCCACCCTGCCCGGGGCCGAGCAGGTGCTGAGCGTCGTCGCCTCGGCACCGATCCTCGGTCCGGTGGAGATGCTGGGCAACGCGGCCGCCAAGCTGGGCTGGCGTCCCGGCCCCGACCTCAGCGCGGTCTGGCGCGGCTTCACCGCGCTCAAGGAGCGCGAGAGCCGCCGCGCCTTCCTGGCCACCACCCGCGCGGTCATCGACCTCGGCGGCCAGACGATCAGCGCCCACGACCGGCTGGGGGACGGGTTGCCGATCCCGGTCCTCATCGTGTGGGGCACCGCGGACCGGATCATCCCGGTCTCCCATGCCCACAACGCGAAGCGGGCGATCCCGGAGTG
Source organism: Nocardioides dubius (assembly GCF_039528155.1). Lineage (NCBI taxonomy): Bacteria > Bacillati > Actinomycetota > Actinomycetes > Propionibacteriales > Nocardioidaceae > Nocardioides > Nocardioides dubius. Next base: position 191,290 of record NZ_BAAALG010000011.1, on the reverse strand, counting down.
TCAGGTGGAGATCTTCGAGGGCGCCGGACACTTCCCGCACCTGGAGGACCCGGACCGCTTCGCCGCGCTGCTGCACGAGTTCATCGCGGTCGGCGTCGCCTGATCCTCAACGGCGCAACGCGTCGTCCAGGGCGGGGCCGAGCTCCGGCCACGCGAACGTGAAGCCCGCATCCACCAGCTTCTCCGGATGCACCCAGCGGCTCTTGAGGATCAGCTCGGTCTCGTTGCGCAGCACGAGCATGCCGGGCTCCAGCATCCACCGCCAGGCAGGGAGCCCGATCGGACGGCGCACCGCGCGGCGCAGCTCGGCCATCAAGGTGCGGTTGTCGCTGGTAGTCATGGTGGCCAGGTTCACCGGCCCGTCGATCTCCTCGTGCTCGGCGATGAACCGCACCGCCGCCACCACGTCGTCGATGTGGATCCAGGAGAACTTCTGTCGTCCCTTCGAGCGATGCATGGGCACCGGTCCACCGGTGGGCTGATCGCCGATGCCGCGGTACCGGCGATGCTGGAACCAGGGCCCGTCGTACTGCGTCCCGCCGAGACCGAGCCGGGTGGCGCGGGCCAGCATGTCGGAGGCCGGCCCGCCGAGCACGATCGCCATCCGCAGCGCCACCCGTCGGGTTCCGGGGAGCTCGCCGGCGAACAGCTCACGCTCCCAGTTCGAGGCGACGTCGACGGAGAAGCCGCTGCCCAGCTCGCCGTCGGACTCGGTCTGCGGCCGGTCCAGGGCATAGCGATAGATGGTGGCGGTGCTCGCGTTCATCCACAGTGACGGCGGGGCCTGGGCGGCCGCGATCGCCTCGCGGAGCTGCCGGGTCGTCTCCACCCGCGAGCGCAGGATCTCGTCCCGGTTGGCGTCGATGTAGCGGCACCCGACGCTCTTGCCGGCCAGGTTGATCACCAGCTCGGCGCCGTCGATCAGCCGAGCCAGCCCTGCCGGATCGTCCCAACGCCCGTCCGGGCCGGAACGGCCCACCCGGGCGACCGCGTAGCCACGCTCCGTCAGATCCGCGACGAGGCGATGTCCGATGAATCCATTCCAACCGGCCACCACGGCCACCGGGCGTGTGCTCATGACCGCAACCTAGCCCCCGGATACGGGGGAGAGAGGAGGAACACGGTCGATGCGGGCCACCTCACGCCTCGACGGTGACCTCCGCCACGACGTCGCCCGTGCCGAACCGTACCGCCGGCCAGTAGCCGTCAGGGAAGTGCTGGCCGCAGCTGTCGTCCAGGTGGAGCACCACCTCGCCGCCGGCCAGCACCTCGACCGTCTGCAGGACGAGGTCACCCTCCGCCTCGTCGAGCTCGGCGGAAGTGGGCGCCTGCTCGCTGAATCGGGTGACGACGGCGTCGGTGGCCCGGCGGTGCCAGCCGTCACGGTCGGCGAAGAAGGCCTCCAGACGCGGGAGCAGGGCGGCGGCAGCCACCGGGTCGGTGGTGCGCACCATCAGCTCGGGCTCTCCGGGCAGGCTGAAGTAGTCGTCCACCAGCACCTCACCGTCGGTGAGGGTGAACGTGCCACGGGTGAGCTCGCCCCAGGCCGACGCGACGATGCCGTTGCTGGTCATGGGATCAGCCTAGGTCCGGCTGGGCCGAGAAGTGCCCGGGTGCGACCTCCAGGCCCACGGCGGACAGCGTGTCAGCCGTTGAACTGGGCCGGGTCCGGGCCGATGCGCTCGCCCTTGTCGAGTGCGTCGATCGCGTTCAGCTGCTCCCCGCTGAGCTCGAAGCCGAAGACATCGAGGTTCTCGGCGATCCGCGACGGCGTCACCGACTTCGGGATGACGATCCGGCCCTGCTGGAGGTGCCAGCGGAGCACGACCTGGGCCGGCGTGGCTCCGTGAGCCTGGGCGATCGCGACGATGGCAGGGTCGGTCAGGGCTGCTCCCTGACCCAACGGGCTCCACGCCTCGGTGGCGATGGCGTGAGCGGCGTTGGCGGAGACCAGCTCGTGGCTCTGCAGGGCCGGGTGCAGCTCGATCTGGTTCACGGTCGGCAGGGTGCCGCCGAGTTCAGCGATCCGGTCCAGGTGCTCCGGCAGGAAGTTGGAGACGCCCGCCGAGCGGGTCAGACCGAGCGCGCGGACCTCTTCCATGCCCTCCCACGCCCGCAGATAGTCATCGGTGGCCGGCGCGGGCCAATGGATCAGGTAGAGGTCGACGGCGTCCAGGCGGAGCCGTTCCAGGCTCGCCTCGAGTGCCGGGCGGACGGCGTCACGTGCCAGGTCGGTCAGCCACAGCTTGGTCGTGACGAAGAGCTCGTCACGCGCCAGCCCTGACTCGGCGATGGCGCGGCCGACACCCGCCTCGTTGCCATAGATGGTGGCGGTGTCGATGCTGCGGTAACCGGATTCGAGTGCCGTGGCCACGGCGGCCTGCGCGCCGTCGTCAGGTACCTGGAAGACGCCGAAGCCGAGCTGCGGCATGGGCGTGCCGTCGTGGAGCGCGATCGTCGGGATGCTGGTCATGGAGTTCTCCTTGTTCTGCTGGGATCGTCGAGGAGCGATGGCTGTTCAGAGGTGGGTGCCGACGAGTGCCTCAGGCGACCTCGTCGGTTGCCGGCGATGCGAGAACTCGCCGCCGGGCGCGTAGGCGGCGACCAGCAGGACGGCGAGGCCGGCAAGGGTCACGCCGGCGCCGACCCACAGGGGCGAGGTGTAGCCCAGGCCGGCGGCCAGTGCGAGACCGGATGCCCAGGCGCCGAACGCGTTGCCGAGGTTGAAGGCTGCGATGTTCGCACCCGAGGCCAGGGTCGGTGCCTGCGTGGCGAAGTTCATGATCCGCATCTGCAGGCCGGGCACGGTGGCGAACCCGAAGCCACCCATCAGGGCGAGTGCCGCGATGGTGGCGATCTGGCTGGTGGCGGTCGCTGCGAAGACGATGAGGACCACGATCAACATGCAGAGGATGACGATCAGCGAGAGCCCGAGGTTCCGGTCCGCGGCCCGGCCGCCGGCAAGGTTGCCGACGAAGAGACCGCCTCCCAGGACCACGAGCAACCACGGTACCGCCGCCGGGGAGAAGCCGGAGACCTCGGTGAGGGTGTAGGCGATGTAGGTGAAGGCACCGAACATGCCGCCGAAGCCGAGGACGGTGACTGTCATCGACAACCAGATCTGGGTGGAGCGGAACAGCGTGAACTCCCGTCGGATCGAGCCGGGGGCTGCTGGGGTGTGGGGGACCAGGGTGGCGATCGCGGCGAAGGAGATCACCCCGACGACCGTGATCATCCAGAAGGTGGCACGCCATCCGGCCGCCTGTCCGATGAAGGTGCCGATCGGGACGCCGGCCACGTTGGCGATCGTGAGTCCGGCGAACATGATGGAGATCGCACCAGCGCGGCGTCCGGGTTGCACGAGGTCGGCGGCGACGACGGCACCGATCCCGAAGAAGGCGCCGTGGCAGAGGGCGGCCACGACCCTGCCGGTCAGGGCAAGGGAGTAGGTGGGGGCTAGGGCGGTGATCAGGTTGCCGATGATGAAGAGGACGAGCAGCCCGAGAAGTGCGCGCCGCCGTTCCAACCGACTCAGTGCGACGGTGAGGAGGATGCCGCCCACCGCGACGGAGAGGGCGTAGCCGGAGATGAGGTAGCCGGCCGTGGTGTCGGTGACTCCGAAGTCGGCGGCGACATCAGGGAGCAGGCCCATGATCACGAACTCGGTGAGTCCGATGCCGAAGCCGCCTAGGGCGAGGGCGTAGAGGGCGACAGGCATGACGCGAGGGTCCTTCCGGCGAGCCGATCAACTCTGCTGCTTGAGCAATAATTGCAAGTGCAGTAGTTGCAGACGCAACGGAAAGATAGTTGCACGCGCTTGTTATCGGCGCAAGTCGGGTAGGATGGTTGCCATCCGCGCAGGAGCAGCGGGCTGAGAGAAGGGCGAGCAGATGGGCGTCTCCGACGACGCGATCGAGGTGCGCGCGCAAGGCTGGCGCACGATGGTCGCTCTGCACGGCCTGATCGAGACCCGGTTGGAGCGCGCACTGCAAGGTGCGCACGGACTGTCGGTGGTCGAGTTCACCGTCCTCGACGCATTGAGCCGCCAGGACGGCTGGCACATGCGCATGCAGCAGTTGGCGCGTGCCGCAGCGCTCTCATCGAGCGCGACCACGCGGTTGGTCACCCGGCTCGAAGATCGTCACCTGCTCACCCGCATCCTCTGCGCGGACGATCGCCGGGGCATCTACACAGAGCTGACCCAGGCCGGCGTCGACCTGTTGAACCGAGCTCGACCCACCCATGACAGCACCTTGGAAGCCGCGCTCGCCGAGGCCGAGGCAGTGCCGGAGCTGGCCGCGCTCGCGGCGGCGTTGCACGACTCCGTCGTGCCGGTGACGGCCGCCGCCGACTGAGAGCCGCTTCGGTCATTCCCCAGGTCCGCAAGGCGTCGACGACGCAGGTGTCGCCGCGCCCGCGGCGTCGCGCAGACCGGGCACGGCGAGCAGGCAGCGGGCGCGAGCCAGATCGGGTGGCGCGACGATCAGGCCGTCCCGCCAGACGTGCACGCTCTCCGCGCCCCACGGTGCCGGCACCCGTGCCCTCTCGGCGTGGTCGTCGGCCGCGAGCACCACGATCTCCTGGGGCACCACCGGATAGGCGCTGGTCGCGCCCACCAGCAGGCCGGCGTCCTGGCTCAACAGCCGCACGAACCCCGCCCTGGCCAGGGCAGGCGTGAGGGTCGGGGAGCCGAGCGGGCCACGCCGTCGACGTCGCACCACCTCGAGGGTGTCCAGCGACACCAGGCTCTCGGTGGCACGCTCACGGTGCCCGACGGCGACCAGGCCGTCGTCGTCGAGGCGGAGGTCGTCGTTGTGGCGCCCGATGCCGGCGGTCAGCTTGCGGGTCACCGCGAGCACGTCGAGGTCCACCTCGAAGAGTCCGTATTCGCTGAGCAGCAGCACCTGATCGCCGTCCACCCGCACGGCACCGCGCAGCATGCCGCGGACCCCCTTGAGCACCCGCCACCGTCCGGTGGCCAGCTCCAGCACCCCGATCCGTGCGGTGGCGCGACCCTCGCACCAGGAGGTGAGCAGCAGGCCGCCGTCCAGCAGACGGGTGCTGGTGTGGAAGCCCTCGGGGGAGGCCGCCGGCACCGGGACGCTGATCTCCAGCACGCGTTGCTGGCCGGGCTCCGTCATGGCCTCACCCTAGTGGTGCCGGATCGCTACCATCCTTCCCGTGACGACTGACGCGGGCAGGATCAGCTTCCGAACGGTCTATGGCGGGCCGGACGCAGGGGTGGCATACGCCGCAGACGTAGCCCTGCTCAAGCGGCAGCTGCGGGAGCTCGCCTTCGCCTACGACGTCGATCTCCTGCTGCACCTCGGAGGTGAGATCTCCTCCGCCGAGGGGGCGAGCGGACTGTACGCGCCCCGGGTGTCGGTGGCGAAGCGCACGGTGACCGCCCAGATCCGGGTGCGACAGCAGGATCTGGCGGACGCCGCAGAGCCGGGCGCGACGCTGCGCCGGATCATCAGCGATGCGTTGCTGGAGCTGGTCGGACGCGTTGCCGGCAAGGACAAGAGCGTCGACGCCTCCGCGGAGTCGGCGAAGCTGGAGACTGTCCTCGGAGACGACGCGTGAGCGACGACGGCCCGCGCGGCTTCACGCCCGCGCTCCCGGATCGGGCAGAGGGCGGTCGTCTCGGCGGAGCGCCGCCGCGAGCGATCGAGGACCATCCGTTGCTGGAGACGCACCGCTACCTCCTCACGCTTCCCGCGGGTTGCGCCGAGTGGGCAGCGGATGTGGAGGTCTCTGTGCTCCTGCGCAACGGGTTCTCCATCGCCGACGACGACGTGACCTATCCCGAGATGGCGATGCGAGCGCTCGTCCATCCCTCCTCGCCCCGCGGTGACCGATCCGATCTCGGCTGGCCCGGCCTGCGGTCGGCGGCGCTGAGCGAGCTCGACGGCGCCGACGAGACGCCCGCGCTGGTGCGGACCGGTGCGCAGCCGGTGTTGATCCAGAACGAGCCCGGCTACGCGGCTGCGGTCCTGGCCGACGGCCACCGGTTCCTCTTCCAGATCGACGAGGACGGGTGGCCCGTCGACGGCCCGCTGGAGGACGTGATCGAGGAGTACCTGTGGGGCTACGGCTCGGTCTACTTCTACGGGACACCGGGCACTGACGGCCAGGTGCGAGACGTCCACGCCGGGTTCCTGGACTTCTGATGACCGAAGCGGAATCGCTTGGAGCGGTGACGGAGTTCCTCAGCGGGCTGCGCCGACGCGGGTGGCGAATGGAGCCTGCCCGAGCAGAGGCGCCTGAGCTGCTGTCCGCGGCGCACGAGGTGGCGATTCCGGAGGGCTGGCGGGCCGTACTGGAGCGCTTCTCGCTGCTCGTCGACGAGCACGAGAGCCGGTGGTTCCTCTCCGCCGCGGACTATGCCGGCACCTCCGACAGCGCCTTCGCCTGGAACGCGTTCGAGCAGCTGAGCCTCGAGGCCGCCGTCGATGACGCAGATCGCCGACGCAGCACGGACTTCTGGCGCGAGTTCCTGCCGATCGCCCTCGGCGTCGCGGGCAGCTATGAGTACCTCGCGATCAGCAGGGTGAGCGGCGTCGTCGTCCACGGTGCCGAGCCCGAGTTCGAAGAGGTCACCCTGCTCGCCGACGACCTGCCGGAGTTCCTCGCCGGTGTCGCCGACGGCAGCTTGGGCGCTGACTTCTTCGGCAAGTCCTAACCGACGATCTCCCAGCGAACCGGCGGCAGGTTGCCCGAGGCCAGGTCCGCCAGCGCGACGTCCACCTGCGAGCGGCTCAGCACGTAGTGGGCGGGGTAGTCGATCGCCTGCTCGCCGACCGTCAGCTCGACGAACTCGTCAGGATCCGCAACAACGGTCGCGTTGGCGACCTGGCCGCCACGGGTGGCCGTCACCACGTAGCCGTCCGGTCCGCCGCCTACCATCGTCTGCCAGCCCGCGAGATCGGCGGCGGCGAGGGTCTGCTGGAGGCCGTCCAGCGCGTCGATGGCTGCACTGAGCGGGTCGTTCGTCATCTGGTCGCTCCGATCGTGGCCTGCTCGAGGCCCTCGATGCGCTGCTGCACCGCCGCCAGGCCGAGGTCGCCGCACCCGACCAGGGTCAGGCGCTGCAACGCATCGAGATCGTTGAGCACCTCGATGTTCGCGATCCTCTTGCAGTACTGGAGATCGAGGCGCCGCAGAGCGGGAAGCGTGCGCAGTGCGGCGATGTCGGTGAGGTTGCGCAGGTTCTTCAACCGCAGCTCCTCCAGGTGCCGCAGACGCTCGATCCCGTCGAGGCCGGTGAGCTTGGTGCCGGAGATCAGGCCGAGCCGCCGCAGGGGGCGCTGCGCCAGCAGCGGGAAGAGCTCGTCACCCTCCACCGGGACGTTGAGCAAGGTGAGGTCGGTGAGCTCCAGCTCCATCGCCTGCCGGACGATCCGCAGCGGCCGGTCCGGCTGGATCGAGAGCGCGGTCAGCGCTGGGAAGGAGGCGTTGTCGAAGCGGAAGCGGCCTGCCACCGACAGCGTCCGCAGGCTCGGCATCACCACGTCCGGCCAGGCGAGCACCTTCAGGTAGTCCTGGTGCAGGTGCAGCTCCTCCAAGCCGGCGGGCAGATCGCCTTGTGCTGCTTGGCTGATCACCGACGCCGTGGTGCTGCTCCCGCTTATGGTCAGGGAGCGCAACGACGTCATCGCCGCGAGGATCGGCGGCAGCTGTTGGAGGGGGTCGTCGGGCGGCGCCCAGAGCTGCACGGAGGTGATCCGGGCCAGCGCGTCCGTGGACGCCGGACGGTCCAGGAGCAGCAGATCGCGATCCGAGCCGGGGAACTGCTCGGCATGGCTGCTGTGCAGGAGGACGGTGTCGGACGCCATGGCGGTGAGAGTAGCGAACCGCCGGCCGAGCGGATGCCGAACCCGGACGGAAGGGCCCGGGGCGTTGCACGGCATACTCGCCTGTCGTGCCACGACCGATCACCATTCTTGTTGAGGGCGAGTCCGACAGGGCCGCCGTTGAGACCCTCGCACCGCGCTTCGGCGTGGACCTCGAGGCTGAGCAGATCACCGTCCACGTGATCAACGGCGCCGGCAACTTTCGCGCCGCGATCGCCGAGAGCGTCGCGCAGGGCCACCGCGTCGGCGGGCTCTACGACGAAGGCGAAGAGCGCTACGTCGCCGGTGCGCTCAACCGTCAGATGGGGGAGGACCTGACCAGGCAGGGCTTCTTCGCCTGTCGTCGGGACCTTGAGGAGGAGCTGATCCGGGCCACAGGGGTTGCCGGGGTGACCGCGATTCTCGAGGCCAAGAACGACCTCAAGGGCTTCCGTCAGTTCCAGGCGCAGGAGGCGCACAGCAGCGAACAGGCTGACGAGCAGCTTCGGCGCTACGTCTCCGCCAACGGCGCCCGCAAGCGTGAGTACGCTGCGCGGATGGCTGAAGAGGTTCCCTTCGAGGACGTTCCCGAGCCGATGACCGGGCTAATCAACTGGATCTGGGCCGCGGGCTGACCCGAGCCATCAGGGCTGGACGGCGCGCTCGTCGCTCTCGTGCCCCGGTTCGAGGTGGTCGGCGTCGGAGAGGCGCAGCGGTGTGAAGGCACCGCTCGACTCCGCCGACACCACCCGACAGGTGATGCAGACGTGGTCGCTGCCGTCGTCCAGCAAGGCGATCCGCTCCAGGGCGACCCGGTTCGGCAGTGCCGCGAGCAACGGCACCCCGGACGCCGACGGCTCGACCTCCAGTCCGTCGAACTTGTCGCCGTCCTCACCGGTGCGGGTGCCGAACCGCTCCGCCAGCTCGAGGTCGTCGGCGGTCAGGTAGTGGACCGCGAGGTGGGTGGCGCGCAGCGCGACCCGGTAGGTGTGGTTGGCCTTGGAGAGCCAGACGCAGTAGCGCTGCTCGGTGATGCCGGCCTGGGAGTGGAAGCCGATCAGGCACCCCGCCCGCTGGCCCTCGGCTGCGGTGGTGACGATCGCCAGCGGCGAGTCGAGCGAGGCCATCAGGGAGTCGAAGACGTCGTCATCCACGGGCGGGCTCCTGGGCTCGGATCGCCCCGGCGGGGCGAAGGTGCTCGCTCAGTACCCGAGCGGTGGCCCTTCCATCCCTGTCACGCCCCGGGTTCCACGGGCTCGTTCGCAGCGACGCTGAGGGCACGGCTGATCTCGAGCTGGCGCACCAGGAACGCCTTCTCGTCGAGCTTCTTGCGACGCATCCAGGTGGTCAGCTCGCTGTTGCACTTCGAGGCGTTGCAGGAGCGGCAGGCGGGAACGACGTTGGTCACCGTGTAGCGGCCGCCGCGGGAGATCGGCAGCATCGTGTCCTTCTGCAGGGCCGGCTCCTCGGCACCGCAGTACGCACAGCCGGCCCAGGCCTCCATCAGGTCGAGCCACTGCTGGTCGGTCAGGTCGTTGTCGGCGGCCGCCACCCGGCGCCGACGGCGTCGGGCGATGGTGGCCTTGCGGCTGCGGGGCGGCATGGGAGAACCCTAGGCTCTGGCTGCCGGGCGATCAGGGACGAGGCCGAGCGGCCGCGTTTCGTGGCGCCGGGGGCGCGAGGCGTCGACCGCACGTGTCCTGCGGCCGACACCTCGTCCTGGCGCTCAGGTGGAGATCGAGTCGACCAGGCGGTGGCAGATCGCCCGCATCCGCTCCACGGTCATCCCGTGCGAGGAGAGCAGCACCTGCACCGACAGGCCGTCGATCAGGCCCATCAGGCTGTCCGCGACCAGGGCGCTGTCCTCCGAGACCAGCTCGCCACGCTCCTGGCCACGGGCGACGACCGCCTCGATCATCGAGGCCCACCGGCTGTAGGCGCGGTCGTTGACCTCCGCCAGTGCCTCGTCCTGCAAGGCTGCCGCCCACAGCTCGATCCAGACGTTCCACGCCTCGATCGTCTCCGCGCCGACCGGAAGGTAGGACTCGACGATCGCGTGCAGCGTCTCGGCCGCGTGGGCGTCCTTGTCGTCGAAGATGACCGCACGCCGATCCAACGACCGGGTGAAGTTGTCCTCGAAGGCGGCCCGGATCAACTCGAACTTCGTCTCGAAGTAGTAGTGCACGATGCCGGGGGAGACCCCCGCTCCCTTGGCGACATCCGAGACCCGCAACCCGAGAACGCCCTTGGCCGCGATCTGTGCGCAGGCCGATCGCATGATCTCCTCACGCCGCTGCGCTTCAACACTTGGCCGAGCCATTGCTCTCCTCCTCAGTGACGACGAACGGTACCAAGACGCGTTGCCTGGTTCAGGAACTTGCCAACTCTGCGGGCAGGCGACGCGAGATGATCTGCTCCGCCTCGGCGACGATCTCGTCGATGACCTCCTGGCAGGTGGCCACGCGATCGATGAGTCCCTGCGCCTGGCTGGCCCACCACATGCCGCCGTTCACGTCGCCGCCCGCGAGCACCTCCTGTCGGGCGCGGGCGCCCGAGGCGAGGTGGGCGACGTCGGCGAAGGTCGCCCCCGGCTGCGCGCCCAGCTTGGCGATCTGCTCGGAGACCTCGTTGCGTGCGACGCGCGCGGTGTTGCGGAACTCCCGGAAGACCAGGGTGGTGTCGCGCTCGTCGTTGGCGACGATCTGGTCCTTCACGTTCTGGTGGATCGGCGCCTCGGCCGTGGCCTCGAACCGGGTGCCCATGTTGATGGCGCAGGCACCGAGTGCCAGGGCTGCCACCAGGCCGCTTCCGGTGGCGAAGCCACCCGAGGCGATGATCGGGATGTCGAGCGCCTTGGCCGCCGCCGGGATCAGCACCAGGCCCGGGATGTCGTCGTCACCGGGGTGGCCGGCGCACTCGAACCCGTCGATGCTGACGGCGTCGACGCCGAGACTCTGCGCCTTGAGCGCGTGACGGACCGCGACGGCCTTGTGGATCACCTTGACCCCGGCCTCCTTGAACGCCGGCAGGTGCGGTGCCGGGTTGCTGCCGGCGGTCTCCACGATCTTCACGCCGGAGGCGATGATGACGTCGCGGTACTCCTCGTACGGCACCGGCTCGATCGTGGGCAGGATGGTCAGGTTCACCCCGAACGGCTTGTCGGTGAGCTCCTGGCAGCGCTTGATCTCGGCGGCGAGCGCCTCGGGCGTGGGCTGGGTGAGCGCGCTCAGGAAGCCGAGCGCACCGGCGTTCGCCACCGCGCTGATCAGGTCGGCGGTGCCGACGGCGGCCATCCCGCCACAGACGATCGGGTGCTCGATGCCGAACGTCTCGGTGAACTGGTTGCGGAAGGTCATGTCACTCCTTGGTGTTGAGGGGAAGAGGGTGGGGGTCGGGGGTCTGCTCGGCGCCGACCGCGGCCGGGAGCCGTCGTGGACGGCGCGGGTCGAGCAGCACCAGAGCCGCCGCGGCGAGCACTAGCGCGGCACCGATCAGGGTGCGGGCGTCGAGGACCTCGTGCCAGAAGGCGACCGCGAAGACGGCGGCCCAGACCGGCTCGGTGACCATCACCACCGATGCCTGGGCGACGCCCATCCGCGGCTGAGCCCAGGCCTGGACGAACATCGCCAGGGCGCCGGCAGCCAGGGCCAGGTAGAGCATCGGGATCCAGTCGGCGCCGTGCGGGATCTCGATGCCCCCGGGCACGGTGGGCAGCGCGGTGAGCACGGAGATCGTCGCCATCTGCATGACGGTCACCACGTGGGCCTCGCCGGTGCGGACCAGCCGCCCCGTGGTGAGGATGTGCACGGCGTAGAGCACCGAGGACAACAGGGTGAGCGTCTCCCCGGTGCCGAACGACCAGCCCCGCAGCGACATCACCATCACCCCGGTCGCCGCGACGACGACGGCGACCTGGGTCTGGCGCGACACCGGCAGCCGGAAGACCAGGGCCGCGAGCAGGGGCGTGACGACGACGTACATCGAGACGAGGAACGCCGAGACGGTGGCCGCTGCCGTGGTCAGGCCGGCGAACTGCAGCCATTGGGCGACGCCGTAGATCAGGCCGAGCTGGATGCCGAGCAGCGCCTGGCGCCGGGTGATGCGTCGGACCGCCCGGGGATTGACCAGGGCGAGGACGAGGGCTGCCAGCGCGAACCTGACCGCGAGGTAGTCGCTGACCGGGATCCGGGTCAGCAGATCCTTCGAGATGGGGAAGGTCGAACCCCACACGGCGGCCACCAGCAGCAGCGCGAGCGGCGCTGCCACCGGAGAGCGGAGGTTGCTCGGCACGAGGCTCCTTGCAGTACAGGGGCGGGCCCGCAGCGATGCGCGGGCCCGCCGGGTCGTCAGATCTGGCGGGAGATGATCAGCCGCATGATGTCGGAGGTGCCCTCCTCGATCTCCTCGAGCTTCACGTCGCGCATCCACTGCTCGACCGGGTACTCACGCGAGTAGCCCCAGCCGCCCAGGGTCTGCACGGCCGCGTGGGTCACGTACATGGCGGTCTCCGAGGCCTGCAGCTTCGCCATCGCGGCGATCTTGGTGGCGGGCTCGCCGGCGTCCAGCGTGCGCGCGGCGTGCAACGTCATCAGCCACGACGACTGGATGCGGGTGGCCATGTCGGCGAGGCGGAAGGCGACGGCCTGGTGCTCGATGATCGGCTTGCCGAACTGGGTGCGGTTGCGGGCGTAGTCCAGTGCGTACTCGTAGGCCGCGCGCGCTGCGCCGGTCGCCGCAGCGGCGAGCACCACGCGCGAGATGTCGAAGGTCTCCATCAGGCCGTAGAAGCCCTGACCCTCGTCGCCGAGGCGGTCCTTCTCCGGCACGAAGACGTCGTCGAAGAAGATCTCGCGGCACACGATGGCGCGCTGGCCCATCTTCTTCATCGGCTCACCGAAGGTCATCCCCTCGGCGCCCTTGCGCAGCAGGAAGGCGGTGACCCCGCCGGAGCGCTGGGTGGGGTCGGTCTTGGCGAAGACGACGTACTGGTCGGCCAGGCCGGCGTTGGAGATCCACACCTTCTGTCCGTTGAGCGCGTAGCCGCCGTCCACCTTGGTCGCGGTGGTGACGATCGAGGCGGCGTCCGAGCCCGATCCGGGCTCCGTGGTGGCCAGCGCGGTGAAGAGCGGGTCCGCTCCGGTGAGGGGGCGCAGCCACTCCTCCTTCTGCTCCTCGGTGCCAAGCGCCAGGAGCGGGTCGGAGAAGAATCCGTTGGAGCACACGAAGTTGCCGATGCCCGGGTCGCCCCAGCACAGCTGCTCCTGGACCAGGCACTGGGTGAAGATGTCGCCCAGGCCACCGCCGCCGTACTGCTCGGGCAGCATGAAGTCGGTGATGCCGACCTTGGCCGCGGACTTGAAGATGTCGACGGGAGAGACCACGTCGGCCTCGTCCACCTCCCGGCCACGCGGCCGGATCTCGTTCTCGGCGAACTGCCGACACAGGTCGACGATGGCACGCTGCTCGTCGGTCAGGGGCCAGGGCTCAACGGCATTGATCGCCATGTTCTTACTCCTCATTGCTTGTGCTGTGTGACGTGGGTGGGGCGTCGAAGGGGACGCGACGCGCAGGTGACGGCGTCACCGGTGCGGGGGAGGGGGAGGTGTGGGAGAGGGACCCGTCAGCGCTGCACCGCCGTCCACTCGAGGTACTCCTCGAGGCCGACGCGGCCCAGCTCGCGGCCGAGGCCGGAGTCCTTCCAGCCCCCGAACGGGGCCTCGGGGTTGAACGCGGCACCGTTGAGGTCGACCTGACCGGTCTCCAGCCGGCGCGCGATGCTGAGCGCCCGCTCCTCGGCTCCGGACCAGACCGCGCCGGCCAGCCCGTAGCGGGTGCCGTTGGCGATCCGGATCGCCTCGTCCTCGTCGGCATAGGGATGCACCACCAGCACCGGTCCGAAGATCTCCTCCTGGCTGGCCGGGTCCTGCGGAGCGAGGTCGGCGAGCACCGTCGGAGCCAGGTAGTGGCCGGTGCGGAGCCCGTCGGGAGCGCCGCCCCCGGTGACCAGCCGGGCACCGCGTGCCACCGCAGCGGCCACCATGGCGCTGACCTGCTCCCACTGACCGCGGCTGACCAGCGGGCCGACCTGGGTGCGTTCGTCGGTCGGATCGCCGACCACCAGGTCTGCGGCGTGCTTCCCGGCGATCTCCACGGCTTCGTCGTAGCGCTCGGCCGGCACCAGCAGCCGGGTCCAGGCACTGCAGGTCTGGCCGGCGTTCAACATCGCCGACTCCACGGTGGCGCGCACCGCCGTGTCGAGGTCGGCGTCGGCGCAGACCAGGCTGGCCGACTTCCCACCGAGCTCCAGGCAGACCTTCGCCAGCCTCCCGGCGGCTGCGGCTCCCACCGCGCGGCCGACCTTCGTCGAACCGGTGAAGGAGACCAGGTCGACACCGTCATGGTCTGCCAGCGCGGCACCGATCTCGGCACCGATGCCCGGCAGCAGGTTGAAGACGCCTGCGGGCAGGCCTGCCTCCTCGACGGCTTCTGCGAAGAGGTAGGCCGACAACGGGGTCAGCTCGGCCGGCTTCAGCACGACCGTGCAGCCTGCCGCCAACGCCGGAGCGACCTTGGCCGTCAGCTGGTAGAACGGGTAGTTCCACGGAGTGATGCAGGCGGCGACGCCGACCGGGCGCTGGAACAGGAGGGAGTTCCCGACCTCGCTCTCGAACCGGTGGGCACGCAGATTCCGGATCGCGGAGACGACCAGCTCGATGCCGAGGTCGACGTGCCATGCGGTGGCGTCGGCGACGGGCGTGCCGACCTCGGCCACGGTCACGTCGATCAGCTCGCGACGTCGTCCGCGCAAGGCGTCGACGAGGCGGTCGAGTGCCGTGGCGCGCTGCTCCGGCGGCAGGGATCCCCAAGCAGGCAGGGCGTCCCGTGCTGCCGCGACAGCCAGATCGACCTGGGCGACGGAGGCGCGACCCGAGGTTCCGACCACCTGCATGGTGGCCGGGTTCTCGACCTCGATGGTCTCGGTCGTCGGCAGCCAACGGCCGCCGATCAACACGGTCTCGTACCTCATCACGCCTCCCCGGTGGCGCGGCTGCGCTCACGGACGTGGATCAACGTCGGACGGTCGGCGTGGAACGCCTTGTCGACCGCGGCGGCGACCTCGGCGGCACTCTGCGCCCGGACCCCGAGGCACCCCAACGACTGCGCCAACATCACGAAGTCCGGGCTGCCCAGGGCCACTGCATGGATCGGCTCGTCCCGGTCGTCCATCTCGTTGCGGATCTCGCCGTAGCCGCCGTTGTCCACCACCACGATGGGCAGCGCCAGCCGGAGCTCGGCGGGGGTGGCCAGCTCGGCCACCGAGAACATCAGGCCGCCGTCGCCGTGCAGGACGACGACTGCCGTCTCCGGGTTGGCGACCTTGGCGCCGATCCCCGCCGGAAGCCCGTAGCCCAACGTGCCTGCCCCGGTCGGGTAGAGAAAGGAGTGGGGCCGGTCGAGCGGCAGATTGGAGAGCGCGCCGTAGTAGGCGGCCATCGCGTTGTCGGCGGCGATGATCGCGTCCCGGGGCACCACATCGGCGAGGGCGTCGACGAGCTCGATCCAGGCAGCGCCCTCCTCCCTGGCCTGCGCCCGGTGCGCGGCACGCGCCGTCGCCACCAGGGCGGACGGTTCCTTGCGCTGCACACGATCGGCCAGTGCCGCGAGCGCGGCGGCCGCGTCGGCGACCAGGGCGACGTCCGGCACCACGTTGGTGCTGATCGCGGTGGCGTCGACGTCGATCCGGACCACCTTGCCGGCCAACTCGGGAAGCCCGCCCCACCAGTCGGAGGGCGCGAACTCGGTGCCGAGGGCCAGCACCACGTCTACGGCCTCACAGAGCTCGCGGGCGGCAGCGTGCTGCAGTCCGGCCCCGACGAAGAGCGGGTGGCCGGTAGGCAGCGCGCCCTTGCCGTTGGCGGTGGTCAGCACCCCCGCCCCCAACAGTTCGGCGACGGCGGCCAGTTCGGCCGCGGCGGCGAAGGTCCCGCCACCAGCCACGATGGCGACCGTCTCGGCTGCGTCGAGACGGGAGACTGCGCGGTCGAGGGCTGCCTGATCCGGGTGCAGGGTTCCGGGCCGGGCAGGAAGAACCGGGGCGACCTCGGCCACCTCGTCGAGCAGGTCGAGCGGGATCTCGAGGTGAACCGGGCGGGGGCGTCCCGTCGTCATCACCGCGAACGCCTGCTGCACCGCCAACGGGATCTCGGCGACCGAGGTGACCCGCAGGCTGGTGCCTAGCACCGCTGCCATCGCGGCGCTCTGGTCGACGATCTCGTGCAACAGGCCGTTGCCGTGTGCCGGGTGCTGCAGCGGCATGCCGGGGGAGATGAAGAGGACCGGCACGGAGTCGGAGTAGGCCTGGGCCGCAGCGGCTGCGGCGTTGAGGATCGCGGGCCCGGTCGTGGTCAGCGCGACGCCGACCCGGCCGGTGCTGCGGGCGTAGCCGTCGGCGGCGTAGCCGGCACCCTGCTCGTGGCGGGGCAGCACATGCGTGACGTCGTGCTCCGCCAGGGCCGAGTAGACCGCGAGGTTGTGGGTGCCGGGGATGCCGAAGACCGTGTCGACGCCGTGGCCGACCAGTGCGTCGACCAGCGCCTGGCCACCGGTACGGGCGGCCATCACGCGCCGCCGTCCGCGAGCGGGAGCACCAGGGCGTCGACGGCGAGCGCGCCGCCCGGGGCGACCCGCACCGGGTTGATCTCCAGGTCGCTGATGGCGGGGCTCCCGGCGACGATCTGGGAGACCGAGACGACCATGTCCACCAGGGCATCGGTGTCCACGGCCGGCGCGCCGCGCCAGCCGTCCAGCAGGGCCTTGGCACGCAGCCGCGCGACCATCGCGGTGGCCGTCTCCCGGTCCACCGGTGCCAGCTCCAGATGGACGTCACGCCACAGCTCGGCCTGCACGCCGCCGAGGCCGACCGTCACGGTGGGGCCGAAGTCGCGGTCGACGCGCCCACCGATCAGCATCTCGACGACGCCGTCACGGGTGTCCTGCTCCTCGAGGACGTAGTCGCCGGGGCCGAGGCGACCCACCATGTCGTCGTAGGCGGCCTCGGCCTCTGCCAGCGACCTGACCCCGATCCGGATGCCGCCGTGCTCGCTCTTGTGCTCCAGCCAGCCGGCCTTGAGCACCAGCGGGGTGCGCAACGCCGCGAGGGCCTCGGCCAGGTCGGTGCGCTCGTTGATGAGGCGCGCCTCGGGCAGGCGGACGCCGAGGTCGAGCAGCTGGTGCCGGGCCTGCCAATAGCCGGGGACACGAGGCATCGGCGCGGCGTCGGCGACGGCGAGGTCACGACCTGGTGCCTGGGCCAGCTCCGCGGCCCGTGCCAGCGCACCGAGCGCGAGCTCGACCCCCTCGTAGGCAGGGATGTGGTGCTCCCACATCCGGTCGACGGCCGGCGAGGAGTCGCTCATGCTGTGCACGACCAGCGGCACGTGGCTGGCCTCGGACAGCTTGCCGAGACGGTCCACGACCGCCAGCTCGTCGTCCGCGATGGAGGGGGTGTCCTCGCCGTAGCAGCCCAGGTAGCCGGTCAGCAGGACCGCATCCACCTCGCCCGAGCCGGCCAGCAGCTCGGTGATCGCCGCGTAGACCTCGAGGTCCGCCTCTCCGGCTCCGGCCAGGTCCACCGGGTTGGCCAGGGCCGCTCCGGTGGGCAGCAGCCGGGCGAGCTGCGCCTGCAGCTCGTCGGAGAAGACCGGCGTGACCAGACCGAGCGAGGCGGCGACGTCCGCGGCGATCCCGCCCTGGCCGCCGCTGTCGCTGACCACCGCGATCCGCCGGCCCTGGGGCAGGTCGGCGGCGTCGAGGTAGCGCGCGGTGGCGACCAGGTCGGACGGTGTGGCGACCCGCAGCGCCCCGGCCGCGCGGCAGGCGGCGTCCACCACGTCGAGAGTGGAGGTCATCGAGCCGGTGTGCGACTGCGCCAGGCGCTTGCTGCCCTCGCTGGCACCGGTGGTGAGCAGCAGGGTCGGCTTGCCGGCGGCGCGCAGTGCCCGCAGTGCACGCACCAGGCGGGCACCGTCGGCGAAGCTCTCCAGGTAGACCGCGACCGCATTGGTCTGCGGGTCGTCGACGAGCCCTTCGAGCAGGTCGGCGGCGTTGAGGTCGAGTTGGTTGCCCACCGAGTAGAACCGGGAGACGCCCAGGCCCTGACGCGCCCCGAGGTTGGCGATCTCCGAGCCGAGCTGACCGCTCTGGGAGACGATCGCCAGGCGTCCCGGGGTGAAGTGTCCCCAGGCGAGCTGCAGGTCGGTGGACGCGTCGTACATGCCGAGGCTGTTCGGGCCGAGCATCCGGGCACCGTGCTGGGTGAGCAGGGCGGCGAGCTCGTCCTGGTCGTCGACGCCGGCCGTGATCGCCAGGAAGGCGCGGGTGCCGCGCTCCAGGGCCTCGGCGACGACGGTGCGCACGTGGCCGGCAGGCACGCAGAGCACCAGCAGGTCGGGGGTGCCCGGCAGCTCGCTCACCGAGCGATAGGTGGGCTCGCCCAACAGCTCGGAGCCGCTGCGGTTGACCAGCCAGACGTCGCGTCGCTCCTTGCCCTTGAGGGCGCCGACCGCGAGCCAGTGGCCCCACTTGGCCTGGTCGGCACTGGCGCCGACGACCGCGACCGAGGCGGGATCGATGAATGCTTCAGGCAAGGACACGGGAGTCCTCCACGTTCCAGGAGAGGGTGACCTTGGCGCCGGCGGCGATGCCGTCGTCGCCGCGGGGGACAGGGGTGCGGGCGACCAGCACGTCGCCGCCGAGGGTCCGGGCGTGCACGCTGCGGTCGCTGCCGAGGTAGACGCAGTCCTCGACGATCGCCTCGACGCTGTTGTGCCCGCTCGGCGTGTGCAGGCCGATCGGCTGCACGCTCAGGCGTTCGGGGCGCACCATCAGCGCGGTCCCCCCGGCGGGGCTGTCCGCGGGCACGACGTGCTCGGCATTGTTGGCCGGGTCGTGGAAGCGTCCGTGCTGGAGCGCGCCGTTGAAGATGTTGGAGACGCCGATGAACTCGGCCGCGTAGCGGCACGACGGGGTCTCGTAGAGCTCGGTCGGCGTGCCGAGCTGGACGATCCGGCCGGACTCGAGGAGTGCGATCCGGTCGGACATCGTCAACGCCTCCTCCTGATCATGGGTGACGAAGACGAAGGTGATGCCCATCTCCTTGTGCAGGCGACGGATCTCCAGCTGCAGCTGCTCGCGCAGCATCTTGTCGAGCGCACCGAGCGGCTCGTCCATCAGCAGCACGCGCGGCTTGAAGACGACGGCGCGGGCGAGTGCCACCCGCTGCTGCTGACCGCCGGAGAGCTGGCTCGGGCGGCGCTTGCCGAGGTGGCCCATCTCCACCATCTGGAGCGCCTCGTCGACGAGCGCGGGGATCTCCTTGCGGGGGAACCCGTTGCGGCGCAGGCCGTAGGCGACGTTCTCGAAGACGGTCATGTGCGGGAAGAGCGCGTAGTGCTGGAACACCATGCCGAGGCCGCGCTTGTGTGCGGGCACGGTGGTGAGGTCGCGGCCGTCGACCTTGACGTGACCGCCGTCGGCCTTGATGAACCCGGCGATGATGTTGAGCAGGGTCGACTTGCCGGAGCCGCTGGCACCGAGCAGCGTGATGAACTCGCCGGCGCGGATGTCGAGGGAGATGTCGTCGAGGATCGTCGCCGGCCCGTAGACCTTGCGGACCTGCTCGACGTTGATCGAGGCGCCGGGCTGCGTGGCCCGGGGCGTCGCGGAAGCGATGTTGGTCATGGTGGACACCTGTGTTCTAGAGGGCGATGCGACGGCGTCGGCCGACGAGACGTTGGGTGAGGCGGATCAGGCCCATCAGGGCGAAGCTGGAGAGGATCACCAGCAGGGCGAGCGTCGAGATCGCCGCCAGCGTGGGGTCGATCTGGACCCGGATGCCGGACCACATCTTCACGGGGAGGGTGGTCATCGTCGGGCCGGACATGAAGATCGCCACGACGACCTCGTCCCAGCTGGTGATGAAGGCGAAGAGTGCACCTGCCAGCATGTTGGGCAGGATCGCCGGCAGGGTGACCCGGAAGAAGGTCGACACCGGGCCGGCGCCGAGGTTCATCGAGGCCATCTCCAACCGCCGGTCGACGGCGACCAGGCCGGCGCAGACGTTGATCATCACGTAGGGGACGCCGAGGCAGGTGTGCACCAGGACGAAGCCGAGAGTGGTCTCGGTGAGCCCGGCCTCGAGGAACGCGACGTAGACGGCGAGGCCGATGATCACGTAGGGAACGATCAGCGGGGCGAGCATGACGACCAGGACGCCGCGGCGGAACGGGAAGCGTCCACGCACCAGGGCCAGGGCCGCGGCGGTGCCGAGCACCACGCTGAGGACGGCGGAGAGGCCGGCGACCCGCAGGCTGGCGACGGCGGACTCCATCCAGGTCGGGTCGTCGCGAAGCGCCTGGTACCACTTCCAGGAGAAGCCCTCGGGCGGAAAGGTCATGAAGGAGCTCTCGCCGACCGACATCGGGAAGATGATCAGGATCGGAAGCAGCACGTAGGCGGCGACGGCGACGGCCAGCAGGATCAGGCCGGTGCGGGTGAGGACTCTGGTCATGACCGTCCCATCAACATGCGCTCGAGGTCCATGAACCGGCTGGCGATCGCCAGCAGCGCGAAGGTGGTGGTGAGCAACAGGACGGCCAGGGCGGCGGCGAAGCCGAACTGGAGCACGGTGCTCACCTGTTGCACGATCAGCTCGCCGATCATGGTGTTCTTGGGGCCGCCCAACAGCGACGGCGTGATGTAGTAGCCGAGCGCCTGGATGAAGGTGAGCAGCAGGCCGGCTGCGACGCCGGGCATGCTCAGCGGCACGAAGACCCGCCAGAAGGCGCCGGACGGGCGGTCGCCCAGACCCTGGGCGGCCTCGGTGAGCCGGGGGTCGATGTTGCGCATGGTGGCGTACATGGGGAGCACCGCGAAGGGCAGCGCCACCTGGACCATGCCGAACATGACGCCCTTCATCGAGCGCATGATGGAGAGCGGCTCGTCGATGACGCCGATGTCCATGGCGATCGAGTTGATGACGCCGGTGTCGCGCAGCAGCAGCACCAGGGCGAAGCTGCGGACCAGGACGCTGGTCCAGAACGGCACCAGGATCAACAGGATCAGCAGGTTGCGCCAGGCGGGCCGGCTGATCGTCATCAGGTAGGCGTAGGGATAGGCCAGCAGCATGGTGACCGCGGTGACCGTCAACGCGATCACGAACGTGTTGACCAGGACCTTGACGTAGATCGAGGCCGAGAAGATCTCGCGGTAGTTGTCGAGGCTCAGCGTCGGGTCGGTGAAGCTCTTGGCGATCATGAACCCCAGCGGGGCCACGAAGAAGACCAGCAGGAAGACCAGCAGCGGCAGGATCAACAGGCCCCAGCCGTCGAAGGCGAGGTAGGCCCGCACCCGGGAGAGGGGGCCGCCGTCGGCGGCTCCTCTCCGCGGACGGGAGAGCGAGATGCTGGTCATTCGGCGATCCAGGTGTTGAAGCGCTTGGTGACCTCGGTGTAGTTCTCCGCCCAGTAGGAGTAGTCGATCAGGCCGGCCGACTGCTCGACGACGTTGTCGCTGGGGGCGACGTCGTCACGGATGCTCTCCGGCACCAGGTCGATGGCGTCCTTGGACGCGGGGCCGAAGCCGGACGCCTCGGCGTCCGTGGCCTGCGCCTGCGGGTTCTCCAGGAACCACACCATCCAGTCCTGGGCCAGCTCGACGTTGTCGTAGCCCTTCGGGATCACCACGTGGTCGTAGGAGACCAGGTTCTCGCCGTACTCGTTGGCGACCGGCTCGCCGGCGGCGGCGGCCTGGGAGACGCGGCCGTTCCAGGCCTGGACCAGGGGTGCCTCGCCGCTGGCCAGGAGCTGCACCTGCTGATCGCCGGTGTCGTACCAGACGATGTCGTCCTTGATCGTGTCGAGCTTCTTGAAGGCCCGGTCCAGGTCGAGCGGGTAGAGGTCCTCCGGGGCGACGCCGTCGGCCAGCAGGGCGGCCTCGAAGATGCCGCCGGTGACGTACTTCCAGAAGCCACGCTTGCCGGGGAACTGCTTGGTGTCGAAGAACTCCGCCCAGGTGGTCGGGTGGGCGTCGGCGAACGCGTCGGTGTTGTAAGCGATGCTGAACGTGTACTGCAGGATCGGGATCGCGCAGTCGTTCGTCTGGGCGGGGTCGATGCCGCCCTTCGCGGCGGCGTCCTTGACCCGCTGCGGGAGCTTCTCCAGCTTGCCGGCCGCGCAGGCCGACTCGGAGTAGTTCGGCTCGACCTCGACCAGACCCCAGCTGACCTTGCCCGACTTCACCTGGGCGTCGATCTTCGCGTAGTCGGTGGGGGAGTCCTGGCGGATCGTGACGTCGGCGTCCTTCGCCCACGGCGTGAAGTAGGAGTTGACGTGCGCCTTCTGACCGGCACCACCCCACATCGTCACCGTCACGGACTTGCCGTCCTCGCTGGAGCTGCAGGCCGACACAGACGCGACGAGAGCCGCGGTGGACAGAGCGGCGATTGCCTTGGCACGCATCGTTTCTCCTAAGTTGACTGATGGATCAGTTATTAATGAAAGCGTGACGGCCGTCACGCGTCAAGGGGGAGGGGTGAACTTTCTTCGGAGTCCGTCCCGAGTGCCGGGCGGGCCGGGACGCAGAGCGCCCCCGGCGCCACGGGGGCGCCAGGGGCGAGAGGTCGAGCGAGGCGTGGGGAGTCGGCGGAACCGCCGGGTGGGTGCGGGAGCTGTGCGGCTCACGGCTCCCAGAGGTCCAGGGTCACCGCCGCGATCCGGCCCTGGTCGTCGAGGAAGAGGTCGACGCTGAACCACATCAGGCAGGTGCTGGAGGAGGCTCGGGACGGCTGCAGGGAGACTCGGCGATGACCTTGGTAGCCCGGGGGTGCAGCGACCGGTGGACTGGCGCAATGTGGATGCGGGTCCGTCGACACCTCGAACGCGCCGTCCGCGCTGATCGCCGCGCTACCGGTGTCGTCGACCTGATGACGGAGAAGCCGCAGCGCGCTGAACGGACCGAGGTAGGCGCGGAAGTAGGTCTCTTCCAGGAGCCATCCCTCGGCGTCCGCGAGCTCAGCCGCCGTCCGCACCGCGACGATCTCCGCACCGAGGCCGAGCCGGACGCGGGGTGCGAGTCTGAGGCGAGACGCCTGTGAGGGAAGGGGATCGATGGCGAAGGCGATGACGTCGCCGGCGAGCGCGTGGTGCTCCTCCCCGGCTGAGTCGCGCTGTGGCTCCTCGGTGACACCGAGGAGCGAAGCGCCCATCAGCACAGCCGTGCCTATCGCTGAACCGGTCGTCACGCTGCCGCCTCCGTCGTCGCTCGAGGCCCCGAGCGGAGCCCGTTCCTATGACGCGGAGGCGGCGGGATCGGTTGCCACGGATCAACGACGGGAGTCGGTTGACGTGGACGGACTCACAGGCGGACGGCGGGAAGCGGCTCCACGTCGTGCGTCCGGGGGCCGAGCGAAGCGCGTGTCCTGGTGCGGAGGACCGCAAGGGCCGTGTCGAGGTCGGGGCCGAGCAGATGCAGCGAGTCGATTCCGCGCGACTCCCAGACCGGGAGCTCGCCGTCGGGACTCCGCGCCGCCGGCTGCCACAGCAGGCCGTCGCCGTTCTCGCTCCAGCCGAAGACCTCCAGGCCGGAGCAGAGGTCCCAGCTGCCATCGGGTTCGACCATCCAGTCGTACCCCTCGCGCTGGCCGTCCTGGTAGACGGACCGGAACCGGGCGGTGAGGTTCGCGGCGCGACCCTGCCAACCATCGGCATAGCCGTCGAGCACCGGCGGATAGATGAGCCAGAGCCCGAAGGCTCTGCCCCAGCCCACGTTCTCGACGAAACGACGGTAGGACTGCGGAAACCCCTGCCCGTCAGCGAACCGATGACCGTTGAGCACCTCGTGATCGAGGTGCTCAACGGTGGGCTCTCCAGCGAGGGTGAGCGACGTGTCGCCGGTGCCGGTCATGCCCCGCAGACTAGCGGCCTGAGTCGCGCACCTTGCTGGGCTCAGAAGAGCGGGTGGTTCGGGGGAGCGGTGCCGTCGAGCAGGTGGGCGCCCAGGTGCACGTACTTCCATCGGGCGGGGTCGTGCAGCGAGTGGGTGCGCACGTTGCGCCAGTGGCGGTCGAGCCCGTGCCGCTGGTCGACGGCGCTGGTGCCGGCAAGCTCGATCACATCCGTCGCGATCGCCGGGCCGACCTCCTGGGCGTAGGCCTTCGCCTCGGCTACGGCGAAGCTGGCGTCGAGCAGCTGCGCCTGCGTCGGCGCGGTGCGGTCGACCTCGTCGACGGCTCGGCCTGCCCGGTCGAACAGTGCCTCCAGCGCGGCCAGTCGGGTCCGCAGCTGACCGAAGCGGAGCTGCACATGCGGCTCGTCGGAGACGCGGGCCACTCCGGACTCCACCCAGGGGCGCGACCGGTCACGCACGAAGGCGGCTCCGTCCTCCAGCGCGGCCCGGGCGATCCCGACGTCGATGGCGGCGTGCAGCAGCTGGTCGTAGGCGCCGACCGGGCTGCGCGGCGGGTCCGCGGGAACCGGTCCGAGGTCGAGCAGCTGCGCCGCAGGAACGGCCACGTCATCGAGGATGACGGTTCCGCTGGCGGTGGTGCGCTGGCCGAAGCCCGACCAGTCCTCCTCGATGGTGACGCCGTCGTCGTGGGGTGAGACGAAGACGATGACCGGGTGTCCCGGATCGCCGTCCAGGTTGGCGGCGACGCCGAAGAGCGTGGAGCCGAGGGCTCCGGTGGCGTAGAACTTGCGACCGCGCACCAGCACGGTGCCATCGTCGCGGCGCTCGGCCCGCGTGGTGCGGTCGAAGACGTGCTGGGTGCCTCGCTCGGCGGTGGCGTTGCCGATCCAGCCGCCGGAGGTCGCGACCTCGTGCAGCAGGTCGCGCAGCTCGGGCGTTGCGGCGAGGGCGGCGACGTCGAGGAGCACGAAGTGGGCGAGCACGATCTGGGCCACGGACGAGTCGCCGCGCGCGATCAGGCGCAGCACCTCGCCGGCGCTCGAGTGGGCCAGGCCGGAGCCGCCCGCGCTCGCTGGCACGGTGATGCCGAGCAGTCCGGATGCGGCCAGTGTGCGGACCTCGTCCAGTGGGTGGCGACGCTCGGCGTCGCGGTCGGCGGAGCCCTCCGCGAAGCGAGTCGCCAGGTCGCGGGCGACCTGCTCGACGTCGGCACGGCTGAGGACGGGGGTGCGGACGTGGGTGTCGATCTGTGCGGTCACTGCATCTCCTGGACGGTCGTAGCGGCTAACTTGAGTGAAATGATAGACATACTCAAGTAAGCCTTCCTGTCACCTCCCGAGGAGAGACCATGGCAACCACCGTCGCCGAGCCGGAGCTCGACATCCCCGCCCTGCCCAAGCACCTGGTCACCCGCCTGGGCGGCGTCGACCGCGAGGACGTGTCGCCCCGGCTGCAGCGCCAGTTCGACCACGCGCAGCAGACCTACGGCTACGTGCCCAACTGGCTGCGCGGCTACGCCGTCAACGAGGCCACGCTGGAGCGTCTGCTGGCCATCTACGGACCGCTGTGGGACGACAGCGCCAACCATCACCTGACGATCCAGGAGCGGGAGCTGATCTCGGTGATCGTGGCGCACGAGAACGAGTGCGGCTACTGCGTCGCCAACCACCGCTACGGATTGGCGCAGGCCACCGGCGACAAGCAGCGCGCCGCCCGGATCGCGGACGACCACCACCTCATCGACTTCGATGCACGCGATCAGGCGCTGGTCGACCTCGCGGTCAAGGTGACCCATCAGGCCTCGCGCGTGGGGGAGGCGGACTACGAGCGCCTGCGTGCGGTCGGCCTGACGAATGCCGGCATCGTCGAGGCGATCGAGGTCGCGGCCTTCTTCAGCTACGCCAACAAGCTCACCCAGGCGATCGGCCTCCAGCCGGACGCCACACTCTTCGCCTGAGTGCGCTGACGCAGCAGGGCCCCGCGCCGAGCCTCCGGGCGCGGGGCCCTCGCCTGTCGCGGTCCGCGATGGGCTGGACTGTCGCTGCGGCTCAACCCTCGTGCGTGTGGTCCTCCTCCAGCCCCGCCTCGTGCACATGCGGGTGCGAGTGCGTCACGCCGTCGTGGGTGTGCTCGTGCTCGTGCTCGACATGGGCGTGCTCGTGGGTGGTGTGCGCATGCGTGTGGGCGCTGTCGCCGTGGGTGTGCTCGTGGGTGTGGCTCTCCATGACGGGTTCCCCTCGCTGGTCGGCCGGGCTCGGATGCCCGGCTCACCTCCACGCTAGGCAGTGCGAACGCCAAGCGCAGCATGCTGCGCCGACGAGCTTCCTGCCAGTGATCCGCAGCAGCGATGGGCGAGCAGATCCCTGCCAGGGCTCAGGATTCGGTGTACGGCCAGCTCTTGTAGATCAGACCGTCGAGGGTGGTCTCCATCCAGCCGCTCTCCTCGAACCGGTTGGTCACCCAGATGTTGATCACCGGGATCTCGGTGCTGGAGTCGTACTTGACGTCGATCCAGCTCAGCTTCGCGTCCTCGACGTTCAGGTTGGTCAAGGCGGCGTCGAGGTTGCGGAAGAGCGCATCGACGTCGATGTCGCGGGTGTCGAAGAGCGCCAGGTCGCGTCCGGACTCGATCTCCGGATCGCTGGCCCGGACCCCGCTGCCCTTGCTGTAGGACCAGTCCTCGGTGCGTGGCTGGGTGCCCTTCAGTGGCCGGGTGAAGGAGAAGTAGTCCGGGCGCAGTCCGAGCTCGGTCAGATACGGCGCGTCGAACTGGTTGTGGATCACTTCGAGCAAGTCCCTCACTCGCTCTGCGGTGACCTCCCACGGCTCCAGTGACGGCACCTCGCCCTCGCGCTGGTTGGCGGGCTGGCCGCTGGTCAGTTCGTTCTTGACGTCGCTCCACATCACCACGAACGAGGCCGAGTCGGAGACCGCCTGCGCCTCAGCCTCGGCGTCGGCGTCGGCTGAGATCGAGGAGTCCGGCACCCGGAGGGGGTCGTCGCTGACGATCGCATTGATCACCAGGCCGATGCCGACGATGCCGGCGACGGCGGCGACGATCACGGCGTTGCGCCGCGGGGAGGTCGCGGTGGCTGCCGCGCGGACCGAGGCGACCACGCCGGGCCGGAACCGCTCCGGCGCGTTCTGCAGGTCCTTGACCAGGACCCGCAGGTCGTCCAGCTCGACCGCGCCCAGCGCGGCGGCGACCCGCTCCTCACGCTCGTCAGCGGTGAGCTGGCCATCGACGAAGGCGGCCTCCAGTGCCTCGACCACGTCGTTGCGGTCGACGTCGCGTGCGCGCATGGTGCCCTCCCGAAATCGTCGGCTGGTGAAGATTACGTGGTGGTGTTCGGCTCCGGGACCCGGGTAGCGTGCCGAGGGTGGCTGACCGACTCTCGCTCCCGATCAGGACCGACCGGCTGACGCTGCGCGCGTATCGGCCCGAGGACGCCGAGGACGTGTTCGCCTATCGGGGCGATCGGGAGGTGGTGCGCTACATGCCGCACCAGGCCTGGAGCCATGCCGAGGCGATCACCAAGGTCGCCGAGTGGGCGGCCAGCCGTGACGATCTGGGCGCCGACCATCCGCTCGCCCTCGCGGTCGAGTACCAGGGCCGGGTGATCGGCGACCTGGTGCTGATGGCGGCCGACAAGACCTTGCTGCGCTTGGAGATCGGCTGGTGCTTCCACCCCGACTTCCACGGCCTGGGGCTGGCCCGCGAGGGTGCGCTGGCCATGCTGGACCTCGCCTTCGACCACTACCGGGCGCAGCGGGTCTTCGCGCAGCTCGATCCCCGCAACGTCGCCTCGGTGCGGCTCTGCCAGCGCCTGGGGATGAGCCATGAGGCCCACCTGCGCAACGACTGGCATGACCCGCACGGCTGGAGCGACAACGGGATCTACGGCCTGCTGGCCACCGACCCGCGCCCGGGGGCCGAGCGGCTCGCCGCCATGCCCGAGCAGCGTCCGCCGCTCGACTTCATGGCCGGCGAGCGCGCCGCCCTCGACCAGTGGCTGGAGTTCTACCGCGACGCGTTGCTGCGCAAGGTCGCCGGGCTCAGCGCCGCCGAGCTCGTGCGGGCCAGCGTGCCGCCGTCCACGCTCACTCTGGCCGGCCTCGTCCGGCACCTGGCGAAGGTCGAGCAGTACTGGTTCACGGCCGTGGTCACCGGCGTCAAGGAGCGAGCGCACTTCGGCGACGCCGAGAGCCCGGACGCCGACTTCGAGCAGGTGAGCGCGCCGACCGCGTTGGCCGACGTCGACCTCTACCGTCGTGAGGTGGACCGCGCGCGGGCCGCCGCGGAGAAGGTCACCGACCTCGACGCCGCGCTGCCCGGACGCCGGCACGGCCAGGAGGTCAACCTGCGCTGGGTGCTGCTGCACATGATCGAGGAGTACGCCCGCCACCTCGGCCATGCCGACCTGCTGCGCGAGCGGATCGACGGCGTCACCGGCTACTGAATCGCCCCACGGCCGCAACCGGCGGCGAGGCTGCATACCCTGGCTCGCATGACGTTCGAGTTCGACCGCGCCACCGCCGTCACCGAGACCGACCGCACCGAGGACGGTGCCCGGTTCCTCGCCGAGCTCGACGCCGGGTGGGGCGTGGGCCCTGCCCTCAACGGCGGCTACCTGATGGCGACCGCGGCGCGAGCCCTGCGGCACACGGTGCCCGAGCTGCCGGACCCGATCGCCTTCTCTGCCTACTTCCTCTCGGCGGGAGCGGCCGGCAAGGCCGAGGTGAGCACCCGGGTCATCCGCCGCGGTGGCACCAGCGCGAATCTCGCCGTCGACCTGGTCCAGGACGGCGCCACCCGGATCACCGCGCTGGCCAGCTACGGCGACCTCTCCTCGCTGCCCACCGGCGTGCAGACCACGGCCCAGCCGCCGCGACTGCCGAGCGTGGACGAGTGCCTGTCCACCAAGCTCGCCTCGGCCGAGATGCGCAAGGTCGCCACCATCATGGACCGGATGGACCTGCGCCTGGACCCGGCCTACGCCGGATGGGCGGTCGGCGCCCCGAGCGGGGAGGGCGTGATCCAGGGCTGGATCCGACTCCCGGACGGCCGCGAGCCGGACGCGCTGTCCCTGCTCTGGATGCTCGACGCCCTGCCGCCGGTCACCTTCGACCTCGGCCTGCCCGGTTGGGCGCCCACCCTCGAGCTGAGTGCGCACATCCGCGCCGTGCCCGCACCCGGCTGGCTGGCGATCCGGCATGCCACCCGCAACGTCGCGGGCGGGATGTTCGAGGAGGACTGCGAGCTGTGGGACTCCGCCGGCCGGCTGGTGGCCCAGAGCCGTCAGCTCGCCCGGCTCCCGCGCTGAGCCCACCGACCGTGCGGCGAGCGCGACGCTGCGCTCAGCCGAACCAGTCGCGGCGCATCCCGAAGACCCAGCGCCGCCAGGGGTGCTCGCTCACCGACCACAGCTCCTCGCGGCCGGGCCAGTGCACGATGTCCTCCGGGCCGATCGGCGTCGCGAGATGCCGTGCCCGCAGGGTGCCCGGACGTCCGGCATGCACCGTGCCCGGCCACACCGGCCCGTTCGAGGTGGTCACGTACCAGTCGTCACCGGCGACGGCGACGCCCTGCATCCGCTGCAGCCCGACCTCGTGCAGCGCCACCGGATGCGCGACGCCCGCAGCGTCCGTGCGCAGGTCCCAGGTGCCAGGCTCCAGGGCGTATCGCGCCACCCGGGTGCTCTGCGTGCCGCGGCCGTACTCGCCGGCGATCAGCGACGGGCCGCCAGGACCGTGCGCGGTGGAGAGGAACGAGTAGCGCAGCCGCGCGCCGTCCCCGACGGTCTCGCCGCGATGCCACTCCCGCACCGGCAGCACGTAGCGGTGCCCGAAGGAGGCCACTCCGGCTCCCGAGGCACCCAACCGGGTGCGGTCGGCGAGCCCCACCTCGTCGGGGATCCGGACGATGTCGTCGAGATGACAGGTCGCGAAGCCGCGCCCGGTGGCGGCCACGTGCAGGTAGCGCCCGCACCAGGCGATGCCGCCGGCATGGACCTTCAACGGCGCCAGGCGCAGGTCGCCGTCCCGGTAGGTGGGCGCCACCAACAGCACATGGCGGTAGCGACGGGCGTCCAGGTCGAGCACGGTGATCCGCGAGCCGTGGGTGCCCTCGGCGATCTTCTTCGAATACCAGGACGCGAGCACGATCCGGCGCCCGGCGAGCTCCGCGTCCGCAGCGTCGGCGGCGGTGGTGATGCCCTGTGGCCACCAGCGCGGATCGGCACTGTCGAAGGCGTCCCAGGCATACGCCTCGTGCACCGCGCGCCCGAGCAGGCGCGGCATCCGCGCCCGGTGCGCGTCGCGGTTCAGGTCGGCCAGGACGCCGGGCAGCCCGACCCGATCGGTCAGTGCGGTGAGCGCGTCGACGCCGGTCGCGTCGACCTCGCGGCGCAGCCGCAGGAACGACGGATCGAGCTCGGGCCACCCCATCGCGAGCGCCTACTGGAACAGCAGCGGGTTCTCCGCAGCCACGTCGCCGTCGGTGCCCACCACGAAGACGGCGTTGACGCCGCTCTGTCCGGACTCTGCGGTGAACGGCAGCGAGACGCACTGGCGCTCGGCGCCGCCCTTCCAGGTGTCCTGGACCTGGCCGAGCACGGTGACGCCGTCCGGGGCCACGAAGGTGACGCCGATCGGCAGCCCGTCGGGCAGTCCCTCGACGGCGAACTCGGCGTGCACCGTCTGGCCCGGCGTGACCGACATCGTCTGCGGGCTCTGCAGGGTGCTGGTCCCGGTGCAGCCGTCCGTTCCGGTGAGGCTCCACCCGGCAGCCGTGACCCTGGCCTGCTCGGGCGCGTCCGGTGCGGCGGGAACCTGGTCGGCGAAGGGGGAGACGTAGTCCGGGTCGCCGCCCTTCTTGGCGATGGCCAACACCTCGGAGGCCAGGTCGATCGGCCGGATCAGCGCCGAGCCCTGGGTGATCGCGCCGACGTCCTGGGAGACCGCGGTGATCACCGCGGTGTTGATCCCGATCAGCTCGCCGCGTCCGTTGATCGAGGCGCCGCCGGAGTTGCCGGAGCCGAGCCGAAGGTCGGAGTCGATGAAGCCGCGCTTGGTGTCGATCACCGGGTCGGCCTGGAAGGTGGAGACCACGCCGCGGGTGACGGTGAGCGGGCGCTCGGCGCCGGCGCTGGGGTTGCCGATGCCGGGGTAGCCGAGCGCGGTGATCTCGTCGCCGGTGCGCAGCTCCTGGCTGGAGCCGATCGGCAGCGGCTCGGGCAGCGAGAGGTTGTCGTTGTCGACCTCCTTGCCCTCGGCGTCCGCGTTGATCCGCAGCACCGCGAGGTCGAGGAAGCCGTCGGCGATGATCGGCTCGGCGCGGTAGGTGGGCTCGGCGGGCTTGTCGTCCTCGGGCTGGGTGAGGGCGACCAGCAGGTAGGCCGGGTCGCCGAACTCGCTGGCGCCCTGGCCGGGAGCCGACGGCTTGCCGACGTGGGCGTTGGTCAGGATCAGGCCGTCCGAGCTGATCACGCTGCCGGAGCCCGAGTGCATCGGCTGGTCGTTCTCGTCCATCGCGATCAGCAGCACGCTCGCCGCCTTGGCGCGGTCGAGCTCGGCCGCGGTCAGCCGGTCGTCGCTCGGGTCGTCGTCCCCGCCCACCAGCATGACGCCGGCCACGACGCCGCCGCCGACCAGCAGCAGGGCGGCCACCAGGGCGCCGACGATGCTCAGGGTGCGCCGCCGCTTGCGTCCGGCGATCGCGCGCGACGCCACCTCGGCGGCGACCATCGGCACGATCTCCAGCTCGAAGCCGGCGGTGGGGTGCCCGAGCAGGACGGTGACCGGCTCGTCGAGGCGCTGGCTGCGCACCCGCTCGCCGGCGATGTAGGTGCCGGTGGTCGAGCGGTCGTGCAGCCACCAGCCGTCGGGGCGCGGCTCGAGCAGGGCGTGCTGGCGGGAGACGACCGGGTCGTCGGCGACGACCTCCAGGCCGGGCTCGCGCCCGATCCGGACCGGTGCCAGCGGCGCGAAGCGACGGTCCAGGTCACGGGAGCGGACCAGCAGGGCCGGGGCCATCGTGCCGGGGTTGTTGCTGCGCCCGGGAACGACGGTCAGCGCGAGCTCCTGGGTGAGCGCGACGTCGGGGTGGGGGGCGATCGGCCGCGCTCCCGCGGCCTCCACCACGACCAGGACCGGCGTCGCCTCGCCGCTCTGGCCGAAGTACAGGGTGTGGGTGCCGGTCAGCGGCGCCTGGGTGATCCGCTGGCCGTCGAGCCAGACCCCGTGGGTGCTGCCGGAGTCGACGATCTGCCAGCCGTCGGCGGTCGGCTGCAGCTCGGCGTGCTGGCGGGAGACGGTCGGGCCGCTGAGCACGACGTCGGCGCGCGGGTCGCGACCCAAGCGGACCGGACCGGAGCCGTCGAAGGTGTGACTGCGGCCTTCGGCCTGCACGCGAATGCTGCTCATCTGCTCCCCAGAGGTGGTGGTCCCGGACACCGTCGTTCCCGGATCCTAGCGCTGTGCGCGGTCGTGGGAGGCTGGTGACGCCGGACGGAACGAGAGGGGCAGACGGCGTGAGAGGCATCTTCTTCGAGGAGGACGACGCGCAGGCGGTGGCGCGTGCGTTGATCGCAGGCGGCTGGGAGGCCGAGGTGCGGCGCGAGGCGCTGGCCGGCGAGGACGACGACGAGGACCACCCCTGGGCGGTGCTGACCGATGCCCCCGCGATCATGCTCGAGGTGCTGATCGACCAGCACGACGGCTGGCTCGACGACGAGCTGCCTGCGGGACCGGCCGCCGCGCCGTCGCCGATCCCACTGCCCGATGCGCCGAAGCGGATCAAGCGACCGGGGGCGGGGAACGTAGGCTGAGAGGCATGACCGCGGACCAGCGCCTGCTCCTCATCCACGCCCACCCCGACGACGAGTCGATCGGTCAGGGCGCCACCATGGCCAAGTACGTCAAGGAGGGGCGCGGGGTCACGCTGGTCACCTGCACCGCCGGCGAGATGGGCGAGATCCTGGTGCCCGAGCTGGAGCACCTGGCTGCCGACCGCGACGACGAGCTCGGCACCCACCGCCGGGGCGAGCTGGCCGACGCGATGGCCGCTCTCGGCGTCATCGACCACCGGTTCCTCGGCGGCTTCGGCACCTACCGCGACTCCGGCATGCAGTGGCACCCGGACGGCCACGCGATCGCTGCCGACGACATCCACGACAACGCCTTCTGGCGTGCGGACCTGACCGAGGCGGCCAACCACCTGGTCGCGGTGATCCGCGAGGTCCGCCCGCAGGTGATGGTCACCTACGACGAGTTCGGCGGCTACGGCCACCCGGACCACATCCAGGCGCACCGGGTCGCCACCTACGCCGCCGCGCTGGCGGCGGTGCCGTCCTACCGCACCGACCTGGGCGAGGCCTGGGACATCGCCAAGATCTACTGGGGAGCGATGTCGGAGAGCCGGATGCGCGAGGGTCTGCGGCTGCTGCGCGACTCCGGCGACTCGGCGACCTTCGAGGGCCTCGACCCCGACGGCCCGCTGCCGCACTTCGTCTCCAGCGACGAGGCGTTGGCGGCTGCCGTCGACGGCACCGACTTCATCGACGCGAAGATGGCGGCACTGGCCGCGCACAAGACCCAGATCACCACGGACGGTCCGTTCTTCGCGCTCTCCAACAACGTCGGCGCGGAGGCGATGGGCGTGGAGTTCTACCGGCTCGCCAAGGGCGTCCAGGGCCCGGTCGGTCCGGACGGCTTCGAGACCGACCTCTTCGCCGGGCTGTGAGCGCAGGGCTGCGTGCGCTGCTGGTGGTGCTGCTGGCGCTGACCGGTGCCGTCACCGCGATCGCCTCGGTCGCGATGCACGACGGCAACTGGGCCTGGTTCGTGCTGGCCGTCGGCGCCCCGGCAGCCGCCACCGTGGCGCTGCCGGCTGGCTGGCTCCGCTTCGGCTTCGTCTTCGGCTGGGTGGCGATGGTGCTGCTGGTGATCCAGGGCACCGAGGCCGGATCCTGGGCGATCAGCGCCGATCTGCGCGGCTATCTCTTCCTCGCCGGCGGCCTGGCGCTGATGGTCGCGGCCGTGGTCACCGCGCCGGTCGGCGCCCGCCGTCCGGCATCGTCGCCTGCGGGGGCTCCGGCCGACACCCAGTGAACGCGAAAGTGGGGGATTGGTGCCTCCTCACTAGGATGTGCGGGTGACAGAGTCCACGAAAGAGTCCAAGGGCGGGAAGGTCGTTGCCTTCACCGTGCTGGGCGTGCTCGCTCTCGGGGCGGCGGGTTACGTCGGTGCGTACGCCGCTGCCGGAGCCAAGGTTCCGCGCGGCACCAGCGTTGCCGGCGTCGAGATCGGCGGGCTCGAGCGCAATGAGGCGGTAGCCAAGGTCGAGGAGGATCTCGGCAGCCGCAAGCAGGTCAAGGTCTCCATCGACGGCACGACGACCCGGCTGGCGACCGCCGATCTCGGGATCAGCGTCGACGCCGCGGCGAGCGTCGCCGAGGCCGGGGGCGGCCGCAGCTGGTCGCCCGAGCGGCTCTGGAACTACTACACCGGCGGCGACGACGTCGACCCGGTGATCACCGAGGACACTGCGGCACTCGACGCGGTCCTGGACTCCCTCGACGAGAAGTACGGCACAGCACCCGTCGACGGCACCGTGGTCTTCCGCCGCGGCCAGCTCGACACCACCGAGGCCGAGACCGGCCGCGCGGTGGACCGCGAGGACGCGCGCGAGGAGCTCACCGACGCCTTGCTGAGCGGCGACGTCGCCGAGCTCGAGCTGGTCACCGCGGAGCCGGAGATCGATGGCAACGACGTCCAGAAGGCGCTCGACGAGTTCGCCAACCCGGCCGTCAGCGCCGCCGTCACGCTGGTCTTCGACAAGACCCCGATCCGGCTCAGCCCGGCGGAGTACAGCGCGGCACTGAGCATGGTCCCCGAGGACGGCGTGCTGGTCCCCGAGCTGGACGAGGCCCGCCTGGAGAAGGTGGTCCGCGCCAAGTTCGTCGACGACGACGCCGCGCCGGTCGACGCCACCGTCAAGCTGGTCAAGGGCAAGCCGCGCGTGGTGCCCTCACGTCCGGGCGTCGACTTCACCCCGGAGGACATCAGCGCCACCTTCCTCGACCTGGTCGTGCAGACCAGCGGTGCGCGCAAGGCGGAGGTCAAGGCCACCGTCCGCGACGCCGACTTCACCACCGCCGACGCGAAGGCGCTGGGCATCAAGGAGAAGGTCTCGACCTTCACCACCTACTACCCGCCGGCGACGTATCGCAACGTCAACATCGGGCG
This sequence comes from Nocardioides dubius, assembly GCF_039528155.1. Taxonomy (NCBI): domain Bacteria; kingdom Bacillati; phylum Actinomycetota; class Actinomycetes; order Propionibacteriales; family Nocardioidaceae; genus Nocardioides; species Nocardioides dubius. The sequence goes on along the minus strand of NZ_BAAALG010000011.1, from coordinate 156,245 downwards.
GGCAGCCGAGCTGATCGACGGCACCGTGCTCAAGCCGGGGGAGACCTTCTCGCTCAACGACACCGTCGGTGAGCGGACCGTCGAGAACGGGTTCACCTCGGGCTACATGATCGCCGACGGCGTGCTCAAGCAGGATCTCGGCGGCGGTGTCTCGCAGATGGCGACGACGACCTTCAACGCCGCCTTCTTCGCCGGCCTCGAGGACGTCGAGCACAAGGCGCACTCGCTCTACTTCGACCGCTACCCGGTCGGTCGTGAGGCGACCGTGGCCTGGGGCGCGGTGGACCTGAAGTTCAAGAACGACACCGACCACGGCATCCTGATCTCCGCCAAGGTGACGCCGGGCTACTCCTCCAACGGCGTGGTCACGGTCTCCATGTACGGCACCAAGGTCTGGGACATCACCACCAAGACGGGCGCCCGCTACAACTACCGCGCGCCGGGCACCCGCTACCTGCAGGGCGCGGGCTGCGAGCCCAACAACGCGCCCGCGAGCGGCTTCGACATCGACGTGTGGCGCTACTTCCACAAGCCGGGCTCGAAGGCCGTGGAGAAGACGGAGAAGTTCCACACCTCCTACATCGCCAACGACAAGGTCGTCTGCGGTCCGCCTCCGGGCGAGAAGAAGAAGGACGCGAAGACCGACGACTGAGCGGTCTCCGCGCCCTGCCGCGGCGCTGCCCGGGCTCAGGGCGCGCTGAGGTAGCGCAGCTCGTGGTGGGTGCTGAACCCGAGCGACTCGTACAGGTCCAGCGCGGCCTGGTTGTCGGACTCCACATGCAGCCAGCAGGTGGTCGCACCCCGCTCGGCGCCCCAGTCCAGCAGCTCGGCGATCATCCGGCGGGCCAGGCCGCGGCGGCGCAGCTCCGGCTCGACCTGGAGTGCATGCAACCCGAGCCAGTCGCCGGAGAGCCCGGCGCGGGCGGTCGCGACCAGATGCCCGCCGATCCGCAGCTCCAGGGCGACGCGGACCCCGTCGTCGGTGAGCCCGACCTGGGTCTGCGGACGCGCCACCAGTTGCTCGAAGCTCAGCGGCGCGACCGGGCGCAGGGCCCGCGCGGCGCGTGACAGCGAGCCCAGCTGGAAGACCGCGTCGCCACCGGGCACCGGCTGCCACCCGGCGGTGACGAAGATCCGCTCGGCGTCGCTGTCGCGGACCACCTGCGCCAACGGCTCGCGCTCGCGGGCGCGGTAGAAGGCACGGACCTCGTCAACGGCGTCGGCGTCCGCGCGCCCGGGCTCGCCGATCGCCAGGCAGGAGTTGGCCCGCTTGATCAGCCGGCCCACCGGCTGGGTGTCGCTGCGCAGCACCCACTCGCCGATCGGCGCGGTCTCCACGTGCGGCCACAGCACGAGGCTGTGCTGCTCGGCGTCTCGGGCGCTGATCCGGTGGCGTACCGGTGGACGCGGGGGGACCGGCTTGCCGGAGACGATCTCGGCGATCCGGATCGCGACCTCCTGGCCGTCCTCGCGGCGCACCACGCAGACGCCGTCGCCCCAGCTCAGGCAGACGCCGAGGACATCGGTGAAGGCAGGGCCCCCGGTCGCCCCGACCTGGCCGGGGAGCAGCCGTCGCACCACGATCCGGCTGCCCACCACATGCGCGCCGAGGCGGTGCTGGGGAGAAGGTTCGCTCGAAATGTGGAGGTCGCTGCCCGAATCCATGACCGGGATACTAGGCTGAAGCCACTCTTTGCCCCGTATGCCGTTTCAGGAGGAACTGGTGACCTACGTCATCGCCCAGCCGTGTGTCGACGTCAAGGACCGTGCTTGCGTCGACGAGTGTCCGGTTGACTGCATCTACGAGGGCAAGCGGATGCTCTACATCCACCCCGACGAGTGCGTCGACTGCGGTGCGTGTGAGCCGGTCTGCCCGGTGGAGGCCATCTTCTACGAGGACGACACTCCGGAGGAGTGGAAGTCCTACTTCGACGCCAACGCCGCGTTCTTCGACGACCTCGGCGCGCCGGGCGGTGCCGCCAAGATGGGCGAGATCGACCACGACGCTCCGTTCGTGGCGGGCCTCGAGCCGCAGAACCAAGACCACTGAGCTCGGTATCGTCGCGGCTCCCGGACTTCCCCTGGGACAAGCTCACCGAGTACGCAGCGCGTGCTCGGGGGCACGCTGACGGGATCGTGGACCTGTCGGTCGGAACTCCGGTCGACCCCACGCCCGCAGTGGTCCAGGAGGCGTTGGCGGCCGCAGCGGACAACCCCGGCTACCCGACGACGATCGGGTTGCCGGAGTCGCGTCAGGCCGTCATCGACTGGCTGAGCCGCCGCTTCGGCGTCCAGGGCCTGGGGCTCGACGGCGTGCTGCCGTTGATCGGCTCCAAGGAGCTGATCGCGAGCCTCGCGCTGCACCTCGGGCTCGGCGCGGACGACCTGATCGTCTACCCCGAGCTCGCCTACCCCACCTACGAGGTGGGCGCGGCGCTGGTCGGTGCCCGGCACCTGGCGGCCGACTCGCTGACGGCGATCGGTCCGGAGCGGCCGGCGCTGATGTGGATCAACTCGCCGTCCAACCCGACCGGCAAGGTGCTCGGCGTCGAACACCTGCGCAAGGTGGTCGAGTGGTGCCGCGAGCGCGGCACGCTGCTGGTCTCCGACGAGTGCTATCTCGAGTGCTCGTGGGAGGAGCCGCGCCCGATCTCGGTGCTGCACCCCGATGTCTGCGGTGACAGCCACCAGGGCATCCTGACCGTGCACTCGCTCTCCAAGCGCTCCAACCTCGCGGGCTATCGCTGTGCCTTCGTGGCCGGCGACCCGGCGGTCGTGGGCGAGTTGCTCGCGGTGCGCAAGAACCTCGGCCTGCAGATGCCCGGTCCGCAGCAGCTCGCGATGATCGCAGCCCTGGACGACGACGCCCACGTGGCCGAGCAGCACGCTCGCTACGCGGCACGTCGGGCCAAGCTGAAGGAGGCGCTGCTCGGCGCCGGCTTCACCGTCGACCACTCCGAGGCCTCGCTGTACCTGTGGGCCAGCCGGGGCGAGGACTGCTGGGCGACGGTCTCGTGGCTCGCGGAGCGCGGCATCCTGGCCGCTCCCGGTGCCTTCTACGGCGCCTCGGGCAGCCGGCACGTGCGGGTCGCCTTCACGGCGACCGACGAGCGGATCGACGCGGCGGTGGCGCGCCTCGCCTAAGGTGAGGCCGGTCCCAACCTTTGCTCCGGGGGGAGTGTGCGGCATCCATGACCAGTCCATCGTCGGGTTCGTCCTTGCGGGTGAGCGGTCTCGGTGAGAGCCGGGACTTCACCGAGGCGGTCGTGGTGGTCGGGCGCGAGCGTGGCCTGCCGATCACGCTCACCCATCCGGACGTCTCCCGACGCCACGTGGAGTTCCGCCGGGTCGGCGAGCACTGGTACCTGGTCGACCTCGGCTCCACCAACGGCACCTGGGTCGATGGCCGGCGGATCCAGCACGAGCAGCTGCGTCCCGGTGTCGCGACGCGCGTGCTGATCGGTGGCGAGAGCGGTGTCGTGCTGTCGGTGACCCCGCTCGCGGTCGCGCCCACCCCGGCTGCGCCCGCGCACCGTCCGGCAGCCCCCACCCCCCACCTGCAGCAGGCGCCGATGGCGGCCGGCGACCGGTTGCCGATCGCCCCGCCGGGCCGGCTCACCGACGGGCACACCGTGCTCCCGGTGAACCAGCCGCCCGACCGGATGCTCACCATCGGCCGCTCGCGCAGCTGCGACGTGGTGATCGACGACCCGCTGGTGTCGCGCCGGCACGCCACCATCACCCTCGGCCCGGCCCCGGTGCTCCGCGACCTGGGCAGCTTCAACGGCACCTTCGTCAACGGCCACCGGATCTCCACGCCGGCCCACCTCCAGCCGGGCGCCGAGGTGACGGTCGGCAACCAGGCGTTCACCTGGACCGGCGACAACCTCGCCGCCCGCGCCGGTCGCAGCGACCTCACTCTCTATGCGCAGAACCTGACCACGGTCGTCAAGGGCGGACGTCGCCTGCTCGACGGGATGTCGTTCGAGCTCGGACCCTCGTCGTTGACCGCCGTGATCGGTCCCTCCGGTGCCGGCAAGTCGACGCTCCTCGGCGCGCTCACCGGCTCGAGCCCCGCCACCCACGGCCAGGTGCTCTGGCAGGGCAGCGACCTGTACACCCACTACGAGCAGCTGCGCTTCCAGATCGGACTGGTGCCGCAACAGGACATCCAGCACCCGCAGCTCACCGTGCGCCAGGGGCTCAGCTACGCCGCCATGCTCCGGCTTCCGCCGGACACCGCCGCCGCCGAGCGGGCGCAGCGGGTGGAGACGGTGGTGGGCCAGATGCAACTGCAGCGCCAGGTCGACAACCGGATCGGCACGCAGCTCTCCGGCGGCCAGAAGAAGCGGGTCTCGATCGCCACCGAGCTGCTCACCGCACCGCCGCTGCTCTTCCTCGACGAGCCGACGTCCGGGCTGGACCCGGGCCTGGACCGCGACGTCATGCACCTGTTGCGCGGGCTCGCCGACGAGGGCCGCGTGGTGATGGTGGTGACCCACTCGGTGCTGGCCCTCGACGTCTGCGACAACGTGCTGGTGCTGGCGCCGGGCGGACGACGCGCCTACTTCGGCCCGCCGGCCGGCGTGCTGGAGCACTTCGGCTGCCGCGACTATCCGGCCGTCTTCGACCTGCTCGACGACCCGGACCTGTGGCAGCGGATCCCGCCGCCGCCCGCGTCGGTCGAGACCGGCCGTCTGCCTGCGGTCAATGCCCCGGTCGCGCAACCGCCGTTGCAGTCGCTCGGGCGCCAGCTGTGGACGCTGGTGCGCCGCAACCTCGCGGTCACCGTCTCCGACAAGATGCTGCTCGCGATGCTGCTGCTGATGCCGCTGGTGCTGGGGGCACTGAGCCGGGTGGTGCAGGGCGATGCGGGCCTGTCGTTGCTGAGCACGGCGGGGGAGAGCGACGCGGTCTCGCACCGCGAGGCCTTGCAGCGCTTGACGATCCTGATCGTCGCGGCGGCCCTGATGGGCACCGCCGTCACGATCCGGGAGCTGGTCAAGGAGCGGCCGATCTTCCAGCGCGAGTACGCGGTGGGGCTCTCGCCAGGGATGTACCTCGTCTCGAAGGTGCTGGTGCTCGGCACCGCCTGCTTCGCGCAGGGGGTCGTGGTCACCTGGCTGGCGACCGTCGGCCTGCCCGGTCCCGACGACGGCGGCGTGGCCGGGATGGGCTGGTTCGAGATCGCGCTGGCGATGGGCGGGGTCTGCTTCGCGATGGCGGTGCTCGGCCTGGCCGTCTCCGCGCTGGTCAGCTCCTCCGAGCAGACCATGCCGGCGCTGGTCGGCGTGGTGATGGTGCAGCTGGTGCTCTGCGGGGCGCTGGTGCCGGTGGCGGGACGCGCGGTGCTGGAGCAGCTGGCCTGGCTCGCGCCCGCGCGCTGGGGCTTCGCCGCCGCGGCGGCGTCGGTCAACCTGGACCTCGCCAAGGAGCAGGCGCTCGAGCGCGGCCAGGGTGACGAGCAGCTCGACGTCCTCTACGAGCACAGCGCGCTGCAGTGGTGGCTGAACCTCACCGTGCTCTGGATCCTGATCGCCGCCACGCTGCTGCTGGCCTGGTGGCTGGTGCGCCGCAGCGCGGTGCCGCGACGCTGACCGCGACGCACTCCTCGTCGCGCTCGTCGCGAGATCGACGCCCTGGCAGGGAATGCGGCGCCGGCTCGCGCCGTTGAGCACGGACGTGACCTCTGAGCTTGCCCTGTCCGTGCTCGACCTCGCTCCGGTTCGGGAGAACCAGACCTCAGCGGACGCCGTCGCCGCGTCACGGGAGCTGGCGCGTGCCGCCGACCGGCTGGGCTACCACCGCTACTGGGTGGCCGAGCACCACAACATGCCAGCGGTCGCCGCCACCAACCCGCCGGTGCTGATCGGCGTCCTCGCGGCAGCGACCGAGCGGATCAGGATCGGCTCCGGTGGGGTGATGCTGCCCAACCATGCGCCGCTGGTGGTCGCCGAGCAGTTCGCACTGCTGGAGGCGGCGTTCCCGGGCCGGATCGACCTCGGCATCGGGCGTGCGCCGGGCACCGACCCGGTGACGAGCTGGGCGCTGCGCTCGGGGGCCAGCGGCGACGAGGCGGTCGCCCGCTTCGCCGAGTACGTCGACAACGTGGTCACCCTGATGTCGCCGGCAGGTGCCGGCGTCTCGGTCGGCGGCCGCACCCACGAGCTGCGCGCGACCCCCGCGCCGCTCGGCCAGCCGCCGGTCTGGCTGCTGGGCTCCTCTGACTACTCGGCGCGCCTGGCCGCGTCGCGCGGGCTGCCCTACGTCTTCGCCCACCACTTCTCCGGCTCCGGCACCCACGAGGCGCTGGAGCTCTACCGCTCCAGCTTCGTGCCGAGCCAGGACCTCGCCGCGCCGCGGACCTTCCTGACCGTCAACGTCGTCGTCGCCGACACCCATGCCGAGGCCCAGGAGCTCGCCCTGCCGCAACTGCTGGCGATGCTGGCGCTGCGGACCGGGGGACAGCTGCTGGCCCAGCGCCTCGTGGAGTCGGCCGCCGAGGTCGTGGTGGCCGAGTCGCACCGATCGCTGCTGGAGGCGATGCGCGGTCGCTGGGTGATCGGTGATCCCCAGACGGCCGCGGCGCAGGTCCGCGCCCTGGCCGCGACCTACGGCGTCGACGAGGTGATGGTGCATCCGGTGGCCGGCGCACGTCGCGACGACCCCGCCGACCGCGCCCCGGCACGCGAGCGCACCCTGGACCTGCTGGCCGAGGCGCTGGGGCAGCGCTGATTAGGGATTCGTTGGCCGATGCCTCTAGACTGGCTAGTCGGCCCAACGTGGGTCTGCTTCGTGGTGCCTCGCGGCTGCCGGAAGCTGCGGTTCTCGACGTCGTTCGCGGCGTGATTCCGCTGCTCCTGGTCGAGGTCACGCAGCGGCTCACGAGGTCCACCCGGTGCCATCACCGGGAGGTTCCCGGGCCGGCCGAGCAGGCCTCTGCTCGGTTGCAGGAACGGTAAACCAATGAGCGGATTGCGGAGGACATGCCGAAGAAAGAAGGCGTGATCGAGATCGAGGGCACCGTTGTGGAGGCCCTCCCCAACGCGATGTTCCGAGTGGAGTTGAGCAACGGCCACAAGGTTCTCGCACACATCAGCGGCAAGATGCGCCAGCACTACATCCGAATCCTCCCTGAGGACCGGGTCGTGGTCGAGCTCTCGCCGTACGATCTCACCCGCGGGCGCATCGTCTACCGGTACAAGTGACGCCGACCGGGCTCGTCCCGGTCCGTCATCGGCACCACTCCTGCGGTGCCACCAGCCGATAACGAAGAAGAAAGGCCCTCCGAAGTGAAGGTCAACCCGAGTGTCAAGCCGATCTGCGACAAGTGCAAGGTGATTCGTCGCCACGGCCGCGTCATGGTGATCTGCGAGAACCCGCGTCACAAGCAGCGCCAGGGCTGAGTCCTGAGGCTGGGCCGTCAGGCCCGTGACAGCCGGCTCCGGCCGGCGCACAACTGAATAACCAGTTATCAACGTGAATGCTAGGTCTGGGCGACCAGACTGAATCACCTCCGGAACGGATGGCCGGAGCCGGGCACACAGCCACCTCGGTGGCCGCCACGGATGCACCACGTCCATACCACCGTGAATGAAGGGAAACCGCCTCAATGGCACGCCTTGTTGGTGTTGACCTCCCGCGCGAGAAGCGCATCGAGATCGCACTCACCTACATCTACGGCATCGGCCGTACCCGCTCGCAGCAGATCCTGGCTGCGACCGGCGTGGACCCGAACGCTCGCGTTCACACCCTGACCGACGAGGAGCTGGTCAAGCTCCGCGACGAGATCGACGCCAACTTCAAGACCGAGGGTGACCTCCGTCGCGAGGTCCAGGCCGACATCCGCCGCAAGATCGAGATCGGCAGCTACCAGGGTCGCCGTCACCGCATGGGCCTCCCGGTCCGCGGTCAGCGCACCAAGACCAACGCGCGTACCCGCAAGGGCCCCAAGCGCACCGTCGCCGGCAAGAAGAAGAAGTGATCGCAGCCTGACGAAGGCCCCAGCGCCTTTGACAGGTCGATCGGTTCTCTTCCGACTCGAACTCACAGACCAGCAAATCAGGAGTTACTGAATGCCTCCCAAGAGCCGTCAGGCTGCGGCGAAGACCAAGATCCGCCGCAAGGAGAAGAAGAACGTCGCTCAGGGCGAAGCCCACATCAAGAGCACGTTCAACAACACCATCGTCACCATCACCGACCCCACCGGTGCGGTGATCTCGTGGGCCTCTGCCGGCACCGTCGGCTTCAAGGGCTCGCGCAAGTCCACGCCGTACGCCGCGCAGATGGCAGCCGAGGCCGCTGGCCGTCGTGCCATGGACCACGGAATGAAGAAGATCGACGTGTTCGTGAAGGGTCCGGGTTCCGGTCGCGAGACCGCCATCCGTTCGCTGGGTGCCATCGGCCTTGAGGTCGGCACCATCCAGGACGTGACCCCCACCCCGCACAACGGATGCCGCCCGCCCAAGCGCCGCCGCGTCTGAGTTCTGCGACACCACCGATCTTTTTCTACTAAGGAGCAACTGAACCATGGCCCGTTACACCGGCCCCATGACCAGGAAGTCGCGCCGTCTCGGTATCGACCTCGTTGGTGGCGACCAGGCTTTCGAGCGTCGTCCCTACCCGCCCGGCCAGCACGGCCGTGCGCGCATCAAGGAGAGCGAGTACCGCTCGCAGCTGCAGGAGAAGCAGAAGGCCCGCTTCTCCTACGGCGTGATGGAGAAGCAGTTCCACAACTACTACGTTGAGGCTTCGCGTCGCACCGGCAAGACCGGCGACAACCTGCTCCAGCTGCTGGAGTGCCGCCTCGACAACGTCGTGTACCGCGCCGGCTTCGCCCGCACGCGTCGTCACGCGCGTCAGCTCGTCGTGCACGGCCACTTCAAGGTCAACGGCAAGAAGGTTGACATCCCCTCCTTCCAGGTGACCGCTCACGACGTCATCGACGTTCGCGAGAAGTCGCTGGAGATGACCCCGTTCATCGTGGCTCGCGAGACCCACGGCGAGCGCGTCGTCCCCGCCTGGCTCGAGGCCCTCCCGAACCGGATGCGGATCCTGGTCCACCAGGTCCCGGTCCGCGCGCAGATCGACGTGCCGGTTCAGGAGCAGCTCATCGTCGAGTACTACTCGAAGAAGTAATCTCAAGTCCACCCCCTCGGCGTGCCGAGGGGGTGGCACCTCTTCCCATCGATCACCGGTAGTTCGGGCCCATCAAATGGTGGGTGGGCCCGGGAAGGACATCATCAGTGCTTATCGCTCAGCGCCCGACTCTGTCGGAAGAGCCCGTTGGCGAGTTCCGCTCGCGGTTCGTGATCGAGCCGCTGGAGCCCGGCTTCGGCTACACGCTTGGCAACTCGCTGCGTCGCACCCTGCTCAGCTCGATCCCGGGCGCGGCTGTGACCAGCATCAAGGTGGACAGCGTCCTCCACGAGTTCTCGACCGTCGAGGGCGTCAAGGAAGACATCACCGAGGTCATCTTGAACCTCAAGGCTCTCGTCGTCTCCTCGGAGCACGATGAGCCTGTGACCATGTACCTGCGCAAGCAGGGCCCCGGTGACGTGACCGCCGCCGACATCGCGCCCCCGGCCGGTGTCGAGGTGCACAACCCCGACCTGAAGATCGCGACCCTGTCCGACAAGGGCAAGCTCGAGATGGAGCTCGTCGTCGAGCGTGGCCGCGGCTACGTCAGCTCGGTGCAGAACAAGGGCGGCGACAACGAGATCGGCCGGATGCCGGTCGACTCGATCTACAGCCCCGTGCTGAAGGTGACCTACAAGGTCGAGGCCACCCGTGTCGAGCAGCGCACCGACTTCGACAAGCTGGTCATCGACGTCGAGACCAAGCCGTCGATCCGTCCCCGCGACGCCGTCGCGTCGGCCGGAAAGACCCTGGTCGAGCTCTTCGGCCTGGCCCGTGAGCTGAACGTCGAGGCCGAGGGCATCGACATCGGCCCGTCGCCGGTCGACGAGCAGCTGGCTGCCGACCTCGCCCTCCCGGTCGAGGACCTGCAGCTGACCGTCCGCTCCTACAACTGCCTCAAGCGCGAGGGCATCCACACCGTGGGTGAGCTCATCAGCCGCTCGGAGCAGGACCTCCTCGACATCCGGAACTTCGGGTCCAAGTCGATCGACGAGGTCAAGGGCAAGCTGGTCGAGATGGGTCTCTCCCTGAAGGACAGCGCCCCCGGCTTCGACGCCGCCGCCGCCCTCGCCGCCTACGGCGATGACGACGACGACACGTTCGTCGAGGACGAGCAGTACTAACACCTAATTCCGGTACCTGATACGGCCGGTTCTACCCCGGTACCTGATACGGCCGGAGAGAAAAGAGAGAAGCATGCCTACTCCCACCAAGGGTGCCCGCCTCGGCGGTAGCCCGGCTCACCAGCGCCTGATCCTGTCGAACCTGGCCACCCAGCTGTTCGAGCACGGTCGGATCACCACCACCGAGGCCAAGGCTCGTCGCCTGCGCCCGCTGGCGGAGAAGCTGATCACCAAGGCGAAGAAGGGTGACCTGCACAACCGTCGCGAGGTCCTCAAGACCGTCCGCGACAAGGGTGTCGTCCACCTTCTCTTCACCGAGATCGCGCCGTCCTTCTCCGAGCGTCCGGGTGGCTACACCCGGATCACGAAGATCGGTCCCCGCAAGGGCGACAACGCCCCCATGGCCGTGATCGAGCTCGTCACCGAGGCCTTCGAGCCCAAGGTGCGCGCCAAGGCCGCTCCGGTCGCCGAGGCTCCGGCCGAGGAGACCGTGGTCGAGGAGACCGAGGTCGCTGAGGCTCCGGCCGAGGAGACCGCTGAGGCCACCGAGGAGGCTCCCGCTGAGGAGACCACCGAGGAGAACGCCGAGGAGAAGAAGGACGCCTGAGCGTCCTGCTTCGCCTGAGAGGGCCCGTCACCGCAAGGTGGCGGGCCCTCTCGCGTTGCCGAGTCTGGTGCCGCCGAGATCGGCGCGCTCCCCGGCCTGCCAGCCGTCGCGGGCACCGCTGCCGGAGAGCTGACGACGCCGGGCGGCTCGGAGCCGGGGGTAGGTGCGGTGCAGTGCCTCGGTGACCAGGGCAGCGCGGTCGGCGAGCACCAGCGAGGTGCTGGGCAGCCCGGGCGCCCGGACGGCGTCCGCGCGCTGCCGAGCTGCCTCCTCGGCGGCAGCGAGCCGGGTGCCGATCGCCCCTCGGAACCCGGCCAGCCAGGAACGCCGGAAGGCAGCCGCGCTCTCGCCGCGGGGGACCGGGGCCCGGACCATCCAGGTGGCCGCCTGGAGCAGCAGGCTGGTGAAGAGCAGCTCGGTGCGCTCCAGATCGGCGTCATGGCCGAACAGGTGGAGTGCCCAGCGGGTGCCGTCGGGGGTGCGCTCGGCGATCTGCACCGCCTGGCAGCCGTAGTGCGCGCTCACCGTGGCCAACAGGTCGGCTTTGTCCCGGGCGTAGGGCGGGTCGAGGTTCAGCACCCGGTCGCCGGTGCCGGCCGAGGTGGCGCGATCGGCGTCCAGGAGTGCTTGGTCGATGCCGTAGGCGGCGATCAGCTCGGCTGCCTTGGCGGTATACGCCTCGGCCTCCTGCGGGGTCGCGGCGTCGTTCTCCGCCTTCGCCAGGAGCTTGCGGATCTTGGCGAGGATGGGGTGGTCGCTCATGGTCCTCCTTGGGGTGGAGGAGTCAGACTGCCGGAGGGGTCCGACGCTTCTGCAGGCTCGCCCATCCGGCCATCAGCAGACCGAGCACGGTGAGCACCGCGCCGGCGACCAGCAGCGGGCCGAGATCCTCGCTCCACCCGAAGGCGACGATGACCAGCCCCACCACGATGTCGGCCAGGCCGAGGATGATGAAGAGTCGGTACGGGTTCGGGTTCGCGCCTTCTGCCATGGCCTGAGACTAGCCGGGCTCCGCCTGCATGGCAGGATCTGAGCGTGCGGATGCGGATCGACCTGGCCTACGACGGCACGGACTTCAAGGGCTGGGCCAAGCAGCCGCGGCTGCGCACGGTGCAGGGGGAGTTCGAGAGCGCGCTCGCCACCGTGCTTCGGGTGCCGGAGGCGCAGGTGGTCTGCGCGGGCCGCACCGATGCGGGCGTCCACGCGCGTGGCCAGGTGCTGCATCTGGACGTCGACGACGAGGTGATCGCGGCAGCGGCCCGGCTGCACCGCGGCGGACCGGACCTGGGCGTCGTCGCCCGGCGCCTCAACGGGCTGCTTCCCGGCGATCTGCGGGTGCGCGGGGTCAGCGAGGCCCCGGAGGGCTTCGACGCCCGGTTCAGCGCGATCTGGCGCCGCTACGCGTTCCGGATCGTCGACACGACCGAGCGGCTCGACCCGCTCGTGCGCCGGCACGTGCTCGCCTGGCCGCGCGAGCTCGACATGGCCGCGATGAACGCTGCCTGCGAGCCCCTGCTCGGCCTCCAGGACTTCGCCTCCTTCTGCAAGAGGCGTGAGGGGGCGACGACGGTGCGGACCCTGCTCGACCTGTTCTGGGAGCGCGACGCCGACGGGGTGCTCGTCGGCACGGTGCGCGCCGACGCGTTCTGCCACAACATGGTGCGGGCCCTGGTCGGCTCGCTGATCACCGTCGGTGAGGGCCGCCGCGACCCGCAGTGGCCGGCCGAGGTGCTGCGGGCCGCCCTTCGTGATCCGGCGGTCTCCGTGGTGGCGCCGCACGGCCTGACGCTGGAGGAGGTCGGCTACCCCGAGGGCGCGGAGCTGGCCGCCCAGGCCGACCGGGCCCGCAACCGGCGCGAGCTCGCCTGATCCGCGCCGTGCCCGGTGGGGGTCGAAGGACGTCGTGTCGGAGCCGGCAGGCACCATGGTCCTCATGACCAGCGAGCAGGAGCACTACTTCAGTGCCGACCCGAGCGCCCCGTTCAAGCGGGAGCCGCTGGAGGTCGAGGCATGGGGCCAGCGCTACGACGCCCTCAGCGGCGCGGGCGTCTTCTCCCGTGGCCACCTGGACCACGGCACCGCGGTGCTGTTCCGCGAGACGACCGCGCCCCGCTCCGGTCACCTGCTCGACCTCGGCTGCGGCTGGGGGCCGATCGGGCTGACGGCGGCGCTGGCCTCACCGCAGGTGCAGGTCACCGGCGTCGACGTCAACGAGCGGGCGCTGCTGCTGGCCAACGAGAACGCTGCCGCGCTGGGCGTGGCGGAGCGGTTCCGAGCGGTGCTGCCCGAGGCCGTCGATCCCGACCTGCGCTTCGACGAGATCTGGTCGAACCCGCCGATCCGGATCGGCAAGGCCGCCCTGCACGAGCTGTTGCTGACCTGGCTGCCACGGCTGGGCGGCGACGGCCGCGCGGTGATGGTCGTCGGCAAGAACCTGGGCGCGGACTCCCTCCAGCGATGGCTCACCGAGCAGGGCTTCCCGACCTCGCGGCTGGCCAGCGCCAAGGGCTTCCGGATCCTGGAGAGCCGGGTCGCCCGATGAGCACCCGGATCGTCGTCATCGGCGCGGACGCCACCGGGATGAGCGCCGCGCACCAGGCGCTGCGCTCGGCCCGCAGCCATGGCCGGGAGGTCGAGGTGACGGTGCTGGAGGCGACCGAGCACACCAGCTACTCGGCCTGCGGGCTGCCGTACTGGATCAGCGGCGAGGTGCCCAGCGGCGACGATCTCGTCGCGCGCAGCCCGGAGCAGCATCGTGCGATGGGGGTCGACCTGCGCACCGGCGCGCGTGTGCTCCGCGTCGACGCCGAGCGCCGTGAGGTGCGCTACCGCCACGGTGGTGCCGAGCAGGTGCTCGGCTACGACGAGCTGGTGATCGCAACGGGCGCGCACCCGATCGTCCCGGCGTGGGCCCAGGTCGAGGGTGTGGCCAAGCCGGGGCTCGGCGTGGTCAAGAACCTCGACGACGGCGCCCTCTGGCTGGACCGCCTCACCGCCTCGAGCGGCCGGCACGTGGTGATCGCCGGGGGTGGCTACGTCGGCATCGAGATGGCGGAGGCCGCGTTGGCGCGCGGGCATCGGGTGACGCTCGCGGCCCGCTCCCGGCTGCTCAGCATGCTGGAGCCGGGGATGAGCGCGTTGCTGGCCGACACCCTCAAGGCGGCCGGCGTGGAGGTGCTGCTGGACACCGCCGTGGACGGTGTCGACCATGACGACCAGGGCAGGCTGCGCGCGGTGCTCGCGGGTGCCCGGCGGATCGAGGCGGACTATCTCATCCTCGCCCTCGGCGTCGTTCCGGCCACCGAGTTCCTCGCCGGAAGCGGTGTCCCACTCACCGAGCGTGGTGCGCTGAGGCCGGACCCGTCCGGCCGGGTGGCACCCGGTGTCTGGGCCGGGGGCGACTGCTGCGAGGTGCGGCACCGGGTCCTGGACGACTGGCGGTACCTGCCGCTGGGCACCCACGCCAACAAGATGGGCCGGGCGATCGGGGAGAACCTCGGCGGGGGAGAGCTCGTCTTCCCCGGTGCGCTGGGCTCCGCGATCACCCGCTTCTCCGCTCCCGGCGGCTACCTGGAGGTCGCCGCCACCGGGCTCAACCTGCAGCAGGCGCGGGCCGCGGGCTTCGACGCCGTCGAGGTGGTCACCGAGGGCACCACCGCCAGCGGGTACCACCCCGATGCCGCGCCGATCCGGATCAGCCTGGTCGGCGACCGCGCCACCGGACGGCTACTCGGCGGGCAGGTGCTGGGCGGCCGGGGGGCCGCGAAGCGCATCGACGTCGTCGCGATGGCCCTGTGGAGCAACCTCACGGCCCACGACCTCGCGTGGGCGGACCTCGCCTACGCCCCGCCCTTCGCCACGGCCTGGGAGATCATCTCGCTGGCCTCGCGACGCCTGGCCGAGCGGCTCGGCTGAGCGACGGCTCGCCGTGCGCCGCAGTCGCCAGCCGCAGAAGGCGTACGCGGCCAGCACGATGGCGATGCCGGCGACCGGGTCGAGCAGGTAGTGGTTGGCGGTGGTGACGACGCTGAACGCCATCGCCAGCGGCAGCAGCACGCCGAGCGCACGCATCCACAGCCGCCGTCCCTCGAGGACGAGAGCGAGGCCCATCAGCAGGTCCCAGCCCACGTGGAAGCTGGGCATCGCGGCGTACTGGTTGACCAGTGACGGCGGCTGCAGCACCCGGTAGGCCGACGTCTGCTCGGAGACGGTGTCGATCAGCCCGATGTCCAGCAGCCGCGGCGGAGTGACCGGGAAGGTCGCGAAGATGACCATCCCGATCAGCCCCGACAGCAGCAGCGTGTTGCGGTAGAGCGGGTAGCGCTCGGGGCGCCGGATCGCCAGCCACAGCAGCACCGAGATGATCACCGGCCAGTGGCCGAAGATGTAGACCCCGTTGGCGAGCTTCTGCAGGAAGGTGTCGTCGAGCACCAGGTTCTGCAAGGCGGCCTCGTGGTGGATGCCGAGGGCGCGCTCGAGGTCGATGATCGCGTGCGCGTTGTCGTCCGCGGTGGCGACGCTGCCCTCGGTCAGGTGTCGCACCCCGAAGTAGACCAGGGCCGCGAGGGCCACCAGCAGGACCTGCCAGAGCAGTGCCCACAGGCGGTTGGAGCGCGCCGCGGCGCGGGTCCCCACCGTCGTGCGGGAGGGCGTGACGGCAGTGGGGGAGAGTGCATCCCGGTTCCAGATGTCCGCCTGCGACGTCATCGAGGGTCCTCTCGTCCGATTGATTGGCTCAACCACCCAATCCCGGATTACCAAACCGACGACAGGGGCAGCAACCCCAATCTGACCCGGACCTACCCCTCAGAGACCCCTGAGGTGGCCGGCTCGGGTTCGCGCACGGCGCCTGTCTCGCCCCGGGCACGCTCCCACCAGCCGCAGACCAGGATCACCGCCACGGCCAGCGCCGCGCCGGCGATCGTGTCGATCACGTAGTGCTCGGCGTAGTAGATCAGGCCGAGCGACATCACGATCGGGTACAGCAGGGAGAGCCACGCCCAGGCGTTGCGGAAGCGGGAGATCAGGTAGAACGAGATCAGGAACGCGGTCCCGGCGTGCAGCGAGGGCATCGCCGCGACCGGGTTGCCCACGCCGGTGAGGATCAGGTGGTAGCGGCCCATCCCGGTGTCGCCCCAGCCTCGGCTGGTCAGCCGGACGACCTCCTCGCCGACCATGTAGCCGTCGCGCGAGGCCATCCACGGCGGAGCCATCGGGTAGAGCACGTAGACGGCGAGGCCGGCGAAGTTCAGGCCGATGTAGCGGCGCATCCACTTCTTCCACTCCACCCGGTTGCGCAGCCAAAGCACGACGGCCAGGGTGAGCCCGAAGATGAAGTGGGTCGAGTAGACGAGCGTGAACAGCAGATCGAACCAGCGGGCATCGCTGTGCGGATCACACGGCGATCCGCACCATTGCTCCTGGAGCCACAGCGTCGGCAGGTGGCCACCGAACATCCACTTGTCGACGTCGATGGGCATGGTGAAGGCCACCGGCATCGCGTAGAGCTCGTCCGCGAGACCGCGGCCGTAGAAGTAGAGGACCAGCGCCAGCAGCGGCGCCCACCAGTCCCGGATGAAGCCGAGGTGGTGCTGGGCGGGCTCCTGGATGTTCCAGGCGATCGTCGCGCCCCACAGCCAGACGAAGATCTGCACGGTGTCGCTGGGGATCCCGAACTTGAGCGTCCAGATCGCGAGGATCGCCAGGAATCCGCCGAAGGCGAGCACCCGGGCTGCCACGCTCGTCGCGCCGCTGTGTCGGATATGCGCCTGGAGGTCGTCTTCTCTCTCCACCTCGCTGGCCATGCGGGGCATCGTACGGCACCGAGTTCCATCGCGTGGGCACCGCCCTTTCATGGCGCGGCCAGACGGCGGTCGACGGGTGTTGGCGTACTGGTCACCTGGCGTCCGGCGACGAACGGGCTCCGGAAAACGATGTGCGTCCAGCGGCGGTGACGGCGCACAATCTCTCGTTGTGGGACACATCGAAGTTGCCGGCCTCCGCTACGAGCTCCCGGACGGGCGGGTGCTGCTCGACGACGTCTCGTTCCGGGTCGGCGACGGCGCGAAGGTCGCCCTGGTCGGCGCGAACGGCGCGGGCAAGACGACGCTGCTGCGGATCGTGATGGGGGAGCTGGCTCCGCATGCGGGCGTCGTCACCCAATCGGGTGGGCTCGGGGTGATGCGGCAGATGGTCGGGGACGCCGCGACCACCGTCTCCGAGCTGCTGCTGGCGGTGGCGCCGGCCCGGGTGCGGGCCGCGGCAGCCGAGGTGGACGCCTGCGAGCTGGCCCTGATGGAGGTCGAGGACGAGGCCACCCAGATGCGCTACGCCTCCGCGCTCGCCGAGTACGCCGACGCCGGCGGCTACGACCTGGAGGTGACCTGGGACGTCTGCACCATGGCGGCGCTCGGCGTCGGGTTCGACCGGGTCAAGCATCGCGACCTCACCACGCTCAGCGGCGGTGAGCAGAAGCGCCTGGTGTTGGAGTACCTGCTGCGCGGCCCCGACCAGGTGCTGCTGCTCGACGAGCCGGACAACTTCCTCGACGTGCCGGGCAAGCAGTGGCTGGAGTCCCGGATCAACGAGTCACCGAAGACGATCCTCTACATCAGCCACGACCGCGAGCTGTTGAACGCGACCGCGACTCGGGTGGTGACCGTCGAGCTGGGCAGTGCCGGGAACCGGGTCTGGACGCACCCGGGTGGCTTCGGCTCGTACCACGAGGCGCGACGGGATCGGTTCGCCCGCTTCGAGGAGCTGCGACGGCGTTGGGACGAGGAGCACGCCAAGCTCAAGGCGCTGGTGCTGCGGCTCCGGGTGAAGTCGGAGTACAACGACGGGATGTCCAGCCAGTACCGGGCGGCGCAGACCCGGCTCCGCAAGTTCGAGGAGGCCGGTCCGCCCACCGAGCAGCCGCGCGAGCAGCAGGTCACGATGCGATTGACCGGGGGCCGGACCGGCAAGCGCGCGGTGGTCTGCGAGGGCTTGGAGCTGACCGGCCTGATGAAGCCGTTCGACCTGGAGGTCTGGTACGGCGAGCGGGTCGCCGTGCTCGGCTCAAACGGGTCGGGCAAGTCGCACTTCCTGCGGCTGCTCGCCTCCGGGGGCTCCTCCCCGGAGAAGGAGCACCTGCCGGTCGGCGAGGTGGAGATCGCGCCGGTCGCCCACCGGGGCGTGGCGCGGCTCGGCGCCCGGGTGCGTCCGGGCTGGTTCGTGCAGACCCACGCGCACCCCGAGCTGGTCGGGCGGACCCTGGTGGAGATCCTGCACCGTGGCGACGACCACCGTGCCGGCATGCCCCGTGAGCAGGCCTCGCGGGCCCTGGACCGCTACGAGTTGGCACATGCCGCCGAGCAGCGCTTCGACTCCCTGTCCGGTGGCCAGCAGGCGAGGTTCCAGGTCCTGCTGCTGGAGCTCTCCGGCGCGACCCTGCTGCTGCTTGACGAGCCGACCGACAACCTCGACGTCCAGTCCGCCGAGGCGTTGGAGGAGGGCCTGGCCGCCTTCGAGGGAACGGTGCTCGCGGTCACCCACGACCGCTGGTTCGCCCGCGGCTTCGACCGCTTCCTGGTCTACGGAGCCGACGGCTCCGTCTACGAGTCCGACCAGCCCGTCTGGGACGAGTCCCGCGTCACCCGCCCCCGCTAACCCGAACCCGCGCTTGTTCACACCCGAACTTGCGCTTGTTCACAAGCGAACCTGCGCTTGTTCATTGCTCGCGGGGAATCTTCGGTGGGAAGGTGCGGCGGTGAAGCGGCATTCGCTGAGCCAGGACATCCTGCAACCGGCTGATCCAGCCCGCGCGGCCAGCGGCCGTGAGGTCTTGCTTCCGCACCACGATGACTAGCCAGCCGGCCCTTTCCAGGGCTTCACGGCGATCTTGGTCGTGGGAACGGCGGTCGGGGCCGTGGTAGGCCTCGCCGTCATACTCGACGGCGACCTTGAGTGCCGGGTAGGCGAAGTCCAATCGCAGCAGCCCCCAGGCTGGGAGGCGGAGCTCCACCTGCTGTTGGGGCTGTGGAAGCGCAGCTTCAATGATGAACCACTTGGTCCACGACTCCCCTGGGGACTCGGAGAGCGGAGATGCATGTGCGACGACGCGCCGGGCCTGGATGACGCCCCGCCGTCCGCGATGACGAACGAGTTGTGTCTGGAGGTCGAAACGACTGATGTTGTGACTCCGCATGAAGGACTCGACGACCGCGAGTGCCTGCGCACCTCCCCGAAGGCTTGCCAAGTCGATCGCGGTTCGAACGGGTGTTGTGACGCGGACGCCGTCCAACATCATGATCTCGTCCGGCCGGAGAGCTCTCTCACCGGCGTAGATGCCGCGGGAGCGCGAGGCGCAGGCCTGCACTGAAACGACTTCCAAGGCCGGGGCCCGCGTCTCAATCTCGAAGGGAAGCAAGCAGTCAACGCCGTGTAACCAGGCTGCGCTGCGGTCGCAGATCACGGCATGAGGCGGCAGGCCAAGTGCCGCGCATCGTGCGCGTGTTGCCGTGGTGTCGGGCAACTCCGTCGGGCAGTAGACCCCACGAAACGGGTGTCGCAACTGGCCAGCCGCGACGAGGCGGTGGAGATCCATGGGACTGAAGCCGAGAGCGCCGTCAATGGTGGAGCGAAAGGGGATCGAGGGTAGTTCCATGCTTGGTGAGCATGCCCGGCGTCGGTGAGCGAGTCAGGCACAGGTGAGTCCGCCTGTGGATGACAATGCGAGCTTGCACTGGTAGCAGTGCAAGCTCGCAGGTGAACAAGCGCAAGTTCGGGTGTGAACAAGCGCAAGTTCGGGGTTAGGGGGCGTCGGAGCCGAGGGTGAGGGTGGTGGTCTTGGCGTTGCCGTTGCGGATGTAGGTGATCTCGACCTTGTCGCCGGGGCGGTAACCGCGGACGGTGGCGATCAGGGCCTCGGAGCCGGTCACCTGGTGGTCGTCGATCTTGGTGATCACGTCGCCGGCCTTGAGGCCGGCCGCCTCGGCGGCGTTGCCGGAGGTCGCCTCCTGGATCTGCGCACCGGTGGCCCCGGTGTCGTCGGTGCGGACGTCGGCGACGGTGATCCCGAGCCGGGCGTGGGTCGGGGTCTCGCCGTTCTGGATCTGCTCGACGATCGGCAGTGCGGCGTCGATCGGGATCGCGAAGCCGAGACCGATCGAGCCGCCCTGGCTGGTCTGGTCGTAGCCACCGCTGCTGCTGGTCTGGATCGAGGCGTTGATGCCGATCACGTTGCCGTTCATGTCCACCAGCGGTCCGCCCGAGTTGCCCGGGTTGATCGCCGCATCGGTCTGGATCGCGGCATAGGCGGTCGCATTGCCCTGCTGGTCCTGGGCCACCTCGACCGGTCGGTTCAGGGCGCTGACGATCCCGGAGGTGACCGTGGCGTCGAGGCCGTACGGCGAGCCGATCGCGACGACGTCCTGGCCGACGGCGATGTTCGACGACTTCCCGAGGTTGGCCGGGGTGAGTCCGGAGACGTTCTCCGCCTTGATCACCGCGAGGTCGGTCAGCGGGTCGGTGCCGACGACGGTGGCCCGGGCCCGGGTTCCGTCGCTGAACGCGACCGTCACCGTGCCGCCCTGGCCGGCGAGCTCGACGACGTGGTCGTTGGTGAGGATCTGGCCATCGGAGCTGAGGATGATCCCGGAGCCGGACCCACTGCCCTGCTGACCGGTGACCTCGATCTGCACCACCGAGGGGAGCACCTTGTCGGCGACCGACTGGACGCTGCCGTCGGTGGCCTTGGTGACGCCGGTGTCGACCACCGACGAGTGCTGCACCGAGCCGCTGCTGGTGGAGTCGTTGCCTGCGGTCCACGCCGCCGCGCCGGCCACCCCTGCGCCACCGCCGAGCAGCAGCGCGCCGACCAGCAGGCCGACCGCGCCGGCCCGCGAGCGTCGCTGCGGCTTGACCAGTGCGGCGGGGATGCCGGGCTGCTGAGCGCTGTACCCCGCAGAACCCGGAGCCTGCGCGCCGCCGGGGTGCCCCGGACCGCCGAGCGGAGCGCCCGGCGCGGGGGAGTGGCCCTGCTGCGCGCCGTACTGCTCCGGCTGCCCTGCGGCCGGGTAGCCCGGCTGCGGAGCGGGACGGGCACCGGCCTGGGCGGCGTCGGTCGCCGGCGGGGGCCAGGGGCTCTGGCCGGGGCCGGGGCCGAACGAGCCGGCGTCCAGGGGGAGCTTCTGGGTGGGGTCCTGCGGCGTCTGGTCGGTCATGACTCCAGATTGCTGGGCCTGACTGTGAACTCCCTGTGAGCAGCCGAGGGAAAGGCCAAGACTTCCTGAGGGGCGATGGGGGCCACCCCTTGTTCGATCGGGTGACCTGCGTCACAATCGCCCACACGCAGGCCGAGGGGGCCGTGACCGGAAGGAACCGCGTGAGCCAAGCACCGCAGCACGTCTATGTGGATGACCGACTGGCCTGGTGGGCCGAGCAGACCCCGGACGGCGAGGCGATGACCTACCTCGGCCGCACCTGGACCTGGGGACAGTGGAACGACCGGGTCCGCCGTGCGGCCGGAGGCCTCGCCGCACTGGGGATCGGCCGGGGCGACGTCGTCGGGTTCCTCGACAAGAACCACCCGGCCTGCGTGGAGATCAGCTATGCCGCGGCGAGCCGCGGCGCGGCCAACGCGATCGTCAACTGGCGCTCGGCCGGCGACGAGGTCGACTTCGCCGTCAACGACTCGGGCGCGCGCGTGCTCTTCGTGGGCGCGGAGCTGATGCCGACGATCGAGACCATCCGCGACCGGCTGGTCAACGTCGAGCGGATCATCGTGGTCACCCCCGAGGGCGGCGACGACGACGACGAGTACGAGGCGTGGCTCGGCGAGCAGACGCCGATCGGACGCGCGGACGACGTCAGCACCGACGACGTCTGCCTGATCATGTACTCCTCCGGCACCACCGGGCGCCCGAAGGGGATCATGCTGACCCAGGCCGCGATGGTCGCGCACACCCTCAACGCCCACGACGGCTGGGGCTTCGAGCCCGGCGACAAGTCGATGGTCGCGATGCCGCTCTTCCACGTCGGCGGGTCGTCCTATGTCATGTTCGGCATCCACGACGGCATCCCGAGCGTGATGACCCGTGACCCCGACGGCGCCTCGCTGGCCGGCGCGATCCTGGCCGGCGCCAATCGCACCTTCCTGGTGCCGGCGGTGCTGGCGCAGGTGCTTCAGGCCGGGCCGGATGCGGTGAAGCTGTTCGGGGCGCTGAAGACCTACACCTACGGTGCCGCGCCGATGCCTCCGCCGTTGCTGCGCGCCGCGATGCAGGCCTGGCCGGAGACCGACTTCATCCAGGTCTACGGCCTGACCGAGGTCGCCGGGGTGGCCACCCATCTGATGCCCGAGCACCACCGCGACGCCGCGCACCCCGAGCGCCTGCTCTCGGCCGGCATCCCGATCCCGGGGGTCGAGGTGCGGATCGTCGACCCGGCCACCCTGGACGACGTCGCCGTGGGCCAGGAGGGCGAGATCTGGCTGCGCACCCCGCAGCTGATGAAGGGCTTCCTGAACCGCCCCGAGGAGACCGCCAAGGCGATCGTCGAGGGCGGCTGGTTCCGGACCGGCGACATCGGCAAGGTCGACGAGGGCGGCTTCGTCTACGTCCACGACCGGATCAAGGACATGATCATCTCCGGCGGCGAGAACATCTACTCGCCGGAGGTGGAGCGGGTGCTGGCCGAGCACCCGGCGGTGCTGGAGGTGGCGGTGATCGGCGTCCCCGACGACCGGTGGGGAGAGGTCGTGAAGGCGGTGGTCGCCCTGAAGCCGGAGACCACTGCCAGCGAGCAGGAGCTGATCGACTTCGCGCGCGAGCGCCTGGCGCACTTCAAGGCTCCGCGCAGCGTCGACGTGACCGAGGCGCTGCCGCGCAATCCCAGTGGGAAGATCCTCAAGAGGCAGCTGCGCAAGGAATTCTGGGAGGGTCGGGACTCCGCCATCGTCTGAGGGCCTCGAGGAGAGGCCCCGTGAGGAGCCTCTGATGCAGATCACCACGCTGGCCACCGGTCTCGGCTTCTGTGAGGGACCGGTGGCCCTGCCCGACGGGTCGATCGCGGTCGCCTCGATCAGTCTCGGCTGCGTCCACTTCGTGCGCCCGGATGGATCCGTGGAGGTCGTCGAGGTCGGCGGCGGGGCCAACGGGCTGGTCGCCGACGCCGACGGTGTCGTCTACGTCGCCCAGAACGGGGGAGCCTGGCACGGCTCGGGGCCGGCGCCCGGCGGCGTTCAGGTGATCCGCGACGGCCGTGCGGCGTACCTGTGCGAGATCGACGGCATCCCCAACGACCTGGTCTTCGGCCCGGATGGCCGGCTGTGGGTCACCGACCCGGTCCGCGAGTTCGGCTGGAACGACGGCGTCGGCGCGGTGCCGGGCCGGGTCCATGCGGTGGACCCGGCGACCGGAGCGAGTGAGGTGGTCCTGGAGGACGGTCCGGTCTTCCCGAACGGGTTGGCCTTCACCCCGGACGGCGCCGGCCTGCTGCTGACCGCGACGACCGGAGCCGAGCTGTGGCACTACGACCTGGCCGGAGGCCGGCTGGTGAACGGCCGCATCCTGGCGACGATCCGCGACGGGCATCCGGACGGGATGACCCTGACCGAGCGGGGCGCCTGGGTGGCCACGACCAGCGGGCACCGGCTGGACCTCTTCGGACTGGACGGCGCGCTGCTCGACAGCGTGGACACCGGCGCCGGCTCGATGCCGACCAACGTCTGCCCCGACCATGCGGGCACCGGCCTGTACGTGACGGCGTCGCTGCGCGGCCGGTTGCTGCACGTGAGGCTCTGAGCGCAGGGCCCGGGAA
>NZ_BAAALG010000011.1:130587-132522 GCF_039528155.1 Nocardioides dubius | reverse complement strand
GCCTCAGGCCCAGCGCTCCTCGGCGGGCACGAAGGTGAGCGTGCGGTCGCCGGTGTAGATCTGCTTCGGACGAGCGATCTTCTGCTCCTTGTCCTGGATCAGCTCGTTCCACTGCGCGAGCCAGCCGGGGGTGCGGCCGATCGCGAAGAGGACGGTGAACATCTCCGGCGGGAACTGCAGGGCCTCGTAGATCAGGCCCGAGTAGAAGTCCACGTTCGGGTAGAGCTTGCGCTTGACGAAGTACTCGTCCTCGAGCGCGATCTTCTCGAGCTCCTGGGCGATCTCGAGCAGCGGGTTGACCCCGGTGACCTCGAAGACGTCGTCGCAGGCCTTCTTGATCAGCTTGGCGCGCGGGTCGTAGTTCTTGTAGACCCGGTGGCCGAAGCCCATCAGGCGCTCGTTGCCGTTCTTCACGCCCTCGATGAAGGCGGGGATGTTCTCCTTGGTGCCGATCCGCTTCAGCATCCGCAGCACGGCCTCGTTGGCGCCACCGTGCAGCGGGCCGTAGAGGGCGCCGATGCCGGCCGCCACAGCGGAGTACGGGTCGACCTGCGAGGAGCCGACGGAGCGGACCGCGTTGGTCGAGCAGTTCTGCTCGTGGTCGGCGTGCAGGATCAGCAGCACGTCGAGGGCCTTGGCCAGACGCGGGTCTGCGGCGAACTTCTGCTCGCTCATCCGGAACAGCATCGAGAGGAAGTTCTCGGTGTAGCTGAGCTCGTTGTCCGGGTAGATGAACGGCTTGCCCTGCGCGTGGCGGAAGGCCCAGGCGCCGAGCGTCGGCATCTTGGCGATCATGCGCACGATCTGCATGTGCCGGTTGTCCGGGTCATCGATGTTGCGCGCGTCCGGGTAGAACGTGGAGAGCGCGCCGACCGACGCCATCAGCATGCCCATCGGGTGTGCGTCATAGCGGAAGCCGTGCATGAAGCCCTTGACGTTCTCGTGCACGAACGTGTGGTAGGTGATCTCGTGAACCCACGCCTCGTACTCCGCCTTGGTGGGGAGCTCGCCGTGGATCAGGAGGTAGGCCACCTCGAGGAAGTTGGACTTCTCCGCCAACTGCTCGATCGGGTATCCGCGGTATTCGAGGATGCCCTTCTCGCCGTCGATGTAGGTCACAGCGCTGCGGCACGAGGCCGTGTTCACGAAGCCCGGGTCGTAGACGGCCAGACCCGGCTCGTCGTCGGCGGTGCGGATCTTGCCCAGGTCGGCGGCCTTGATGGTTCCGTCGACGATGGGGAGGTCGTACTCGGTGCCCGTCCGGTTGTCCCGAACGGTCAGGGAGGCTGCCTGACCGGCAGCGGCGGCCGATACGTCGGTCACGTCGGCTCCTGTCTGCTTGGAGTGTTGTGGACTCTCAAAGAGTTCTGTTGACTCGCGTGTGTCAGTGCTCAACCTATTCGTTGCCCGCGCCGGATGCGAAAGGGGGTCGTTTTGACCTCCTTCTCAGGCTCGCCCTAGACTTGCTAGTCGCGTCTCCTGCCGCGTTGTGAACGGCCCACCTCGGTGAGCCCGACACGATGCAGACCCGGCCGCCCTCGGCGGATCCCGGGCAGTGTTCGTCAGAAGACGTGGAAGCACCTCCCCGGCTGGGAAGTCCAGTCGGGTCCAACGAACGAGAATGAGGCTAGAAGACGTTGCGTACGTACAGCCCCAAGCCCGGTGACATCCAGCGCGACTGGCTCGTCATCGACGCCACTGACATCGTGCTCGGCCGCCTCGCGGTCCAGACCGCGAACCTCCTTCGCGGCAAGCACAAGCCGATCTTCGCCCCCCACGTCGACGCTGGTGACTTCGTCATCATCATCAACGCTGAGAAGGTTGCGCTCTCCGGCAACAAGAAGGTCACCAAGCTGGCCTACCGCCACTCGGGTTACCCGGGCGGTCTGACCGCGACTCCGATCGGCGAGATCCTGGAGAAGGACGCGCGCAAGG
>NZ_BAAALG010000011.1:128323-130517 GCF_039528155.1 Nocardioides dubius | reverse complement strand
CTACTCGGGCCCCGAGCACCCGCACACGGCCCAGAAGGCCACGCCGTTCGAGATCAAGCAGATCTCCCAGTAATCGCAGAAGGATCAGGAAATCGTGACTGAGTCGAACGTGAACGCGACCGAGGTCGAGGAGACCTACGAGGTCAACGAGGACGGCGTCGCCTACAGCTCGGAGAGTGCGCCCTCGGCTGACGCTCCGCTGCGCCCCGCCACCATCGCCCCCGCCTCGGCCACCGGCCGTCGCAAGGAGGCCGTTGCTCGTGTGCGGATCGTCCCGGGTACCGGCAAGTGGACCCTGAACGGCCGCGAGCTGGACTCCTACTTCCCGAACAAGCTGCACCAGCAGGTTGTCAACGAGCCCTTCGTGGTGGCGCAGGTCGAGGGTCGCTTCGACGTCATCGCCCGCATCCACGGCGGCGGCATCACCGGCCAGGCCGGTGCTCTGCGTCTGGGCGTCGCCCGCGCGCTGAACGCCGTCGACGTCGAGGCCAACCGCCCGGGTCTGAAGAAGGCCGGCCTGCTCACCCGTGACGCTCGCGTCATCGAGCGCAAGAAGGCTGGTCTCAAGAAGGCCCGTAAGGCTCCGCAGTTCAGCAAGCGCTGATCCTGGCACGCGTGCCGGGCGCCTCGCGGCGTTGTCGCTGCTCGACGACCCGCTCCGCTTCAAGGTCGCCTTCGCAGCTTCGCCTTGCGAGGCGCTCCGGCGCGCGTCCCAGAAAGTTGCAGCAATGAACCGAGTTTTCGGCACGGACGGGGTCCGGGGCCTGGCCAACGGTGTTCTCACCGCTGAGCTGGCCCTGGACCTTTCCGTTGCAGCAGCCCATGTACTCGCCGAGCGTGGCGAGTTCGCAGGCCACCGGCCCCTCGCCGTCGTCGGCCGGGACACCCGGGTCTCCGGGCAGTTCCTGGAGGCGGCGGTCGTTGCGGGCCTTCTCTCCGCAGGGGTCGACGTAGCCCTTCTCGGCGTTCTGCCGACCCCCGGCGTCGCCTATCTGACCGACGCCCTCGGCGCCGACCTCGGCGTCATGATCAGTGCCTCGCACAACGCCATGCCCGACAACGGGATCAAGTTCCTGGCGCGGGGCGGCACCAAGCTCGACGACGTCATCGAGGACGCCATCGAGGCCCGCCTCGGCGAGCCCTGGGAGCGCCCGACCGGTGCGCAGGTGGGCCGGGTGCACACCCACCACACTGCCGCCGACGAGTACGTCGCGCACCTGATCGGCACCACGAACAAGCCGCTGGCCGGCATCCGCGTGGTGCTCGACTGCGCGGAGGGCGCCGCCAGCGAGGTCGGCCCACGCGCGGTGCGCGGTGCCGGTGCCGACGTCACCGCGATCCACGCCCAGCCCGATGGGCTGAACATCAACGAGCAGTGCGGCTCCACCCACCTGGAGGACCTCCAGGCGGCCGTGCTCAAGGACGGCGCCGCCGTGGGCTTCGCCTTCGACGGTGACGCCGACCGCTGCCTGGCGGTCGATGCGGAGGGAACGGTCGTCGACGGCGACCAGATCCTCGCCATCCTGGCCGGCTCGCTCAAGGACTCGGGCCGCCTGGCCCACGACACCGTGGTCGCCACGGTGATGAGCAACCTCGGCTTCGTGCAGGCGATGCGCGCTGCCGGGATCGAGGTGCTGCAGACCAAGGTCGGCGACCGCTACGTGCTCGAGGCGATGCGCGAGCAGGGGCACAACCTCGGCGGCGAGCAGTCCGGCCACGTGATCATGAGCGACTTCGCCACCACCGGCGACGGCGTGCTGACCGCCCTGCACCTGTTGGAGCGGATGGCGACCACCGGCCAGTCGCTCAAGGAGCTGGCCGCGGTGATGACCCGGCTCCCGCAGGTGCTGGTCAACGTCCGTGGCGTCGACAAGGCCCGTGCCGTCGACGACGAGGGCCTGCTGGCCGCGGTCGCCGAGGCCGAGACGGAGCTGGGCGACACGGGCCGGGTGCTGCTGCGCCCCTCAGGCACCGAGCCGCTGGTCCGGGTGATGGTCGAGGCCGCCTCGGCGGAGCACGCCGACGAGGTCGCCCAGCGTCTCGCCACCGTGGTGCGGGAGCGGCTCGCACTGGGCTGACGCGCCGCTCGCCCGGGTGAAAACCCGTGGCGTCACGACCCCGCGATTGCCTAGCCTGGCGGCGTGGAGATCGTGGAGGTCGACCCGTTCGACCGGGAGCAGATGGACGCCTGGCA
>NZ_BAAALG010000011.1:116333-128302 GCF_039528155.1 Nocardioides dubius | reverse complement strand
ACGACTGGCTGCTGGAGGAGCTGCGTGCCGCCAAGCAGTCGGTGGACCCGTCCGAGCGGATGTGGATCCACGCCGCGCTCGTCGACGGCGAGATGGCCGGCGTGAGCGAGCTCGAGGTCTACGAGCTGGACAACCGCGAGCTGGCCTGGTTCAAGGTCTACACGCTGCCGCAGCGGCGCGGTCAGGGCGTCGGCACCGCGCTCCTCGAGCACGCCGAGGCGCAGGCCCGGGCGCTCGGCCGCCCACGGATGCTGACCGAGGTGGTCTTCGACTACGACCTGCCCGTCGACGGCGCCGGTTCGAAGGATGCGGAGTTCGTGATCCGCCGCGGCTTCCGGCTCGGGATCGGCGACGTGCAGCGGGTGCTGCGCCTGCCGATCGCCGACGACGTGCTGACCGGGCTCGCCGGCCAGGCCGCGCCGTCTGCCGGCTACCGCCTGGAGAGCTTCCACGGTGCGGTGCCGGAGCAGTGGGTGGCCGGCTACGCCGCGCTGTCGGCGACGCTGAACACCGAGGCGCCGATGGGCGACCTGCTGCTGGAGAACGAGTCCGCGGACGTGGAGGTCTTCCGGACCCGGGAGCAGCTGCTGGCTCGCCAGGGGCGGACCCGCTGGGCGACGATCGCGCTCGACGGTGCCGATCAGGTGGTCGGCTACACCGAGCTGATGGTCTCCTCGCTGGAGCCGGAGCGCGCCTACCAGTGGGGCACCCTGGTCGCCGTCGAGGCGCGTGGTGCGCGCCTGGGCGTGGCGTTGAAGGCCCGCAACCTGGCCGCGGTCCAGGCGGCCGGCCTGGGCGTCGAGCGGATCTACACCTGGAACGCCGAGGTGAACGCCCACATGGTGGCGGTCAACGACGCGCTCGGCTTCGAGCCGGTGGCGCGGATGGGCGAGTTCCACAAGGAGCTGGGCCCGGCGAGCGCCGGCTAGGCACCGGCGGGCAGGGGCCGCGGCGCGGCCGGGCTGTTGAGAAGGCACTCAGATCGCCGGACACCTCCTAGGCTTGCCCCATGGCGGATGGCGCGTTGCGGGGACTGGTGCGGGTGCTCGCCCTGCTCAGTGTGATCACCACCGTCGGGGCCGGCGTCGCCGCCGGCGTCGTCCAGGTCAACCAGGACGGTGCGGAGGCGGAGCGGGGCAGCGTCGAGCTGGGTCCGGATCCGTTCTCCGGCGATTTCGAGGCCGACTACTACGTGAACTGGGCGATCCAGAGCGGCGTGAGCCCGTCGTCCGCCCCGGCTGCCCGCTACCGGGTGCCGCTCTCGTGGTCGGTGCGCAGCACCGGCACCGAGCTCACCGCCAGGGACGCCGACGGGGGAGTGCTCGGCCGTGGTCACGCGCCGGCCTACTACTTCGGCAACCGGTGTCGTGACGGCGGCACCGAGGTCCCCGCCGCCTGGACGGTGCTCGCCGACCCGGTCAGCGGCAGCGACGCGACGGCGGGCAGCCGGGCCGCCGCCGACGCCTGGGTGCAGACCGTGGCCCGCAACGCCGACGGCGTCACCGCCCCGCTCTCCGAGATCGAGACCCGATCGGTGACCCTGGCCGACGGCAGCGCCGCCGCGCGCAGCCGGATCCGGGTCGACCTCACCGTCTTCGAGGGTCCCTGCCTGCCGGATCAGGCAGAGCTGGCGGCCACCACGGTGGCCACCGAGGCCGGACTGGTCAGCCTGATCCAGACCCGCTACCTGGTGGGCGAGGGCGGCGTCGGGGAACGCGTCTGGTCGGGCATCGCGGCCTCGCTGAGCGTGCCCGAGCCCGACTAGAGCTTGCGCAGCCGCACGTAGCGCACCGAGTGGTCGCGGTCCTTGCGCAGCACCAGGGTGGCCCGTGACCGGGTCGGCAGCACGTTCTGCACCAGGTTCGGGCCGTTGATCTCGTCCCAGATCCGCCCGGCCTCGGTTACCGCCTCGTCCTCGGTGAGGCCGGCGTACTTGGTGAAGTACGACGCCGGGTCGCGGAACGCGGTCTCGCGCAGTCGCAGGAAGCGGTCGGTGTACCAGCGCTTGATGTCGCTGGTGGCGGCGTCCACGTAGATGCTGAAGTCGAAGTAGTCGCTGACCGCGAGCCCGGTGCGGCCGTCGTCGCGCACCCGCGCCGGCTGGAGCACGTTGAGGCCTTCGACGATGACGATGTCGGGCCGCTTGACGGTGACCGTCTGGTCCGAGATCACGTCGTAGCTCAGGTGCGAGTAGGTGGGCGCCTCGACCTCGTCCTTGCCGGACTTGATGTCGACCACGAAGCGGAGCAGGGCGCGCCGGTCGTAGGACTCCGGGAACCCCTTGCGGCGCAGCAGTCCGCGCCGCTCCAGCTCCGCATTCGGGAAGAGGAAGCCGTCGGTGGTGACCAGGGCCACCGAGGGGTGCTGGGGCCAGTGCGCCAGCAGCTCGCGCAGCACGCGGGCCGTCGTCGACTTGCCGACGGCGACCGATCCGGCGACGCCGATCACGAACGGGGTGCGCGGCGGGTGCGGGCGCTCCAGGAACGCCTCCTGCTTGCGGTGCAGCTCGCCGGCCGACTCGACGTACATGCTGAGCAGCCGCGACAGCGGGAGGTAGACCTGCTGGATCTCGTCGATGTCCAGCTCCTCGCCGAGGCCCCGGATCCGCTCGACCTCGGTCGCGCTGAGGGGTTGCTCGGTGTGTGCGGCGAGGGCCGCCCAGGCAGCACGGTCCAACTCGACGTATGGAGAGGATTCCCGTGCCGGCTCGCGGGTCTCTGCACCGGTCGAGTACGACATGCCCGTATTCTTGCAGTCGCTGTGACCGCTTCTTGGCGGGGTCCGGAAGAACAGGGAGTCGGCTGAATGTGCGGGATCGTCGGATACGTAGGGGCCAAGAGTGCTCAGGACGTGGTGATCGAGGGCCTGCGACGGCTGGAATACCGGGGCTACGACTCGGCCGGGATCGCCCTGGTCTGCGATGGAGCGCTCGCTGCTGACAAGCGTGCGGGCAAGCTGGCGAACCTGGAGAGCGCGATCGCCGAACACCCGCTGCCGTCGTCCACGATCGGCATCGGGCACACCCGCTGGGCCACCCACGGAGCCCCCAACGACGTCAACGCGCACCCGCACCTGGGTGCGCAGCGCCGGGTCGCGCTGGTGCACAACGGGATCATCGAGAACTACGCCGAGCTGCGTCGCGAGCTCGAGAACAGTGGTGCCGAGCTGCTGTCGGAGACCGACACCGAGATCGCCGCGCAGCTGCTGGAGGGCGAGCTGGCCTCTGGCAACGGCCTGACCGCCGCGATGACGGCGGTCTGCCGCCGGCTGGAGGGCGCCTTCACCCTGGTCGCCGTCGACGCCGAGGACCCGGACCGGGTGGTGGCCGCGCGTCGCAACTCCCCGCTGGTGGTCGGGCTCGGCGAGGGCGAGAACTTCCTCGGCTCCGACGTCGCAGCGTTCATCGAGCACACCCGCAACGCCCTCGAGCTCGGCCAGGACCAGGTCGTCACGATCACCCGCGACGGCGTGGAGATCAGCGACTTCGACGGCAACCCCGCGCAGGGCAAGGAGTACCACGTCGACTGGGACCTCGCGGCCGCCGAGAAGGACGGCCACG
Source organism: Nocardioides dubius (assembly GCF_039528155.1). Classification (NCBI taxonomy): domain Bacteria; kingdom Bacillati; phylum Actinomycetota; class Actinomycetes; order Propionibacteriales; family Nocardioidaceae; genus Nocardioides; species Nocardioides dubius. The sequence continues at coordinate 124,743 of NZ_BAAALG010000011.1, read as the reverse complement.
ACTGGTTCATGCGCAAGGAGATCTTCGAGCAGCCCGAGTCGGTGGCGGCAGCCCTGCTGGGCCGCCACACCGAGCGTGGGCAGCTGATGCTGGACGAGGTGCGCATCGACGACGAGGCGTTGCGCGACATCGACCGGATCATCGTGGTCGGCTGCGGCACGGCGGCCTACGCCGGCCAGGTCGCCAAGTACGCGATCGAGCACTGGACCCGGATCCCGGTGGAGGTCGAGCTCGCCCACGAGTTCCGCTACCGCGACCCGATCCTGACCCGCAACACCCTGGTGGTGGCGATCAGCCAGTCCGGCGAGACCGCCGACACCCTGATGGCGATCCGGCATGCCCGCGCGCAGCGGGCCAAGGTGCTGGCGATCTGCAACACCAACGGCGCCACCATCCCGCGCGAGTCCGACGCGGTGATCTACACCCACGCCGGCCCGGAGATCGGGGTGGCCTCCACCAAGGGCTTCCTGACCCAGATGGTCGCCTGCTACCTGCTCGGCCTCTACCTGGCCCAGCTGCGCGGCACGAAGTTCGGCGACGAGATCGCCGCCGTGGTGCGCGACCTCGACCGGATCCCGGCGCAGGTGCAGCAGGTGCTGGACGGCGCCCAGCAGGTCTACGACCTCGCCCAGGAGCTGCTCGACGCGAAGGTCGTGCTCTTCCTCGGCCGTCATGCCGGCTACCCGGTCGCGATGGAGGGCGCGCTGAAGCTCAAGGAGCTGGCCTACATCCACGCCGAGGGGTTCGCCGCCGGCGAGCTCAAGCACGGCCCGATCGCGCTGATCGAGCCCGGCCTGCCGGTCTTCTGCGTGGTTCCGCCGCGCGGCCGCGACCAGCTGCACGACAAGATGGTCAGCGCGATCCAGGAGATCCGCGCCCGTGGCGCCCGCACCATCGTGCTGGCCGAGGCCGGGGATACGACGGTGGCCGACGTCGCCGACGAGCTGATCGAGCTCCCGCAGGTGCCGGTGCTGCTCCAGCCGCTGGTGGCCACGGTTCCGCTCCAGCTGTTCGCCTGCGAGCTCGCGACCCTGATGGGCCACGACGTCGACCAGCCGCGCAACCTCGCCAAGTCCGTCACGGTCGAGTGATCCGATGATCGTCGGGGTCGGCATCGACGTGGTCGCCGTCGACCGATTCGAGGCCTCCATCACCCGCACGCCGGCCTTGCGGCACAAGCTCTTCACCGACGGCGAGCGCGACCTCCCGCTGCTCTCCCTGGCGGCCCGGTTCGCGGCCAAGGAGGCGCTGGCGAAGGCGTTGGGCGCCCCGCCCGGGATGGCCTGGCACGACGCCGAGGTGATCAAGGAGGCCAGTGGGCGACCGCGCTTCGAGATCCGCGGCTCGGTGCTCGCGGTGGCGGAGGCGATCGGCGTCCAGGTGGTGCACCTCTCGCTGACCCATGACGGCGGGATGGCCGCGGCCTACGTGGTGTTGGAGGGCGGCACGCCCGCTCGGTGAGCGCGCGCACGGCTCGGTCTCAGTAGGCTCGGCGCATGCGTCACGCCCATACCGCCGCCGAGGTCCGCGCGGCCGAGGAGCCGTTGCTCGCCAGCCTGCCGCCCGGCGCGTTGATGCAGCGCGCCGCCCTCGGGCTGGCGCATGCGGTGATCGACTTCCTCGGTGGCGCCTACGGCCGCCGGGTGCTGCTCCTGGTGGGGCCGGGCAACAACGGCGGCGACGCGCTGTGGGCGGGCGCCTACCTGGCCCGCCGGGGTGCCTCGGTGCATGCCGAGCTGCTGGCCGACGAGGTCCACGCCGAGGGGCTGGCTGGGTTGCGCGCGGCCGGTGGCACCGCGGCGGGCGCCGAGGCCGACCGGCGCTGGCGGGCGAGCGAGATCGACGTGCTGATCGACGGCATCGTCGGGATCGTCGGCCGGCCGGGGCTGCGGCCGAGCGCGCAGCGGGCGCTGTGCCGGTATCCGGGCGTCCCGGTGGTCGCGGTCGACGTGCCGAGCGGCGTCGACGTCGACACCGGACGGCTTCCGGGCGACCACGTGCGCGCCGACCTGACGGTGACCTTCGGCAGCCACAAGATCGCCCACCTGGTGGCGCCCGCCGCGGAGGTCTGCGGTGCCGTGCAGCTGGTCGACATCGGGCTGAGCCTGCCGCCGGCCGCGGTGCGCTCGCTCCAGGCCGCGGACGTCGCACGGCTGCTGCCGCGTCCGGCGGAGTCCGGGCACAAGTACACCCGCGGGGTGCTCGGCGTCCGCGCCGGCTCGGCCACCTACCCGGGGGCCGCGCTGCTCTGCGTGGACGGCGCGGGCAGTGGCCTGGCCGGGATGATCCGCTACCAGGGGGCGGCGGCCGACGCCGTCCGGCTGCGCCACCCCGAGGTGGTCGGCGAGGGACGCGTGCAGGCCTGGGTGGTCGGCCCCGGCAGCGGCGAGGACGCCGGCCAAGCGCTCGCCGCCTGCCTCGCCGACGACGTGCCGCTGGTGATCGACGCCGACGCGCTTGCGCACCTCGACGGCCCGCTGGAGGTGCCGGCGGTGCTGACCCCGCATGCCGGCGAGCTGGCCCGGATGCTCGGCGTCGAGCGGGAGAGCGTCGAGCAGGACCAGCTGGCCCACGTGCGCAGGGCTGCCGAGCGGTACCAGGCGGTGGTGCTGCTCAAGGGGCCGAGAACCCTGGTCGCCGACCCCAGCGGAGAGGTGCTGGTGAACGTCACCGGCACCGGGTGGCTGGGCACGGCCGGTGCGGGCGATGTGCTGGCGGGCCTGATCGGTGCCCTGCTGGCCAGTGGGGTGATGCCGTGGCAGGCGGCCGGCATCGGTGCCTGGCTGCACGGTGCCGCCGCGACCCGCGCCGCACAGCACGGTCCACTGACCGCGAGCGTGGTGGCCGCGACACTTCGCGCCACCATCGGCGACCTGCTGCATCCGGGGGCGGAGCGGTCCTGAGAGAATGGTGCTCATGAGTTCGACGTCTGCACCGCGTGCGGAGATCAGGGTCGACCTCGCCGCGATCCGGCACAACGTGCGTCGGCTCCGTGACCTGGTCTCGGCATCGGATGCTCCTGCCGTGATGACCGTGGTCAAGGCCGACGCCTACGGTCACGGCATGGTCGAGGTCGCGCGCGCGGCGCGGGCCGCCGGCACCGACTGGCTCGGCGTGGCGACCCTCGACGAGGCGGTGGCGCTGCGCGCGAGCGGCGACGTCGGGCCGCTCTTCGCCTGGCTCGCCGTCCCCGGCGAGGACTACGTGCCCGCTCTGGCTGCGGCCGTCGAGGTGGCCGGCTACACGGTCGCGCAGCTCGACGAGATCGTCACCGCGGGCGCTGCGGCAGGGGTCACCCCGCAGGTCCACCTGAAGATCGACACCGGCCTCAGCCGCGGTGGCTCGCCGCTGCGCGACTGGGCGGCGCTGTGCGCCCACGCCGCCGGCCTGGAGCGCGCGGGCTCGCTCGCGATCACCGGCGTCTGGTCGCACTTCGCGGCCAGCGACGAGCCCGAGCACCCGGCCAACGACGCCCAGCTGGGGGTCTTCAAGGAGGCCCTCGAGATCGCCGACCAGGCGGGGCTGCGACCCCGCTGGCGGCACATCGCGAACAGCGCCGGTGCGCTGCTGCGTCCCGACGCCCGCTTCGACCTGGTCCGATTCGGGCTCGCGAGCTACGGGATCGACCCCGCTCCTGGCCACTGCGCCGACCTCGGCCTGATCCCGGCGATGACGGTGCGCGCCCGGCTGGCGATGGTCAAGCAGATCGACGCCGGCGACGGCGTCTCCTACGGGCATACCTGGATCGCGCCCACCGCGACCCGGGTGGGCCTGGTGCCCGCCGGCTACGGCGAGGGGATTCCTCGCGCGGCCGGCAACCGGGCCGAGGTCTGGGCGGCCGGTGGCCGGCGCCCGATCCGCGGCGTCGTCTGCATGGACCAGTTCGTGATCGAGCTCGGCGACGGCGAGGCCGCCGCCGGAGACGAGGTCGAGCTCTTCGGGACCGGTGCCGGCGGTCACCCGACCGCCCAGGAGTGGGCGGATGCCTGCGGCACCATCAGCTACGAGATCGTCACCCGCATCGGGGGCCGCTTCGCCCGGGTGCACGTGGACAGCGAGGCCGCAACGTGACGTTGCAGATCCAACACGTCGACGGCGCCGACGCGGCGCTGGTGCATGCCGTGGTGAGGGCTGCCTTCTCCTCGCGCCCGCCGATGGACCCGCCGGCCGACGCCCTGGCCGAGACCGTGGAGAGCCTGCGCACCGCGCTGGAGCTCAACGGCGGGCTGCTGGCGAGGCTGGACGGCGAGCCGGTGGGCTGCCTGCTCTTCGGGCCCGACTCCGACCCGCTGCTGCTGGTGCGTCGCTTCGGCGTGGTGCCCGGCCGGCAGGGGAGCGGCGTGGCCGGCGCCCTGGTCCGGGCGGCCGGCGAGCACGCCCGCGCCCACGGCCACCGGGGGATGCGGGTCTACGCCCGGATCGAGCTGCCCAGGTCGCTGGCCTTCTGGGACCACCACGGCTTCGTCACCTGTCACACCGAGGGCGTGCTGGTGGAGATGGTGCGGCTCTTCGAGACCCGGGTCCAGGTGCCCACCGCCGACGACGCACGCGACCTCGGCCGGCGCCTGGCGCCGCTGCTCCGCGCCGGTGACCTGATCATCCTGACCGGCGACCTCGGAGCTGGGAAGACCACCTTCACCCGGGGCCTCGGCGCCGGGCTGGACGTTCGCGGCGAGGTGACCTCGCCGACCTTCGTGATCGCGCGGGTGCATCCCAACAACGGTGACGGACCGGCCCTGGTGCATGTCGACGCCTACCGCTTGGGCGGCATCGACGAGCTCGACGACCTCGACCTGGACACCTCGCTGGAGGACGCGGTCACGGTGGTCGAGTGGGGCGAGGGCCTGGCCGAGGGGCTGGCCGACGACCGCCTGGAGATCACCATCGTGCGGGCCGTCGGCGACGACGTCGCGGACGTGGATGCCGACGCGGACCCGCGCGAGGTGATCCTCCAGCCGATCGGCGCGCGCTGGTCCACCACCGACCTCGGTAACCTCTGAACCGTGCTTCTCGCCTTCGACACCTCCTCCCCGCAGGTCACCGCCGCGATCACCGACGGTGACGTCGTGGTCGCCGAGCGGGTCTCCGACCGCACCATGAAGCACGGCGAGCTGCTGGCACCGCTGATCGAGCAGGTGCTTGCCGATGCCGGCATCGACCGCTTCGACGTGACCGCGCTGGCGGTCGGCGTCGGCCCCGGCCCGTTCACCGGGCTGCGGGTCGGGCTGGTCACCGCGCGCACCCTGGCCTACGTGCTGGAGCTTCCGGTCTACGGGGTCTGCTCGCTCGACGTGCTGGCCGTCGAGGCGCTGGACTCCGGCGCGGTCGACGGCGACTTCGTGGTGGCCACCGACGCCCGGCGCAAGGAGGTCTACTGGGCCTCCTACAGCGACGGCGTCCGGACGGCCGGGCCCGAGGTCGAGCGTCCCGCCGACCTGGCCGCGCGGTTGGCCCCGGGCGTGGCGGTGGTCGGCGAGGGAGCCGTGCTGTACGGCGACCTGCTGGGCCCGGGCGTGGGGCCGCAACGTCCCTCGGCCGGCTGGCTGGGCCGGGTGGTGGCCGAGGAGCGCGCCGAGCTGCTGGACCCCGAGCCGCTCTACCTGCGTCGTCCGGACGCGGTGGCGGCGCATCAGCCCAAGCAGGTCTCGTGAACGCGGCGCTGCTGCTGCGCCCGGCGGCACCCGCCGACGGTGCGGCACTGGCGGCGCTCGACGCCACCGGCTTCGTCAGCGATCGCTGGGACGCCGACGCCTGGCTGAGCGAGCTCGACGCCCCCGGGCGGCGGGTGGTGCTGGCCGAGGCCGACGGCGTGGTGGTGGCCGCGATCGTGACCATGGTGCTCGGCGAGGTCGCGGACCTGGTCCGGATCGTGGTGCATCCCGCGCATCGCCGTGGGGGTCTGGCCCGGCGGCTCGTGGTCGAGGCGGCCCAGGCCGCGCAGAGCGCCGGAGCCGAGCGGATGCTGTTGGAGGTCTCCTCGATCAACGACGGCGCGATCGCCTTCTACCTGGATCTGGGCTTCACCTGGATCGACCTGCGTCCCCGTTACTACCGCGACGACTCGGATGCGCTGATCCTGATGCGCGCGCTGGAGCCGTCGACCGCCTGGAGTGCGTCATGAGCAATGAACCGTTGGTGCTGGGCATCGAGACCTCCTGCGACGAGACCGGGGTCGGCATCGTGCGTGGGCACACGCTGTTGGTCGACGAGGTGGCCAGCAGCGTCGAGGAGCACGCCCGCTTCGGTGGAGTGGTGCCCGAGGTCGCGTCGCGCGCGCACCTGGAGGCGATGGTGCCGACCATCGACCGGGCGTGTGAGAAGGCCGGGATCTCGCTGAACGACATCGATGCGGTGGCGGTGACGGCGGGTCCGGGCCTGGCCGGGGCGCTGCTGGTGGGGGTGGCGTCGGCCAAGGCGCTCGCGCTCGGCCTCGGCAAGCCGATCTACGGCGTCAACCACCTCGCCGCGCATGTGGCGGTCGACCAGCTCCAGCATGGGCCGCTGCCTGAGCCGTGCATCGCGATGCTGGTCAGCGGCGGGCACTCCTCGCTGCTGAAGGTCAGCGACATCACGGTCGGGGTGGACCCGATGGGCGCCACCATCGACGACGCCGCGGGGGAGGCGTTCGACAAGGTGGCGCGGCTGCTCGGGCTGCCGTTCCCGGGTGGCCCGCACATCGACCGCACGGCGGTCTCCGGCAACTCGGTGGCGATCGACTTCCCGCGCGGCCTGACCGCGAAGCGCGACCTGGAGCGGCACCGCTTCGACTTCTCCTTCTCCGGCCTGAAGACGGCGGTGGCGCGCTGGGTGGAGGCCCGCGAGCGCTCCGGCGAGCCGGTGCCGGTGGCGGACGTGGCGGCCTCGTTCCAGGAGGCGGTCTGCGACGTGCTGGTCCGCAAGGCGCTGGATGCCGCGCGCTCGGAAGGGATCGAGGACATCCTGATCGGTGGCGGCGTGGCCGCGAACTCGCGGCTGCGGGCGATGGCCGAGGCCAGGGCCGCCGATCTCGGCATCCGGGTCCGGGTTCCGCGCCCGGGCCTGTGCACCGACAACGGCGCGATGGTGGCCGCACTCGGTGCCGAGATGGTGGCCCGGGGCCGGACGCCGTCCGCGCTCGACCTGCCGGCCGACTCCTCGCAGCCGGTCACCACGGTGCTGGTCTGAGCCTTCCCTGCTGGTGCAGGGGAGCCTGGTCAGCGTTGAGGTGATCGCCGCTCGGCTGTGGTCGGTTCCGAGCGCGCATGTGGCCGCGGCCAACCAGGCTCTCGCCTGGCTGGCCGCTTCGTAGCGCTGCTGGTCACCCGGCGAACTCGAAGCCGGTGTCCTGGTCGCCGGCGATCGGGTCGGCGGCGAGCTCGGTGGTGCCGTCGAGTCCGACCCGGACCAGGTACCAGGTCGTCTTCTCCATGCCCTGGGAGAAGTCGACCATGCTGACCAGCAGGTGCTCGTCGTCCTCCCAGACCATGCTGCTGAAGGTCGGCTGCTGCACGCCGGCGTCGGTGTAGTTGACCCACTCGTGCGCCGGGTGTGACCAGTCCTCGCCGGCGATGGCGAGGTTGAGGTCGCCGGCCCCGTCGCCGTAGTTGGGGCCCATCGCCACGCTGGCGCCGTCGGGCGAGAACACCTTCGGGTTGTGCGTGCAGGTGCGGGCCTGCTCGGTGCCTTCGGGGTCGAAGACCGCGTAGCAGCCACCGAAGTCGCTCATCTTCACGATCCGCACCGTGTAGCCGAGCGGGCTGACCACGGTGATCCGCTGCTCGGTGCCGGGGCTCAGATCGGTGGTAGTCCCGTTGCGCCAGACGCGACCGTCGTTCGTCATCCCGGGCTCCGAGCCGACGTTGAAGTAGACGGCTCCCTCGTCGTCGACGCCCACCAGCGCCGGCTCCAGCTCCTTCTCGGCGCTGGCGACCACCTGCGAGCGGCCGGTGGTGTTGTCGTGCATCACCAGCGAGTCGCCCTCGAGGTAGCTCACGTAGCGGCCGTTGCCGGAGGCTGCGCCGACCTCCGGCGAGATCTCCGGCTCGGCGAGGGTGGTGCCGTCGGCGTCGACGATCCGGGTGGCGTACTCGCCGTCCCCGACCTGCTCGCCCAGCAGCCAGCCCTCGTCGTAGGGGAGAAGCATCCTGGTCGGGGCGTCGAGGTTCAGCTGCTCGCCGTCGGGCAGGTGCAGCACGCCGCCCTGGGCCCACGGAACGCGTGTGTCGGCGCCGCGCTCCAGGGTGCCGGGCTCGAGCGCGGGCAGGCCGAGCCTGCTCCGGTTCACGGGGAGCTGGTCCTCGGGCAGCAGCCGCTCGTTGCCGGAGTCGACGAAGGTGGGCAGGCTCGCCGGCGCAGGTGCGGTGTCCGGGTCGGAGCCGGCCAGCGACAGCACCGCCGTCGGCACGCCGACCAGGGTGACCGCAGCGACCAC